>CAJXYS010000023.1 GCA_913063035.1 uncultured Maritimibacter sp. | reverse complement strand
CGGCTGCTGCGCTTCGCCGACGGCAACCCCTTCGACGATGGTCCCAATCCCGGGCGGCACGGCGGCGCGGCCTATCTCCGGCTCGTTCTGCCGGATCTGCTGGCGCGGGACTACGACCGGATGCTCTATCTGGACAGCGACGTGTTCGTTACGTCCGGCGGGCTCGACCAGCTCCTGCAAATGGACCTCGGCCCCCATCCCGTCGGGGCGGTGCGTGACAACCTCCAGTGGCGGACGCCGGATCGGCAAGTGCCGGAATTCCGGAAAATGGGGCTCGGGCGCGCACCCTATTTCAACTCGGGCGTCCTGCTGATCGACATCCCCCGGTTCCGGGCCGAGAGCGTGCTTGACCGCTGCCTCGAGACCTTCGCCATGCATCCCGAAGCACTGCCCCGGCACGACCAGTCGCTTCTGAATATCGTGCTGCACGGCAGCTGGGCGGAACTCAGCCCGGTCTGGAACTGGCAGTATACCTGGTCCTCGCGCTTCTTCGCCGATCTCGTCGCGCCGAAGATCCTGCATTTCATCGGAACCGTGAAACCGTGGCGTGACCGCAAACGCCGATTGCCGGAACGCTACCGCGCCCCCTATGCCGCCTTCCTGGCAGAAACCTATCCCGACCGCCCCGACCTGGCCCTGCCCACCCCGGACGGGCCGGCCGCGCTGGACGAGATGGGGCCGAGCTTTCTCAAGCACTGGCAAAGCCTCGGGGCAATGCGGCGATACCTGGGGCGGTTCACCTCGCCCTACGCCCGCGCCGAGGGGGAGCGGCAGGCGCTCAGGCGATCTTGACCGAGACGCCGCCGACCCCGGCAATCTCCACCTCGCAGGTATCGCCGCGCTCCAGCGGGCCGACGCCCGCGGGCGTTCCGGTAAAGACCAGGTCGCCCGGCTGCAACTCGATCGACCGCGCGAGAGACGCGATGATCTCGGGCACGCTCCAGATCATCTCGGCCAGATCGCCTTCCTGGCGGGTTTCGCCGTTCACCCGGCAGAGGATCCTGCCGGATGCGGGATGCCCCGTCGCGGCGACCGGGCGAAGCGGACCGCACACCGCCGAACGGTCGAAGCCCTTGGCCCAGTCCCACGGCCGGCCGGCCTTTTTCGCCGCCGCCTGCAGGTCGCGCCGCGTCAGATCATTGCCGGCGGCGTAGCCCCAGACATGGGACAGCGCGTCGGCCTCGGCGATCTCGCGCCCGCCGGTGCCGATCGCGACGACGAGCTCGGCCTCGTGGTGCAGGTTCTGCGTCTCGGGCGGGTAATCGAGGATGGCGCCGTCATCGACCACGCTGTCCGCCGGCTTGGTGAAGAAGAAGGGCGGCTCGCGCTCGTCATTGCCCATCTCGCGCACATGCGCGGCGTAGTTGCGCCCCACGCAGAAGATTCGACGCACCGGAAAGCGGTCGGGCGTGTCGGCGACGGCGACGGACGGCGTGGCGGGCGGGGGGATCACGAAACGGGTCATGGCGGCTCCTTTGTCGGCGCCTATTCCTGCCCTGCCCTGCCCCCGCGCACAAGCGCTCAGGGGCCGGAAATCTCGCAGCCGAGCCGGCGGGCGGAGAGACGGGCACAGGCGGTTTCCGCCTCAGCGCGGGTGAGCCCGACGAAATTGGCCTCGAACCCGGTCGGACGGCGCACGACCTTGCGCAGGGCCTCGTCCAGCGTGTCGAGTTCCTGCAGCGCCGTTTTCAGCAACAGTTTCTCGGCGTGGTAACGCGACGGCTGCTGCCCGAGATTGATCGCCCAGAGCCGCTCACCCGATGTCGAAGACCGGGCGACAACCTCGAGTTTCGCGGCGCCGGCGGCCGTGGCGACGGCCTGCACGGCCGGCTTCGGGCGCGGCGCGGGCGTCGCGGCGGTCGCGGCCATGGCGACGACTTCGGTGCCCCCTTGGGGGACGATGTCGTCGGGGCGCGCCCGCGGGTCCGGCGCGGCCTTGAGTGCCGCCACCTCGGCGACCGCGGTCTCGATATCTTCCTGCATGGCGATCAGGATCTCCGGCGCAGGTGCGGCCAGGGGCCGCGACCGGGGCCGCAGGCTGCGGGTTACGGCGAGCGCGAAAGACCCGGCGCCGCCGCCGGCATAGTCGGGACGGGCGGGCTCGCGCAGCGCGACGCGTGTCGGCGAGCGCTTGAAGCCCATGTCGAGCAGTTCCGCCACGCGCTGGTTGCGCCAGGTCGAGGACCGGCCGCCGAAGACGGTGGCGATCACCCGCTCGTTGCCGCGCCGGGCCGAGGCCACGAGGTTGAACCCGGCCGCGCTGGTGTAGCCCGTCTTGATCCCGTCGGCACCGCGATAGGCGCTCAGCAGGCGGCGGTTGGTGTTGCGCACCTCGCGAATGCCCGCATGGGTCGATTGGCGCGAGAACAGGTTGTAGTATTCCGGGTAGTGGAAAAAGAGCGCGCGGCCCAGCTGGGTCATGTCCCGCGCGGTCGACAGGTGCCCCGATTCCGTCAGGCCATGGGCGTTCTTGAAGGTCGTCCGCGCCATGCCAAGCGCCTTGGCCGTGCGGTTCATGCGGCGGGCGAAAGCGGCCTCTGACCCCTCGATCGCCTCGGCCAGCGCGGTCGCCGCGTCATTGGCGGATTTCACCGCGGAGGCCCGGATCAGGTAGCGCAGCCTGATCGTCGATCCGGCGCGCAGGCCCAGTTTCGACGGCGGCTCGGCCGCGGCCCTGCGGGAAATCTTGACCGGCGTGTCCAGCGTGATCTCGCCGTTTTCCACCGCCTCGAAGACGACGTAGAGCGTCATCATCTTGGTCAGGGACGCCGGGTGAAGACGCGTGTCGGCGTTGCGGGAATGGAGAACCTCGCCGCTGCGGGCATCGATCACCATTGCGGCGTAGGGCGCCGCAGAGGCTGCGCCCGCCACCAGCACATACACGGTCAGAACCGCCACGGCCCGGGCGATGAGATCAGTCAGTTTTTTCAAGGCACCTGCTCGACACTGCCCCTGTCCCCGCGTTTGGCCACGGTGGACGTTTCATTTATAGGGAGAATATCACAGCTTCCCCACAGGTAAAGCATTTAATTTCAAGGGGTTTCACGACAGAGTTCGGGCACCCAACATATCGCGGCCGCATCGCCGCCACCCGCTAGATCGAGTCCGCGGCCCGCCGTATTTCCCGAACAAGGTCAGGCAGTTCGCCCAGGTCGCCCAGTTGGCGAAACCGCGGCTCGGACTCGGGCGCGGTGTCGTGCTCCACCTCCCAGGTCAGGTCGTGCGGCACGAAGACCCCCCAGGCCCCGGCCCGGATCGCGGGAACGATATCCGATCTCAGGGAATTGCCGACCATCATCGCGTGCGCCGGTCCCCCGCCATGGACGCTGAAGGCGCGCATGTAGGTCTCGGGGGTCTTGTCGCTGACGATTTCGACCGCGTCGAACATGTCGCCCAGCCCCGATTGCGCCAGCTTGCGCTCCTGGTCGAGCAGGTCCCCCTTGGTGATGAGCACCAGGCGGTAATGCGGCGCGAGGGCGGCGACGGCCTCGGCGGCCCGGGGCAAAAGCTCGATCGGATGACGGAGCATCTCGCGCCCGGCCTCCATGATCTCGCGGATGACGGCGGCCGGCACGCGATCCTCGGTCACCTCGATCGCGGTCTCGATCATCGAGAGCGTGAACCCCTTGATGCCGAACCCGTAATGACCCAGGTTACGCCGCTCCGCCGCGAGAAGACGCTCGTCGAGATGATCCGGCCCGGCATACTCGGCCAGAAGCGCCTTGAAGCGCTCTTGCGTGATCCGGAAAAACCGCTCGTTCTGCCAGAGCGTGTCGTCGGCATCGAACCCGATCGTGGTCAGTGCATGCATGCGGCCCCCGGCTTTTCCACCCGCGCCCTCTTTTCACGGATTTCCGCAGGAATATATAGTGGGGTCGAGATTCGGACCCGGAAAGTGGGAGACGACTCCGTGCGTGACTTCCCGATCATGATGGCGGACAAGAAAGAGGACGGCGAAAGCGACGCGGCGGTCATCACCAAGGCCAAGCCCAAGACGCAGCGCCCCCCTCTCTACAAGGTTCTGCTGTTGAACGATGACTATACGCCGATGGAATTCGTCGTTCACGTTCTCGAGCGGTTCTTCGGGCTGTCGCACTCCCAGGCCGTCGAGATCATGCTCACCGTCCACAAAAAGGGCGTCGCCGTGGTCGGCGTCTTCTCCTACGAGGTGGCCGAGACCAAGGTCGCCCAGGTCATGGATTTCGCACGGCGGAACCAGCACCCGCTGCAATGCACCATGGAAAAGGAATAGGCGGCCCCGTCCGCCCCCAGCCCCATGGCCGCATCGCGCCTCACCCTCGCCGTCGAGACCGGCGCCCTTCCGCTGCCGGCACAGGGACGGATCGGCCTGTTCCGGGCCCGCCCCGACCACGATCTGTCCGCTTTCCCGGCCGAGCGCCTGCACATCGTGCAAGGCTTCTGCCCGCATTACCGGAGCCTCGCCGCGCAGGGGCTCGACTGCAGCGTCGCCCCCGAAGGGCCCTACGCCGCCGTGCTCGTCGCGGCGACCCGCAGCAAGGAAGAAACGCTCGGCCTGATCGCCGAGGCCCTTGCCGAGACCCAACCGGGCGGGCTGGTCGCCGTCGATGCCCAGAAGACCGAAGGCGCCGAGGCGCTGCTGAAAGCCTGCAAGCGGGCACTCGACGTCGAGGACGTGATTTCCAAGGCACATGGCAAGCTTTTCACGCTGCGCCGTCCCGAAACCCTGCCCGAGACGGTGGCGGGCTGGGCGAAGGCGGCGGCCGCGCGCCCCGGCGCGGGCGGTTTCGTGACGCGGCCGGGGATTTTCTCGTCCGACGGCGCGGATCCGGGCTCGGTCCTGCTGGCCGACCATCTGCCCGACGCGCTGAAGGGGCGGGTTGCCGACCTGGGCGCCGGCTGGGGGTATCTCTCGCATCGCCTGCTTGCCCTTGAGGCCGTGACCCAGCTGGACCTGGTCGAGGCCGAACACGCCGCGCTCGAATCCGCGCGGGCCAACATCACCGACCCGCGCGCCCATTTCCTATGGGAGGACGCGACAAGCTGGCGGCCGGGCGCCGTCTATGACGCGGTGATCTCGAACCCGCCCTTCCACACCGGCCGCGCCGCCGACGCGTCGCTCGGCCAGGCCTTCATCCGCACCGCCGCCGCGATCCTGAAGCCCGGCGGACAGTTCTGGATGGTGGCAAACCGCCAACTGCCCTATGAACGGACCTTGGAGGCCGCCTTCCGCGAGGTCGAAACCGTCGCGGAGACCCCCGCCTACAAGATCTTCCGCGCCGCCCGGCCGGCGCCCCCGAGCAAGCGAGGAGCGCGCCCGACATGACCTTTTCCGTAGCCGGCAAGACCGCCATCGTGACCGGCGCCGCCAATGGCGTCGGGCTTGCCATCGCGCGGCGCTTCGTCGATGCCGGCGCCAACGTCATGTTCGCCGACATGGACGAGGCGCGGCTGAAGGACGAGATCGGCAAGAGCGACGCCGACGCCTCCACCGCGCGCGCCTTCGCCGGCGACCTGCGCGAGAAGCTGACCCAGGCCAACCTTCTGTCGGCCACGATCGACGCCTTCGACCGCGTGGACATCCTGGTCAACGGGTCGCGCCAGGTCATGTTCTCCGACCCGCTCGACCGCGACGACGACTCCGTCGACACGCTTCTGCAACAGAACCTTCTGGCCAATCTGCGGCTCAGCCAGCTTGTGGCCAAGCGGATGATCGCCCAGGCCGAGGAATCCGGCGAGGAGGAAGGCACGGTCGGCGCCATCGTCAACCTGTCATCGGTGGCGGGGCAGCGGACCCGGCCCGACCTGCTGGCCTACTCGGTCAGCTGCGCCGCGCTCGATCAGTTGACGCGCTCCCTGGCCGTGGCGCTGGCGCCCCACCGCATCCGGGTGAACGCCATCGCCTTCGGCAGCGTGATGAGCGCGAGCCTGCGCCAGGCGCTGCGCGACGACAGCGACCTGCGCGACGCCATCACCACCGCGACGCCGCTCGGGCGCATCGCGCCGCCGGGCGAGGTCGCGGATGCCGCGCAATTCCTCGCCTCCGACAGCGCGGGCTTCATTACCGGGGAAATCCTGCGCGTGGATGGCGGCCGGTCGATCCTCGACGCGGTCGTGGCCTCGGCCCACTGACATGCGGCGCGCGGGTCCGCGCGCCACGCCTTCTCTCTCGCGCCCCTGCGGGGCGCTCGGGTGCCTCCGGCGGGGATATTTCGCCCACTTGGAGCCGGCGCGACGCTCAGCGCCCGGCGGTGTCGTCCTCGTCGTCTTCCGCGTCCGTGTCGGAGTCGGGCAGGTTGAAGAGGCTGTCGGCATCGACCGGGGTCTCTTCCTTGTCGCTGCCGTCCGACTCGTCCGACCCGCCGAGGGTGAAGGTCTCGAGCCCGGAGATGCTCGACGGCATCTTCGGTTCGGCCTCCATTTCGAGCGACTGCTCGGTCGAGACCAGGCGGCGGCGTTCCTCGTCGGACATCAGCTCGCCGTCCTTGGCTTTCTTGGCCGCGGCTTTGCGCACGGCCTCGTCCAGCTCGGTCTGTTTGCAGAGGCCCAGCGCCACCGGGTCGATGGGCTGGATGTTCTGGATGTTCCAGTGCGTGCGCTCGCGGATCGACTGGATCGTGGGCTTGGTGGTGCCGACCAGCTTGGAAATCTGGCTGTCGGTCAGTTCGGGGTGAAACTTCACCAGCCACAGGATCGCGGCGGGCCGGTCCTGGCGCTTGGAAAGCGGGGTGTAGCGCGGACCGCGGCGCTTTTCCTCGCCGGCGGCGGCGGGGTTGTGCTTGAGCTTGAGCTTGTAGGCGCGATCCTTTTCGCCCCGCTCGATCTCTTCGGGATCGAGCTGGTTGTTGGCGATGGGATCGAAGCCCTTTATCCCGGCCGCGACCTCGCCATCCGCGATGCCCTGCACCTCGAGCTCGTGCAGGCCGCAGAAATCGGCGATCTGCTTGAAGCTGAGCGTGGTGTTGTCCACGAGCCAGACGGCGGTGGCTTTCGCCATGATCGGATAGGCCATGTTCGGAACCCTCTTTCAGATATGCGTCACCCGTGCCGGAAAGTCGGCTGCGCCCGGACCGGGCGCGGTTTCCTCGATGACGGGGAAGTCGCGACGTATATAATCGCCACCGACCCGGATGCAAAGGGGGAAATGATGCGCGTTATCCTGGCGCTGCTGCTGATGGCGGGGATGGCCCGGGCCGGGTCGGACCGCCCCGGCGATTTCGACTACTACGTGATGGCCCTGTCCTGGAGCCCGAGCTGGTGCGCGCTGGAGGGCGACGCGCGCGGCGCCGCGCAATGCGATCCGCGCCGCGGTCACGGCTTTGTCCTGCACGGGCTCTGGCCGCAGCACGAGACCGGCTGGCCGGCCTGGTGCGACAGCGACGCGCGCGCCCCGTCCCGGTCGGAGATCCGCGCGATGGTGCCGATCATGGGCTCGGCCGGGCTGGTCCGCTACCAGTGGGAAAAGCACGGGCGCTGTTCGGGTCTCGCCGCCGGGGCCTATTTCGACGCGGCGCGCCGGGCCTGGGCGCGCGTGCGCCGGCCCGCGGCGCTCCGCCAGCCGGACCGCCCGGCGCGGCTCGCGCCCGCAGACGTGGAGCGCGCCTTTCTCGCGGCGAATCCCGGCTGGACGGCGGACATGGTGACCATCACCTGCAAGAACGGCCACATCCAGGAAGCGCGGATATGCCTGACGAAGGATCTCGCGCCGCGCCCCTGCGGCGCGGACGTGGTGCGCGATTGCCGGGCGCGCGCGGCCCGGATGCCGCCGGTCCGCTAGGCGATCTTCAGGACGATCTTGCCCATGTGGGTGGAGCCTTCCATCCGGGCATGGGCGGCGGCGGCCTTCTCCAGCGGAAATTCCGAGTCCATCACCGGCCCGACGGCGCCGGTCTCGAGGAGAGGCCAGACACGGGTCCGAAGCTGGTCGGCGATTCGCGCCTTGGCGAGATCCGATTGCGGCCTGAGCGTCGATCCGGTGATCGTCAGCCGCCGCGCCATGACCTGGGCGAAATTCAGGTCGACCTTGGGGCCGGACAGGAAGGCGATCTGCACCAGCCGGCCGTCGTCGGCCAGCGCCTTGACGTTGCGCGGGATATAGTCGCCGCCCACCATGTCGAGGATCAGGTCGGCGCCCCGCCCGTCGGTGGCGTCCTTCACGGCGGCGACGAAGTCCGTCTCGCGGTAGTTGATCGCGCGCTGGGCGCCGAGATCGCGGCAGAGCGCGCATTTCTCGTCGGACCCGGCGGTCGTCAGCACGCGGGCGCCGAAATGACGGGCCAGCTGGATGGCCGTGGTGCCGATGCCCGACGATCCGCCATGGACGAGGAACACCTCGCCGCCGGTAAGCCGGCCGCGCATGAACACGTTGCTCCAGACGGTGTAGTAGGTCTCGCAGAGCGCCGCGGCGCGGTCCAAAGGCAGGCCCGCGGGAACGGGCAGCGCGTGGTCCTGGTGGGTGACCGCATACTCGGCATAGCCACCCCCCGGCAGGAGTGCCGTCACCGCGTCGCCGACCGCCCAGCGGCTGACATTCGGTCCGACCGCGGCGACGGTCCCGGCCGCTTCGAGACCGGGCAGGTCCGACGCCGTTGGCGGCGGCGCGTAGGCGCCCGCGCGCTGCAGCGCGTCGGGGCGGTTCACCCCGGCATAGGCGTTACGGATCAGGATCTGTCCAGGGCCGGGTACCGGCACGGGGCGGGTCACCGGGCGCAGCACCTCGGGGCCGCCCGGTTCGGAGATTTCCACGGCGCGCATCGTCTCGGGCAGGGTCATGCGGATCTCCTTACCTGGAATGGGCCCAGTCCCAGTACATCTCGCGCAGCTGCAGGCCGAAATGCTGCGGCAGGGTGCGGTCGTCGAAGCGCGCGACCGGCATCACCTTGGCGATATTGCCGGTGACGAAGATCTCGTCGGCGGCGCGGAAATCCGCGACGGTCAGGCTGGCCTCGGTGACGGTGTGGCCCGCGGCGCGCAGCAGCGCGATCACCCGCTGCCGTGTCAGCCCGTTCAGGAAGGTGCCGTTCGGCACCGGGGTCAGCACCTCGCCGTCGCGGACCATGAAGACATTGGTCGAGGCGGTCTCGGCGACGTGGCCGTCGATGTCGAGCGAGAGCGCGTTGTGAAAGCCGCGCTTCCGGGCCTCGGCCATGATCCGCCCGTTATTGGCATAGAGCGAGCCCGCCTTGGCCTCGGTCAGCGCCATGTCGGGACGGGGCCGGCAATAGGGAGAGACGGTCAGGCTGAAATCCCCCGGCTCCGGCATCGGCAGGGTCTCGAGGCAAACGGCGAAACCGGTCGACCCGGGGTCGATATCGATGATGCCGGGCGTGCCCTCGCGCGCCCACATCATCGGGCGGAGATAAAGCGCGGCATCCGGCGCGAAATGGGCGCAGCCCTCTTCCATCAGGCCGTGCACGGTCCCGGCATCGACCGGGGGCACCATGCCCATGGCCTCGGCCGACCGGATGATACGCTGGCTGTGCAGGTCGAGGTCCGGGCGCACCCCCTCGAACTGCCGGGCGCCGTCGAACACCTGGCTACCGAGCCATGCCACGTGGTCCGCGGCGCCGATGATCGGCGCGTTGCCCTTGTGCCATTTGCCCTCGTACCAGGTGAAGATTTCTTTCCCGACAGCCAATGACCTCTCCTTCGCGGTTCTAGCGGCGGGTCCATCCCGGCGCGTTCTCGCGGAAGGTTTGGTCCGGCGCGCGGACGCGGTCAAGCAGGCGGAGCGGTCCTTTTTCCAGAACGCGGCCCAGCGGCGACTTCATCACCTTGCCCTTGACGCCCTCGAAGGACATGACGTTGTCGATCCGGCGGTCGAGAAACTCCCACGTCGCCTGATGGCCCGGCGAATCGTCGCCGAGCCAGTAGAGCACGGTGGAGGAATAGATCGCCGAGAGCGTCGCGCGCTTGGTGTACCAGTTGTAGTCACGCGCGGTGTCGCCAAGCGCCGTCCAGATCGCGTCGGCGGTGTGCCAGATCGCACCGGCGCCGTCGGCGGCATGGTTCGGCAGCGCGAAGAGGGTCGCGCCGCGGCGCACGGCCTCCTTGTCCATCTCCATCGCCTCGAGCCGGAACCGGATCGCCGCCGCGACCCGGTCGCGAAAGCGCATCTGGGCCAGGTCGGCCTCTGCGATCCGCTGGACCATCAGCGCGTCACCCCGATAGTGGAACGCCAGCGCCATGTCGACCGCCCCGCGCGGAAAGGCGGCGCGGGCGAGCGCCGGGTCGACGTCCGAATCGGTGACCGCGGCATCGAACGTGGCCTGGGTCCAGCCATCGAACGGCACATGCGGCAGGGCCGCGTCGAGCAGCCTGTCACGGATGCCGGCGAGCCCATCGGGGTCGGCGTGCGGATCGGTCATGCTGTCTGCCTCCTGTTGCGTGTCACGTGTGGACAAGCTAGCGGGCGTTTGCTATAGGACCACCTCCTGCGATTTGAGCAACTCTAACACGGAAAGGTGGTGACACCACATGCAGGTATCGGTTCGCGACAACAATGTCGACCAGGCGCTGCGCGCCCTGAAGAAGAAGCTTCAGCGCGAAGGCGTGTTTCGGGAAATGAAGCTGCGGCAGCATTACGAGAAACCGTCCGAGAAGCGCGCCCGCGAACAGGCCGAGGCCATCCGCCGCGCGCGGAAACTGGCCCGCAAGAAGGCTCAGCGCGAAGGCCTTCTCTGATCGCCGCCTGACGGCAAGCGAACCGGCGGGGCGATCCGCCGCACGCACCACCCCCGGGGCTGACGCCGCGGGGGTTTCTTTTTGCCTGTCGTCCTTGCGCGGCTCAGGGGGTTTGCTTGGCCATCGCCGTCTGCTGCGCCGCGAGGAGATCCCCGTTCCTGGCGTCGTCGTCATCGCGGATCACGCTTTCCGCGACGCCCGCGATCTGCGCGAAATCCTGGCGTGCCCTGTGGGGCCAGAAATTCCGCGCGACGCCCTCGAAGCCGGGGATGTCGCGCAGGATACGGGTCGTGGCCACGCTGCACTGGGTCTTTGGCACCGCGCCATAGGCTTCCACCCGGCGGATCGCCATGTCCGCGACCTCGCGCGGGACCTGCTTTTCCTGCAGAACGACGCGCCATGTCTCGCGCGCGTGGTAGTCCAGGTAGAAGTCCAGCATGGTCGGCGTGATCCCGTAGAGCACGTCGTTGCGCTCGGGCACGGTGCGGTGCCACCAGGTGCCGGCGGGATCGAAGATCACCCGTTCCGAGCCATTGATCAGCAGCGCGGCGTGACCGCCTTCGTCGGACCGGTTGTTGATCACCGTGATCAGCGTGATCGAGGCCGGCGCATCATGGCTGTAGCGCGCACGGTCGACCGCGTCCTGCGGTGCCCAGACCTTTTCCGCGCAACCCGCCAGCATAAGCCCCAGGGCAAGAAGAGCGGTCGGGATGCGGCGCATCGGCTGCTCCTGCGCGGGCCGGACCCGTCAGCTGTTGAAGATCGCCAGGAAGATCAGCACCGCGATGGAAAAGGCCGCGACATAGATCGTCCAGCGAATGAACCCCTCGAAGGTCTTCTCGTGTTCGGTGACGTCCATCTCGCCGTGCTTGTGCTCCGCCATCGTCGTCCTCGTCTGAAGCAATGTCTGTCGTTTCCGGAGATAGAATATTCCCGCGGGGCTGTCACCCGTTTCCGTGCGCCCTGCGTCACTCCACGCCAGCGCGTTGCCAAAGCCAGGCGCCATCCGCGCGACGCCTGCGCGTGACCTCGCCCTGGCGGTGAAGGTGATTGAGATGGCCGATGGCCTCGACCAGCGCGAGCCCGTACTCGCCCTCGCCGATCTCGCGCTTGAAAAGCGGTGGGAAACACTCCGCGGCCGTCCGGGGCGCGGCGAGCGCATGGCGCAGCCGCTCCAGCGCACCATGATGATTGTCGATCAGTTGTCCCATGCGCGTCGGCAGCCCGGTGAAGGGCAGCTTGTGGCCCGGCAGGACGAGATGACCCTCGCGCGCCAGCCGCGCGAGACGTGTGCAGGACTCGAGCCAGTCCGCCACCGGGTCGGCCTCGGGCTCGGTCGCGTAGACGCCCAGGTTGGGCGAGATCGACGGCAGGATCTGGTCGCCGGCGATCACGAGCGCCGCGTCGCGGCACCAGAAGGTCGCGTGTTCGGGCGCATGGCCGTTGCCGGTATGCACCTCCCAGTCCCGGTCGCCCATCGTCACGACGTCGCCCTGCGCGATCCGCGTGAACCCCAGCGGCATCGGCGCCACCACGTCGGCGAAGTTGAACGGCCGCTCCGCCGCCCGTTTTTCATAGAGCGCCGGATCCATGCCGCCGGCGCGCCAATGCGCCAGGGTTTCCGGCGCGGGGCGGTCCTGCACGTCGAGCGTGAGCATCCGCGCGAAAAGCCAGGCCGTGCGGGTGGACAGCAGATCCGCCCCGTGGTCGCGCTGGAACCAGCCGACCAGCCCGACATGATCGGGGTGGTGATGGGTCATGACGACCCGTTTCACCGGGCGCCCCTCGAGCGGGCCCTCGAGGATCTTCGCCCAGATCGCCCGGGCGCGCCGGGTGGCGAAACCCGTGTCTATCACGGTCCAGCCATCGGCCTCGCGCAGGGCGTAGACATTGACGTGATCGAGCCGCATCGGCAGCGGCAGACGCAGCCAGAGGATGCCGTCCGCGACCTCGATCGCCTCGGCCTCGGCCGGCGGCACCGGGTGCGGGTAGCCGAGCGGGGCCTGTCCCCCGTCCATCACGCGACAAGATCCTCGTCCGAGAGCGCGTAAAGACCGGCGGCCCCCTCGCGCACCGCGGCGCAGAGCGCGTCATGGGCCGGCAGCATCCGCCGGATGAAGAGCCGCGCCAGCGCGGTGCGCGGCCCCTGCCCGCCCTCGGCCAGGGCGGCGCGCAGGTGGTAATGCCCGCCCAGCACCAGTGCGAAGGCCCGCAGATAGGGCACGGCCCCGGCGAAACGGTCGTTGATCTCTCCCTGTTCCAGGAGCCAGCTCGTCGTCGCCGTCAGGGTCGCCTCGGCCGAGGCGAGGAACGCCGCGAGATCCGGCAACTCTTGCTCGGCGCGGGCGGCGGTCTGGCCGATCTCGGCCAGGAGCGCAAAGGCCGCCGCGCCCCCGTCCGACAGCTTGCGTCCGACGAGGTCCATCGCCTGGATGCCGTTGGTGCCCTCGTAGATCGCCGTCACCCGCACGTCGCGCAGATACTGCGCCGCGCCGGTCTCCTCGATATAGCCCATGCCGCCATGCACCTGCACCCCGGTGGAGGCGACATCGATCCCGGTCTCGGTCCCATAGGCCTTGGAAATCGGCGTCAGGAAGGCCGCGCGGGCCTGCCAGGCGGCGTCGCCCGTGGCATGCGCCATGTCGATGGCCACCGCGTTGTCGAAGGCGATGGCGCGGGCGGCGAAGGTCTGCGCTTTCATCTCGGCCAGCATCCGGCGCACATCCGCATGATCGAGGATCGTGCCGGTGCCATCTTCAAGCGGTGACGGGCCCTGACGCCGGTCGCGCGCGTAGGCCAGCGCGTGCTGGCAGGCGGCCTCCGCCACGCCGATGCCCTGCACGCCGACGCCCAGGCGCGCGTTGTTCATCATGGTGAACATCGCCGCCATGCCCTTGTGCGGCGCGCCGACCAGCCAGCCGGTCGCGCCGTCATATTCCATGACGGCGGTGGGCGAGCCGTGCAGCCCCATCTTGTGCTCGAGCGAGACGACCCGCAGGCTGTTGGCCGGCCCGGGCGTGCCGTCGGCGTCGGGAATGCGTTTCGGCACCATGAAGAGGCTGATCCCCTTGGTGCCCGGCGGCCCGTCCGGCAGCCGCGCCAGCACCAGGTGGCAGACGTTTTCCGTGAAATCGTTGTCGCCCCAGGAGATGTAGATCTTCTGCCCGGTGATCGCGTAGGTGCCGTCGCCCTTGGGTTCGGCCCTGGTGCGCAGCGCCCCCACGTCCGATCCGGCCTGCGGTTCGGTCAGGTTCATCGTTCCGCACCATTCGCCGGTGATCAGCTTTGGCAGGTAGAGCGCCTTGATCTCGTCGCTGGCATGGTGCTCCAGCGCCTCGATCTGCCCCTGGGTCATCAGCGGCGCGATCTGGATCGCGAGGCAGGCGCCCGACATCATCTCGTTCACGGCGGTCGTCAGGCTCTGCGGCAGGTCCATGCCGCCATGCGCCGGCCCGGCCGACATCCCGACCCAGCCGCCGGCGGCGATGGCGCGATAGGCCTCGGCAAAGCCGGGCGTCGTGCGCACCACGCCGTTCTCGAGCACGGCGGGATGCTGATCGCCCGCGCGCTGCAGCGGCGCGAGCACCTCGTTGGCGAGCCGCGCGGCCTCTTCGAGGATGGCATCCGTCACGTCCGCGGTACTCTCGGCGAAACGTTCGGTCGCGCGGAGGCGGTCGAAACCGACCACGTGCTCGAGAATGAACCGGTAGTCCGGTACAGGTGCATGATACGGCATCCAACCCTCCCGTCTTGGCAATGCGTGGAATAACAAGCTATGCCGGTCACCGCCACGACAAGTTTTCCGACAGCGCCCGGACGCCACGTCACCATGAACCTCGAGACGACCGAAAAGCTGAGGCCCGACGCAGACGGGCTTGCCCGTGCCGCGGACCTGCTGGCGGCGGGCCGCCTCGTGGCCTTCCCGACCGAGACCGTCTACGGGCTCGGCGCCGATGCGCGGAACGCCACCGCCGTCGCAGGCATCTTCGCGGCCAAGGGCCGGCCGGCCTTCAACCCGCTGATCGTGCATGTGGCCGATGCGGCAGCCGCGCGCGAGATCGCGGTTTTCGACACGGACGCGGACCGGCTCGCCGACGCCTTCTGGCCCGGACCGCTCAGCCTGGTGCTGCCGGTGCGGGCCGGCGCGGGCCTGTCCGAGCTGGTCACGGCCGGCCTGCCCACCGTCGCGATCCGGGTGCCCGGGAACCCGGTCGCGGCGGCGCTGCTGAACGCCTTCGGCGGCCCCGTCGCCGCCCCCTCGGCCAATCCGTCGGGACGGGTCAGCCCGACGACGGCGACCCATGTTCTGGACGGGCTGGACGGCAAGATCGCCGCGGTCGTCGACGGGGGCGCCTGCACGGTCGGGCTGGAGTCGACCATCGTGGCGACGGGTGCGGACGGCGCGCGCCTGCTGCGCCCGGGCGGATTGCCGGCCGAGGCGATCGAGGCCGCGCTCGGCCGCCCGCTCGCCGCCGCCGAGACGCCCGGCACCGCGCCCGAGGCCCCGGGACAACTGGCGTCGCATTACGCGCCGGAGGTGGCGCTGCGCCTGGACTGCGCCGCGCCCGCGGCCGACGAAGTCTGGCTGGGCTTCGGCCCGGCCGCACGCGCGGCGGATCTGAACCTGTCGCCCAATGGCGACCTGGTCGAGGCCGCGGCCGCGCTCTTCGCCGCGCTGCGGGAAATCGACAGGCTGGGCCGGGTGTCCGGCAAGGCGCGCGCCTGTGTCTCGCCCGTGCCGGACACCGGCCTTGGACGGGCCATCAACGACCGGCTCAGACGCGCCGCGGCGCCGCGGCCGCAGGGCGGCTGATCTCAGGCCGATCCGCCGTCGGCGGACAGGAAACTCGGGCTGATCCCCATGCTTTCCAGCGCGGCGGTCCACTTGCCGGCATCGTCGGCGCTGAAGACGAGATCGGGGGCTGCCGCGCAGGTCAGCCAGCCATTGGCCTGCAGTTCCTGTTCAAGCTGTCCGGGCCCCCAGCCGGCGTAGCCCAGCGCCAGCAGGCACGCGCCGGGGCCGGCGCCGCGCGCGATATCCTCGAGGATGTCGAGCGTCGCCGTCATGCCGAAATCCTCGTCCACCTGCAGCGTCGACTCGTTCGAGCGGTAATCCGAGGAATGCAGCACGAAGCCGCGGCCATGCTCGACCGGCCCGCCGAAATGCACCCGGATCGCCGAGGTATCGTCCGACGGCGCGATCTCGAGCTGTTCGAGCAGGTCGGAAAACCGCAGGTCCGGCGTCGGCTTGTTCACGATCAGCCCCATCGCGCCGTCCGCGGAATGGGCGCAAAGATAGACCACGCTCTTCTCGAAACGGGGGTCGGACATCCCCGGCATGGCGATGAGGAGTTTCCCGCTGAGGGACTCGGCGACGGCGGTATCGGTCATGGATCGACAATGTGCCTTGCCGGGACCGGGTTCAAGGGCCGGCGCACCGGCTTTGGCCGGCCACGGACGGAAAAGTGATTTTGCCGGCGCGCCAACATGCCTATGTTGACGCGCATGACGTTTTTTTCACCACCTTTCGCAGCCGTTCTGGCCGCTGCGCTGATCGGTCTGCCCGGCGCCGGCGCGGCCGATATCGTCACGCCCCGGGACGCCGTCGAGGCGCGGCTCCTGCCCGGGTGGCGCCAGGCCGACGGCACGCATATGGCCGCGCTGAGTCTGCAGCTGGCCCCCGGCTGGAAGACCTACTGGCGCGCCCCGGGGGATGCCGGGATCCCGCCGCGCTTCGACTGGGACGGGTCCGAGAACCTTGACCGGGTGGATCCCCACTGGCCGCGCCCAGAGATTTTCGTGGTCAGCGGGATGCGGTCGATCGGCTACAGCGACGAAGTGGTGTTGCCGCTGCGGATCACCCCGCATGCAGGGGCGGATCCGATCACGATCAGCGCCCGGATGGAGATCGGGGTGTGCGAGGATATCTGCATGCCGGTCGATTTCTCGGTGCGGGCCGTTCTTCCGGCCGGAGGGGCGCCCGATCCGCGCATCACGGCGGCGCTGGCCACCGAGCCGGAAACCGCCGCCGCGGCCGGGGTGGGCAGGGTCACCTGCCGCCTTGCCCCGGCGGGCGACGGAATGGAACTGACCGCGCGGATGGCGGTCCCGTCGCTCGGCGCCGGGACCCCGGCGGTCGTGTTCGAACTGCCGGACCCGGATGTCTGGATCGGCGAGGCCGACGTCCGCCGCGAGGACGGAGCGCTCACCGCGACGGCCGAGATCATCGACTATGGCGGCGCGCTGATGCTGGATCGGTCGGCCCTGCGCATCACCCTGCTCGGCAGCGAAAAGGCCGTCGACATCCGGGGCTGCGACGGCGGCTGAGCCGGTCAGCCCCGGCGGCGCGGCGCGACGGAGAGTGCCAGCGCCGCCACGAGGTAGACCAGCAGCGTCAGCACCGCCAGCCCGCCCGCGAAGAGAAGGAACGCACCGGTCATACCGTCCGGCACCGGCAGCCCGGCCAGCGCGGCCGGCAGCGCGCCCGTCACGGCCACATGGCCGAGCGTCGCGGCAAAGAGACCCGCCGCGCCCAGCGCCGCAACGCCCACGGCCGCGCCCGGCGCCCCGGCCCGCCCCGACACGACCCGGCGCAACCCGGCGACCTGGCGGCCGATATCCATCTGCACCGCAAGCAGCGCCGGCACCACGATCAGCACGAGGAACATGCCGAAGCCGAGCCCGTAGACCAGCGTGATGACGGTCGGCTTCAGGAACTGCGCCTGCTGAGAACTCTCGTAAAGCAGCGGCGCCAGCCCCAGCACCGTCGTCGCGGTCGTCAGCAGGACCGGCCGCAACCGGTCGGCGGCACCGTCGACGATCGCCGGAATCAGCCCCCGATCCTGCGCGTATTCGTCGATGGTCGAGACCAGGACGATGCTGTCGTTGATGATGATCCCCGTCATGCCGATCAGCCCGACGACCGTGAACATGGACAGCGGCACGCCCCAGACGTAATGCCCCCAGATCGCCCCCACGAGCCCGAAGGGAATGATCGCCATCACGACGGCGGGCCGCGTCCAGCTGGCGAAGATCCAGGCCAGCGTCAGGTAGATCCCCATGAGGCACAGGATGAAGCCCGTGCGCGCATCCGACAGGAAGTCGCGCTCCTGCTCGGCGAGACCGGTCATCGTCCAGGCGACGCCCTGCGCCGTCTCGATCTCGGGCAGGATCGTCTCGCGCAGGGTGTCCTGGATCTCGGTGGCGCGGGCCGGATCGTCCTCGGCGATGTCACCGGTGACGCTGACGACGCGCAGGCCGTTTTCGCGCCGGATGGTGGAAAAGCCCGTGCGCGAGGTGACGGTGACGATATCGGCCAGGGGCACGTAGCCGCCGGCGGTGGTCCGCATCACGGTGCGGTCGAGGAAATCGGCGGTCAATTCGTCCTCGGGCAGCTCCACCCGGATCGTGGCCGAGCGCGGTCCGGCCGGATAGCTGGCGGCCTCCACCCCGTTCAGCCGGTCGCGGAGTACGCGGCCGAGCCCGTCGATGGTGAACCCCAGCGCCTCGCCCTGCGGGGTCAGCTCCAGCACCAGTTCTTCCTTGTCATAGGCCAGGCTGTCCTCGACGGCCGATACCTCGGGGTAGTCCATGACCGCCGTCTTCAGCGATTCGGCGGCGGCCTTGAGCGTCTCGCTGTCGGCCCCGTAGAACTGCACCGACAGCGAGTCGCCGCCCGGCCCGCCGCGCCAGCCCCGGAAGCTGAGCGTCTCGAGCAGCGGGTGGCGCTGCACCTCGTCCTGCAAGGCGGCGACGAACTCGAACGAGGAATAGGGCCGCAGGTCCGCGTCGATCAGCTCGATGGCGATCCCGCCCAGCTGGTCGGGCTCCTTGGTGTCGGCCCCCGAGAGGCCGCGCCCGGTGTTGCCCCCGATTTCGGCCAGGGCATAGTCGATCGGGTTACGGCCGTATTCTTCCGCGTAGCGTGCCCCCAGCGCCTCGGTCGCGCGCTGCAGCTCGCGCATCATCTCCATCGTGTCGTCGCGGCCGGCGCCGGTGACCATGGCGAAATTCCCCGTGACCGAGCCGAGTTCCGGCGCGTTGAAGAACCGCCACTGCACATCGCCGCGGATGAACAGCACCGCCTGCGTCGAAAACAGGAAAACGGTCAGCGCAAGCGCCGGGTAGCGGGCCCAGATCACCAGCCGGATGAGCCGGCGGAAGATCGTCCGCCGGACCCAGGTGAAGCCGGCATTCACCACGCGCGAGGGCGCGTCGTACCAGTGCCGCGCGGCCGTGTGGCGCAGCGCATGCGCCATGTGGTTCGGCAGGATCAGGAAACACTCGATCAGCGATGCGATCAGCACCACGATCACCGTGAAGGGAATGTCGGAGATCAGGTCGCCGAAGCGCCCGCCGATGGCAACCAGCGCGAAGAAGGCGATCACCGTCGTCAGCGTCGCCGAGAAGACCGGCGCGGCCATGCGGTTGGCGGCGTTCTCGGCCGCCACGACCGGGGGCTCGCCCAGCTGGCGCGCGCGGAAGTCGGCATGCTCGCCCACGACGATGGCATCGTCGACCACGATGCCGAGCGTGATGAGCAGCGCGAAGAGCGAGATCATGTTGAGCGTCAGCCCGAAGGCATACATCAGCGCCACCGCGGCCAGCATGGCGACGGGAATGCCCGCCGCCACCCAGAACGCGGTGCGCGCGTTGAGAAACAGGAACAACAGCAGGACCACCAGCGTCAGCCCCAGCATCCCGTTGTCGAACAGGATGTCGAGCCGGCCGGTGATCGCCTCGGCGCGGGTGCGGATCAGCTCGATCTTCACGCCCTCGGGCAGGGTCGCCCCCATCTCGGCGGCCACCTCCTCGACCTGGCGCTGGATCGCGATGGCGTCGCCCTTGTCGGACCGGTCGACCCTGAGCGAGATCGCGGGGTCCGGGCCGGCGAAATAGGCGCGCGCGCGGTCGATGCCCTCCACCCGGACGGTGCCGAGATCGCCCACGGTGAGCGTCGATCCGTCCGGGTCGGACCGGATCACGATGCCGGCGATCTCGTCGTAATCACGCTTGGCCACGCCCGTGCGGACCCGCGCCGCGCCGCCGGCCACGTCGCCGGCCGGGTCGGTGTCCGCCTCGGCGCCGATGGCCTGCGCGATCTGCGACAGGCTCACGTCATGCTCGATCAGCGCGGCTTCAGGCACCTCCACCACGGTTTCCGGGGCCTCGAGCCCCCGGATCGTCGTCCGCGTGACCCCGGCCGCGAAAAGCCGGGTGACGAACTCGTCGGCGAAACGGCCCAGCTGCTCGACCGAAACCGGGCCGGTGATCACGACGTCTGTCACCCGGTCGCGCCACGCGCCGCGGCGCACCACGGGCTCCTCGGCCTCCTCGGGCAGGTCCGTCACGGCGTCCACGGCCACCTGCACGTCGTCGGCGGCGCGGGCCATGTCCCAGCCCGGTTCGAAATCCAGCTCTATCGCGGCGCGCCCCTCGCGCGAGGTCGCCGCGCTCGACTCGACGCCTTCCACGGCGAGAAGCGCGGGTTCGAGCACCTGCACGATGGCGGCATCCACGTCCTCGGCCCCGGCGCCCTGCCAGGCGACCGAGACCGAGACGTTGTCGATGATCACGTCCGGAAAGAACTGCGCCCGCATCCGCGGGAATGCCGCCAGGCCCAGCGCGATCAGCACCACCAGCAACAGGTTCGCCGCCGTCCGGTGCCTGGCGAAATAGGAGAGCAGCCCGACGGCGGCTTTCGGGGCGCGGCGCTCGGCCATCGGTCAGCCCCCGATCCGGGCTTCGAGCCGCTCGACGACGCGCGCGGGCACGCGGGTCTCCTGCAGCTGGGCGCGCAGCCGGTTTTTGACGTCCTCCGGCATCGCGCCGTTGCCCTCCACGAAGGACAGGAGCCGCGCCCGGCGTTCCGGCGTCAGTTCCAGCATATCGGGCGGCTCGGCCATGTCGGCGCGGTCGCCCGCGCGCACCGGACGGACGCGGATACCGGCACCGATGAGCGGCGTCCGTTCGGCCACGACCTCCGCGCCGTGGAGATCCGGCGCCCGCACGATCACGTCGTTGCGCTGCTTGCGCAGGATCTCGACGCGCCGTTCGACCAGCCGGTCATCCTCGCCCAGAACGAGAACCGTGCCGGCCGCGTCCACCGCCGTGGCGGGCAGCACCGCCACGTTCGGCAGTTCCGGCTCTTCGATCTCGACGGCGACGAAATCGCCGGGGCGGAAGCCGATCGCGGTCTTGCCGTCGAGCGTGGCGAAGATCAGCCGGCCCGTCTGCCCCTCTCCGACCGCGGCCCCGGCGCGGGATACCCGGCCATGCGCCACGAGATCGATGCCGAAATTGTCCAGCTTGACGCGGACCGGCACCGGGCGCAGCCGTCCGGTGTCGTCCAGCAGCCGCGCATATTGAGAGGTCGAGACCCGGAAAGACACCTCGAGCGCACGGGGGTCGATCAGACGCGCCACGCGCTCGTTCGCGGCCACAAGCCCGCCCTCGACCACGGCGACGTCGCTCAGCGTGCCGGCGAATTCTGCCCGGAGCTCGGTATCGGCAAGCCGCCGTTCCGCCTCGGCCTGGCCGATCTCGCGCCGGGCCACGGCGTTGCGCGCCTGGTCGACGCGCGCCTCGGCCTGGGCGATGGCCTGGCGCTTGGCCAGCACGGCCTGCTCTGCGGCGGAGGCGGCGAGTTCCGCGGTTTCCACGGCGGCCTCGGTCCCGACACCGCGGCCGAGCAGGTCCCGCTGGCGCGCGAGCGCCTGGTCGCGCAACCGCGCCTGGTCCGCGGCGGCGCGCAACTCGTCACGGGCGAGCGCCAGCGCGCGCACGGCGTCGCGCAGCTCGGCCTCGGCCTCGGAGAGATCGGTGCGCGCCACGTCCAGCGCGGATTGCGCGTCGGCCGGGTCGATCCGCAGCAGGAGCTGCCCGGCCGCGACGCTGCCGCCTTCCTCGAAATCGGCGGCCAGTTCCACCACGGGGCCGCCCACCGCTGCGCGCAGGTCCAGCGTCCGACGCGAGCGGATCTCGCCGAAGGCCGTCATGACGGGCCGGATATCCGTGCCGACGACCGGGATCACGTTGACCGCGAAGACCCGCTCGCGGGCCGGGCGCTCGGGCGGCGCCTCGGACCAGCGCTCCTGCAGGGCGGTCATCACCCCCTGCCCGGCCAGGGCCAGGAGCCCGAGCGTGAGACCCGCGAGGAACAGGCCGACGAGGCTGCGTCTCAGGAAGCGCATGGTGAAGGACACTCCGGTAACGGCACGCCCGCGGCGCCCCGGGTCGACAGGATAGCAGCCCGGCGGCGCGGGTCCACTGCATGACTGTCACACGTCCGTGCGGGGATTTTCCGTCGCGAGACCGGCCGCGATCAGCACCCGGCGGATCTGGGGTACAAGCTCGTAGCGCCCGGCCTGTGCCGCCGTGAGAAACGCGAAGCCCGCACCTTCGCCCAGGCGCAGGTCCTCGGGCGCCACGGGGCGCACGAGCGCGAAGACATGGAGCATGTAACGCCGCGGCGGCATGCCCAACAGGCGGAACCGCGGCGCGAGGTCGGCCGGGTCCACGGCGATCCCGGTTTCCTCGGCGAATTCGCGCGCGGCGGCCCCGGCGAGGCTCTCGCCCGGCTCGACCTCGCCGCCGAAAAGCGCCCACTGCCCCGCGCCGGCGAGTCCCGGCAGATCGTCGCGCAGCTGCATCAGGACCCGGCCGTCCCGGTCCCGTGCCAGCACCAGGGCTGCGCAGCCGTCGCCCGCGCCCGACAGATCCCCCAGCGGCACGAAGCCGTCGCCGGTCATTTCCGGCGCTTGTGCTCGTCGAGCCGCGGCAGGATCTCCACGAAGTTGCAGGGCATGTGCCGGTAATCGAGCTGCGGCTCGAGGATCTCGTCCCAGGCGTCCTTGCAGGCCCCGGTGCTGCCCGGCAGGGCGAAGAGATAGGTGCCGTTCGCCACCCCGCCACAGGCGCGCGACTGGATCGCCGAGGTCCCGATCTTCTTCATCGACACGATGGTGAAGACGGTGCCGAAGGCCTCGATCTCTTTCTCGTAGACGTCGCGATGCGCCTCCACCGTCACGTCGCGGCCGGTCAGCCCCGTCCCGCCGGTGCTCAGCACCACGTCCACGCCGCGATCGTCGCACCAGGCGCGCAGCTGGGCCGCGATCTCGGCGCGCTCGTCGCGCAGGATCTTGCGGTCGGCCAGGACGTGGCCGGCCCGCCGGATGCGCGCGGCCAGCGTGTCGCCCGAGCGGTCGTCCTCGGGGGTGCGCGTGTCGGATACCGTCAGCACCGCGATGCGGACCGGGATGAAATCGCGGGACTCGTCGATGCGGGACATTAGCCTTCCTCTTCCAGGCGGTGCCGGATCATCAGCAGGTCATGCCAGGCCTCGCGCTTGGCCGCGGGATTGCGCAACAGGTAGGCCGGATGGAACATCGGCAGCGCCGGCCGGCCCAGAACCTCTGCCCAGTGGCCGCGCAGGCGGGTGATACCCTTGCGGCCAAGCAGCGCCTGGCAGGCGGTGTTGCCCATCAGGACCAGGATATCCGGCGCCACCAGGTCGACATGGCGTTCCACGAAGGGCAGCATCATGGCGATTTCCTCGGGCGTGGGATCGCGGTTCTGCGGCGGGCGCCAGGGCATCACGTTGGTGATGTAGAGCGCCGCCGCCCCGCTGCCGGCGCGCGCCAGCCCGATCGCGTCGAACATCCGGTCGAGCAGCTTCCCCGCCCGCCCGACGAAGGGCCTGCCCTCGATGTCCTCGTCGCGGCCCGGCGCCTCGCCCACGATCATGACGCGGGCCTCGGGATTGCCGTCGGAGAAGACGGTGTTGCGCGCGCCCTTCTTCAGCTCGCAATGGGCAAACGAGGACAGGGCATAGCGCAGCCCTTCGAGGCTATGGGCCTCGGCGGCCGCGCTGCGCGCGGCCTCGACCGCGTCCGCGCCGGCCGGCGCCGGGTCCGCCGCGGGGGCGGCGGCCGCCGGCGCGACCGCGGCTTGCGGCGGTTTTCCGGGCACGGGCGCGGCGGGCGCGGGGTCCGCGGCGGCCGCATAGCGGTCGACGGGCGTCTCGCCGATCGCCTCGGTCGCGCCCAGCTCGATCTGCCATTCGAGCATCGCCTTCGCGGTGTGAAAATCCAGCACCCGGTCCATCTTCCGTCCGCCTGTCGCGCCGAAAGCCTAGGCCGCCCGGCGCGTGGCGTAAATCCCTTGTTCCGTATCTCCGCGCCACCTATAAGTCGGGCGAAGACAGGGATGGAGGCCATGACTTTCAGCGCGCGACACCTCCTCGGCATCGAACCGCTCTCGCAAGCCGATATCCTGTCCATCCTCGATCTTGCCGACACCTATGTCGCGTTGAACCGCGGCGCCGAGAAGCACGGCGACGCCCTCGCCGGCATGACGCAGGTCAACATGTTCTTCGAGGCTTCGACCCGCACCCAGGCCAGCTTCGAGCTTGCCGGTAAAAGGCTCGGCGCCGATGTGATGTCCATGGCGATGCAGGCCTCCTCGATCAAGAAGGGCGAGACGCTGATCGACACCGCGATGACGCTGAACGCCATGCATCCCGACCTTCTGGTCGTGCGCCATCCCCATTCGGGCGCGGTGAACCTGCTGGCCGAGAAGGTCAACTGCGCGGTGCTGAACGCGGGCGATGGCCGGCACGAGCATCCCACCCAGGCGCTGCTCGACGCGCTGACCATCCGGCGCGAGAAAGGCCGGCTGCAACGGCTGTCCATCGCGATCTGCGGCGACATCGCCCACAGCCGGGTCGCGCGGTCCAACATCCTTCTGCTCGGCAAGATGGAGAACCGGGTTCGGCTCGTCGGCCCGCCGACCCTGATGCCCGCGGGCGTCGCGGATCTCGGCGTCGAGGTCTTCGACGACATGTGCGAAGGGCTGCGCGACGTGGACGTCGTGATGATGCTGCGGCTCCAGAAGGAACGGATGGACGGCGGCTTCATCCCGTCGGAGCGCGAGTATTATCACCGCTACGGCCTCGACGCCGAGAAGCTGGCCTTCGCCAAGGACGACGCGATCGTGATGCATCCCGGCCCGATGAACCGCGGGGTCGAGATCGACGGCACGCTGGCCGACGACATCAACCGGTCGGTCATCCAGGAACAGGTCGAGATGGGCGTCGCGGTCCGCATGGCGGCGATGGATCTGCTGGCGCGGAACCAGCGCGCCACCGCGGCGGAGGGGGCGGCATGAGCGACCGCATTTCGGTACCCGCCGAGGAATACGGTGTCGTCCGCGTCTTCACGCTGGACATATCCGGCGCGGAGAAGGCCGCCTATCTCCCGCCCGAGGACGAGGCCGGCGCGGAGGGCTGGAAACTGCCCGATGCCCTGGGGGCCGAGCGGCTCGACCCGCGCTATGTCCAGGTGTTCGCCCTCCGCGAGTTGGAGGGGATGGGGTTTTCCGACTACCTCGTCGAGGGCCAGGGCGTTGCCGAAGAGGAGCTTTCGGGCGACCGGGGGCGTCTCGACGGGCTGTCGGGCCATGTCGCGGTGCTCAGTTCCGCGGCCTTCGGCGACCGGGCCCAGACCCTGACGCCGACGGCCCCGGCGCGCTGGATCGGCACCTACCGCGAAGAGCGCGGCGCCGCGGTTCACATGCCCCTCCATGCGGAGAGCGCGCGCAAACAGACCCCCGACGGGTCCGAGACCGGCGGCGACGCGCCCGCGGAACCGGCCGGCGCGGGGCCGTCCAGCCGCCGCATGGTTCTGGCGGGCCTGGCGCTGGTTCTGCTGCTTCTCGCGGTGCTTGCCCTGGCGGGCGGCGGATAAGGGGCGCGGGTCCATGATGCACGAGATGACGCCGACCACGCCGCTCGAACCGGGCGAGGAGGTGGTACACAGCTTCCATCCCGACCGCGCGACCTACTGGCGTGACCATGCCTGGCTTGCGGCCTTTGCCATGGCGCTTGGGATGATCGTGCTCTGGATCATGGGCAATCCCTTCCTGTGGACCGGCGCTGTCGGCGGGCTGGCCGCGGTGGCGGTGCGGGCCTTCTACGTCGCCTCCGACGAGATGGCCGCGCGCTGGGACCTGACGGAGTTTCGCCTGCTCGGCCCCCAGACCCGCGCCGTGCGCCTCGACGAGATCGCCCGCGTCCGGGGCCTGGGCAGCGCGGTGCAGGTCGTGACCCGCACCGGCGACAAGCACCTGATCAAGTACCAGGCGGACCGCGCCGACACCGAACGCCGCATCGCCCGTGCCGCGGCCGCCGCCGGAAACACCGCCATGGAGACCTCATGACGACGCTCCTGAAGAACGCCCGCCTGATCGACCCCGAAGCCGGGACGGAGCGGACCGGCGACCTGCTGATCCGGGACGGGGCCATCGCCGCGGTCGGCGGCACGGAGGCGCCCGGCGGGACGCAGGTGATCGATTGCGCCGGCAAATGCCTGGCGCCGGGCATCGTCGATATCGGCGTGAAGGTCTGCGAGCCCGGCGAACGCCACAAGGAAAGCTTCCGCACCGCGGGGCTGGCCGCGGCGGCGGGCGGGATCACGACGATGGTGACCCGCCCCGACACCCTGCCCGCGATCGACAGCCCCGAGACGCTGGAATTCGTGCTTCGCCGCGGCGATGCCGCGACCCCGGTCCGCTTCAAGCCGATGGCGGCGCTGACCAAGGGGCGGGCGGGCCGCGAGATGGTCGAGATCGGCTTCCTTATGGATGCGGGTGCCGTGGCCTTCACGGATTGCGACCATGTCGTGACCGACCCCAAGGTGTTTTCCCGCGCGCTGACCTACGCCAGGTCGCTCGGCGCGCTGGTGATCGCGCACCCGCAGGATCCGGGCCTGACCGCCGGTGCGGCGGCCACCAGCGGCAAGTTCGCGTCGCTGCGCGGGCTGCCCGCGGTCTCGCCGATGGCCGAGCGCATGGGCCTCGAACGCGACCTCGCCCTGGTCGAGATGACGGGCGCCCGCTACCACGCCGACCAGATCAGCACCGCCCGGGCCCTTCCCGCGCTGGAACGCGCCAAGGCGGCAGGGCTCGACGTGACGGCCGGCGTGTCGATCCACCACCTGACGCTCAACGAGTTCGACGTCGGCGACTACCGCACCTTCTTCAAGGTCAAGCCGCCACTGCGGTCCGAGGACGATCGGCTCGCGATGGTCGAGGCCGTGGCCGGCGGAACGATCGACGTGATCTCCTCCATGCACACGCCGCAGGACGAGGAATCGAAGCGGCTGCCCTTCGAAGAGGCCGCCAGCGGCGCGGTGGCGCTGGAAACCCTGCTGCCGGCGGCGCTGCGGCTCTACCATGCCGGGGCGCTGGACCTGCCACGCCTGTTCCGGGCGCTGTCGCTGAACCCGGCCCGACGGCTGGGGCTCGACGGCGGACGGCTGGCAGCCGGGGCGCCGGCGGACCTCGTGCTGTTCGATCCGGATGCGCCCTTCGTGCTCGACCGCTTCAAGCTGCGCTCGAAATCCAAGAACACCCCCTTCGACGGCGCACGGCTCCAGGGCCGGGTTTTGCGCAGCTTCGTCGGCGGGGCCGAGATCTACCGGCACGGGGACTGACGGATGCCCGAGCTCGACACGTCCGCCGGCCTGCTCGCCGTCACCGCCGTTCTCGCCTACCTCCTGGGGTCGGTGCCCTTCGGCGTGGTGATCGCGCGGCTCTTCGGGCTGGGCGACCTGCGCAAGATCGGGTCCGGCAATATCGGCGCGACCAACGTGCTGCGCACCGGCAACAAGCCCGCCGCCGCGCTGACGCTACTCCTCGACGCGGGCAAGGGTGCGATCGCCGTGCTGGTCGCGCGCGCCCTGATCGGGGACGACGCCGCGCAGGTCGCGGGCTTCGCGGCCTTTCTCGGGCACATCTTCCCGGTCTATCTCGGGTTTCGCGGCGGGAAGGGCGTGGCGACCTTCCTTGGCACGCTGCTTGCGCTGCACTTCCCGGCCGGGCTGGCAGCCTGCGCCACCTGGCTGGTCGTGGCCGGCCTGTTCCGCATCTCGTCGCTCTCGGCGCTGGCAGCGGCGGCGCTGGCGCCGGTCTGGCTGGCGCTGTTGTCGCGGCCCGATGCCGTGGCGCTCGGCGTGGCGCTGGCCGCGCTGGTCTTCCTGCGCCACCACGAGAATATCCGCCGTCTGCTCAAGGGGGCCGAGCCCCGCATCGGCGCGGGCAAGTAGCGCCGGGGCAGGCTTGACGGATCGCCCGCCAGGCGCAACCGTCATCGCGCACCCCAAGATGGAGTCCCGCCCCATGGATTTTCAGACCGCCGTCCGGACCTGTCTCGCCAAATACGCCACCTTCAGCGGCCGCGCCGCGCGCTCGGAATTCTGGTGGTTCGTTCTTTTCAACGTGCTGGCGAATTTCGCCCTGGGGCTCATCGACACGGCGATCTTCGGCACCGCGCCCGACAGCGCCGCGATCTTCGCGCCGCTTTTCTCACTGGCCATGCTGATCCCGAACATCGCCGTCGCGGTGCGCCGGCTGCACGACACCGACCGATCGGGCTGGTGGTATCTGCTGATCCTGATCCCGCTGATCGGCATCATCGTCCTGATCGTCTGGTGGGCGACGCCCGGCACCCGGGGGCCGAACCGCTTCGGCCCCGATCCGCTGGACGGTCCGGATACCGGCGCCGCCTACCGCGACAGCTCGGTTCCCCATGTCGGGCGGGGCGATCAGTAGCTGTATTCGTTGTAGATGCGGCCGATGTCACCGTCCCAGTCGCCGTGGTAGTGTTCCAGCAGCTCGTCGGCCGGCACGCGGCCTGAATCGACGCTTTCCTTCAGCGCGTTGAGGAAATGAGTCTCGTCGGGGATCATGCCCCCCGCGCCGGGGCGTGCCCGCGCGCGCAGCCCGCCCTCGGAGATCTCCAGGACGCGGCAGGCCAGGTCCCGCATGCGCACGCCGTTCGCCTCGGCCTGGAGCCCGTCGACCGAGGCGGCGACGCGCAGCGCCTCGCGGGTCTCGGCATCCCATCCCTTCACCAGGTCCCAGGCGGCATCCAGCGCGCCCTGGTCGTAGAGCAGCCCAACCCACAACGCCGGCAGCGCGCAGAGCCGCCGCCACGGGCCGCCGTCCGCCCCGCGCATTTCGAGGAATTTCTTGATCCGGGCCTCCGGGAAGATCGTGGTCAGGTGATCGGCCCAGTCGCTGAGCGTCGGCGTCTCGCCCGGCAGCGCCGGGAGCTTGCCCGCGAGGAAATCCCGGAAGGACTGGCCCAGCGCGTCGATATAGACCCCGTCGCGGTAGACGAAATACATCGGCACGTCGAGCGCGTACTCCGCCCAGCGCTCGAAGCCGAAGCCATCCTCGAAGACGAAGGGCAGCATGCCCGTCCTGTCTGCGTCGAGATCGCGCCAGACGCGCGAGCGCCAGCTCTTGTAGCCGTTGACCCTGCCCTCGAAGAAGGGCGAGTTCGCGAAGAGCGCGGTCGCCACGGGCTGGAGCGCCAGCGCCACGCGCAGCTTCTGCACCATGTCGGCTTCCGAGCCGAAATCGAGATTCACCTGCACCGTGCAGGTTCGGTACATCATCTGCTTGCCGTGGGTGCCGACGCGATCCATGTAGTCCGTCATCAGCCGGTAGCGCCCCTTGGGCATCATCGGCATCTCGTCATGGGTCCATTCGGGCGCCGCCCCGAGCCCGATGAAGCCCGCGCCGATATCCTCGGCGACGGAACGCACCTCGCGCAGGTGTTCGTTCACCTCGTCGCAGGTCTCGTGGATCGTCTCGAGCGGCGCGCCCGAGAGTTCCAGCTGGCCACCCGGCTCGAGCGAGACGTTGGCGCCGCCCTTGACCAGGCCGATGATGTTTCCGGCCTCTTCCACGGGGGTCCAGTCGAAGCGTTCCGCGAGCCCGGTCAGCATTGCCCTGATCGAGCGCGGCCCGTCATAGGGCAGCGGCTTGTGGGTGTCGCGGCAATAGCCGAATTTCTCGTGCTCGGTGCCGATGCGCCAGTCGGTGCGCGGTTTGCAGCCGGCTTCGAGATATTCGGCAAGCTGCGCGCGGCTCTCGATCGGTCCGCCGCCGGACTGGGGAATGGACATGATACGGGGCTCCGGTCTGTTGCGCGCGAATGGGCCTGACAGGTGGCGCGCCTGCGCGGCCAAGTCAAGACCGGCGCAGTTGCGTCCGCGCGCGCCGTGTCCAGATCACCTGCTTGCCGGCGTCCCCGCGTTCGACGGCGGCGACCAGCCGCGCGGTATCCAGCCCCGGCAGGGCCGCGAAGGCATCGAAGAGCGCCTCCGCCCCGTCCGCGGAAAGCGGGATCGCCAGCGGCGGGCCGTCTTCGTGATGAAGCATCCAGTGCCGATCCCCGCCACCCGCCGGCACCAGTGCCAGCTCCTCGAGCCGCGACAGCGCGACCGCGCCGCCATGGATCGGACCCATGTAGGTGATCTGGCGCTCGGTGACCCGCACCAGGCCGGGGCCCTGGCCGCCGCCGCGAAAGCGCGCGCGCTGGATGGCGGCCCAGGCGACGACCGCACCGCCGAGGATCAGGACCCCCCCGACACCCTGCAGGAGCCAGTCGCCCCGCCCCAGCCCGCGCCCCAGCGCCCAGAGCCCCAGGATCGTGACCCCGACCGCCGCGAGCGCCTCGCGCCAGCGCAGGAGCTGCGCGACCACTTCCGGGCGGATAAAACTCATCGCCAGTCTCCCAGCCGGTCCTGCCAGAGCGTCATCGCCGCCACCGCGGCGGTGTCGGCGCGCAGGATGCGCGGGCCGAGGCTGACCGTGGTGACGAAGGGCAGGCGCCGAAGCCGCGCGCGCTCGTCCTCCGTGAAGCCGCCCTCGGGGCCGACCAGGATCGCCCAGGGTCCCGGCCCGGCCGCGTCGAGCGCCAGACCGGCGCCGACCTCGGCCTCGTCGCAGAACATCAGACGGCGATCTTCGGGCCAGGCGTCGAGAACCTGGTCGAGCCGCGCCAGGTCCGCCACCTCGGGCACGAAAGTGCCGCCGCATTGCTCGGCCGCCTCGACGGCATGGGCCTGCAACCGGTCGCGGCGGATGCGTTCGGAATTGGTGAACCCGGTCTGCACCGGCAGGATGCGGGCCGCGCCCATCTCGGCGGCCTTCTCGACGATGAAATCCGTGCGCGCCTTCTTGACCGGCGCGAAGAGCAGCCAGAGATCGGGGGGATCGAGCTGCGGCGCGGTCTGCAGGCTGCAGGTCAGCGTGCCGCCCTTCTTGCCGGCCTCGGCCACCTCGGCACGCCACTCGCCATCCCGCCCGTTGAAGAGCGCCACCGCGTCCCCCGGCTTCAGCCGCATGACGTTGAACAGGTAATGCGCCTGGTCCCGCGCCAGAGGAACCGATTGCGCGGGGCCGAGCGGGTGCTCTACACAGAGCCTGACCTTTGGACGCGTATCCGACATGGGCGGGACCATATGACCGACGACAGCCGAACGCCAGAGCCCGGAGAGCCCGGCAGCGTCTCCGACGCGGTCACGGGGAACTGGGTCGACCGGCACGCCCCGGCCTGGACGCGGCCCTATCTGCGGCTTTCCCGCGCCGACCGGCCGATCGGCAGCTGGCTTCTGCTGCTGCCCTGCTGGTGGGGCGTGCTGCTGGCCGCGAATGCCGACCCGGCCGGCCCCCGCTGGGAGGATGCCTGGATCTTCGCCGGCTGCTGGGCAGGCGCGTTCCTGATGCGGGCGGCGGGCTGCACCTGGAACGACATCACCGACCGCGACATCGACGCCGGCGTGGCGCGGACGCGGTCGCGGCCATTGCCGTCGGGGCAGGTCACGGTCAGGCAGGCGCTGGCCTGGATGGCGATCCAGTCGTTGATCGCGCTCGGCATCCTGCTGACCTTCCATCCCGTGGCGATCCTGCTGGGCGTGATCTCGCTGGCGCCGGTCGCGGTCTATCCCTTCGCCAAGCGCTTCACCTGGTGGCCGCAGATCTTCCTCGGCATCGCGTTCAACTGGGGCGCGCTGCTGGCCTGGGCGGCCCATGCCGGGTCGCTGTCGCTGCCCCCGGTGCTGCTCTATTTCGCGGGCATGGCCTGGACGCTGTTCTACGACACGATCTACGCCCACCAGGACAAGGAGGACGACGCGCTGATCGGCGTCAAATCCACCGCGCGACTCTTCGGCGACCGGACCGGAACCTGGCTGAGGCTCTTCATGGTGGCCTCGGTGGTGCTGATGACGGCGGCCGTGATCACCGCGATGGTGCCGGCCGGGGCGAATGTGCTGTCGCTGACCCTGGCGCTCGCGGGGTGCTGGGCGTTCGGCTGGCACATGGTCTGGCAGTTGCGCCGGCTGGATATCGACGATCCCGACATCTGCCTTCGGCTCTTTCGTTCGAACCGCGATGCGGGGCTGATTCCTGCGCTGTTTCTTGCCGCCGCGCTGATCGCCTGATTGCACGCCCCGGCGCACGACCGTAGAGATGTTCTGCCGGGGACCGGAGCCTTCTTGAGCCTATGAAAAGAACCCATCTCTTCACGATCATCGCCTTCGCCCTGGCGGCGGCCGTCAGTCTCGGGGTGGCGGTGACCGCGGTGAACGCCATCGAAACCCGGTCCGCAGAGGCGGTCGAACGGGCGCTCTCGCTCAAGGGTCACGACTGGGCCAGCGTCGCGACCGACGGCCTGCAGGTGCGCATCGCCGGCACCGCACCGACCGAGGCCGGGCGCTTCGAGGCGCTCAGCGTGGCGGGCGAGACGGTGAACCCCGACCGCATCGTGGACATGACCGATGTCCGCCCGTCCGAAGACCTGGCACCGCCGCGCTTCAGCATAGAGATCCTGCGCAACGGCGACCGGATTTCGCTGATCGGACTCGTGCCCGGCCAGGAGAGCCGCGCATACGTGCTCTCGGGCGCGGAGGCCCTGTCCGAGGCGGCCTGGGTCACCGACATGCTGGAGACCGCGGACCATCCCGCACCCGACGGCTGGCGTGGCGCCGTCGAGTTCGCGCTGACGGCGCTCCGGACCCTGCCGCAGTCGAAGATATCGGTCAGCGCCGGCGCGGTGACCGTCGCGGCCATTTCCGACAGCCCGGACGAGAAGCGGCGGCTGGAATCGACGCTGCGGCGCGCGGCCCCCGAAGAGCTGGTCCTGGCGCTGGAGATCAGCGCCCCCCGGCCGGTCATCACCCCCTTCACGCTGCGCTTCATTCTCGACGGGGACGGCGCCCGCTTCGACAGTTGTTCGGCCGATACCACGGAGGCCCGCGACCGCATCCTCAGGGCCGCCCACGCGGCCGGGCTCGACGGCAAGGCGGACTGTCCGATCGGGCTGGGCGCGCCGACGCCGCGCTGGGCCGGCGCCGTCGCGGCCGCGATCGAGACCGTCGCGGCGCTTGGCGGCGGCAGCGTCACCTTCGCCGATGCCGATATCAGCCTCGTGGCGCCGCAAGGGCTGAACCAGGAGCGTTTCGACACCGTGGTGCACGCCTTCGAAAAGGATCTCCCCGAGGTTTTCTCGCTCGATGCGATCCTGCCCCCGGCCCCGGCCGAGGAGGACGGCGAGGGCGGCGAGATCGCGCGGGAATTCATCGCGACGCGCAGCCCCGAGGGGCTTGTGCAACTGCGCGGGCGTCTCGGAACCGCGCGCGTCAAGGCCGCCGTCCAGAGCGTGGCGCATGCCCGCTTCGGCGCCGGCAATGTCGACGATGCGACCCGCATCGCCGAGAACCTGCCCGAAGGCTGGGCCAACCGCGTGCTGGCCGGGATCGAAGGGCTGGGACAGCTCAACCACGGCAGCCTGCGGGTAACGCCGGACCGCGTCACGCTACGCGGCGTGACCGGCAAGACCGAAACCCGCGCGCGGGTGACCCAGCTTTTCTCGGAACGGCTGGGCGACGGCGGCGGCTTCCAGATCGACATTCGCTACGACGAATCGCTCGATCCCCTGGCAAACCTGCCGACACCCGAGGAATGCGTCGCCGACATCCAGTCGGTGCTTGAGGAGCAGCAGATCACCTTTGCCCCCGGATCGGGCAATATCGACGCCGAGGCGCAGCAGGTGGTGGACGAGATCGCCGGCATCCTTCAGGCCTGCGAAGACGTCGAGATGGAAATCGAGATCGGCGGCCACACCGACAGCCAGGGGCGCGAAAGCATGAACCTGGCCCTCAGCCAGGCTCGTGCCGAGGCCGTGCTCGACGGGCTGCTACAGCGCGGCGTCCTGACCGCGAACCTCACCGCCCAGGGCTATGGCGAGGCCGAGCCTATCGCCGACAACGATACCGAGGAAGGCCGCGAGGCCAACCGCAGGATCGCGTTCAAGCTGATCGTCCCGGCCCTCGAAGAGGTGGAATCCGACGCCGATACGACGCAGAGTGACGCGGCCCCGGAGGCCCCGGCCGATCCGCCAGCGGCGCCGGCCGATCCGCCGAGGGTCATCGACGCCGACACGGCGACGGACGTGCCGGAACCGGCGCCGCGGCCGGCGCCGGAGGACAGGGAAGAGACGGAGACGGGCGATGGACAGGACTGAGTTCATACTGGTGACGGCGATCATCCTGTTCGTCGCCTTCGGCCTCGGCTGGTTGGGCTCCTGGCTCTTTCACCGGCTGACACGGGTGACCGGCGCCGACATGGCCGAACTCGACCGCATGGCCTCGGCGCTGCACGAGGCCGAGGAAGCCCGCGACGAGGCGATCACCTACCTGCAGCAGCGCGAGGCGGAGTTGACCAGCCAGATCGGCCAGACCGAGGCCGAGTTGCGCGCGACGATGGACGGGCTGCGCGAGGCTCGCCACGAAGCCGAGGAACTGCGCGCCTATGTCGAAAAGCTGAACGCGGGCTGAGCCCGCGTCACCAGCGCGACAGCGCGTCCTCGTCCGCGTCCCTGGCCGCGACCCAGGCGGCGCCGTCGGCGGTGACTTCCTTTTTCCAGAAGGGCGCGCGCGATTTCAGGTAGTCCATCAGGAACTCGGCCGCCTGGAAGGCATCCGCGCGGTGCGGCGCGGCGGTGGCCACCATCATGATCGTCTCGCCCGCGGCCAGCGCGCCGTAGCGATGGATCACCAGGCTGTCGGCCAGGCGCCAGCGGCGGACGGCCTCGGCCTCGATCTTGGCGATCGCGGACTCGGTCATGCCCGGGTAGTGCTCGATCTCCATCCGGTCGAGCCCGCCCGTGTCGAGATCGCGCACGACGCCGGTGAAGCTGACGACAGCCCCTGCGCCCGAGGCGGCCGCGGTGAAGGCGTTCAGTTCGGCACCCGGGTCGAAGCCCGTTTCCTGCACGCGGACCGCCATCTCAGCCCCCCGTCATGGGCGGGAAGAAGGCCACCTCGCGCGCACCGTCCAGCGACGCGTCGAAATCGGCCAGTTCCTGGTCGACGGCGACCCGCAGCGCCGAGAGATCGGCGAAAGCGGCGGCGTAGCGATCCTCGCGCGCGCGCAGCTCCTCGACCAGCTCGGCCACCGTTGCCGCGCCGGTCTCGACCCGCTCCCTGGGCAGACCGATACGCTCGCGCACCCATGCGAAATAGAGAACGTCTATCATCGGGGCTCCTCGTCCTCCTTCAGGTACGGCAGGGACTTCGCGAAATACTCGTAGCCGGTCACCAGCGTAAGCGCCGCCGCGACCCAGAGCAGCACAATGCCGCCGTAATGTGTCGCCATGGCCCCGTTGTACTTCCAGCCGAGGCCGACGGCATCCTCTTCCTCGCCGGCGAGGATGCGGCCGACAAGCTCGGCATCCATGCCGATGGTCTGCATACCGAAATAATGCTCGAAGAGCCCGCGCGCAAACAGCACCGCGATCGCGACCATCTGCACCGTGGTCTTCCACTTGGCCAGCTGCGTGACCTGCAAGAGCCCGGCCTTGGCGCCCAGGAACTCGCGCAGGCCCGATACGAAAACCTCGCGGAACAGGATGGCGGTGGCCGGCAGCAGGATCCACGGGTTCATCCCGGAAAGCCCGGTCACGATCAGCAGCGCGATCACCACCATGGCCTTGTCCGCGATCGGGTCCAGCATGCGGCCGAACTTCGTTTCCTGTTTCCAGGCGCGGGCAAGGTAGCCGTCCACGAAATCCGTCACCGAGGCGCCGACGAAAAGCATCAGCGCGAACCAGTCCGCCCAGGGCCGCGCGAAATACAGGAACATGACGGCCACCGCCGGGGCGGCCAGCAGGCGCAGCACTGTCAGGATGTTGGGCAGCGTCCAGATCATGGCCCCGTTCCTACCGCGTCAGCCGCGGTCATGGAAGAAGTCATAGATGGTCTGGGCCAGCGATTCCGATATCCCGTCGACCGCCTTCAGATCGGCGAGCCCGGCGCGGCTGACGGCCTTGGCCGATCCGAAATGCGCCAGCAGCGCACGCTTGCGCGTCGCCCCCACGCCCGGCACCTCGTCGAGCGGCGTGGCGCCGACGGCCTTGGCGCGTTTCTGGCGGTGCGCCCCGATGGCGAAACGATGCGCTTCGTCGCGCAGCCGCTGCACGAAATAGAGCACCGGGTCGTTGTGGCGCAGCGCGAAAGGCCGCTGGCCGGGGCGGTGGAATTCCTCTTTGCCGGCGTCGCGGTCCACGCCCTTGGCCACCCCGACCATCGCGATGTCGTCCACGCCGAGATCGGCCATGATCCCGGCCACCGCGCTGACCTGTCCCTGCCCGCCATCGATCAGCAGAAGATCCGGCCAGGCGTCGCTCTCGCGGTCGGGATCCTCCTTGAGCAGGCGCTTGAAACGGCGCGTCAGCACCTCTTTCATCATCCCGAAATCGTCGCCCGGGGTCAGGGCGTCGCCGCGGATGTTGAACTTGCGGTACTGGTTCTTGAGATAGCCCTCGGGGCCCGCGACGATCATCGCGCCCACCGCGTTCGCGCCCTGGATATGCGAGTTGTCGTAGACCTCGATCCGCTGCGGCGGCGTCTCCAGCCCGAAGGCCTCGGCCAGGCCCTTCAGCAGCCTGCCCTGGGTGGCGGTCTCGGCCATCCGGCGGCCGAGGCTCTCGCGCGCGTTGCGGGTGGCGTGGGCGATCAGTTCCGCCTTCTCGCCACGGCGGGGCACGGCGATCTCGACCTTGTGGCCGGCGCGTTCGGCCAGGAGGTCCGCCATCAGGTCCGCATCCTCGATCGGATGCGACAGGAGCAGCAGCCGCGGCGGCGCCTTGTCGGCATAGAACTGGCCGAGGAACGCCTCGAGCACTTCGGGAGCCTCGGCGCCCGCGCCGGTGCGGGGATAGAAATCGCGGTTGCCCCAGTTCTGGTTCGCCCGGACGAAAAAGACCTGGACGCAGGCCTGCCCGCCTTCCATGTGGACGGCGATGACGTCCGCCTCGGCCACGCCACGGGGGTTGATGCCCTGGGCCGACTGCACCTGGGTCAGCGCCCGAATGCGGTCGCGCAGCGCCGCCGCGCGCTCGAACTCGAGCCCCTGCGAAGCCGCGTCCATTTCGGCGGCGAGTTTTTCCTGGATACGGGTGGATTTGCCCGACAGGAACCGCTCGGCATCCGCCACCAGGGCGGCATACGCTTCTTCGCCGATATAGCCGACGCAGGGGGCGCTGCAGCGCTTGATCTGGTAGAGCAGGCAGGGCCGGGTCCGCGAGTCGAAGGTGGAGTCGGTGCAGTTGCGCAGCAGGAACGCCTTTTGCAGCTGGTTGAGCGTCCGGTTCACCGCGCCGGCACTGGCGAAGGGGCCGTAATAGTGCCCCTTCTCGGCCTTTCGTCCGCGATGCTTGCGGATCTGCGGATAGGCGTGGTCGGTGACGAGGATGTTCGGGAAGCTCTTGTCGTCCCGCAGAAGAACGTTGAAGCGCGGCTTCAGCTGCTTGATCAGGTTCTGCTCGAGCAGCAGCGCCTCGGTCTCGGTCTCGGTCGTGAGAAACATCATCGACGCGGTTTCCGAGATCATCCGCGCGATGCGGGCGCTGTGCCCGCCGGGCTTGGCATAATTCGCGACGCGCTTCTTCAGGTTCCGCGCCTTGCCGACGTAAAGCACCTGGCCCCGCGCATCGAGCATCCGGTAGACGCCCGGGCTGCCCGGCAGCGTCCGCAGATAGGCCTGGATGCAGGCATGCCCGCGCACAGCATCGCCGGACAGGACGGTGTCATCGGGGGGCAGGTTCGAGGGCGCGTGCGGGTCTGTCATGGGCGTCGGTCTGATTCCTCACTCGGCTGCATCTTCATGCAAGTGTTTTCAAGGGAAAAGCTTTCCACGGAAACTGTGGATAAACCTGCGGATAACAATCCGCCTCTCGGAAAATCGTGTTGAATCCAAAGCGGTTCATCGGAATGCCCAATTTTTGGGCACAAAAACAACCCCTTGATATTACGTCACAATTTTATGCGACCCGGGCAAACGACTGAAAACACTGCAAAAATCGTAACGGATTTGTGACGTCTTCGGTGCGGGTGGACAAGTGCCCGGTCGAAAGCCCGTCCCGACGCCGACGCGCGGTTTATTCGGCGCCCAGCACATCCGGGGTCTGCCACGCCAGGTGCTGCCCCCCGTCGATGCAGAGAAGCTGGCCGGTCAGGGACTTCGATTCGAGGATGTAGCCCATCGCGGCGACGATATCCTCAGGGTCCGCGCCACGGCCCAGGACCGTGGCCGCGCGCTGGCGTGCGAAATGCTCGGTGGTCTGACGCGCACCCTGCATGGTCGGACCGGGGCCGATCGCGTTGACGCGGATCCCGGGGGCCAGAGCCTGCGCCGCTGTCTGGGTAAAGGCCCAGAGCCCGGCCTTGGCGATCGTGTAGGTCATGAATTCGGGCGTCAGCTTGCGCACCCGCTGGTCGATCAGGTTGATCACCGCCGCCTGCGCGACCGGTTCGCCCGCAGCGTCCGTCGCGGCCGGGGGCGCCTGGTGCGCGAAATCCTGGGTCAGCCGGAACGGCGCCCGAAGGTTGGATTCCAGGTGGCGGTCCCAGCTTTCACGGGTTGCGGTCTCGATGTTGTCGTACTCGAAAATCGAGGCGTTGTTCACAAGGATCGACAGCGGTCCGCCCAGCGCCTCGGCCGCACGGCCGACCAGCGTGGCGGCCTGCGCCTCGTCCAGCAGATCGGCCTGCAGGACAGCGACCTCGACGCCGAGCGCCTCGATCTCGCGGGCGGTCTCGCGGGCACCGGTATCCGAATTCGCGTAGTGTATCGCCACCGGGCAGCCGCGCTGCGCCAGGCCCAGCGCCATCGCGCGGCCCAGCCGCTTGCCCGCCCCCGTCACGAGTGCCTTGCCCTGGATCATCGTCTCACACTCCCGTCAGCAGAACGTAGACATAGGCCAAGTAGAGCCCGGTCAAGACGACACCCCAGATCCGCGTGATGTCCCGGCGCATCAGCACGAAGGGGAAGATCAGCAGCGATGCGCCCGCCATGACCCAGAGATCGAAGCGCAGGAATTCGGGATCGACGGGAATGTCGCCGAACAGCGACGCGACGCCCACGATGGCGATCAGGTTGAAGATGTTGGAGCCGATCACGTTGCCGAGCGCCACGTCGGCCTGGCGCCGGATGGCCGCCATGACGGTGGTCGCCAGCTCCGGCAGAGACGTGCCGAGCGCGATCAGCGTCAGGCCGATCACCGTGTCGCTGACCCCGAAATCCTCGGCGAGGTTCACGGCGGCGTCGACCAACAGGTCGGCGCCCAGCGGCAGGCCGATCAACCCCAGCAGGATGAAGATGCCGATCCGCCACCACGGCATTTCCGGGTCGGCCTCTTCCAGCACCTCGACGTCTTCCATCGCGGCCGCCTGGCCGTTGTCGCGAAACCGCTTGGCGGTGATGAAGGCATCGGCCAGCACCAGGGACAGCACCGCCAGCAGGATGAGCCCGTGCCACCACAGGATCGGCCCGACGAAGCACAACCCGATGAAGAGCGCGGTGACCGCCAGCATGATCAGATAGGTCCGGCTGGAGTCGCAGCGGCTGGTATGCAGGCCGGACACCATCGCCGGCACCCCGAGCACGAGCAGGATATTGGCCGTGTTCGACCCCACGACATTGCCGAGCGCGATGCCCGGCGCATCCTCGAGCACCGCCTTGACACCGATCAGCAGCTCGGGCGCCGAGGTGCCGAAGGCCACGATCGTCAGGCTGACGATCAGCGCCGGAATGCCAAGCCGGAGGCTCAGGTTGACCGTGCCGCGCACGAGCGAGTCGCCGGCCAGCAGCAGGATCACGAGCCCGAGAACGAGATAGAGTAAATCCATGACGGTATCGGGGCCTCGCCTTTGCTGCCGTCAGGTCTTGTCTTCGCAGATGCAACGTCCGCCGCCCGGGATCGGGCTGCCGCATCTGCGGCATTTCTTGACCCGCGAGAGGCGGAGTTTCTCCGCCGTTCGGCGGATCGACCTGGGCGCACGAAGCTTGCCGAACATGGCCAGCACGAGGACGCCGATCAGGAAAAGGGTGACGATCTTGACCAAGGTTACAGCCCGTATTGCGCCCAGAGGGCGCGTTCCTCGACGAGGCCCGCCGCATCCTCCATCGCGCGCATGCCCAGCCGCGCGAAGAACGACCGGCGCCGGCCATGGGTGGTGAAGCGGGTCTTGGGACCGAAGCGTTCCTTCATGCGCGGCACCAGGTGCCCCAGCCCATCGGCGAGGCCCAGCGCGACCGCCTCTTCGCCAACCCAGACGTCACCGCTGAAGAGATCCGCCGCCGTGTCGAGCTTGTCGCCCCGCCGGGCCTTGACCTGTGCGATGAAGCCGTCATGCACCTTGGCCTGGAGCCGCTTTAGCCGCTCGACGTCTTCTTCGCGCTCGGGGCGGAAAGGGTCGAGCAGGCTCTTGTCCTTGCCCGCGGTGTGGACGCGGCGCTCGATGCCGTAGCGCTTCATCAGGCTGTTGAACCCGAAGCCGGCATAGATCACGCCGATCGAGCCGACGATCGAGGCGCGGTCGACATAGATCTCGTCCGCGGCGCTTGCCAGCCAGTACCCGCCGGAGGCCGCAAGATCCTCGACGAAGGCGAAGACCGGCACCTCCTTCTCCTCGGACAGGCGACGGATTCGCGCCGCGATCAGCGACGATTGCACGGGCGACCCGCCGGGCGAATTGATGGCCAGGGCCACCGCCGCGGGCTTGCCCTTGGAAAACGCCTTCTCGATGAGGGGTTCGAGGGCCGCGTCGTTCAGCCCGCCGGAGCCGAAGCGCCCGCCCGATCCGATCATGCCGTTAAGCGGCAGGATGGCGACCAGCGGGGGACGTTTGATGAAGGGCAGAGAAAGGTTCATGGGCGTGGATGTAGAGGCTGGCCGCGTTCAGAACAAGGCACGCCGCGCCGATTGCCCCGCGTTTTGCCCGCAAACCGCTTCGGGACCGAAAACGGGGCGGCCGAGGCCGCCCCAGGGATGTGCACTGCGCCGGGCGCAGCCGTGTCAGTTGCTGACGCTCTCCAGGTAGGCGAAGAGGTCTTCGGGGTTCTGCACCCGCTGCGCGGCCATCTTGGCCTGCGCGGATCCGCCGAGATATTCGGCCAGGAAACCGCGCGGGTCCTGGATATAGGCCGAGAAACTCTCGACGTCCCAGGTGAGCCCCTGCGCGCCGGCCTCGACGATGCTGTCGCCGTAGTTGAAGCCCTCGACCGCGCCCGCCTGGGCCCCGGGAATGCCATAGAGGTTCGGGCCGACCTTGCCGCCGCGAACGATGGCGTTGCCGTCGTTATCCACGATCTCGTGGCAGGCACGGCATTTGCGGAATTCCTTTTCACCGGCGGCGGGGTCCCCCTCGGCCAGGGCCGGGCCGCTGACGATCATTGCTGCGGCAAGTGCGAAAAACGGTTTCATTCTTTCCTCTCCTCACGGCGCGTTGCGCTTTTGGTCCTACGAAAGGCAGAACCTGGCCGGCAGGCAAACCCACGCCGTCCGGGCAAACCAAGGCTCTGCCTTGGGGGAATTCTCGGCATCCAGCGGCGATGCGCAACGATGAATCTGCCGGGGCGGCAGAATGCAGCGGTTCGCCCCTTCGTTCGGGGCACCGCCCCCCGGTCAAGCCCTCCGAAAAGCGTGGTCACCCTGTCAGTTCGCGCGTTTGCCGCGCGGTGTTCTGGCCTGTTGACAATCCCCGGCGCATCCCAGCCGAGGGCCGAGTCACGCGCCACCGGCCGTCACTCCGCCCCGGCAGCCGGCCCGGCGGCATCTCCTTTCACATCCCGGCGGCGCCGCAGCCGGCAGCGCCGCCCCGGCCAAGCCAGAGCGGCGTTTGGCGAGGGTGGCAAAGCGCCCGAAGCTCCCCCGAAAGACCGGTTTCCCGTGCGTTTACCGTCCGTTCCGGCCCCCTGGCCGCCGTCGCCGACGGGTCGGCCATGCGCGACGCCCTGTGGATAAAACTGTGGGCGAAAGCGCAGGACCCCAGCCGCCGCGCACCGCGCGCCTGCAACCGGCGGAGTGCGGGTATCACATGGATAGCCCGGAAGGATTTTTATCGGCTAGCCGATTCGCGTTAGCTTAATCAGGTGTAAGCATTGATATATGTCATGCCGCCCACGGGTGACTGGCGTAGAGTGCAATCACGTATCAAAGCCAATAATCGAACGGAGGTAGTTACATGTCGCGGAAGTTTCTGACCATTGCTCTCGGAATCGCCCTTTCGGCCGGCGCGGCCAGCGCCCAGGACGCCGATGTCGGTGAGCGGTCCTACATGCAGTTTTGCGCGACCTGTCACGGCGCCGACGGGGCTGGCGAAGGGCCGCTGACCCAGATCATCTCCGACAAGGTGCCCGATCTGACCCAGCTGTCGGCGAATAACGACGGCGCGTTCCCGATGCTGGACGTGATCCATGTGATCGACGGGCGCACCGGCCTGCGCGGCCATGGCGGGCCGATGCCGGTCTATGGCGCGCTCTTCGACGAGGAGGTCGAGAACCCCGGCCCCTTCGGCGCCGTGCTCTATACCCGCGGGCGGATCCTGTCGCTCGCCTATTACCTCGAGTCGCTGCAGCAGTAACCGCCCACTTCCTGCCCGGGCGCGTCCGGGCAGGCGTTCTGCCAAAGCATCATGCGCCCGCGGCCAGGCCGGGCCGGCTGGCCTGGCCTGCGCGCAGCCCTTCGGCCGCTTCGCGGACGACCTCCGAGATCTGTGCGAGCTGCCCCGCGAGCGGGCTGGACTTTCGCCAGATCATGCCGACGGTGCGCGTCGGCTGCGGGTCCGCGAAGCGGGCAACGGAAACAGGCGCGGAACGCGTTTCGACCGGCACCGCCATGTCCGGGATCAGCGTCACGCCGATTCCCGCACCGACCATCTGCACCAGCGTCGAGAGCGAGCTGCCCTCGAGCCCCTCGCGGGGCAGGGACGACTGGATATTGCAGAACGACAGCGCCTGGTCGCGGAAACAGTGCCCCTCTTCGAGCAGCAGAAGCCGCATCTCGCGCAGGGTCTCGCGGCAGGGCACGGGGGTGCCCGCCTCGGCCTCGGGCCTGACCAGCACGAAGGATTCGGTGAACAGCGCGGCCTCTTCCAGCGACGGCTCCGACACCGGAAGCGCGACGATCGCCGCGTCGAGCCGCCCCTCCGTCAATTCGCGGATCAGCGTCGGGGTCAGCGTCTCGCGCACGTGAACGTCGAGCCCGGCATTCATCCGCGTGAGGCTGCGGATGACCGCGGGCAGCAGGTAGGGCGCGATGGTCGGGATCACCCCGATCCGCAGCCGTCCGGCCAGGTGATCCTGCGACGCCCGCGCCAGGTCCCCGAGTTCGTCCACCGACCGCAGGATCCCGCGGACTCGGGCCGCGAAGGCCTCGCCGAAACCGGTCAGCCGCACCTGCCGGGTGCTCCGCTCGAACAGCGCCGTTCCGAGCGACGCCTCGAGTTCACGGATCTGCATGGACAGCGCCGGCTGCGAGATCGCGCAGGCATCGGCCGCGCGCCCGAAATGGCCGTGTCGCGCCAGGGCATCGACATAGCGAAGCTGCTTGAGGGTCAGGTTCATCATAAGCGTGTCTTATATCTGAAATCAGAAATTTCAACTTATTCTAATGAAGGGTTTTTGGTAGGACTCACCCGGGAAGCGGGTTCGGCGGCAGGTCCCCTGCAGCCGGCGCCCGCCGGGAACGCATTTCATACCTAACCAGGATCGGAGAGAATTATGGACGGAAACGACATGGGCAAAGTCGGCAAGTGCCCCGTGATGCACGGTGGCATGACCTCGACCGCCAGCTCGGTGACCGATTGGTGGCCGAACTCGCTGAACCTCGACATACTGCACCAGCACGACACCAAGACGGACCCGATGGGCAAGGATTTCGACTATCGGGAAGAGCTGAAGAAGCTCGACGTCGCCGCGCTGAAGAAAGATCTCACCGACCTGATGACCGACAGCCAGGAGTGGTGGCCGGCCGACTGGGGTCACTATGGCGGCCTGATGATCCGCATGGCCTGGCACGCCGCGGGCTCTTACCGTCTGGCCGACGGCCGCGGCGGCGGCGGCACCGGCAACCAGCGTTTCGCACCGCTGAACTCCTGGCCGGACAACACCAATCTCGACAAGGCGCGGCGCCTGCTGTGGCCGGTCAAGAAGAAGTACGGCAACAAGGTCAGCTGGGCCGACCTGTTCATCCTCGCCGGCAACATCGCCTACGAGTCGATGGGGTTCAAAACCTTCGGCTTCTCCTTCGGCCGCGCGGATATCTGGCACCCCGAGAAAGACACCTACTGGGGCGCCGAGAAGGAATGGCTGGCGCCGTCCGACAGCCGCTATGACGACGTCGCGAACCCGTCGACGATGGAAAACCCGCTGGCCGCCGTGCAGATGGGTCTGATCTACGTGAACCCCGAGGGCGTGAACGGCACCCCCGATCCCCTGAAGACTGCCGGCCAGGTGCGCGAGACCTTCGCCCGGATGGCCATGAACGACGAGGAAACCGTCGCGCTGACCGCCGGCGGCCACACCGTCGGCAAGACCCACGGCAACGGCGACGCGGCCAATCTCGGCCCGGACCCGGAAGCCGCCGACGTCCACGAACAGGGTCTTGGCTGGAACAATCACGTCACCCGCGGCGTGGGCCGCGACACCGTGACCAGCGGCATCGAGGGCGCCTGGACCACGAACCCGACCAAGTGGGACAACGGCTACTTCCACCTTCTGCTGAACTACGAGTGGGAGCTGAAAAAGAGCCCCGCCGGCGCCTGGCAGTGGGAACCCGTCGACATCAAGGAAGAGGACATGCCGGTCGACGTCGAGGATCCCTCGATCAAGGTCAAGCCGATCATGACCGACGCCGACATGGCGATGAAGATGGATCCGGACTACCGCAAGATCTCCGAGCGGTTCTACAACAACCCCGAGCAGCTGGACGACGCCTTCGCCCGCGCCTGGTTCAAGCTGACCCATCGCGACATGGGGCCCAAGGCACGCTATTTCGGTCCGGAAGTGCCCGAGGAGGACCTGATCTGGCAGGATCCGGTGCCCGCGGGCGCGACCGACTACGACGTCGAGGCTGTCAAGGCCAGGATCGCCGATAGCGGCCTGTCGGTCGCCGAGATGGTCGCCACCGCCTGGGACAGCGCGCGGACCTTCCGCGGCTCTGACATGCGCGGCGGTGCGAACGGTGCGCGCATCCGGCTCGCCCCGCAGAAGGACTGGGAGGGCAACGAGCCCGACCGCCTGCAGAAGGTTCTCTCCGTGCTCGAGCCGATCGCGGCCGAGACCGGTGCCAGCATCGCCGACGTGATCGTGCTGGCCGGCAATGTCGGCATCGAGAAAGCCGCCAAGGCCGCGGGATACGACATCACCGTGCCCTTTGCGCCGGGACGTGGCGACGCCACCGACGAGATGACCGACGCCGAGTCCTTCGAGCCGCTGGAGCCGATCGCGGACGGCTACCGCAACTGGCTCAAGAAGGACTACGCCGTGAGCGCCGAGGAGCTGATGCTCGACCGGACCCAGCTCATGGGGCTGACCGCGCCCGAGATGACCGCCCTCGTCGGCGGCATGCGCGTGCTCGGCACCAACCACGGCGGCACCAGCCACGGGGTCTTCACCGATCGCGAGGGCGCGCTGACGAACGACTTCTTCGTGAACCTGACCGACATGGCCTACAGCTGGGAACCCGCGGGCAACGGCATCTACGAGGTGCGCGACCGAAAGTCCGGCGACACCAAGTGGACGGCCACCCGCATCGACCTCGTCTTCGGGTCGAACTCCATCCTGCGGGCCTATGCCGAGCTCTACGCCCAGGACGATTCGGAAGAGAAGTTCGTCGATGACTTCGTGGCGGCCTGGACCAAGGTGATGAACGCCGACCGCTTCGACATCGCCTGATCACGGCCACCGGTCCCGGGCCCGCCCCGGGGCCGCGACAAGACCCAGAGGCGGCGTGCCTATCGCGGCACGCCGCGTCCCCTGAACGCGGTATCGGGCATCGTTCTGCGATCGGTCAGGGCAAAACGAATTGCGGCATGTGGCGACTGACGCAGCCCGTGGCGATCTCGCTTTCGGGCGCCGAGACGAAGGCGACCCCGATATCCCGGGCGCATGCGACCTTAGAGTTTCGAAGCGATATGAAGGACTTCGGCCCCTCTTGCTTCCACAGTGCTTCCACGGGTGTTGGAAACGCAAACGCCGCCCCGGAGGGTGGCGCTTAAGCATTTGGAAAAGCGCGTAGATTTGGTTGCGGGGAGAGGATTTGGACTCACACGAAGACAAGTCTATTGCATCCCATCACCCCGCGGACAGGCGCAGGGCAAACCCTGATGGGCGTTGAAGACCTGCGCTGCCCAAGCTATCGTCGGCCTCGGGCGGTCGCCGGCCTTAACGCGGGGTCGATGCCCTCTTGGGCATCCATCCGCGCTGCCGGGACCGCCTCAAGGTCTCGGGCGTGGTCAGGAGGCCTCTTCGGACGAAGCCTGAGAGCCCGAGGCACTGGCCTTGGTGCCATCTTCGGTGGTTCGAGTGACCTCGCGGTCGAGGCGGGACAGCTCCCGCTCCACGCGCTCGTCGACGCCATCCGGACGAAGAGCGTGCTTCTGGATACGACGCCGGTTGCTCGCCGAAGCGAGGATCTCAAGTTCAACATAGAAGTCTTCGGCGGCCTGCGGGTCCTCTTCTGCCAGCCAGTCCAGCCAATCCTCGACGGTGTCAGCGATCGCCAGGCGCGCGTTGCGCTGCGCGACCTCATCTTTTCGACCGACTATGCTGGCAACGCGGGCGACGCGGTCCATAGCGCGCTCAAGCTGCTTGCTCTGGGACGGGCTGATGCTGCGTGCCTTGCGGCTGCGTTTCGGGCTTCTGCTCGGAAGTTTCTTGGGCATATCCAGCTCCTGTATATGTCTGTTTCCATGATGCCAGGCGGCGTCACTACTCCGACGGTGTTCTGGAAATGTTCCGACCTGGATGAGGGCAAAAACTAAATCCGCAACGACTTGCGTAAATGTCTGATAACGCGCAACACTTTCTACTCTTCGTCGTCAGCAGCCGGGCCAGATCAGTCCCGCCGATGGTCCCTCTTCCGGCGCTCTGACATACGCTCCAGCCCAACAATCCTCTTGCTCAGGCTACGCCTCGCAGCCGCGACCAAATGGCTGTTCCCGCGCCGGGACGGCCAGGGCCCGATCGACATCCGCAAGGCCTGGGAGAATGCCCGGGATGCCGCCGCCCTGGCGGACTTCCGCTTCCATGACCTGCGGCACAGCACGGCCAGCTATCTTGCGATGAACGGTGCGAGCCTTGTGGAGATT
>CAJXYS010000022.1 GCA_913063035.1 uncultured Maritimibacter sp. | reverse complement strand
TGGATCAGCGCCTCCATCGAGGTCTTCATCTCGCCCCGGCGCGGCGGCGAGATCTTGCCACGGGCCATGACCTCGCCCGGTTCGTCGTTCATCTTCTCGATGCATTGGCGAATGATCTTCAGGCTCTCGCGCATCTCCTGCATCCGGACAAGGTAGCGATCGTAGCAGTCGCCGTTCTTGCCGACGGGGATCTGGAAGTCGAACTCGTCGTAGCACTCGTAGGGCTGGGCGCGGCGCAGATCCCAGGCCAGGCCCGAGCCGCGCACCATGACGCCCGAGAACCCCCAGTCGAGGATTTCCTGCTCGGTCACGACGCCGATATCGACGTTGCGCTGCTTGAAGATGCGGTTCTCGGTCAGGAGCCCGTCGATATCGTCGAGCACCTTCGGGAAATGCTCGGTCCATTCCATGATGTCGTCCAGGAGCGCCTGCGGCAGGTCCTGGTGAACGCCGCCGGGCCGGAAATAGGCGGCGTGCAGCCGCGCCCCGCAGGCCCGCTCGTAGAAGACCATCAGCTTCTCGCGCTCCTCGAAGCCCCAGAGCGGCGGGGTCAGCGCACCCACGTCCATCGCCTGCGTGGTGACGTTCAGCAGGTGGTTCAGAACCCGGCCGATCTCGCAGAACAGAACCCGGATCAGCTGGCCGCGCCGCGGCACGACGGTGCCGGTGAGCTTCTCGATGGCGAGGCACCAGGCATGTTCCTGGTTCATCGGCGCCACGTAGTCGAGCCGGTCGAAATAGGGCAGGTTCTGCAGGTAGGTGCGGCTTTCCATCAGCTTCTCGGTGCCGCGGTGCAGCAGGCCGATATGCGGATCGCAGCGCTCGACGATTTCGCCGTCAAGCTCCAGCACCAGGCGCAAAACCCCATGTGCCGCAGGGTGTTGCGGGCCGAAGTTCAGGTTGAAGTTGCGGATCTTCTGTTCGCCCGTCTGGGCGTCGTCGAACTTGGTGCCGTCCATCACGCACCCCCCTCGAGCTTGTCGCGGAACGCCATCACCCAGAGCAGGATCAGCGCGCCCAGCGGGATCACCGCGACCAGCGCCACCCAGGACGGGATGCGGTACTGCGGCAGCAGCCGCCAGAAGGGAATGACGATCAGCGCACCGAAGACCAGGAACCAGATCAGCCCGCCGCCGCCCATTGCAACACCTCCGCCCATCACTTCGATCCCTCTTTCTCGTCGCCGGGCAGAATGTACTCGGCGCCCTCCCACGGGCTCATGAAGTCGAAGAGCCGGTATTCCTGAACCAGTTTCACCGGCTCGTAGACGACACGCTTCTGATCCTCGTCATAGCGGACCTCGATATAGCCCGTGGTCGGGAAATCCTTGCGCAGCGGATAGCCCCGGAACCCGTAATCGGTCAGGATCCGGCGCAGGTCCGGATGGCCGGTGAACAGGATCCCGAACATGTCGAAGACCTCGCGCTCGAACCAGTTGGCCGAGGGATGGATCCCGCAGATCGACGGCACCCGTTCATCGTCGCGGATGGCCAGCTTCACGCGGATGCGCTGGTTCTGGTACATCGACAGGAAGTGGTAGACCACGTCGAAACGCTTGTCGCGCTCGGGGTGGTCGACCGCGGTGATGTCCACCAGCGTCGAAAACTGGCACCGGCGATCCGTGCGCAGGAACTCGACCAGCGCGGTCAGGTCGCTCGGCGCGGAATGGAGGGTCAGCTCGCCCATGGTGATGGCGTGGCCGGTCACCGCGTCGGGCAGCTTCGCCTCGATCTGGGCGGCGAGTTCCTCGAGTGCTTCGCTCATCGCGTGCTCCTACCTGACGAGGGTGCCGGTGCGGCGGATTTTCCGTTGCAGCTGCAGGATGCCGTAGAGCAGCGCCTCGGCCGTCGGCGGGCAGCCCGGCACGTAGACGTCCACCGGCACGATGCGGTCGCAGCCGCGCACCACCGAGTAGCTGTAGTGGTAATAGCCCCCGCCATTCGCGCAGGAGCCCATCGAGATCACGTAGCGGGGCTCGGGCATCTGGTCGTAGACCTTGCGCAGCGCCGGCGCCATCTTGTTGGTCAGCGTCCCGGCGACGATCATCAGGTCGGACTGGCGCGGGCTGGCGCGGGGCGCGGTGCCGAAACGCTCCATGTCGTAGCGCGGCATCGAGGTGTGCATCATCTCGACGGCGCAGCAGGCCAGCCCGAAGGTCATCCAGTGCAGCGAGCCGGTGCGCGCCCAGTTGATGATGTCCTCGGTCGAGGTGACCAGGAAGCCCTTGTCCTGGAGCTCCCGGTTGAGCGTCTGGGTCGCATGCTCGGGATCCGGGCCCGCATCGTAGCTGCCCGAGGCCAGGTTGCCCCGCCCCGCGCCCGCGGTGATCCGCTCGCCCTGCACGTCGGTGTCGGTGACCTTCACTCCCATTCGAGCGCCCCTTTCTTCCATTCATAGGCGAAGCCGATGGTCAGGACGGCCAGGAAGACCATCATCGACCAGAAGCCGAGCAGGCCCACATCCTGGAACGCCACCGCCCAGGGAAACAGGAACGCGACCTCGAGATCGAAGATGATGAACAGGATCGAGACCAGGTAGAACCGGACGTCGAACTTCATCCGCGCGTCGTCGAAGGCGTTGAAGCCGCATTCATAGGCCGAGACCTTTTCCGGGTCGGGGTTGCTGGGGCCGAGGATCACCGCGGCCAGCACCAGCACGATGCCGAGCCCGATCGCGACGCCCAGGAAAACGAGGATGGGGAGGTATTCTGTCAGCAGCTCTTCCACGCGAAGCTCCTTCTGTGCCGGACGCGGCCGTCCACACTCGTGTCGATCTAAACCCGTGCCCCCGGCAGGTCAACACAAGCCGGGCGCCCCGGCAGGGTGTATACGGCGGTATGCCACCTTTCCCAGCGCGGTTGAAGGCCCATGCCGGGATTATCTCTGCGCGCAGGCGCGCGGGACGGCCGGAACCGGCCCGGATCGGTGCGGAAAGCCGCTGTAACCTGCGCGCAAACTTCCCAGATCGGATCGTTTTCCCGCGCGCGGCGGGTCCGCCCGGCTCAGCCCTCCGCCTGCCAGCGGGGCTTGCGCTTGTCGAAGAAGGCCGCGATCCCCTCGGGCGCCTCGGCGCCTTCCCAGCGCCGGACGAGCAGCTCCACCGTCTCGGCGATGACCGCCTCGTCGATCCGCGGCCCCAGCATCCGGGCCAGCCGCTTGGCATCGGCCACCGCCCCCGGCGCACAGTCGAGATAGGGGGCGACCTCGGCCTCGACCGCCCCGTCGAGCTGGCCGTTCTCGACCACCCGCGCGATCAGGCCCAAGTCGCGCGCCTCGTCCGCGCCGAAGACGCGGGCCGACATGAAGACCCGGCGCGCGCGCGCCTCGCCCATGCGGGCAAGGACATAGGGCGAGATCGTCGCCGGGATCAGGCCCAGCCGGGTCTCGGTCAGGCCGAACTTGGCGCCGGCCGCCCCGACGACCACATCGCAGACCGACATCAGCCCCACCCCGCCGCCGAAGGCGTTGCCCTGCACCCGCCCGATCAGCGGCTGGGGCAGCGTGTTCAGCGCCTGGAGCATCCGCGCCAGCCGGGTCGCCTCGGCCCGGCGGGTTTCGGCATCGGCGTCCATCTGGTCGCGCATCCAGCCCAGATCGCCCCCGGCACAGAAACTGCGTCCCTCGGCGGCCAGAACCACGACGCGAATCGAGTCCGTCCGGGCGATCCGGGCCGCCATGTCGGTCAATTCGCCGATCATCTGCCCGGACATGGCATTGTGCTTCTCGGCCCGGTCCAGCGTCAGCGTTGCGACGCCGCGCGCGTCGGTGTCCAGTCTTACGGTCGCGTCGTCCATGGATCCTCCTTCCGGCTGCGTCAGCCCTGGCGCATCCGCCGCGCCATCCCGGCCGCGTTGAGCAGCCGGTCGCGGTCGAGCCCGGTTTCGTAGCCCAGCCGCGCCAGCAGATCGTGCACGGCCTCGGTCGCCACGTTGCCGGTCGCACCCCTGGCATAGGGACACCCGCCGAGCCCGCCGATGGCGGCATCGAACACCCGCAGCCCGCGCACGAGCGATGCCTCGATATTCTCCAGCGCCCGGCCCGCCGTGTCATGGTAATGGCCCGCCAGCCGATCCGCCGGCAGCTCCTGCAGGACCGCGTCGAGCATCGCGTCGATCCGGCCCGGCGTGCCCTGTCCGATCGTATCGCCGAGGCTGATCTCGTAGCATCCCATGTCGCGCAACGCGGCCGCGACCCGCGCCACCTGCCCCGGTTCCGTCGGCCCGTCATAGGGGCAGTCCGTCACGCAGGAGACGTAGCCGCGCACCGGCACGCCCGCGTCGCGGGCGGCCGCGGCCACCGGGCGGAACCGCTCGAGGCTCTCGGCGATGGTGGCGTTGATATTGGCCCGGGAGAACCCTTCCGAGGCGGATCCGAAGATCGCCACCTCGTCGGCGCGGGCTTCGCGGGCACGCTCGTAGCCCTTCATGTTGGGCGTCAGCGCCGCGTAGCGCACCCCCGGCGCGCGCCAGATACCGGCCATGACCGCGGCGCCGTCGGCCATCTGCGGCACCCATTTCGGGCTGACGAAGCTCGCCGCCTCGATCCGGCGGAACCCGCAGGCCGAAAGCGCGTCGATCAGCGCGATCTTCTCGGCGGCGGGGATGATCCGGGTCTCGTTCTGCAACCCGTCGCGGGGGCCGACCTCGAAGATCTCGACATGCTCAGCCATCGGCCGGGGCCTCGTAGAAATCCTGCGTGTAGATCTCGGCCGGGCCATCCTCGGCCGCGGCCGCCCGGAAGGCCGGGCGCGCCTTGCAGCGGTCGAGATAGGCGGCGACGTTCGGCAAGAGCCCCAGCGGCACGAAGCGCCGGGCGATGTCCACGCTGTAGCCCAGATTGGTATCGACCGCCGAGAAGCCCGAGGGCAACAGCCAGTCGTGGCGGGCGACGACGCGTTCGACCACCTCGAGCACTTTCTCGAGCCGCCTGGCCTCGAGCCGCATGACGGTAGGTGAACGCATCCAGTCCTCGCGCAGCGCGATATGCTGCTGGGTCAGGTTGGCGAGATGCTGGCCGATGGTTTCCGCGAAATGCAGCCATTCGAGCCATTCCAGCCGCTCGGCGTCGGGCGGCAGCCGGCCGAGCCCGGCCTCGGGCCGGGTTTCGACCAGGTATTCGGTGATCGCGCCCGACTCGAACATCACGCGCCCGTCGATCTCCAGCGCGGGCACGCGCCCCGCCGGCGAGAGCGCCAGGTAGTCGGGGTTCCTGAGCGACTTGTCGAAGAAGCTGTGGCGCCGGATCTCGAAATCGAGTCCCATCTCGTGCATCAGCCAGAGCGTCCGGAACGACCGGGCCTGGGCGACGTGGTGCAGACGGATGGTCATGTTCCCTCCTCTTCGGCGGCAAAGCGGATCAGCGCGTCGCCGGCCGCGACCTGGGTGCCGGCAGGCACGAGAATCTCGGCCACGCTGGCATCATGCCCGGCGGTGAGGGTATGTTCCATCTTCATCGCCTCGAGAATGGCGAGCCGCGCCCCCTTCGCGACGGCCTGCCCCGGTTCCACGAAGACCGCCTTGACCATGCCGGGCATCGGCGCCTCGACCACGTCGGTCGCGGCGGCGTCGGCCTCGGCGCGTTCGAGCGGATCGACGGCGCGGAACGAGAACCCGTGCCCCGCGAAGACATGCACCCCGTCGCCGATACGCCGGATCCTGGCCCGCGCCGGGGCACCGTCCACCCACCAGCCCGGCGCCCGTCTTTCGCAGGTCACGGTGGTTGCGCCGATCTCCACCTCGAAGCGGCCCGCGCCCCGCGCGGTGATGCGCGCGGCCAGGTCGGTGCCCGCCTCGTCCAGCAGCACCGTCCGGCAGAGCGGCGCCCACTGGGTGAAGCCCTCGGCCCAGTGCGTGGGCGCGCCGTCCAGGCCGGCCGCGCCCAGCGCCGCCAGCGCCCGGATGGCCGGGCTTGGCGCCGGCGCCGCGACCAGCATGTCGAGATCCCGGTCGATCAGCCCGGTATCGACGTCGCCGGCGGCAAAGCCCGCATGGCGTGCCAGCGCGCCGAGGAAGGCCAGGTTGGTCACGCTGCCCGCGACCTCGGTCTCGGCCAACGCCCGCGAAAGCCGCTGCAAGGCGACGGCGCGGGTCGGGCCGTGAACGATCAGCTTGGCGATCATCGGGTCGTAGAACGGGCTGATCTCGTCGCCCGTCCGCACGCCGCTGTCGGCGCGCACCCCGGGCGGGAATTCCAGGTGATCGAGCCGGCCCGTCGCCGGCAGGAATCCTGCCGGCACGTCCTCGGCGTAGAGCCGGGCCTCGAAGGCGTGCCCGGTGATGGAGAGATCGCGCTGGCGGGCGGGCAGCGGCGCACCGGCCGCGACGCGCAACTGCCATTCCACCAGGTCCACGCCGGTGATCGCCTCGGTCACCGGGTGCTCGACCTGGAGCCGGGTGTTCATTTCCATGAACCAGAAGCGGTCGGGCCTGAGCCCGTCGGAGGCATCGACGATGAATTCCACCGTCCCGGCCCCGCGATAGCCGATCGCCCTGGCCGCGCGGACGGCGGCCTCGCCCATCGCGGCGCGCATCTCGTCGGTCATGCCGGGCGCGGGCGCCTCCTCGATCACCTTCTGATGACGCCGCTGGAGCGAGCAGTCCCGCTCGAACAGATGGACGGCATCCGTCCCGTCGCCGAAGACCTGCACCTCGATATGGCGGGGCTTCTCGACGAATTTCTCGATCAGCACGGCGTCGTTGCCGAAGGCCGTGCGCGCCTCGCCCCGCGCGCTTTCCAGCGCGTCGGCGAAATCGCCCGGCGCCGTGACCTTGCGCATCCCCTTGCCGCCACCGCCCGCGACCGCCTTGATGAGAACCGGGTAGCCGATCGCGTCGGCCGCGCCCGCAAGGTGCTCGGGGTCCTGGTTGTCGCCGTGATAGCCCGGCACGACAGGGACGCCCGCCTCTTCCATCAGTTTCTTGGCGGCATCCTTCAGCCCCATGGACCGGATCGCCGCGGCCGGCGGGCCGATGAAGGCCAGCCCGGCGGCCTCCACCGCCGTGACGAAATCCGGGTTCTCCGACAGGAAGCCATAGCCCGGATGGATCGCCTCGGCCCCGCTGTCCAGCGCCGCCTGCACGATGACGTCCCCTTTCAGGTAGCTCTCGGCCGGGGCGGCGCCGCCGATATGGACGGCCGCGTCGGCCATGGCGACGTGGCGCGCGCCGGCATCGGCGTCAGAGTAGACGGCGACGGCCTCCACCCCCATCCGGCGGCAGGTCTCGATGATGCGGCAGGCGATCTCGCCGCGATTGGCGATCAGGATGCGGCGGAACATGCCAGTGTCTCCGTTCTTGTCGCTGCGCCGGGCGTCGGGGCCGGCCCGAGCGTCCCCGCGTCGTCGGATGGCGGCATGCCGCCCGGCTCGGTCATCGGGAGCCTCACATCCGAAACACGCCGAAGCGCGTCTCGCCGATGGGTGCGTTCAGCGCCGCCGAGAGCGAGAGCCCCAGCACCTCGCGCGATCGCCGCGGGTCCAGGATCCCATCGTCCCAGAGACGTGCCGCGGCATAGAGCGGGTGCGACTGGCGCTCGAACATCTCGATGGTGGGGCGTTTGAACGCGGCCTCGTCCTCGTCAGACCAGCTGCCGCCACCCCGTTCGATCGCGTCGCGCTTGACGGTGGCCAGAACGCCCGCGGCCTGCTCGCCCCCCATGACGCTGATCCGGCTGTTGGGCCAGCTCCAGAGGAAGCGCGGCTGGTAGGCGCGCCCCGCCATGCCGTAATTCCCGGCCCCGAAGGATCCGCCGACGATCATCGTGATCTTGGGCACGCCGGTCGTCGCCACCGCCGTCACCATCTTTGCGCCGTGGCGCGCGATGCCCTCGTTCTCGTATTTCCGGCCCACCATGAAGCCGGTGATGTTCTGCAGGAACACCAGCGGGACCTGCCGCTGCGAGCATAGCTCGACGAAATGCGCGCCCTTCTGCGCCGCCTCGCTGAACAGCACGCCGTTATTGGCCACGATCCCCACGGGGCAGCCCATGACATGGGCGAAGCCGGTGACCAGCGTCTCGCCGTAGCGCGGCTTGAACTCGTCGAAGCGCGAGCCGTCCACCACGCGCGCGATCACCTCGCGGATGTCGTAGGGCGTGCGCAGGTCGGCCGGGACCACGCCGAGGATCTCGTCGGGATCGTAGGCCGGGGCCTCGGGCGTCTGCCATTGCACGCTCGCGGGCCTGGCGCGGTTCAGGCTCTCGACCGCGCGCCGCGCCAGCGCCAGCGCATGGGCGTCGTCCTCTGCCAGGTAGTCCGCGACGCCCGAGAGCCGCGTGTGCACGTCGCCGCCCCCGAGATCCTCGGCCGTGACCACCTCGCCGGTCGCGGCCTTCACCAGCGGCGGACCCGCCAGGAAGATCGTGCCCTGCTCCTTGACGATGATCGTCACGTCGGACATGGCCGGCACATAGGCACCGCCCGCCGTGCAGGAGCCCATTACCACCGCGATCTGCGGGATGTCCTTGGCGCTCATCCGGGCCTGGTTGTAGAAAATCCGCCCGAAATGATCGCGGTCGGGAAAGACCTCGTCCTGGTTGGGCAGGTTGGCGCCGCCCGAATCGACCAGGTAGACGCAGGGCAGATGGCATTCCTCGGCGATCTCCTGGGCGCGGAGATGCTTCTTGACCGTCATCGGGTAATAGGTGCCGCCCTTCACGGTCGCGTCGTTGCAGACGACCATCACCTCCTGGCCGTGGATGCGCCCGACCCCGGCGATCACGCCCGCACCGGGCGCCGCGCCGTCATACATGCCATGCGCCGCCGTCGCCCCGATCTCGAGGAAGGGCGACCCCGGGTCGAGCAGGTTCGCGACCCGTTCACGCGGCAGCATCTTGCCCCGGTCGAGATGGCGCTGGCGGGCCTTCTCGCCACCGCCGGCCGCCGCGGCCTCGGCGGCATCGCGGATCTCGGCCAGCAGCGCCGCGTGGGCGGTGCGGTTGGCCTGGAAGGCCTCGGATGACGGCAGCGCCGCGGAGTTGAGTTTCACTTGTCCCCCTTTTCGCGGATTTCGCGAATCTCCTGGGTGAGGAAATACGAGGTGACCGCGCGGATCCCGACCAGCAGACCGAGGAAGATCAGGTCGGCCATGGCCAGCGAGAGCGCGGTCTTGATGATGTCGGTGACGATGAAGAGTTCGAGCCCGGCAAGGATGTAGCGCCCCAGCTCGACCCGCGCGAGTTCGAGCTGGTGCAGGCGATCCGCGCCGGCGCGCTCGGCCTGGAAGAGATCGACGACGAAGCGCACCGCCCCGATCAGCAGCACGCCGATCGCCAGCAGGTCGATCCCCGCCGCGACCCATTCCAGGACCGAGACGAGTTCCGGCAACTGGGCGTGCAGGAAGCCGTCCCCGGTGGGTTCCAGCAGCTCCATCAGCCTCTCCGCGGGGCGCGCGTCACCCCATCGCTCCCATCAGTTCGCGCCCGATCAGCATGCGGCGGATCTCGCTGGTGCCGGCGCCGATCTCCATCAGCTTGGCGTCGCGGAAGATCCGGCTGACCGGCGTGTCCGACAGGAAGCCCGCCCCCCCCATCGCCTGCACCGCCTGGTGGGCCTGCTTCATCGCCTCCTCCGATGCATAAAGCACGCAGGCGGCCGCGTCCTGGCGGGTCACCTCGCCCCGGTCACAGGCCTGGGCGACCGCGTAGACATAGGCGCGGGCCGTGTTCATCGCCGTGTACATGTCGGCGATCTTGCCCTGCATCAGCTGGAAGCTGCCCACCGGCTGGCCGAACTGCTTGCGCTCGGCCATGTAGGGCATGATCTCGTCGAGACAGGCGGCCATGATGCCGGTGCCGATCCCGGCCAGCACCACCCGTTCGTAGTCGAGCCCGGACATCAAGACGCGCACGCCCCGGCCCTCCGCGCCCAGCACGTTCTCGAAGGGCACTTCCACGTCGTCGAAGACCAGCTCGGCGGTGTTCGATCCGCGCATGCCGAGCTTGTCGAAATGCGGACTGGTCGAGAAACCGGTCATGGACTTCTCGACGATAAAGGCGGTGATGCCCTTGGACCCGGCCTCGGGATCGGTCTTGGCATAGACGACCAGCGTGTCGGCGTCCGGGCCGTTGGTGATCCAGTACTTGGTGCCGTTCAGCGTGTAATAGCCGTTCTTCTTCTCGGCCCGCAGCTTCATCGACACCACGTCGGATCCCGCCCCGGCCTCCGACATGGCGAGCGCGCCTACATGGTCGCCCGAGATCAGCCCGGGCAGGTATTTCTCTTTCTGCGCCTCGGTGCCGTTCAGCTTGATCTGGTTCACGCAGAGGTTCGAATGCGCCCCGTAGGACAGGCTCACCGAGGCAGAGGCGCGGGCGATCTCCTCGACCGCGACCACATGCGCCAGGTACCCCATGCCGGCCCCGCCATAGGCCTCGTCGACGGTGATTCCGAGCAGGCCGAGATCCCCCATCTCCTTCCAGAGCGCGTTGGGAAAGGCGTTGGAGCTGTCAATCTCTGCCGCCATGGGCTTGACGCGCTCCTGCGCCCAGCGATGCACCATGTCGCGCAGTGCCTCGACCTCCTCGCCGAGCGCGAAATTCATCGTGGCGGTGAACATGGACCGCGCCTCCCTTAATTGAACATGTGTTCATTTCTATCCGACTCGCGCCCCGCCGGTCAAGCGCCACCGCGTCCGCCGCGGCGCGCGCCCCCTCTCCAAGTGGCGGAAATATCCCCGCCGGAGGCATGGATCCGCGCGCAGCGCGTTACTCGGCCGCCGGGCGTGCGCCGGCGCGGGCGATCTCCTCGCGCAGGATCCGGGCGATCAGCCGGCAATCCTCCAGGCTGAAGGTCAGCGGTAGCCGCATGTCCAGCAGCGTCGCCAGCACCGCGTCCGTTCGCGGCAGATCCTGCGCCGGCGCATAACGCCAGCTGTCATGGCGCGACGTATAGCCCTGCGGCGTCTCCGCCCCGAACCACTTCAGCGCCACCCCCCGCGCCGCGGCGGCCGCCAGCAGCGCCCCGATCCGTGCCGGCGCCCAGCCCGGCAGCCGGAACTGGATCGACGAGCCGACGAACCGCTCGGCGGCGGGGCGCGGCACCAGCGCCAGGCCCGGCACGCCGGCGAGCCCCTCCTCCACCGCGCGGTAGCGGGCGGTCCAGGCCGTGACCTGATCGTCCAGCCTCGCGAGCTGCGGGCGCAGGATCGCGGCGCGCAGGTTGTCCATCCGCCCCGAGCAATTGGGCGTCTCCAGCCGTATGGTCTCGAAGGTCTCCTCCGGCGGCCCGGCGGGATGGCGGCCATAGAACATGTAGCTGCCGGACAGGATCGTGGCCCGCGCCATGACCGCGGCGTCGTCGCTGACGATCAGGCCGCCCTCGCCGGAATTGACGTGCTTGTAGGTCTGGGTCGAGAAACAGCCGAGCCGCCCGTGCCGCCCGGACGGCACCCCGTTCCAGGCCGCGCCCATGGTGTGCGCGCAATCCTCGACCACCGTGACCCCGGCGGCGTCGCAGACCGCCATCAGCCGGTCCATGTCGCAGATATGCCCGCGCATGTGGCTCAGCATCAGGATACGCGCGCCGCTGGCCGGGATCTTCGCCGCCAGGTCGTCAAGGTCGATCACCAGATCCTCGGTGACCTCCACGAGGACCGGTGTCGCGCCGACGCTGGCGATGGCGCCGGGCACCGGCGCCAGGGTGAAGGCGTTCGTCAGCACCCGGTCTCCGGGGCCGACCCCAAGCGCCCTGAGCGCGGTGGCGAGCGCGTAGCCGCCCGAGGTCACCGCGAGGCAGTAGCGCGCGCCGGTCATCGCCGCGAAATCAAGCTCGAGCTGCGCGGTCTCGCCGATCTCGCCGGGATCGGTGTTGTAGCGGTGCAGCCGGCCAGAGCGCAGCACGCCGAGCGCGGCGTCGATCGCCTCTTCGGGGATCGGCTCCTGCTGGGTGAAATTCCCCTCGAAGCTGTCTGTCATGGGCGTTGTGCTCCTCGCCGGCGGGCAAAGACTGCGCCCGCCCCGCCCGGCGGTCAAGGGCCAAGCGCCTTAGCCGATCAGCCCCGCGACCACCCGGCCGAGATCGTCGTAATGCGCGAGCAACGCCTCCGGGTCGAGCCGCGCGAGTCCCGGGCCCTCGGGGCCGAACGCGACGAGGATGCAGGGCACGCCGGCCGCGCGCGCCGTTTCGCGGTCGGTCTCGGTATCGCCCACCAGAAGCGAGCTTGCGACCGCCCCCCCGGCCCGTTCCACGGCCGCCATGTAGGGTGCCGGGTCGGGCTTGCGCACCGGCAGCGTGTCAGCCCCGATCATCGACGCGAAGCGGTCCCGCACCCCCAGCCGATCGAGCAGAAGCTCGGCCAGCGCGGCGGGCTTGTTGGTGCATATGCCGACCCGGTAGCCGGCCGTCGCCAACCCCTCCACCGCGGCGAGCGCGCCGGGATAGAGCCGCGTGTGCCGGTCGATATCGGCTTCGTAGGCCTCGAGCAGGCGCGGATAGGCGGCATCCACGTCGGCCTCTGACCATGGCAGGCCGCGGCGCTCCAGGCCCAGCCGCAGCATCGCGCGCCCGCCGCGGAACGCCGTCAGCCGGTCGCGCGCCGGGTCCAGCAGGCCGTCCTGGCCCATGTCGCGGAAACAGGCATTCGCCGCCGCGATCAGATCGCCGCTCGTATCCGCGAGCGTGCCGTCCAGGTCGAAGATCACCGTGCGCATGGCGCCCCTTTCCTCGGCGGGAAGCCGCCGAGGCTGTAATCCGCCGTAAACAATCTTGATGCGGCCCCGCGCCGCCCCGGCCTTGCGCCGGGTCCGACACCAGATAAAAGGGGCGGAAAGGAAATTGAAGACACAACACATGCCGACAGCGCTGATTATCCTGGCCGCGGGCCAGGGCACGAGAATGCTCTCCGATACGCCGAAGGTCCTGCACAGGCTCGCGGGCGCGCCGCTGCTCGTCCACGCGATGGAGGCCGGCCGCGCGCTCGAGGCCGCGCGGACCGTGGTGGTGGCCGGGCATGGCGGCGCCGCGGTCGCCGATGCCGCCCGCGCCCATGATCCCGAGGCGATCACCGTCACCCAGGAAGAACAGCTCGGCACCGGCCACGCCGTGGCCCAGGCGATGCCGACCCTGTCGGGATTCGCCGGCGACGCTGTCGTGCTCTTCGGGGACACGCCCTTCATCCGCCCCGAGACGCTCGCGGCGATGCGCGAGGCGCGGCAGGCCGGGCACGACGTCGTCGTCCTCGGCTTCGAAGCCGCCGAACCGGGCCGGTACGGGCGGCTGGTGATGGATGGCGACCGGCTGGCCCACATCGTCGAGGCGAAGGATGCAACGGATGAAGAGCGGGCGATAAAGTTCTGTAATTCCGGCGTGATCTGTGCAAGCGCCGAAACCCTGTCCACGCTTGTCGGCGCCATCGGCAACGACAATGCCGCGGGTGAGTATTACCTCACCGACATTGTGGGGCTGGCCAATGCGCGGGGCCTCTCCTGCACGGCGATCCGGTGTGACGAGGCCGAGACGCTGGGCGTCAACACCCGCGCCGACCTGGCCCGTGCCGAGGCCGTCTTCCAGGACCGCGCGCGGACCGAGGCGATGGCCGGCGGCGTCACGCTCACCGCGCCCGAGACCGTGTTCTTCGCCCATGACACGGTGATCGGCCGGGACACGGTCATCGGGCCGAACGTGATCTTCGGCCCCGGCGTCACGGTCGAGTCCGGCGCCGAGATCCGGGGCTTCTGCCATCTCGAGGGCTGCCATGTCAGCCACGGCGCGACCGTCGGCCCCTTCGCCCGGCTGCGCCCGGGCGCGGAACTGGCCAACGACGTGCATGTCGGGAACTTCGTCGAGGTCAAGAACGCCGTGATCGACGACGGTGCGAAGGTCAACCACCTGACCTATATCGGCGATGCCCATGTGGGCGCGCGCAGCAATATCGGGGCGGGCACCATCACCTGCAACTATGACGGGGTGATGAAGCATCGCACCGAGATCGGCGCGGACGCCTTCATCGGGTCGAGCACGATGCTGGTTGCCCCCGTCAATATCGGCGCGCGGGCGATGACCGGGTCAGGGTCGGTGATCACCGAGGACGTGCCCGACGGCGCGCTCGCCATCGCCCGCGGCAAGCAAAGCAACAAACCGGGCCTCGGCATCCGCCTCATCGAGCGGCTGCGCGCCATCAAGGCCCGGAAGACGAATTGAGGAAAGGGTGACACCATGTGCGGGATCGTAGGCGTTCTGGGCAATCACGAAGCGGCGCCGATGCTGCTGGACGGGCTGAAACGGCTGGAATACCGCGGCTATGACAGTGCCGGCATCGCAACGGTCCAGGCGGGTCACCTGGACCGGCGTCGCGCCATGGGAAAGCTGGTCAATCTCTCGGATGCGCTGGTGCACGAGCCCCTGCGGGGGCGGGCCGGGATCGGCCATACACGCTGGGCCACGCACGGCGCCCCGAGCACGACCAACGCGCATCCCCATGTCTCGGGTCCGGTGGCGGTGGTCCATAACGGGATCATCGAGAATTTCCGCAGCCTGCGCAGCGATCTCGAAGCCCGGGGCTACAGCTTCGAAACCGAGACCGATACCGAAACCGTCGCGATCCTGATGCGCGCGCATATCGAGGACGGCCTGCCGGTGCGCGACGCCGCCGCCGAGACGATCCGCGCGCTCGAAGGCGCCTTCGCGCTGGTCTTTCTCTTCGAAGGCGAGGAGGATCTGCTGATCGCGGCGCGCAAGGGATCGCCGCTGGCCATCGGGCATGGCGACGGCGAGATGTTCGTGGGATCCGACGCGCTGGCGCTGGCGCCCATGACGGACCGCATCACCTATCTCGAGGAAGGCGACTGGGCCATCATCACCCGGGCCGGGGCCGAGATCCTGGATTTCGACGGCCATCCGGTCGCGCGCGAGATGCAGGTCATTCACCTCGACCTCTCGGCGGCGGAAAAGGGCCGCTACCGCCATTACATGGAAAAGGAAATCCACGAGCAGCCGACCGTGGTGGGTAACGCCATCGCCCATTACCTCTCGGGCGAAGGCACCGATATCCGTCTGCCCGAGGGCGATCTCGACTTTGCCGGGGCGGACCGGATCACCCTGGTGGCCTGCGGCACGGCCTTTTACGCCTGCGCGGTGGCGAAATACTGGTTCGAGCAGATCGCGGGCCTGCCGGCGGATATCGATATCGCCTCGGAGTATCGCTACCGCGAACCCCCGCTCTCGTCGAAATCCATCGCCGTCTTCGTCAGCCAGTCCGGCGAAACCGCCGACACGCTGGCCGCGCTGCGCCATGTGCGCGGGAAGGTGGCGGCGGTGGTCTCGGTCGTCAACGTCACCACGTCGACCATCGCGCGGGAAAGCGACCTGGCCCTGCCGATCCTGGCCGGGACCGAGATCGGCGTCGCCTCGACCAAGGCGTTCACCTGCCAGCTCGCGGTGCTGGCGGCGCTGGCGCTGCGCGCCGGCACCGACCGGGGCCATCTGACCCCCGAGCGGCACCAGGCACTCGTCGACTCGCTGCGGCGTGTGCCGGGCCAGATGAATGCCGCGCTCGCCCAGGAAGAGACGATCCGCCAGGCCGCGATCCGCGTCTCCGAGGCCCATGACGTGCTGTTCCTCGGGCGTGGCCCGATGTTTCCGATCGCCCTTGAGGGCGCCCTTAAGCTAAAGGAAATCAGCTATATACACGCCGAAGGTTATGCATCGGGCGAACTGAAGCACGGCCCCATCGCGTTGATCGACAAGAAGGTGCCGGTGGTGGTTTTCGCGCCGCGCGACGCGCTGTTCGACAAGACGGTCTCGAACATGCAGGAGGTCATGGCGCGCAAGGGCAAGGTGCTGCTGATCTCGGACGCCGCCGGCGTCACGGAGGCCGGCGACGGCGTCTGGCGCGCGATCACCCTGCCCGAGACGGACCCGGTCTTCGCGCCGATGCTTTACGCGCTGCCGGCCCAGCTGCTGGCCTACCACGCGGCGGTGAACAAGGGCACGGATGTCGACCAGCCGCGCAACCTCGCCAAGTCCGTGACCGTCGAGTGAAGACCGGCCCGCAGGCTATTCTTCGGAAACGGCTTTCATGCGCAGCGCACGGCGCATGATCTTGCCGGTCGCCGTCATCGGCATCTCGTCGATGACGTAGACGCGGCGCGGGGCGACATGGGGCGAGACCCGGCTGCGCACCCGGTCTATCAGCGCCGGTTCCAGCCCCTCGGCCCGTGCCCCCTCGCGCAGCACCACGAAGGCCTGCACGACTTCCGTCCGCACCGGGTCGGGGACCCCCACCGCCGCGGCCATCACGACGTCGGGGTGCGCGGCGAGACAGCTTTCGATCTCGCCCGGCCCGATTCGGTAGCCGGCCGAGGTGATCACGTCATCGTCGCGGGCGACGAAGGTGAAATACCCGTCCGCGTCGCAGATGCCCATGTCGCCCGTGCGCATCCAGTCGCCGACGAATTTCTCTGCCGTCTTCTCGGGCTGGTTCCAGTAGCCGAGAAACATCGCCGGGTTCGGCCGGCGCACCGCGATCTCGCCGGTCTCGCCCGGCGCCAGCACGCGCCCGGCGTCGTCGATGATCGCGACGTCATGGCCCGGCACCGGCTTGCCCATCGATCCCGGCCGAACCTCCATCGTGCCGTGGCAGCTGGCCAGCACGAGATTGCATTCGGTCTGCCCGTAGAACTCGTTGATGCCGACGCCCAGCGTTCCCTGCGCCCAGTCCAGCATCTCGGCGCCGAGCGACTCGCCGCCCGATCCGATCGTGCGGATACCGACGCCTTCGGGCACCGGCGCCGCGCGCATCAGCTTCAGCGCGGTGGGCGGCAGGAACAGGTTGCGGATCTTTTCGCGCCGGATCAGCGCCCAGGCCGCGGCCGGGTCGAACTTCGCCATGCGATGGGCCACCAGCGGCACGCCGTAGTAGAGACATGGCATCGCCATGTCCATGAGCCCGCCGATCCACGCCCAGTCCGCCGGGGTCCAGCCGCAATCCCCGGGCTGGGGGAAGCCCTCGTGATGCAGTTCTATCGACGGCAGGTGCCCCAGCAGGAAGCGATGTGCATGCAGCGCGCCCTTGGGCGGCCCGGTGGTGCCGGATGTGTAGATCAGCACCGCCGGGTCGTCCGGCGTGGTCTCGGCCCGCACCGGGGCCCCGGAGGCCGCGGCCAGAAGGTCCTGCCAGCCGAGCGCCTCGTCCCCGGCCCCGTCGAGCGAGATGACGGTCGAGAGCCCCGGCAGATCGCCGCGCACCGCCATGAGCTTGTCCAGGTTCGCGGCATCGGTGATGACCGCTGCCGCCCCGCTGTCGGCAAGCCGGTAGCGCAGCGCGTCCGCGCCGAACAGGGTGAAAAGCGGCAGGACGATCGCGCCGAGCTTGTAGGCCGCCATATGGGTGACCAGCACCTCGGGGGCCTGCGCGAGCAGCACGCCGACCCGGTCACCCCGCCCGATGCCGCGGGCGGCCAGCGCGTGCGCCAGCCGGTTCGACTGGTCCGACAGCCCGCCATAGGTCAGCGCCCGGCGCGCGCCGCTCTCGGTGACCTGGATGACGGCGACCCGGTCGGGCGCAACCGCGGCCCAGTCCTCGCAACAGGCATCGGCGATGCTGAACCGCGCGGGCCGCGGCCAGCGAAAGGTCTCCCGCATCGCGTCCCAGTCGCCAAGGGCCGGGATCAGCCGCTGCCCGGGCGCGCTCATTCCGCGTAGACGATCACTTCGGGCAGCGCCGTCAGCGGCAAGCCGAGCGCCTGCATCGCCTGCAGCGAAAGCTGTCCGCCGCCGCCCTCGGCCAGCGGGCGCAGGGTCACCGAGACGGCATCGCCGGTGCCGATCCTTTCCACGCGGCCCGGCCGTTCGCTGCCGACGAGGGGCGTCTTCAGCCAGAGCCCGGGCTCCCCAACATCGCCGAGCGAGGCCACCGTGCGCCCAAGCACCCCGTCGGGCGCTGCCGGCCGGGGCGCGGGCCGCGCCGTGCCGTCATCCGGGGTTTCGACCGCAACGTCCTGCGGGGACGACGCGGCGTCAGGCGGCGGGGCCGCCTGCCAGGCACAGCCGGCCAGCACCATCAGCGCCGCCGGCCCGATCCAGGACACATGTCTCATGATCCGCAGCCTAGGCGCTGCCCCCGCGCCTCGCAACGCATCTCTCGCGCCTTGCCCCGGACCCGAACCGCGCCTAGATTGCCGCCATGACCCAGGCACCGCTCATCGACCCGTTTGCCCGCCCGATCAATTACCTGCGGGTTTCCGTCACCGACCGCTGCGATTTCCGCTGCGTGTATTGCATGGCGGAAAACATGACGTTCCTGCCCAAGAAGGAACTCCTGACGCTGGAAGAGCTCGACCGCATGTGCTCGGCCTTCGTCGGTCTCGGGGTCGAGAAGCTGCGGATCACCGGGGGCGAGCCGCTGGTCCGTCGCGGCATCATGACGTTCTTCGAGTCGATGGCCCGCCATCTGGACTCGGGCGCGCTGCGGGAACTGACGCTGACCACCAACGGATCGCAGCTGCGCCGCTTCGCGCAGGATCTCGCGGCCCTCGGGGTCAAGCGGGTCAACATCTCGCTCGACACGCTCGACGAGAAGAAATTCGCCGACATCACCCGCTGGGGACGCCTGCCTCAGGTGCTGGACGGGATCGAGGCCGCGCAGGAAGCGGGGATGCGCGTCAAGATCAACACCGTCGCGCTCAAGGGTTTCAACGAGGACGAGTTGTTCACCCTCGTGGACTGGTGCGCCGGGCGGGGCATGGACCTGACCTTCATCGAGGTGATGCCCATGGGCGATCTCGGCAACGAGGATCGGCTCGACCAGTACTGGCCGCTCAGGGATCTTCGCGCCCGCCTCGAAGAGCGCTTCACCACCATCGACCTGGCCGAGAACACCGGCGGCCCCGCCCGCTATGTGCGGCTTGCCGAGACCGGGCAGAAGATCGGCTTCATCACGCCGCTCACCCATAATTTCTGCGAGAGCTGCAACCGCGTGCGGCTGACCTGCACGGGCGAACTCTACATGTGTCTCGGCCAGGAGGACATGGCCGATCTTCGCGCGCCCCTGCGCGCCCATCCCGAGGATGACGCGCCACTCGTCGAGGCGATCCGCGCCGCCATCGCGCGCAAGCCCAGAGGGCACGACTTCGATTATTCGCGCCAGCGGGTCGGGGGCCAGATGTCACGCCATATGAGCCATACCGGCGGCTGACCGGCGCGGCCCCGCGGGGGGCGTCTATCCCGCAGTCGCGCGCAAGAGCCGCGCACGCGTCGGCGGGATCGCGCGGATCTCGAGCCCGGTGAAGACGTGCAGCGTGTTCAGGTCGCGGTCGACCACGGCGTGGTCCGACACCCAGCCGCCCATCACGAGATAGGTGCGCAGCAGGGGCGGCATTTTCTGCATGGCCAGTTTCAGGTCCGGCTTGCGCAGCCGCAGCCGCCGCGCGAACTGGAACACCGCCGGCGCCTTGACCCGCGGCAGCCAGCGCTTGGGCGCAAGGTGGCGATCCTTGAGCAGCGCGAAGGCGTCCATGTAGGCCTCGGCCTCGGTGCCCTGGAACGACGAGCAGCCGAAGAGCATCTCCACGCCCCGCTCGTCGACGTAGCGGGTCATCGCCGCCCAGGCCACGCGCAGCACGTCCGGATCGCGCACGTCCGGGTCGATGCAGAAGCGGCCCATCTCGACCATCGGCCCGTCGAAGGCGGCGAGGCGCGACAGCTCGTAATACTGGGCGGCGTAGCTCTCTGCGATCTCGGCCCCGCGCGCGAGATGCAGCAGCCGGAAGCAGCAGACGAGCCGGCCGCTGCGCGTGTCCTCGACCAGCACGTGGGTGCAGCGATCGTCGAACCGGTCCCGTTCCAGCCCGTCCGCGCGATCGCCGTCCGTGGCCGCACCCCGTCCCGCGATGAAGCTGCGATAGCGCAGCCGCTGCGCCGCCTCGACATCGGCCGGCGTGCTGGCGAAACGCGCCGCGTACCGTCCTCTTGAGAATGCCCGCATATCTCCTGACCTCCACGCTGCCCTTGGCGCGCCGCCCGCGCCGGCCTAGCTTTATCCTTGGGCGCAGTCCTGCACAAAGAGCGTGACAGGGATTTGACAGGAGAAATTGCACAGATGACGGAGAAAGTTGTCAAGTCGGACGCCGAATGGCGTGAAGAGCTCTCCGAGCTGGCCTACCGGGTCACCCGCAAGGGCGCGACCGAGCGCGCCTTCACCCATGACGATTTCCCGAAGGCGCCCGGCACGTTCCGCTGCATCTGCTGCGGGGCGGCGCTCTTCGATGCGGGGGACAAGTTCGACTCGGGCACCGGCTGGCCCTCTTTCACCCGGCCGCTGTCGGAGGCCGCCGTGGGCGAGCGCGAGGACAATTCCTGGTTCATGCGGCGCACGGAAGTGCATTGCGCCCGCTGCGCGGCCCATCTGGGGCACGTCTTCCCGGACGGGCCCGCGCCGACCGGGCTGCGTTACTGCATGAACGGCGTCGCGCTTCGCTTCGAGCCGGCGGCCGGTTAACGCTCGCCTGCCAGCGCCTCTCCGACATTGATCCGGCCGAAGTTGCGCAGAAGCTGCTCGATCAGGGAGATCCCGCTGATATTGGTGTCGGTCACCCGGCGCGACAGCGGCACCACCCGGCCCGCTTCGAGCCCGAAGCGCTCAATATTGGCGACGCGGTCCGATCCGTCGAAGGAAATGGCGACGACCTCACGCTCCACCTCTTCGGGGGGGCGGTAGGCGAAATGGCGCACGCGGCTCTGGACGTAATACCAGCCCGACTCCTGCAGAAGCCCGCGCGAGACCGGGCGCCCGATCTCTTCGGCGACGCTCTCGCGCGTGTCCACGCCGACCTCGATGCCGGCCAGTTCGCGGTCGGTCGGGGTGTAGCCGTGATTGCGGTATTGCGCACTGCAGGCGGATAGCGCGGTCAGCGCCACGACCACGGCGATTGCCCGTCCGGTCGTCGAAAGCCTGATCATGCCCGACCCCTTGCCTTGCCTGCCAATCCTTTATATCCGCTTACAGAAGTGAGGCCCCACGTTCAAGGAAGATGCGCTGCGTTCCCGGCGCGGCGCCCGAAGAGAGGCCAATGCCTGAGACCCCCGAGAACGGAGACGACGCGTCGTTTCCCTTCAGCCACCCGATCCGGGTCGCCGATCTCGTGCAGCGCCGCGAGACGCCTTTCGAGATCACGCCCGACGCCGAGGCCCGCGCGCGGATCGCCAAGGCGCTCGGGGCGCTCGACATCCGCAAGCTGCGGTTTGCCGGCCGGCTGCGCCCGGCGGGCAAGCGCGACTGGGTGCTCGAGGGCCAGCTCGGCGCGACCGTGCGCCAATCCTGCATCGTCACGCTGGAGCCGGTGACGACACGCATCGACGAGAAAGTGGTGCGCCGTTACATCGCCGGCATGGCATTGCCCGACGGCGGCGAGACCGAGATGCCCGAGGACGAAACCCGCGAACCGCTCGGCGCGGTGATCGATCCCGGCGCGGTGATGGTCGAGTCGCTGGCGCTGGCCATGCCGCTCTACCCGCGCGCCGATGCGGCGGAACATGGCGCGCAGGTCTACGCCCCCGAGGGCGCCGAACCGCTCACCGACGAAGCGATCCGCCCCTTCGCGGGTCTCGAGGACTTGAAAAGGAAGCTCGAGAAGAAATAAGGAGGCCCCGTGAAAAGGGGGCTTGCGAATTCGGCCGATCCGAGTATGTTCCCGGCCTCGTTTGCACTGAGGATCGAGAGCGGTGTCGCACCGGGTGCGGTCCTGACAGAACGCCCAGAATTCAGGGGGCCCTGCCCCATAAACCGAGGATGAGACATGGCTGTCCCACAGAATAAAGTCACGCGGTCGCGCCGGAACCAGCGTCGCGCCCATGACGCGCTGACTGCCGCGAATCCGAACGAGTGCTCGAACTGCGGTGAGCTCAAGCGCCCGCATCACGTCTGCGCGTCCTGCGGCCATTACGACGATCGCGAGATCGTTGCCGTGGTCGAGGATGTGGATCTGGACGACGAAGACGCGGCGTAAGCGCCTTCGGGCGCATCCGCGCATGACGGCACAGAGCACCACCAGAACCGAGCAAAAACCGGGCACCGTGATCTCGGTCGACGCCATGGGCGGAGACCTGGGCGCGGCCGCCGTGGTCGCGGGCATGGCCAAGTCCGCGGCCAAGAATCCCGATATACGCTTCATCCTGCACGGCCCCGCCGAGGAACTCGCGCGCCTCGTCGCCAAGCGCGGCCTCACCGACCGTTGCGAGATCCGCGATGCCAATCGCGCGGTGTCGATGGACGAGAAGCCGAGCCACGTCATGCGGCACGGCAAGGGCACCTCGATGTGGTCGGCGATCGACTCGGTCCGGGAAGGCGAGGCCACGGTCTGCGTGTCCTGCGGCAACACCGGCGCGCTGATGGCGCTGTCGATGGTGCGCCTGAAGAAGGCGCCGGGCGTCAACCGCCCGGCCATCGCCTGTCTCTGGCCCTCGCGCAATCCCGGCGGCTTCAACGTCATGCTGGACGTCGGCGCCGATGTGCGCGCCGACGAGGAAGACCTGCTGCAGTTCGCGCTGATGGGCGCCTCCTATGCGCGCAACGGCCTCGGGCTGCAGCAGCCGCGAATCGGGTTGCTCAACGTCGGCACCGAGGAACACAAGGGACGGGCCGAGCTGAAGACGGCCCACGACCTGATCTCGCGCGCCGCGCCGGAGAACGATTTCGACTTCGTCGGTTTCGTCGAGGGCGGCGACATCCCCTCTGACCGGGTCGACGTGATCGTGACCGACGGGTTCACCGGCAACATCGCGCTCAAGACCGGCGAAGGAACGGCGACGCTGATCCGCGCCTTCCTGGCCGACGCCTTCCGCCACACGCCGCTGTCGCGGATCGGGGCGCTTTTCGCGATGACCTCTCTCCGCCGGCTGCAGAAACGCATCGACCCGCGCCGCGTCAATGGCGGCGTGTTCCTGGGGCTCAACGGCACGGTCATCAAATCCCATGGCGCCGCCGACGAGACCGGGGTCTCTGCGGCCATAAAGCTGGCCTTCAAGCTGGCGCAGACGGGCTTCACCGAGCGGCTCGCGGCACGGGTTGCATCCGGGAGTCTGCCGCGTAAAGATGCCGCCCACGACAGCACTCAGAGCGGTTCGCAAGAATGACCAAAACACGAGCCGTCGTTCGGGGGGTCGGGCACTATCTGCCGGCGCGGGTGGTTCCCAACAGCGACTTCGAGAAGACGCTGGACACCAGCGACGAATGGATCCGGGCCCGGACCGGCATCGAACGGCGTCACTTTGCCGCCGAGGACGAGAACACCTCGGACCTCGCGCTCAGGGCGGCCGAGGCTGCCCTGGCCGATGCCGGCCTGACCGCCGCGGACATCGACGGTATCGTGGTCGCCACCTCGACCCCGGACCTGACCTTTCCCTCCACCGCCACCAAGGTGCAGGCGGCGCTCAACATGACGGGCGGCTTCGCCTATGACCTGCAGGCGGTCTGCGCGGGGTTCGTCTACGCGCTGGCCAATGCCCACGCGATGATCCTGTCCGGCATCGCGCAGCGCGTGCTCGTGATCGGCGCCGAGACCTTCTCGCGCATCCTCGACATGGAAGATCGCGCGACCTGCGTGCTGTTCGGGGACGGCGCCGGCGCCGTGGTGGTCGAGGCCGACGCGCAGCCCGGCGGCGCGGACGATCGCGGCATCCTGTCGGTGGATCTCAATTCCGACGGGCGCTACCGCAATATCCTCTATGTCGACGGCGGTGTCTCGACGACCGGCACGGCCGGGTATCTCCGCATGGAAGGGCGCGAGGTGTTCCGCCACGCCGTCGAGAAACTCGCCCATACCGCCGAGACCGCGCTCGAACGGGCCGGGCTCTCGGGCGACGACGTGGACTGGATCGTGCCCCACCAGGCGAACCTTCGGATCATCAGGTCGACGGCGGCCCGCATGGGTGTCCCGATGGAGCGCGTGGTGGTCACCGTCCAGGATCATGGCAACACCTCTGCGGCCTCGATTCCGCTCGCATTGTCGGTCGCCAAGGCCGAAGGCAAGATCAAGCCCGGCGACCTGATCGTGACCGAAGCGATCGGCGGCGGACTGGCCTGGGGGGCGGTCGTCCTGCGGTGGTAGCGAATATGCGCCGTGTTTCAAGTCGTTGATGTTGACTCCTAAACTTCGTTCTCCGTATCCTCGTCGCGTTCTCAGGGGGGATCGTGATGAGCGGAAAAACAATAACCCGCATGGACCTCAGCGAAGCGGTGTTCCGCGAGGTCGGCCTGTCGCGCAATGAATCGGCCGATCTGGTCGAGAGCGTTCTGCAACACATGTCCGACGCGCTGGTCCGGGGCGAGACGGTAAAAATCTCGTCTTTCGGGACATTTAGCGTGCGCGAGAAATCCGCCCGCATGGGTCGGAACCCGAAGACGGGCGAGGAAGTGCCCATCCTGCCCCGCCGGGTCCTCAGCTTCAGACCGTCGCATCTGATGAAGGACCGGGTCGCGGCGGGCAACAGGCGCTGATCCGGGCGCGCCGAGCCATGAAGAAATCTCCCGAAGCGTTCCGCACCATCAGCGAAGTGGCCGAGTGGCTCGACACGCCGGCCCATGTGCTGCGCTTCTGGGAAAGCCGGTTCGGCCAGATCAAGCCAGTCAAGCGCGCCGGCGGGCGGCGGTATTACCGCCCGTCCGACATGCGCCTGCTGGGCGGGATCAAGAAACTTCTGCACGAAGACGGCGTCACGATCCGCGGCGTCCAGAAGATCCTGCGGGAAAAGGGCGTCAAGCATGTCGCGGCGCTCTCTCCGGCCGTGAACGGCGCCGAGGGTCAGGACCAGCCCGAGACGACGGATACCCGACCCGCCGCCCCGGCGCAGCCCGTGGCGCCGGCCACCGCCCCTGCCCCGTCGCCCGCAACGGCCGGACATGCGGCCGAAAACGAAGCGCCCGAACTGCCCTTCGCGCAGCCCGCCCCGGCCCGGCCGGCCGAGCCCGCGGCGCCGCCCCCCGTGACCGAGACCACCGCCCCGGCCATGGCCGCGATCCCCGCCGATCCCGAGGACGACGGCGCCGAACCGGCGCAGGCCATTCCCGCCTTTCTCAAGCGGGTGCGCAGCACGCCCGAGACGCTCGCCGAGCTTGATCCGTCGCGCCGCGCGCAGGTGACCGACCTCTACCGCCGCCTTAAGGCACTGCGCGACCGCATGTCCGAGGACGCGGCGCGCGGATGATCGGGAAAACGGCGTGCCGGCCCGCGACTTCGCGCTTGCGCACCGGCGCAAATCAGATATGTATGGCGCCCGTCGGGCCGTGGCGCAGCCTGGTTAGCGCGTTCGTCTGGGGGACGAAAGGTCGCGAGTTCGAATCTCGCCGGCCCGACCATCTACCGAAGATCACGCCGGAGGCGGCATCATGACAGGCGGCACCGGCGTCCTGCCTTTCCAGGAAATCCGCAGCCTGATCGACGGCGGCGCCATCGGCGCCGACACCGCCATTCCCGACGCCCAGATCCAGCCTGCCAGTCTCGACCTTCGCCTCGGCGCGACCGCCTGGCGCGTGCGCGCCTCGTTCCTCGCCGGGCAGAGCCGCAGCGTCGCCGGGCGGCTGGAAGAGTTCGGCATGCACGAGATCGCCCTCGGCGACGGCGCGGTGCTGGAAAAGGGCTGCGTCTACGTCGTCAAGCTGATGGAGCGGCTGACCCTGCCCGAGGGTGTGCAGGCCGTCGCCAACGCCAAGAGCTCGACCGGGCGGCTCGACCTGCTGACCCGCCTCATCACCGATAACGGAACCGAATTCGACCGGATCCCGGCCGGCTATGACGGCCCCCTCTATGCCGAGATCTGCCCGCGCAGCTTCTCGGTTCTGGTGCGCCCCGGCATGCGGCTCAACCAGGTCCGCTTCCGCCGTGGCCAGGCGGTGTTGGAAGACGCGGCGCTGGAGCGGCTGCAGGCCGATGTGGGGCTGGTCTCCGGCGAGGCGCGGATCGATGGGGGGCTCGGTTTCTCGGTCGACCTGGAGCCGGGCGCGGACGGGCTCGTCGGCTGGCAGGCGCGACCCCATACCGGCGTGATCGACCTTGACCGGATCGGGGCCTATGACCCGGCCGAGTTCTGGGACCCGATCCGGACGGACCGGCGCCACATCATCCTCGATCCCGGCGCCTTCTACATCCTCGTCAGCCGCGAGGCCGTCACCATCCCGCCCGACTGCGCCGCGGAGATGGCCCCCTACCTCGCCATGGTAGGGGAGTTCCGGGTGCATTACGCGGGCTTCTTCGATCCCGGCTTCGGCCATGACGCCGCCGGCGGCGCCGGATCGCGCGGCGTCCTCGAGGTGCGCTGCCACGAGGCCCCTTTCGTCCTGGAACACGGCCAGACGGTCGGACGGCTCGTCTACGAACGCATGGCCGCGGTGCCCGCCCGGCTTTACGGCGCCGAGATCGCGTCCAACTACCAGGGCCAGGGGCTGAAGCTTTCCAAGCACTTCCGCGCCGCCTGAGGCGCGGTGCCCCGGCCCTAGTCGAACATGTCCGACTGATCCTCGGGGACGATGTCGTCGCCGTCCGCGTCCTCGTCCCCCTCGTCGGGCATCCCCGGCATGTTGCCGGGTGGCGGCCGGCTTTCCAGCAGCCCGGCCGAGCGCAGTTCCTTCAGGCCGGGCAGGTCGCGCGCCGACTCGAGCCCGAAATGATCGAGGAAATCCTGCGTGACGACGAAAGTGACGGGCCGGCCCGGCGTCATGCGCCGGCGGCCGAAGCGGATCCACTCCATCTCCATCAAGAGATCGATGGTGCCCCGGCTGACCGAAACGCCCCGGATTTCCTCGATCTCGGCGCGGGTGACGGGCTGGTGGTAGGCGATGATCGCCAGCGTCTCGATCGCCGCGCGGCTGAGCTTGCGGGTCTCGACCGTCTCTTTTTGCATCAGGAAGCCGAGATCGGACGCCGTGCGCATCGCCCAGGCATCGCCGACGCGGCGCAGCTGCACCCCGCGCCCCTCGTAGCGTTTCTTCAGATGGGCCAGCGCCTCGGCCGCGTCACAGCCATGGGGCAGCCGGTCCGCGATCTCGCGCGCGGTGATCGGCTCGGCCGTGGCGAAGAGGATCGCCTCGACCATGCGCTCCTGCTCGGCCATGGGCGGGGCCTGGAACAGGCTCTCCTCTTCCTCGGCCGCAGTGTCGTTCTCAGCCGCCATGGGCGTCCGTCCTCCGTCTCAGGCGAATGGGGGCGAAGGTCTCGTCCTGGGCCAGTTCTACCTCGCCCCGCTTCGCGAGTTCCAGAGAGGCCGCGAACGTCGAGGCCGTGGCCGAGCGCCGCTTGGCCGGGTCCATCGCCCAGCCCTCGGGAAGATAGCTGGCCAGGTCGGTCCAGTCACCGGCGAAGCCGATCAGGCTCCGCATCTGGTTCAGCGCCTCTTCCATTGTGAAGACCGCCTCCCGGTCCATGACGTAGGGGCGGAAATCGTCACGCGTCCGGACCCGCGCATAGCCCTGCATCAGGTCGAGCAGCGTGGCGCTGTATTCCACGCGGCGAATCCGTGTGACGTCTTCCGGCAGGCCGCGCGCGAAGGTGTCGCGCCCCAGCTGGTCGCGCGCCATCAGCTTCGCGGCCGCCTCGCGCATGGCCTGGAGCCGCTCGAGCTGGAAGGCCAGGTGCGCGGCCAGTTCCTCGCCGCTGGGGCCGTCCTCGGTCGGGTCGGGGGGCAGCAGGAGCCGGGATTTCAGAAAGGCGAGCCAGGCCGCCATCACGAGGTAGTCGGCCGCGAGCTCGATCCGCAGGCGCTTGGCCTCCTCGACGAAGCGCAGGTATTGCTCGGCCAGCTGCAAGACCGAGATCTTCCGCAGGTCCACCTTCTGGGTGCGCGAGAGCGTGAGCAGCAGGTCCAGGGGCCCCTCGTAGCCCTCCACGTCGACGATCAGCGCCTCTGCCTCGCGGCGGGCGGCGACGCTGTCGGGTTCGGCGTCCCAGTCGTCCTGCGGCTCAGCCATCGGCGGCCCCGGCCAGCAGTCCCCGGTATTCGGCGTCGAGCAGGTCGAGATCGGCCGGTTCGGGGGGGCGGCGCGCGGACACGGCCCGGGCGGCCCGCAGCGCCGCGGTTTCCGAAAGCGGCCCGGCGGCCGCCGCGACGGCCTCCATCTCGGCCATGTCGCCGTTGCAGTGCAGGATCATGTCGCAGCCGGCAGCCATCGCACGGGCCGCGCGGGCGCCGATCCCGCCGCTGAGGGCGGACATGGATATGTCGTCGGTCATCAGCACACCGTCGAAGCCGATCTCGTCCCGGATCAACGCGACCACCGCGGGGCTTTCGGTCGCGGGGCGCTCCGGGTCGATCCCTTCATAGACGATATGCGCCGTCATGCCGAGAGGCAGGTCGGCGAGCGCCCGGAAGGCGGCGAAATCCGTCGCCGCGAGCGTTGCATGCTCCGCGCTGACCCGCGGCAGTTCGAGGTGGCTGTCGGCGGTGGCGCGGCCGTGACCGGGAATGTGCTTGAGGACCGGCAGAACGCCGCCGGCCAGGCAGCCATCGGCCACGGCCCGCCCGGCGCGCGCCACGGTGTCCGGATCGCTCCCGTAACAGCGGTTCCGCAGAACCGGGTGGGTTTCCGGCGTGGCGATATCGGCAATCGGCGCGCAGTTGGCGTCGATGCCGAGCGCGGCGAGTTCCGCCGCGATCAGGCGATAGCGCAGCCACATGGCCCGCGCGGCATGGGCGGGCGCGACCATCGCCATCTGGTCGAGCGGCGCCGGCCAGGCGCGGGCCAGGGGCGGCCCCAGCCGCGCGACGCGTCCGCCCTCCTGGTCGATGAAGACCGGGGCGTCGCGCCCGACGGCCGCGCGGAGTTCATCCGTCAGCCGGCGGATCTGCGCGGCGTCGCGCAGGTTGCGATCGAACAGGATGAAGCCCCAGGGCGCCGCCTCGGCGAAGAAGCGGCGTTCGGCCTCCGTCAGCTCCTCGCCCGCCAGGCCGAGGATCGAGGCCCCGGCGCCCATCAGCGTGCGGTCACCGGTATGCAGGCCGTGTCGCGGGCCAGCAGCGCCGAGCAGAAGCGGCGCGAGTCGTCGACACCGTCGAACCCCGCGACCCGCAGCCGGTAAAAGACCCGTCCGCCGCTTTCGGCCTTCTGGACGACGCGCTGCTTGTCGGCGAGCAAATCGTCATGGGCCGCGACCAGGCGGTCCCATTCGGCGCGCGCGGTCTCGGCGTCGTCGAAGGCGCCCAGCTGCGCGAGCCGCGTGCCCGCCGCAAGCGCCGCCGGATCCAGTTCGGTCCTTGCCGGGCCCACGCGATCCGCCGCACCCAGGTTCTGGCGCGCGGCGATGTCCATTTCCGGGCGCGGCGCGGGCCGGGGCGACCGGCGCAGCCCCGGCACGCTTGTCGACAGGATGTCGGGGCTGTCCGCCGCGGCCGCGTCTGCGCTTGTCTCTGTGCCTGCCGCTGCGTCCGGGACCGGCGTGACGCTTTCCTCGGCGAGGCTCACACCCAGCGGCCCGGGATCGGGGAATTCGCGCCCCATGCGTTCGGCCTCGGCGATGCGGATCGCCTCGGGGATGCTGACGCCCTCGGCGATGGCGTCCTCGCGGCTGGGCGGGCGGAGCGCCCCGCGCGGCTTGTCTTCCTCGGTCAGGTCGATGGGATCGGGGGCCAGCACGACCCGGTTGGGGGGCTCCTCGACGCCGCCATCGGCCTGCACCGCGTTCACCGCCAGCCCCTGGTGATCGGCCGCCATTCCGCCGGGATCTTCCGGCGCCTCGCGCATCGGACCCTCGAGGGCCCGGATTACCGGCACCTCGCTCACGTCGCGCATGGTCAGCTGGTAGCCCCAGACCGAAAGCCCCACCACGAGTCCGACCGACAGGGCCGCGCCCGTCCAGTTGACAACGGCCGTCAGGGCGCCCGTCGTCGGCGCATCGGCCCCATCGTCATCGTAATCCATGTCAGCCATCGCTCAGCCTCGTTCAGCGCCCGCTTGTTTTCGCGTGGCTTTGCCTGCTCGAGCCCGGCCGCGCCGATCGCAGTGCCTGTCAGCGCATTTCCTCGACCGGGGTCACCCCAAGAATACCAAGACCAGCCGAAATAACAACGGCGGTGGCGCGAATCAGGGCGATTTTTGTCCGGCTCGTCTCGGGGGCGTCCTCTTGCAGGAAGCGCAGCGACGGGTCGTCATTGCCCCGGTTCCAGAGCGCGTGCAGCTCGCTGGCCAGTTCGTAGAGGTAGAACGCCACCCGGTGCGGCTCGTGGTGGCGCGCGGCGATCTCCACCAGACGCGGCCACTCGCCGATCTTCTTGGCAAGCGCGATTTCCGCCTCGTGGGCCAGCCCGGTGAGGTCCTGCGCGGCAAGCCCGGCATCGTCCACGGCGATGCCCGCGGCCGCGGCTTTGCGCAGCACCGAGCAGACCCGCGCATGGGCGTATTGCACGTAGAAGACCGGATTGTCCTTCGACTGTTCCAGCACCTTGTCGAAATCGAAGTCCAGCGGCGCGTCGTTCTTGCGCGTCAACATCACGAAGCGGGTCACGTCCGGGCCGACCTGCTCGACCACGTCGCGGAGCGTCACGAAGGTGCCGGCCCGCTTGGACATCTTGAAGGGCGCGCCGTTCTTGTAAAGCTTCACCAGCTGGCAGAGCTTCACGTCGAGCGGCACCCGCCCGTTCGACAGCGCCGAGACCGCGGCCTTCATCCGCTTGACGTAACCGCCGTGATCTGCACCGAAGACGTCGATCAGCTCGTCGAAGCCGCGGTCGATCTTGTCGTAGTGATAGGCGATATCCGGGGCGAAATAGGTCCAGGACCCGTCCGACTTGCGGATCGGGCGGTCCACGTCGTCGCCATGCGCGGTGGAGCGGAACAGCGTCTGCTCGCGCGGCTCCCAGTCCTCGGGCGTCTTGCCCTTGGGCGGCTCCAGCACGCCGGTATAGATCAGCCCCTGCTCCTCGAGCTCGGACAGCGCCTCCTCGATGCGGCCGGTGCCGTAGAGCGACTTTTCGCTGTAGAAGACGTCCATCTCGACGCCGAGCACGGCGAGATCGGCGCGGATCATGTCCATCATCTTCATGGTGGCGAAATCGCGGATCTCGGCCAGCCAGACCGATTCCGGCTGGTCGACCCAGCGCGCGCCGACCTCCTCGGCCAGCGCTTCGCCCACCGGGATCAGGTAATCGCCGGGATAGGTGCCGTCCTCGAAGGCGACCTGCTGGCCCAGCGCCTCGAGATAGCGCAGGTAAACGGACCGGGCGAGCACGTCGACCTGGGCGCCGCCGTCGTTGATGTAGTATTCCCGCGTGACCGCGTAGCCCGCGAAATCCAGCAGGCTCGCCAGCGCGTCGCCGAAGACGGCGCCGCGGGTGTGACCGACATGCAGCGGCCCGGTCGGGTTGGCCGAGACGTATTCCACGTTGACCTTCCGGCCCTGCCCCATCCGCGAGGCGCCGAAGCCCGCCCCGGCGGTCAGCGCGGCGGCGACCACCCGATGCCAGGCGGCGGGCTCGAGCCGCAGGTTCAGGAAGCCGGGCCCGGCCACCTCGGCCACCGCGATGCGCGGGTCGGCGGCAAGCTTGTCGGCCAGGCCGGCGGCGATGTCGCGCGGCTTCAGGCCCGCGGGCTTGGCCAGCACCATCGCGGCATTCGTGGCCATGTCGCCATGTGCCGGGTCGCGCGGCGGCTCCACCGCGACATTGGCGAAATCGAGGCCGTCGGGCAGCGCGCCTTCGGCCACCATGTCGTTCAGGCTGCCGATCACGAGGTGATGGAGTTCGGAAAAGAGGTTCATGTCTGCCATCCTGTGTCTCGCCGCGGGGTTTACCACGGGGTCGGTCAGGGTCAATGGCCTGCCCCGGCCCCGGCGCGCGTCAGACCGGGGCGATCAGGCGGGCATGTTCCTGCAGCGCGAAGCGGTCCGTCATCCCGGCGATGTAGTCGCAGACGATCCGCGCCACGGCGGTCCTGTCCGGCGCGCCCGCCACGTCTGCCTGCCACATCTCGGGCAGGAGATCCGTCCGCGCGAGATAGAGCGGGAAAAGCTCCGCCACGACGGAGGTGACCTCCTGGCGCATGCGCACCACCGCGGGGGCGCGGTACATCCGTTCGAAGAGGAAGGCACGGATCGCGTTCAGATCTTCCCAGAGCGGCCCGGAAAAGCGCACCACCGGATGGCCGAGGGCGCGCACCGCGCCCGGGCTGTCGGGCGCGGCGGCGGCGATCAGGCGCTGGCTTTCCGCGATCACGTCCTCGACCATGACGCCGAAGACCCGGCGCAGTGCCTCGTGGCGGCGGCGGATCGCGTCGGTTTCGGGATAGCGGCGGTCGACCTCGGCGAAACAGTCGCCCACGATCGGCAGCCCACAGATCTCGTCCTCGGTGAACAGGCCGGCCTGCAGCCCGTCCATCAGGTCGTGGTTGTTGTAGGCGATGTCGTCGGCGATGGCGGCGACCTGCGCTTCGGCGGCGGCGTGGGTGTGCAGCTCGAGGTCATGGCGCGCGTCGTACTCGGCCAGCGCGTAGGGCAGCGCGCCCGTGACCGGCCCGTTATGCTTGGCGATGCCCTCGAGCGTCTCCCAGGTCAGGTTCAGCCCGTCGAACTCGGCGTAGTGCCGCTCGAGCGAGGTGACGATCCGGATCGCCTGGGCGTTGTGATCGAAGCCGCCATGGGGCGCCATGGCCTCGGCCAGCGCATCCTCGCCGGTATGGCCGAAGGGGGTGTGGCCCAGGTCATGGGCCAGCGCCACCGCCTCTGTCAGTTCCTGGTTCAGCCCCAGAACCCGCGCGATGGTCCGCGCGACCTGCGCGACCTCGATGGAATGGGTCAGCCGGGTGCGGAAGTAATCGCCCTCGTGCTCGACGAAGACCTGCGTCTTGTGCTTGAGCCGGCGGAAGGCCGAGGAATGGATGATCCGGTCCCGGTCCCGCTGGAAGGGCGTGCGAAACGCGCTCTCCTCCTCGGCATGGCACCGGCCCCGGCTCTTGGCGGGGTCGCAGGCAAAGGCCGCAAACATCGTGATCCGCCCGTTCTTGTCGCTGCACCTTCCCCTGCATATATTCGGGACAGCACAGTTGCGAAACGGAAAAACAGGCCGGACCACGAATGAACCTTCCCCCGAAAGTGACCGAACGGGCCTTTGCCCGGCTCGCCGAGATCAATGCCGGCGCCGATACGCCGCGCGCGCTGCGCGTCGCGGTCGAGGGCGGCGGCTGCTCGGGCTTTCAGTACGCGATCGACCTGGACGATCCGTCCGAGGACGATCTTGTGCTGGAACAGGACGGGCAGAAGGTGGTGGTGGACAGCGTCTCGCTGCCCTTCCTCGAGAACGCGGTGATCGATTTCTCGGACGAGCTGATCGGGGCGCGCTTCACCATCGACAACCCGAACGCGGCCAGCTCCTGCGGCTGCGGCACCAGCTTCGCCATGTGACCGGCCCGCGGCCCGCCCCTGCGGGCGCGCCGGGGCTCCTCCTGCAGCGCCTGGGTCCGGGCCATGCCAGGCGGCATGCCTACCGCGGGGCCGTGCCGCCCGGCGGGCTCACCCGCCGCAGCGCGACATAGGCCGCGAAGGGGCCGAGAACCTCGAAGACCACGGTCGAGGCGATGGTCAGCGTCAGCACCGCCTGGCCGATGCCGGGCAGCTGTTCATGGGCGACCAGCGCCATGCCCACCGCAACGCCGGCCTGCGGCAGCAGCGCCATGCCGTACCAGGGCCGCATCGGCCGGGGGCTGCCGGCCAGAACGGCGCCCAACCATCCCCCCGCGATCCGGGCCACGATCCTGAGCACTACGTAGCCCGCGCCGACGAGGCCCAGCTCGGCCAGTTCTCCGGGCCGGAGCGCCGCGCCGGCGAGGATGAAGAACAGGATCATGAACGGCCACTGGACATGCTCGATCTCGTGGAAGGGGCGCAGGTGATGGCGCGCGGTGTTCACGACGATGGCTCCCGCCGTCATTCCCGTGATCAGGAAAGAGACCTCCAGCCAGACCGCCGCGCCGGCGCAGAGGAAGACCACGCCCAGCGCCTCGGCCTGCGAGGGTTCGCCCTTCGAAAGCCGTCCCGTCAGAAAGGCCGCCGGCACGCCGATCACCGCGCCGAGCAGCACCGCGCCGAGCAGGTCGCGCGCCGCCCCCGTCAGCACGCCGTCCATCCCCGCGCCGTTCATGCCGCCCACCACGGCGAGCACAACGCCGAAGACGATCAGCCCCCAGGCATCGTCGATGGCGACGATCCCGCGCACCGTGTCCGCGAAGGGGCCATGCGCGCGCGCCTGGCGCAGCACGTCCTGTGTCGCGGCCGGTGCGGTCGCCGTGGCGATGGCCCCGAGGATCAGCGCCAGCGCCGGGTCGACGCCGATGGCCCAGAGCCCCGCGGCGACCAGGCCCAGCGTTCCCAGCACGATCGTCAGAGAGATCGCCATGATCTCGCGGCCATGCTCGCGCAGCGTCTTGCGCGTGAGCGATCCGCCCAGCAGGAAGGCCACCATCGTCAGCGCCATCACCGACAGGAACTCGTACCAAAGCTGTGCCGCGTCCGGCAGCAGGTCGAGCCCGGCCTCGCCGGCGATGATCCCGCAGGCCAGCAGCAGCGTCACCCGCGGCAGCCGCGTGCGCCGGCCGATCTCGTCGGCCGCGAGTCCCGCCACGAAGAGCGCGCCCAGCGTCAGGAAAAAGACATCGAGTTCCATTCCGCCGAAGCCTAGCCGCATCGCCCGGAGCGGGAAAGCGCCGGATCGCGGGGCCGGCGCCGCGCCGGCGCGGGTTGTGCCCGGACCGGAATCGCGGATACTTCCCCGCGAACCCGTGACGGAGGCCCGCATGAAGATCGCCACCTTCAACATCAACGGCATCAAGGCCCGGCTCCAGGCCCTGCTGGACTGGCTGGACGAGGCGGCGCCGGACGTCGTGGTGCTGCAGGAGATCAAGTCGGTCGACGAGACCTTCCCCCGCGACCCCTTCGAGGATCGCGGCTACAACCTCGAGACCCATGGCCAGAAAAGCTTCAACGGCGTGGCGATCCTTTCGAAGCTGCCGCTCGAGGACGTGCGCCGCGGCCTGCCGGGGGACGACGCCGATGAGCAGGCGCGCTGGATCGAGGCGACCGTGGTCGGGGACCAGGCGGTGCGCATCTGCGGGCTCTACCTGCCCAACGGCAACCCGGCGCCGGGGCCGAAATACGACTACAAGCTTTCCTGGATGGCGCGCCTGAAGGCTCGCGCCGAGGAGCTGCTCGCCGCCGAGGAGCCGGCGCTGATGGCCGGCGACTACAACGTTATCCCCCAGGCCGAGGACGCCGCACATCCCGAGCGGTGGGCGGAGGACGCGCTCTATCTCTACGAGAGCCGCGCGGCGTTCCGGCGCATCCTGAACATGGGCTTTACCGACGCGGTGCGCGCACGCATCCCCGGCCCGGGGCATTACAGCTTCTGGGATTACCAGGCCCGCGCCTGGGAAAAGAACGACGGCATCCGCATCGATCACCTGCTGCTGAGCCCGCAGGCCGCCGACCTGATGACCGGCTGTGGTATCGACAGCGACGTGCGCGGGCGCGAGAAGCCGTCGGATCACGTCCCGGTCTGGATCGAGCTGGCCGCCTGAGCCGGCTCACGGCAGGGTGACGTCCTCGCCATAGAGCCAGTCGAACCGACCGAGCGCCGCGCCCGGCGCCAGCGCGCCGCCGAGCCGCATGGCAGTGTGCAACGCCGCGCGCCCGAGGGGATGGCGCATGTGGTAGATGCGCGCGTTCCGGTTGGCCGCTTCGACGATCCGCTTCACCCGTGCGATTCGCGCCCCCTGGTAGGCTGCGAGCGCGGAGTCCATGTCGTCGGCGGAGGCGAGCGAATGCGCCAGGACCCAGGCGTCCTCGAGCGCCATGTTCGCCCCTTGCGCCAGGAAGGGCAGCGTCGGATGCGCCGCGTCGCCCAGGATCGCCATGCCCTCGCCATGCCAGCGCGGCGCGACGGGGTGGCGGAACAGGCCCCAGATATGAACCTTCTCGGCCCGGGCCAGAAGATCGCGCACCGCCGGGTGAAAATCGCTGAAGGAATCCTGCAGGTTCTCGGGATCGTCGGGATGGTTCCAGCCCTCGGCGACCCAGCTGTGGCGCTCCTCCACCGCGACGACGTTCATCAGCCGCCCGCCCCGCAGCGGGTAGAACACGACATGCCGGCGCGGCCCCATGTAGAGCTGCGCCATCGCGCCGGGTGCCGCGCCCGCCTCGACCGGGACAAGCGCCCGCCAGGCGACCTGGCCCGTGAAGAAGGGCTGCGTGTCGCCGTTGAGCGCCGCGCGCACCTGCGAGCGCAGGCCGTCCGCGCCGATCACCAGATCGGCCTCCGGGGCGGGCGTCCCCTCGGGGGCGCCCGGCGGTGCGACGCGGGCGTCCAGCTCGACCTCGACACCGGCATCCGCCGCCGCCTCGGCCAGCAGCCCGATCAGGTCAGCCCGGTGCATGTAGAGATAGGGGTGCGTATTGGTGTGCCGGCGGCGCGCGAAATCGAGCGTAAGGACCCGTGCGCCTTCCTCGTGGTCGCGCAGTTCAATCCCCTCGGCCCGGACGCCGAGATCGAGCGCCCGCCGCTCGAGCCCCAGCCCGGCCAGCACCGCCGCGCCGTTCGGCGTCACCTGCAGCCCCGCGCCCACCTCGCGGATGGCGTCGGCCTGCTCGCAGACCCGGACCCGCGCACCGGAGCGTGCCAGCGCGGTGGCGACGGCCAGCCCCGCGACCCCGGCGCCGATCACGGTGAAGCTCATCCGGTCGAGTTTCATTTGCCCTGCCCCCAAAGAAAAACACCGGAGCATTCCGCCCCGGTGTTCCCGTCACGTCAAGTCATCGCCTGCCGGTCAGTCGTCGCGATGGACCTTTTCGCGGCGCTCGTGGCGCTCCTGCGCCTCGAGGCTCAGCGTGGCGATCGGCCGGGCGTCGAGTCGCTTCAGCGAGATCGGCTCGCCGGTTTCCTCGCAATACCCGTATTCGCCCTCCTCGATCCGGCGCAGCGCCGAGTCGATCTTGGAGATCAGCTTGCGCTGGCGGTCGCGGGTGCGCAGCTCGAGTGCGCGGTCGGTTTCCTCGGATGCCCGGTCGGCGACATCGGGCACGTTGCGCGCGCTGTCCTGAAGACCCTCGATGGTATCGCGGCTCTCGGCCAGGATATCGTTCTTCCAGTTGATCAGCTTGCGGCGGAAGTATTCGAGCTGACGCTCGTTCATGAAAGGTTCGTCCTCGGCGGGACGGTAATCCTCGGGAAGGAATACCTCTGCTTTCATTGTCTGGTTCTCCACGTCGTGAAGACGTTGGCCTGCAACATCGTCTGCAACGCCCATCGTCGACACCTCCCACTCTGCGCGTTCCGCTTAAAGGATCACGGGGGGTTTGTCACCCCTTGATCGGCACATCTTGAAGCTTTGAACCGGCGTGATACTGTCCGCTTCAATTCCTCCCACTACGGGCTTATGCAGCAAATGAAATTCTCAGGAACCGAATCCTATGTCGCGACCGAGGACCTGACCGTCGCGGTCAACGCGGCCATCGCGCTGGAACGTCCGCTTCTGGTCAAGGGAGAGCCTGGGACCGGCAAGACCGAACTGGCCAGGCAGGTGGCCGGCGCGCTCGGCCTGCCGATGATCGAATGGCACATCAAGTCGACCACCCGCGCGGCGCAGGGGCTCTATGAATACGACGCCGTCAGCCGTCTGCGCGACAGCCAGCTGGGCGACCCGCGGGTCGAAGACATCTCGAACTACATCAAGCGCGGCAAGCTGTGGGATGCCTTCACCGCCCAGGGCAAGACGGTGCTGCTGATCGACGAGATCGACAAGGCCGACATCGAGTTCCCGAACGACCTGCTGCAGGAACTCGACCGGATGGAGTTCCACGTCTACGAGACCGGCGAGACCGTCCGCGCCAGCCATCGCCCCATCGTGATCATCACCTCGAACAACGAGAAGGAACTGCCCGACGCCTTCCTGCGGCGCTGTTTCTTCCACTACATCCGCTTCCCCGACGCCGAGACGATGAAGCAGATTGTCGAGGTGCATTTCCCAGGCATCAAGGAGACCCTCGTCACCGCGGCCCTGACGGAATTCTACGCGCTGCGCGAGACGCCGGGGCTGAAGAAGCGGCCCTCCACCTCTGAGGTGCTGGACTGGCTCAAGCTGATCCTGGCCGAGGATCTCGCCCCCGAGGACCTGAAGCGCGAAGGCAAGAACGCCCTGCCCAAGCTGCACGGCGCGCTGCTGAAGAACGAGCAGGACGTGCATCTTTTCGAGCGGCTGGCCTTCATGGCGCGGGGCGGACGCTGAGCGCACGGGGACGCGGCACCGCGGCCACGCCGGCCGCGAAAGGCCCGGGGCCAGCTTCCCCGAATCGAGGGGGGACGGTAGACTTGGGGCTACGAAAACTGAAAGCCGTGCGATTTCCGAATGTTAAATGATTCTCTTGAAGTCAGGGTCAGGCCGCTGGCCGCCGAAGATGCGCCGGAATGGCGCCGCCTTTGGACGGGCTACCTGCGCTTCTACGAGACACGGGTCTCCGAGGAGGTCTATACCACGACTTTCGCGCGGCTGCTGTCCGGCGACCCGCAGGAGTTTCACGGGCTGATCGCGGAATCGGGCGGGCGGCCGGTCGGCCTCGCGCATTACCTTTTCCATCGCCACGCCTGGAAGCTGCGGAACGTCTGCTACCTGCAAGACCTCTATGCCGACCCGGACCATCGCGGCCGGGGTGTCGGGCGCGCGCTGATCGAGGCGGTCTACGCCGCCGCAGATACGGCCGGGGCGCCGGATGTCTACTGGCTCACGCAGGAGTTCAACCATACCGCGCGCCAGCTCTACGACCGGATCGGGCGGGTGACGCCCTTCATCCGCTACAACCGGGCATGACGATGCGCTGGCGGTTCATCCCCCTGCTGCTGCTGCTCGGCGCCTGTGCCGCGCCCGACGGCGCCGAGGTGCCCGAACGCCATCACCAGAGCCCCGCGCGGGCCGAACTGCCGCAGACGCTGCCGCCGATGAAGACCTTCGCGCCGCGCCCGGCCGACATGGTGGTGCGCGCCAATGCCGACATTCTGCGCGACTTTCTCGACCTCGCCTTCGAGATGGAGAGCGGGCGCGCCCTGCCCCGGCTGACCCGCTTCGAAGAGCCCATCGACGTGGCCGTGATCGGCGGGGCGCCGTCCACGCTCGGCCCCGATCTCGACCGGCTGCTGGCGCGGCTGCGGTCGGAAGCGCGGATCGATATCCGCCGGGCCGAGACCACCGCGACGGCGAACATCCTGATCGAGACCGTGCCGCGGCGCGAGTTGCAGCGCGCCGTGCCGCAGGCGGCCTGCTTCGTCGTGCCGCGGGTCGCGGGCTGGCAGGACTTCCTCGCGAACCGGCGCAGCGGTGCGCTCGACTGGACCACGCTGGAACGGCGGACGCGGACCTCTGTCTTCATTCCCTCCGACGTCAGCCCGCAGGAAATCCGCGACTGCCTCCACGAGGAAATCGGCCAGGCGCTGGGGCCGCTGAACGATCTCTACAGGCTGCCGGATTCCATCTTCAACGACGACAACTTCCACACCGTGCTGACCGGTTTCGACATGCTGGTGCTGCGAGCCTTCTACGCCCCGGAGATCCGGAACGGGATGACCCGCGAGGCGGCGGCACGCGCCCTGCCCGGCCTGCTGGCGCGGCTGAACCCCGCCGGCGAGCGCGTCGCGCCCGAACCGCTGCGGCGCACGCCGCGGGCCTGGATCGGGGCGATGGAAACCGCACTCGGCCCGCGCGGCTCGGATGCGCGCCGCCGCGGCGCGGCAGAGGACGCGCTGCGGATCGCGGCCAGCGAGCGCTGGCTCGACAACCGGCTCGGCTTCAGCCTGTTCGCCTATGGGCGCCTGGCGCTGGCGCGCGACACCGAGGCCGCGCTCAACGCGTTCGCCCGCGCCCACAGCCTCTATATCGGCCTCTATGGCGAGAACGACATCCATGCCGCGCATGTGGCGATGCAGATGGCCGCCTTCGCGCTGTCGAGCGGCCAGAGCCGGGTCGCGATCGACCTCATCGACCGCAGCCTGCCCGCGGTGATGCGCGCCGAGAACGCGGCGCTTCTGTCGACGCTGTTGCTGATCAAGGCCGAGGCGCTGGATCTCGAGGGGCGCGGTCCGGAGGCCGCGGCGGTGCGCCTCGACAGTCTCGGCTGGGCACGCTATGGCTTCGGCTCGACAGGGGAGGTCCGCAGGCGCTTCGCGGAGATCACCGCCCTGACACCTGAACGCACGCAAACGGGGACCTGATGCTCGTCATCGTCGGATTCGTGATCGGCGCCGCCTGGGGCGCCATGGTCGCGCGCAAGCGCAAGGGCAGCCGGCTGGACATGGCCCAGTACGGCGCAGGCTACGGCATCGCCTTCGCCATTCTCGGGCTGTTCGCCACGCTGATCCTGGGCTGGACCGGGATGGGCTGACCCATGTTCCTGCCCTTCTTCGAGAAGCTCAGGGCGGAAAAGATCCCGGTCTCGCTCCGGGAATACCTGACCTTCCTGGACGCCGTGCGCACCGGCATGGTCACCTATGACGTCGAGGGGTTCTATTACCTCGCCCGCGCGGCGATGGTGAAGGACGAGCGCAATCTCGACAAGTTCGACCGCGCCTTCGCGGCCGCCTTCGCGGGGCTGGACGAGATCTCGGCCGAGGACGTGCTGGAGGCGGTGGACCTGCCCCGCGAGTGGCTCGAGAAGATGGCCGAGACGCAGCTCTCGCCCGAGGAGATGGCCGAGATCGAGGCGATGGGCGGCTTCGACAAACTGATGGAGACGCTGAAGGAGCGGCTCAGGGAACAGCAGGGCCGCCACCAGGGCGGCAACAAGTGGATCGGCACAGCCGGCACCTCGCCCTTCGGCGCCTATGGCTACAACCCCGAGGGCGTGCGCATCGGCCAGTCCGAGAGCCGGCACCGCCGCGCGGTCAAGGTCTGGGACAAGCGCGCGTTCCGCAACCTCGACGACAGCGTGGAACTGGGCACCCGCAACATCAAGGTCGCGCTGAAGCGCCTGCGCCGCTGGGCCCGCGAAGGCGCGCATGAGGAACTCGACCTCGACGGCACGATCCGCGCCACGGCCGAGCACGGCTATCTCGACGTGAAGACCCGGCCGGAACGTCACAACGCGGTGAAGGTGCTGCTGTTCTTCGACGTGGGCGGGTCGATGGATCCGCATATCCGCGTGGTCGAGGAACTCTTCAGCGCCGCCCGCGCCGAGTTCAAGCATCTCGAACACTACTACTTCCACAACTGCCTCTACGAGGGCGTCTGGCGCGACAACGCCCGGCGCTGGCACGAGCAGACACCGACCTGGGACGTGCTGCACACCTACGGGTCGGACTACAAGTGCATCTTCGTGGGCGACGCCAGCATGTCGCCTTACGAGATCGCCTTTCCGGGCGGCGCGAACGAGCACTGGAACCCGGAAGCGGGCGAAACCTGGCTGCGCCGGGCCCGCGACCAGTGGCCGGACAGCATCTGGATCAACCCGGTGCCCGAACGCCACTGGCCCTATACCCAGTCGATCGGCATGATCCGCGAGATCTTTGCCGACGCGATGTTCCCGATGACCCTGGCCGGGATCGAAGGCGCGATGAAGGCGCTCGGGCGGTGACCGGGCGGCTGGCGCGGCTCTGGCGGCGGCGCCGGGGCCTGACGATCGCCTTCGTCGCCGCCGTCGCGCTGACGCTGTTCTTCGGCATGCGCATGGTGATCTTCGCGGTCTACTGGAGCGACCCGGACCACCGTGACCAGACGATCGCCGGCTGGATGACCCCGCGCTACGTCGCCCATTCCTGGGACGTCCCGCCCGAGGTGGTGGGCCGCGCGCTCGGGCTGACGCCCGAGCCGGGCCGGGGTCGCACGATCTCCGAGATCGCGGCCGCGCGCGGGCAAAGCGTCGAGACCCTCGGCACCACGCTCGAGGCCGCCATCGCGGCGCACCGGGACGGGCTCGGGCAATGAACGACGCCGTCTTCCTCCTCGTCTCGCAATACGGGGTCGCGGTGCTGTTCGTCTCGACCTTTCTCTCCTGCCTCGCCCTGCCGATTCCCGCCAGCGTGATCATGCTGGCCGGCGGGGCCTTCGTGGCCTCGGGCGACCTTGGCCTCTGGGCCACAGCGGCGGCGGCCTTCCTCGGCGCCGTGGCCGGCGACCAGGCCGGCTACCGGCTCGGGCAGGCGGGCGGCGCGGGCCTGATCGACCGGCTCGCCGCCCGGCCGAAGCGCGCGGCGCTGGTCGCGCGGGCACGGGGCTTCGTGGATCGCTGGGGCGGGCTCGGCGTGTTTCTCAGCCGCTGGCTGCTCAGCCCGCTCGGCCCCTACGTGAATTTCCTCGGCGGCGCGGCGCGGCTCGACATGCGGCGCTTCCTGGCCTGGGGAATGGCCGGCGAGGCCGTCTGGGTCACGGTCTATGTGGGGCTCGGCTACGGCTTCTCCAGCAACATCGCCGGGATCGCCGACATCCTCGGCAACGCGGTGGTGTTCCTCGCCTGCGCGGCGGTGGCGCTGCTGCTGGGGCGGCTCCTGCTGGCCAATGGCCGGACGCAGCCCTGACGCGACCCCGCTTTTCACGTTGCCGGCGGCGGGGTCAGCCCCCATATTCGCCTCATGCTGAAGTTCACCCCGATCCTCCTGGCCGTTCTCTACGCGGTGGGGATGTATCTCTTCTCTGCCTGGCGGACGGTGCGCCAGCTGGACGCGAACTCGACCCTGATGGCCGATGCGCCGCTCCGGCGGCTGACAAAGCAGCTGGCGCGGGCGCTCGGGCTGGACGACATCCGGGTGCATATCTACGAGATCGACCCGGTCAACGGGCTCGCCGCGCCGGACGGGCGCATCTTCATCACCCGCGGCTTCTACAACAAGTACCGCGCCGGCGAGGTCAGCGCCGAGGAACTGACCAGCGTCATCGCGCATGAGCTTGGCCATGTCGCGCTGGGCCATGCCCGGCGGCGGATGATCGATTTCTCGGGACAGAACGCCATCCGCGTCGCGCTCGGCACGATCCTCAGCCGGATCATCCCGGGGGTGGGCGTCTACATCGCCAACGCGCTGACCACGCTGCTGGCCGCGCGGCTTTCACGGCAGGACGAGTACGAGGCCGACGCCTATGCCGCGGCGCTCCTGACCAAGGCCGGGATCGGCACCGCGCCGCAGAAATCGCTCTTCGAGAAGCTCGAGGCGCTGACCTCTGGGGGGGGCGGCGCGACGCCGGCCTGGCTGATGAGCCATCCCAAGACGAAGGACCGCATCGCCGCCATCGAGTCGCGCGAGGCGAAATGGGGCGTCGGCGATCAGTCCTGAGAGAGCGCCTTGGCCAGCCGCGGCAGCTTGGCCTTCTTGAGAAGCGGGCGCAGCGGCTGGGGCTGGCCGGAAATCGCCTCGGCCCGCGCGCGGACACGCGCGGCAATCTCCGCGAGGCCCTCCGGATCGGCCGCCCAGGCCTCGCGCAGCAGCCCGTCGGGATCGCGCCGCAGGATCCCGTGCGACGACAGGAGGCGCGTCGGGAAATCCTGCAGGTTCAGCGTGACGATGGCGTCGGCCCGGCCGGCGATCGCGGTGGCCAGCACATGCGCGTCGTTCGGGTCCGGCAGGTGCAGGCCGGCCTCGAGATGCGGAGACGGCGCGATCTCCGCATCCGGCCAGCGGTCGCGAAGCAGCGCGATCTCGGCGCGCGCGACCGCCTCGCCCTCGGCGCCGAGCCGGGCCGCCGCTCGCGCCCATTCCTCGAGGATGCGCGCCGACCAGAGCGGCGTGAAGACGCCGCCGGCGGCGGCGCCCATCAGCATCTCGCGCATGACCGTCGGGTAGAGAACGCAGGCGTCGAGAACCGCGCGCATCCGGCTCAGCCGTCCAGCCGGAAGAAAAGCGCCTTGAGATAGCCGCTCTCGGCCAGCGCGGGGTGCTGCGGGTGGTCGGGCCCGGCGAAGCCGGTATGCAACAGCTGTGCCTGCCGCCCGGCCCGCCCGATACCCCGGAGCGAGGCCGCGCGGAACTTGGCGAGGTCGGCCGCATGCGAGCAGGAACAAAGCACGAGATACCCCCCCGGCGTCACCAGCCGCGCCGCCAGCAGCGCGATGCGTTCATATGCCCGCAGCCCCTGCCCCAGCGCCTGCTTGCCGGGCGCGAAGGCCGGCGGGTCGCAGACCACCAGATCGAAGGCCGCCCCCTCCTGGCCGAGCGCGGCAAGCGTGCCGAAGGCATCGCCTTGCCGGGTTTCGAAGCGGTCCGCGAGGCCGGTGGCCGCGGCCCCCTGCCGGGCGAGGTCCAGCGCGGGCGCAGAACTGTCCACCGCCAGCGCCTGCGCCGCGCCGCCGGCGAGTCCCGCCAGCGCGAAGCCGCCCACATGGGTGAAAACGTCAAGCATCCGCGCCCCGCGCGCAAGGCGGGCGGCGAAGGCGTGGTTCGGACGCTGGTCGTAGAAGAGGCCGGTTTTCTGCCCGCCGGTCAGGTCGGCCATGTAGGTGGCCCCGTTCATCGGCACCGGGACCGGGCCGTCCACCGCCCCGGCGATCACCTCTGTCACCTCGTCCAGCCCCTCGAGCGCGCGGGCACGTCCGGTGCCGTTCAGCACGACGGTCGAGACGCCCGTCGCCGCCCGAACGGCCGCGGCGATCTCGCCCGAGCGCGCATCCGCCCAGGCGGCATTGGGCTGCAGCACCGCCGTATCGCCGAAACGATCGATGACGACGCCAGGCAGCCCGTCGGCCTCGGCATGGACGAGGCGGTAGAACGGCGTCTCGTAGAGCCGTGCGCGCAGGGCCAGGGCGCGGGCGATGCGTCCCTCGAACCAGGCCGGCCCGATCTCGGCCGCCGGGTCGCGGTCGAGCATCCGGGCCACGATCTTCGAGGCGGGATTGACCGCCACGCGCCCCAGCGGCTGGCGCTCGGCATCCTCGAGACGGGCGAGGCTGCCCGGCGCGAGCGCCCGGGTGCGGCGGTCGAGCACAAGCTCGTCGGCAAAGACCCAGGGCGCGCCCCGGCGCAGCGGGCGCGGATCGGTCTTGGGTTTCAGGCGGATCACGGGCTGGGCGTCGGTCATGGCGTCGTCCTAGCCCTTTGGCGCCGCGGCGGAAAGGGGCTTGTCGCCGGCGCCGCTCAGGCCCCGGCGCGGGCGGCCGAACCGATGCCGCGGCTCAGGAAACGCCGGATCCGGCGCAGCCCTTCGGCCATGGCCTCGGCGCGCAGCCGGTGCGCGTCCTGTTCGATCGCCTGGATATCGAGGGCGGAGTAGTCGATGTGCTGTTGCATGGGTCTTCCTGCGGCAGATTGCGTTGTCCGCCGCAGAGATAAGGCCGCCACCCCGGCGGCTTCCACAGACGTTCCGGCAAACCCGCCATGCGGGGGGCGCAAACCGGCTCAGGCGTACCAGCCCGGCAGGCTGTCCTCGGCCGCGCCGGTGGAGAGCCAGTCGAACACGTATTCCGCGACCGAGCGGAAGCAGACGATGTCGAAGCTGTCGGCCCCGGTCAGCCAGAACGCCGCCGCCACCTGGCCGATCCGGGTGCGCCGGATCTCGCCCGCGCCGAACGCGCCCGGCGACAGGTCGACCGGCGCACCCTTGGCCAGCACGTCGCGCACGCCCGGCCCTTCGATGCGAAACAGCGCCCGGGCGTCCGAGACGTTGACGACCAGCGCGGCCTCGCCGGCCAGCGCCTCGGCGATCTTGGCCGCGGCTTGCGGCGCCGCCGCGTAGGGCATCATCAGCAACAGCTCGTCGGGCGACATCCAGGCGGCGGCGTGATCCCCCGCGACCTCGATCCGGCGCCGGCCCGGCACATCGGTGCCGATCACGTCCTGGATCGCGGCGGCCAGCGCCGCCGAAGACAGGTCGCCCCGCACCGTCACCATGCCCGCCAGGCCGCGTTCGGTCACCGTCACGGCGCCCTTGTATTCCGCGCCGTTCAGCGCGCTGACCGCATCAGACATTCTGACGCTCCCCTTCCTTGTCGAGGAAGACCGGGTCGACGATCTTCGCCTTGATGATGCGCCCGTCGGTGGCCTCGAAATCGAGCACCTCGCCCATGCGGTCCGGCCCGCCCTCGACCAGCCCCATCGCGATGGACCGCCCGAGGGTCGGCGAGAAATAGGTCGAGGTCACCCGCCCGACCGTCCGCTTGATGCCGGTCGGCAGCACCTGCCCGTCGACCGCGTAGATACCGTCGGGCAGCACCTCGTGCGCCTCGACGGTCTCGAGCCCCACCAGCTTCCACCGGTCCGCGCGCACGAGATCAGTGCGGTCCTGCGCGCGCTTGCCGATGAAGTCGTCCTTCTTCTTCGACACCGCCCAGTCGAGCCCGAGATCCTGCGGCGTCACCGTGCCGTCGGTCTCGTCACCGATCATGATGAACCCCTTCTCGGCACGCATGATGTGCAGTGCCTCGGTGCCGTAGGGCGCGACGCCGAATTCCTCGCCCGCCTCGAGCAGCCGGTCCCAGAACGCCCGGCCCTGGCTGGCGGGCACGGCGATCTCGTAGCTGAGCTCGCCCGAGAAGGAGATCCGGAAGACCCGCGCGTCGAAATCGCCGATCCTGCCCTCGGTCCATCCCATGAAACTCAGCGCCTCGGCCGAGACGTCCATCCCGCCCAGCTTTTCCAGCAGCTTGCGAGCCTTCGGGCCTACCACGGCGACCTGGGCGTATTGCTCGGTGATGTTGGCCGTGTAGACCTGCCAGTCCCACCACTCGGTCTGGAGGAATTCCTCCATATGGGCATGGACCGTGTCCGAGCCGCCGGTCGTGGTGTGGCAGAGGAAGGTTTCCTCGTCGATGCGCGCCACGACGCCGTCATCCATCAGGAAGCCGTTCTCGTTGCACATCAGGCCATAGCGGCAGCGCCCCGGTTTCAGCGTGGACATCATGTTGGTGTAGAGCATGTCCATGAATTTCGCCGCGTCCGGACCCTTGACCAGGATCTTGCCCAGCGTCGAGGCATCCAGCAGGCCCAGCCGCTCGCGGGTGTTGCGCACCTCGCGGTGGACGGCGTTCTCGACGTTCTCGCCGGCATGCAGGTAGCAATAGGGCCGCCGCCAGTCGCCGACCGGTTCCCAGTAGGCGCCGTTCTCGGCGTGCCAGGCGTCGATCGGGGTCTTGCGGGTGGGCTTGAACAGCTTGCCGCGCGCCTCGCCGGCCATCGCGCCGATGGAAACCGGCGTGTAGGGCGGGCGGAAGGTGGTGGTGCCCACCTGCGGGATCGGGCTGTTGAGGCTGCCGGCCAGGATCGCGAGACCGTTGATGTTCGACAGCTTGCCCTGGTCCGTCGCCATGCCGAGCGTGGTGTAGCGCTTGGTGTGCTCGACGCTCTCGTAGCCCTCGCGGGCGGCCAGCTCGACGTCGGAGACCTTGACGTCGTTCTGGTAGTCCAGCCACATCTTGGTGCGCAGCTGGCGCGAGGCGCCCTGCGGCATGGTCCAGACCGGCTGGATCGGGCTTTCGGACAGGTTGTCCGCCTCGGGCGCATCGCCCACGGCCCCCGCGTGTCCGGCCGCGGCGGCCGCGTCGCGGCCCGCGGCATGGGCGTCGTCCAGCACCTCGGCCGTGGCAAGCGGACCGCTGGCCGCCCCCGCGGTCTTGACCATGCCCGTGCCCGAGGCGCCGGTCGGCGCGCGGTCGGGATCGGGGCGGAACATCACCCGCTCGTCGTCCCAGATCAGCTTGCCGCCGCAATGGGACCAGAGATGGACAACGGGCGACCAGCCGCCCGACATGGCCACCGCGTCGCAGCCGATGGTCTCGAGCACCGAGCCCTCGCCGGCCTGCGGACAGACGGCGACGCCCTCGACCCGGCGCCCGCCCTTGACCTTGGCGATGCCGTGCCCGGTCTCGACCCGGATGCCCATCTCGCGCGCCCGCTCGGGCAACAGGCCGGCGGCGTGGGGGCGGGCGTCGATGATCGCGGGCACCTCGAGGCCGGCCTCCTTCAGCGCGATCGCCGTGCGGTAGGCGTCGTCGTTGTTCGTGGCGATCACGGTGCGGTCGCCGGGGCTGACGCCCCAGTTCACGACGTAGTCGCGCACCGCCGAGGCCAGCATCACGCCGGGAATGTCGTTGCCGGCAAAGGCCAGCGGGCGTTCCAGCGCGCCGGTGGCGGTCACGGTCTGCGCGGCCCGGATACGCCACATGCGGTGGCGCGGGCGCCCGTCGCCCGGCGTGTGGTCGGCGACGCGCTCGTAGACGGTGACGTAGCCGTGGTCATAGACCCCGGCGCCCATCATGCGGGTCCGGAGCCGCACGTTTTCCATGCGCGAGAGCTGCGCGACGGTCTCGTCGATCCATTCCGCGGCCGGGCGTCCCTCGATCTCGACCCCGTCGACCGGGGCACGCCCGCCCCAATGGGCGGTCTGCTCGACCAGCAACACCTGCGCCCCGGCCGCCGCGGCGGCCTTGGCCGCCGCCAGGCCGGCGATGCCCCCGCCGATCACGAGAACGTCCGTGAAGGCATAGAAATACTCGTAGCGGTCGGCATCTCGGGCCTTGGGCGCCTTGCCCAGCCCCGCCGACTGGCGGATGAAGGGCTCGTAGACATGCTTCCAGAAGGGGCGCGGCCAGGTGAAGGTCTTGTAGTAGAAGCCCGCCGGCAGGAAGCGCGACAGCCTGGCGTTGATCGCGCCGATGTCGAATTCAAGGCTCGGCCAGTGGTTCTGGCTGGTCGCCTGCAGCCCGTCGAAAAGCTCGGTGGTGGTGGCGCGCTGGTTCGGCTCGAAGCGCGCGCCCTCGCCCAGATTGACCAGCGCGTTGGGCTCCTCGGCGCCCGATGCGACGACGCCGCGCGGGCGGTGATACTTGAAGGACCGGCCCACCATCGCCTTGCCGTTGGCCAGCAGCGCAGAGGCCAGCGTGTCGCCCGGATGGCCGGTCAGGCGTTCGCCGTTCCAGGTGAATTCCACGGTTTTCCGGCGGTCCAGGAGACGGCCGCCGCTCGCGAGGCGTGTGCTCATTCGTAGCCCTCCCAGTCCGGACGGCGGTCCTTGATGCGCGCGACGATCTCGGCCGGCGGCTCGGTGGTCTGCGCCGGGTAGGTGCCGAAGACCTCCAGCGTGGCGGTGCAGCGCGCGGCATGGAACCACTTGCCGCAGCCGAAGCTGTGGCGCCAGCGCTCGAAATGGACGCCGCGCGGGTTCTTGCGC
>CAJXYS010000021.1 GCA_913063035.1 uncultured Maritimibacter sp. | reverse complement strand
CTCTCAGCGCCGCGGCCAGCATGCGCCGCGCCCCGTCGCGCGCGATCTCGGTCAGCGGATCGTCCACGGATCCGGGCAGGTCGAAGCGGGGTGATCGTGGTCTCAAGGTCCATGGCGTATCGCTCCTTCGGGAGGTTCTGGCAGGCTTCAGCACCCGCCACGATACGCCGCCTTCTCAGGCCCCATCACCCATTTTCGAGCATAGCTCGCGGTTACGCTTCAACGCGTTCGCCATTGGTCTCGAACACATGGCGACACAATGGCTCAATGTAGGCCGGCCAGTTCTCGGTCTGGTAGCTCGGCCGGATGGGTCTGCTCATGCAGGCCAGCTACCACGCTGGATTCGCAAGATGAATCCCTCACCCGATCTTTGCGCAACAAAGCCCCCTGGACCTTCCAGCCACCAAGCTGAAAAGCCCGTGGGCGTATCTGGCGCTTACCGACCGACCGGAGCGCAACGCGGCGCTATTCCTCCACGCCTGCAATGCCCAGCGCCTGCTGGCGGCGGCGTTTGTCGGCGCGCAGCCGGTCGCGCACGCGGCTTTGCGCGGCGCTGCGCAGGGCCTGTGCGAGGCGCATCACCGCGAAGGCCGCTCTCGCGCCTCCGAGCCACAGTGCAGCCCGCGCGACGCGATACAAAAGTGGCGGGGCCGAGGCGATCAAATCGTCCTCCAGGCTCAGCAGGCGCAGCACCCGGCCCGGCTCCCCCTGCCGTCCACAGCGCCCGCAGAGCTGCAGGTCGATGCGCCGGTCATCATGCAGTCCGGTCAGCACTACCGTCAGCCCGCCAAGCTTCCGGGCCTCGGGTGACAGCCGGATATCGGTGCCGCGGCCGGCCATATTGGTGGCCACTGTGACACGGCCGACCTGTCCGGCCTGCGCCACGATAGCCGCCTCGCGCGCCGCGCTGCTGGCGTTAAGCACCTCGTGCGGGATGTCTTGGGCGGCGAGCGCGCGGGAACACGCCTCGGAAGCCGCGATGCAGCGGGTGCCGATCAGCACCGGCACCCCCCGCACCCGAAGCGCCGCCGCCCGGTTCGCCACCGCGCGCCAGCGGGCCTCGGCGGTAGCAACAACCTGCACTCGCTCCCAACGCCGCGCGTCGCCGCGCCGCGGCCGGATCCGGCGCACCCGCAAACCGTAGACTCGCCACAGCTCGCGCGCGGCTGTGCGGGCGGTACCAGTCATGCCGCACAGGTGCAGGTAGCGCGCGAAGAACTGCTGGAAGCTGATCCGCGCCGTGGTGGCGCGCATCTCCGTCATGTCCAGGTTCTCGTGCAGTTCGACCATCTGGTGCAGGCCGTCGGACCATTGCCTGTCCGGCATTCGCCGCCCGGTCGCCTCATCCACGACCGAGACCTTACCGTCCTCCACTATGTAGTCGCGCCCGCGCTGGAGCGTCTCGCGCGCGGCAAGCGCTTGGGTGACCAGGTGCTGTTGAATGGCAGGCACGGCCAGCAGGTCGTCACGCCCGGCGCAGGCGACGCGTAGCCGCCGCTTGCCCTCGGCGGTCAGCAGCACCCGCCGTTCCCCCGGACGCACAAGGTGGTCGCGCCCGCGCCGCAGCCCAGCCGAGATACGGAACGCCTGCTGCAGCAGATCGGGCTCGAGCCCGCCCAGTGCCACCTCGCGCCCCGCCAGGATAAATGGGGTCACAGCCTGATCGATCAGCACGGAGTCGGCCTCGTCCACGATCGCCGCGGGCAGGCCACGCAGGATGCGCTCGGCCTCGGGGCGCTCGCCGGTGAGCCGGACCAGCTTGGCTGAGAGCCGGGTGGGCGGGCGGCTCCGCCCCGCGCTTTGGTCGCGGAGGTAGTCGAACACGACGGTCTTGGCCGCTGCATAGAGGATGTCAGCACCGTAGGCCGCGTGCCGTGCCTCGGTCGGGGTGGTTTCTGTTACCATGGCGCAAGATAGGCCCAGCGCTTCGAACAACGCGCGATGCTCTTCCAGGTCGCGCCCGGCGAGATAGTCGTTCACGGTGATGACATGGACGGGGCGGCCGGCCAGCGCCATCAGCGCGGCGGCAAGCGCTGCGGCGAGGCTCTTGCCTTCCCCTGTGCGCATCTCACAGACCTCGCCGCGCAGCAGGCTCGCCACCGCCAGAAGCTGTACGTCATAAGGCGACACGCCCAGCGTGTCTTCCGAGACGCGCCGCAACAACGCGAGACACTCGGCCAGTAGCGCCCGGCGCGGTGCGCCGCGGCGCAGCGCCTGAACCAAGGCCGGGCGGCGGCTGCGCAGCGCCTCTGCCGCCGCGCCGGACGCGTCGAGCGCACCCTGGTCAGCAAGCCTGCGCCCGGCCCGCCGGACCACCCGCAGGAGCGGTGCGCGCGCGCCCAGCGGCGGGCTGCGCAGGCCCAGCGGCAGAACCGCGCCAAGCGCCTTCAGGGCGATATCGTCGAACCGGGTGGACGGTGCCACCCGGCGTTCGGGATACTCGTCCAGCCGCGGCAGGCGCAGTTCGGCCCCGGTCGGGCGGGCGGCGGGCGGCACCGGTCAGAACTCCAGCACAGAGAGGAAGCTCTGGCGCGCGCTGCGCCAGAGCTGTTGCGCCAGTGGCTCTGGCGGATGGGTGAAGCGTACGAGAACACGCTCGCCCACCAGCGCGTCGGCGGGCAGCGGGTCGTCCGGCGCAAGCTCCAGCAGTACCGCTGGTTCCAAGCTCGCGCGCCCCTCCGGATCACGCGGATCCGCCAGCAGGCCGTGGCTACCCCCAGCCGAGGTCAGAGCTGCCGAAGGCAAGCGCGTCGTGCTTTCGGGCACGATGCGGGCCACGTGCGCATCCTCCCCGGCGGCGTCGCGAAAACGCAGTTGCACGGCGCGGGTGCGCTCGGCCACCAGCCCTGCGCGGCGTTGGGGGACTGCCGCCTGCACCACGGGTGCGCGCCCGGTGCGCAGGATCCCCACCTCCTGCCCCTTGGACAGGAAGCGCCCCGCGAGGTCGCGCGCCTCGGGCAAGACGACGATCCCGGCCTCGGGCGCGCGTAGCACCCTGTCGTCGCGCCGGGCTTCCAGCTCGTCCAACCGGTCGCGGGCGAAGGCGATCTGGCGCTCCAGCGCCGCGCGGGCTGTGCCGTCCTCCAGCGGGCGGGCGGCGCGGCGCATCTCGAGGTCGCGCAGGGTGGCGGTGGCCAGCAGGATCTGGCGTTCCAACGCCGGCACCTTCAGCACCAAGACCGGGTCGCCCATTCTGACACGCGCACCGTTGGGCGCCAGCACCTCGGACACCACGCCATCGGTACCCGCGCGCAACTGCGCGCTGGCCGGATCGCGCAGGTAGCCCGCAACGGTGGTCACGCTGGGCAGCGGGACGAGCGCCACCATCCCAGCCAACACGCCCAGCGCCAGCACTGCCCGCAGCAGCGCCCGGGGGCGCTGCCCCATCAGGCGGGGATTGCGGATCAGGAAGGACAGGCCCTTGAAGGCCGGAACACCGAAGGCCATGACGAGGCTCCACACTGCAAGCAGGATACCGAGCCCGAAAAAACGGGAGGCGATGAACAGCGAGATCAGGACCAGCAACAGCACACGGTAGGCGAAGGCGGCGACCGCGTAGCCAAGAAGCCAGCCGCGTTCGCTGCGCACCATCTGGGGCGGTACCGCTTCTTCCACACCGAGGATCCGGCGTTCGCACAGGTGCCAGAAATACTTATTGGCCCGCTGCGCCAGATTCGGGCTTTCCAGCAGATCCGACAGTACGAAATACCCGTCGAAGCGCAACAACGGGTTGCCATTGAACAGCACCGTCGAGACACCGCCGATCAGCATCACGTTGAAGGCGATAGCGCGCAGCGCGCCCGGTTCCGCCAGAACCCAGACCAGCGTGGCCAGAGCGGCAAGCCCGGTCTCGATCAGGATGCCCGCCGCGCTCACGGTGATTCGCTGCCACTTGGAGGGCAGCATCATCGCCTGCGAGGCATCCACATAGGGGACCGGGAAGAACACCAGGAACATCACCCCCACCTCGCGCACCTCGCCCCCCCAGCGGCGCAGCGCGTAGCCGTGGCCCAGCTCGTGCAGCAACTTGACGGGGATATAGGCCAGCACCAGCGGCAGGATGCTCGAGACACTGAACAGCCGGTCGGGCATGTTGCCCCCCAGCTCCTGCCAGCGCGTGGCGACAAGGCCAAGCGCCACCGCAACCAGCAGCGCCCAGAGCGCGAAGCCGGCGCGCGAGAACAACGCCCGGCCAACGGCCCCGGTGGCGTCGAGGAACGGGCCCGGATCGAGCAGTGGCAGGCGCAGCGCCAGCGGGTTCTTGAGCGCCGCAACCAGCAGCTGACGGCGGTGCTTGCCGGCGCGCCGGACCAGGTCCGACAGGTCGGGCATCCGATCGGCCACGAAAAGGTCTGCCTGATGCAGCTGGGCGATCAGGGTGACCACCTCGGATTGCGTGGGCGGCCGTTCGGGGAAGGCGCGACAGGCGATCTGCCAAAGCTCTTGCACCGTGCGCGTTCCGTCGGCCAGGGCAAAGAAGTGATGCCCCTGCTGGCTGAGCCGGTGCCCCTTGCCCGACACGGGATCCTGCATCACGAACCATGGCGTGCCGCGATGCACCTGGCGCACCACGCGCACACCCAGCCTGCGCCGGGGCCGCAGGTCCGCGACGCGATACCAGTCGGGAGACAGGAAGCCGGCCATCTCAGCTTAGTCCCGCCCCCCACAGCCACAGCCGCACCCGATCGACGAGCGGGCCGAACCACACTGCGCCCAGCGCCCGTTCGCCGATGGCGATGCGGGCGCTGCCCTCCATCCCGTGCAGCGCGTCGGACGGAGCCTGGCGAAAGCGGGCCTCGACGGCGAAGGTGGTGCGTCCGTCAGCATATTGCGCCACCGGCAGGGTCTCGGCCAGTGTGATCGTGTGATCCTGCCCGGGCCGCGCGGTCAGCCGCAGCGCGCCCTCCAGTCCAGGCGCCACAAAGTCGGCGTCGGACTGATCCACGATCAGGCGGATGCGGTAATCGCCGGCGGGCGCGATGGTCAGCAAAGGCTCTCCGCGAGAGACGGAGCGGCCCACGGCGCGCGACAGGTCGCCCGAGATCACTACCGCGGCGAACGGCGCGGTGATCCGCATCCGCGCCATGCGCTCTTCCACGAGCCGGCGTTGCGCCTCGAGCTGGTCCAGCCGCGCGCGCAGAATCTGCGCCACGGCGCGTTCCTGTTCACCGATAGCGCGGTCGAGTTCCAGTTGCGTCTCATCCGTCTGCGTGTCGAGACGCAGCAGTTCCAGCGCCTGCTCGCGGTCGTCCAGCCGCACCAGCAGGTCACCCGCGGCGACCCGGTCGCCCTCGCGCACCGGGGCCTCGGCGATGAAGCCGTCGAAGCTGGCCGAAACCAAGCGTTGTTGCACGCCCTCCACCACCGCCTCGGCCTTGATCGCGTCCGGCACCTGCACGGCGCTCAGCGCCCAGACAGCCGCCACGGCGCCCAGCGCCGCGGTCTTCCACGCGAAGTGCCGCCGACCGATTGCCGCCGCCGCCAGGTCGCGCAGGGACGCCATCGCCTTGACGAGCAGCAGCCTGTCATTGCGGCGCTTCTCGTCGAGCAGCGGGCTGAGCGTCGTCACAACCGCCTCCAGCGTTTCCAGCTCCGCCTGTCCGAAGCCCTGCGCATCGTGCCGCTCGAACACCAGCGCGCCGACCTCGCGGTCATGCGCCGTCATGGGTACGGTGAAAACGGCCCGGCGAGAATCGGCCTCGGCCAGCGCGGCTTGGGCCTCGGTCACCCTCGGGCCGGCGCTGCCAGGCACTGGCCAGAGCAACGGGCTGTCCTGGTCCAGCGCCTCTTCCATCGCGGCGGCCAGATTGCGCACGAGCGGCTGCGCGCGCGAGATCTGCGGCGCATTGGAAATGGCCCTCACCCGGACCCGCCGCAGCCCCGCCAGCCCGATCGAGACCCGGTCGCAGCCGAAACGCTCCTTGAGATCGACCGCGAGCGCCTGGAGCGATTCCGCAAGCCGGGGCGGTTCGGCCAGAGTGACCACAGCGCCCAGCGCCGAGGCGGAAAGCCCGGCCTGCGCCGCGGCCGCATCGCGGGCGCCCTCGGCGAACTCGGCCCGCAACCAGCCGAGCGCCAGGTCCAACATGTCCAGCGCTGTGGTCAGGCTGTCCCGGTCGGACAGACGCAGCTCGGCCGACAGGATCGCCGTGACCGGGCCGCCCTGCTGCGCACAGAAAGGCACCGCCACGAAACAGGGGCCTTTCGCCTCGGGCCCGCCGGGTATCGCACCGGCCACCACCGGCGCGGCAAGACGGCGCACCTCTGACACTGCGGCAGCCAGCCCCGCGGCGGGCAACCGGCCAGCCGGGTGAAGAATCCGGTCGCCGGACGGGCCCTCTGTTCTGGTCCCGAGCTCGATGCAAAGTACGACATCCTCCACCCCCGGAAGCCGGCCGAGCCGCGTAAAGAGCCGCTCGGCCAGCAGGTCCGCCCGGACCTCGTCCGGGGCGGTCCTCTGCGCGCCACGCCCCAGCGCCTCCTCGGTGCGGGCACCCAGCATGGTCATGGCGCGAGTTTCTCATGCGACCCTGACGTCATCGGCGGAAGAACCCTCCGAAAAAACTGGAACGACCGAACAGGCTGACGGACCGCCTTCGTTCTGGCTCCGGTTCGCGGGGCGTCGGGGATGGCGCAGGCTCCGGTGCCGGTTCCGGCTCCGGGGCGGGTTCCGGTACAGGCTCGGGATCAGGCGTCGTGCTGCGCTCGAACGACGACCTTCCGAACAGGCTGGACCGACCGAACAGACTGCTCGAACCGAACAGCGAGCTGCGCCCGAACGAGGAGCCGCCGGACGCGGCCGGATCAGGATCCGGTTCCGGCGTGGGCGCCGGGGCAGGATCGGGCGTGGGCGCCGGGGCTGGATCGGGCGCGGGCTCGGGGGTCGGTTCGGGCTCGGGCGCCGGGGAGGGCGCGGGGTCCGGCTCGGGTTCCGGGGCGGGCGCAGGCGTCCCGCTGCGCCCGAAAAGAGACCCGCCGAACAGAGCCGAGCGGCCGAACAGGCTGGAGCGACCGAACAGGCTGCTGCCCGATCCGAAGAGCGAGCCGCCGCCCGAAGTGGAACCGCCGCCCGATCCGCCCGACGTGGGGCCACTCGATGCGCCGCCGCCGGAGGCGCCACCGTCCTGCGCGGGCTGGCGCAGATCGCCTAGGATTTCGCCCTGTCCAAAGACCGCGAGACCCAGCGTCTCGTGCACATGGAACGTGCTGCCGGACTTGGAGCGATCCTCGGCCAGCCTGAGCGAGACCGAACTAGACGTAATACGCTCGATGTTCACGATCGCCGGGTCTGTATCGTTTCGGGTTTGCCGTTCGGCCAGCACCACTGCGTCACGGGTCCCGCCCAGCGAGAAGGTCCGGGTCGAGCTGCCGAGGGACTGGCGGCTGCTGCCCGACCCGAGCGAGATTGCCAAATAGGCCACGGTCTCGGTGTCGTGACGACCGTCCGCCGCCTTCTCTTCCTCCAGCCGGATCCGGCCCCCCTGCGCGGTGACGTCGTACGGATCGGCATCCACGGGCGCTGCGTCGTTGCGCGATTGCACGGTGGTCAGCACGATCGGCGCTGCGCCGAATCCGGCAGCGAAATCCACCGCCGCGCCCCTGTGATCCAGATCGGCCACACCGGCCTCGATGATCCGGCCATCGTCGAGCTGGTGAATACCCTGGCGGATGGCGAGCCAGTGCACATCGACGGAATCGAGACGCTTGCCGTCTAAGTACGCCCAGTGCTGAACGACAAAGGTGAACCCGGTCGCGTCACGTTCGATGACGCGCAAGGTGTGGGGTTCCCGGTCTTCGCCCATCCCGGTCAGCACGATCACCGCATCCGGCAGCGACTTGGCAAAATCGACACGGATCTCGCGGCCCGATGCGGCTCCGCGGAAGATCCCCGCCTCGCCCGCAAGGCCCTCGGTGGCCTCTGGCACCTGCGGATCCGGTGGCAGGCCGGTATCGCCGCCGGGATCACCGCCGCTATCACCGCCCGAGCCGCTCTCGCCGCCCAGCGTGGGGGGGCTTCCCATCAGCCACAGCCCGCCGAGATCATCGAGATAGGCAAAGCCGTCGCCACCGGCCGTGCGGATGTCGATCACCTCGGCTGCATCCTCGGTGACCGGCCGGCTGAACGGCGTGGTCTCGCGGAACGCTCCGCTCTCCGGGTCGTACCCATAAACCGGCACCGATGCGGCGCGCCGTTCCGAGACCGGGGCCTCCACGGAAAGCTCCACGCCGGACTGGCCCGCGAAATCGCGCATGGCGACCTGCGGCGCGGCGCGATCGATCACGCCGATCAGCGCGGCCGCCTGCGCATCGGCAGGCAGGACGACCCGACTGCCGCCGTCCTCGACGCCGCGCGGTGCCGCCTCGGGATCGCCAAAGGTGATATCGGCCACCAGCGACTTGATCAGCAGGTCCGAAGCGTCCGCCGCGACGAGGCGCGACGGGCTGGTCCCGGCAGAGGCGCCGGCCAGTTCGACGGCGCGCGCGATCACGCGTTCCGCGGCGTCGTCCACCGATTCGAGCACATAGGCGCCCGATGCCACAAGGCGCCGCACGGAGGCATTGCCGGCGACCAGCACGTTACCCTCTGCCGGGGCGGCGTCCTCAAGCCGCCCGGTGCCGCCGAACAGCGCATCCGATCCGGCTGCCGCCAGCGTCTCGCCGCCCAAGATGGACGAGCCGCCGCCGATGATGTCGTCGGAGCCGCCCTGCCCGATCAAAAGGTCGTCGCCTGAGCCGCCCTCGATATGGTCGTCGCCATCCTCGGGGCCGCGCTGCACCACGGCGCGCAGTGCGAAGATGTCCGTCCCGCCAGAGGTGGCGGTACCATACAGGTAGAGCGCGCCGCCCTCCTGCACCATCAGGATGCGCGCGTCCTGGTCCGTGCTACCGCGGTAGCCGGTCAGGCCCTGGCCCGCCGCGCCGTCCAGCAGGCCGAACACCGCACCATCCGTCCAGATCGCAGCGCGCGTCGCCGGATCCGTCGCCACAGCGCCGTCAGTGCCGCGCGCAAGCGCCGCATCCCCAAGGATCACATCCGCCCCGGCACCACCCAGCAGGATGTCTGCTCCCGCGCCGCCAAGGATATAATCGGCTCCGCCTGAGGTGCCCGACCCATCGTAGGAGACGGCACGCAACAGGACGCCTGTTGGCGGCGCCGCCGCGCCGGTCCCGCCGGTCACGAGCGCCGAGAGACCCGTTGCGGACAGGACCACGTGGCCCGTGTCACCCAGCGCCACGTCGTCCCCGGTGCCCGCGTCGATGACGTCGGCCCCGGTGGCGAAGCCGGCCGTATCCGCGCCGTCGGGCAGCATATGATCGCCGATCAGGTCGTCATCGCCGGCGCCGCCCAGCAGCGTGTCGTCGCCCTGCCCGCCGACCAAAAGGTCTCGGCCCGTGCCACCCTCGAGGAGGTCCGCACCTCCGAGCGCCGCGCCGCCATGCACCGACTTCACCCGGATCGCGCCGTCCTCGACCGGGAGGGCGACGGCGCCGGAGAGGCCGGTGACCTCGACATGATCCCCCGCAAGGATGTTGCGGCCCCCGGTCGTGACGATGCGGTCCGCACCGCCGCCCCCGATCAGCAGATCGTCGCCCGCTGCCGTGCGGATCGTGTCATCCCCGGCGCCGGCCAGCGCCAGGGAACGCACGGCCGACAGGGCGCCGCCCGCGAAATCGAGCCTTGCGTGATCGCCCGCGACGATGGCGGTGCCGCCCGCCACGCGGATGTCGTCGCCATCTTCGCCGCCCAGAACGGTGGCGCCGCCGCTGCCGCCCAGCAGCGTGTCGCCCGCTCCGGAGCCCAGCGCCACGCTTTCGATCCGACTCACGATGCCCTGCGCGTCGCGCGACACTCGCGCACCGTCGCCGATCAGGATGTCGGCCGCCATGCCGCTTTCGGCCTTCAGGCGGTCCGCCCCGCCGCCGCCGACAAGCAGGTCACGCCCCTCGCCAGCCTCCAGCAGGTCCGCGCCGCCACCCGCGGCGGAGCCGAGCGCGATCAACCGTGCCGCGTCGGCGCGCCAGGCCCCGACCGGCGCGACGCTGACCGCATGGTCACCCCAGAGCCGGTCATCGCCCGCGCCGCCGCGGAGCGTGTCCGCCCCGGCACCCGCGCCCGCCGTCAGCCGCACAGACACCGTCGCGCGATCAAGGCGCAACGTGCCATCGCCGATCAAAAGGTCGCCGCCCGCGCCGCCTGCGAGCAGGTCGTCGCCCGCGCCGCCCAGCAGGACGGCGCCCGTGCCGCCCGCGCGCAGCGTGTCGGCACCGCCGCCGCCATGCGCGAAGACAAGGCCGTCACCCTCGCCGGCCAGCGTGATGACGTCGTTGCCCGGCTCCTGCTCTGTCCGCGGGCCGCCGAACAGGCTGCCCGCCGCGGCCTCGACGGCCTGGATATCGGCATAGAACGCGCCGCCCACCTCGGTATCGCCAAAGAGCACCAGTCCAGCGCCTTCATCGACTGTGCCGGACAGCAACGTGTCGTTGCCCGCCCCGCCATGGACCGCGGTCACGGCGCCCTGCCCGTCGGACAGCTGCGCCAGGCGCGCCACCTCGAGACGGTCATCGCCTTCGCCCAGCAGAAGCTCGGTCAGTTCGAGCCCCGTCGCCCGCAGGCCGCCCTGTAGGGAAAGCTCCCCCGCGCTGATCGTGCCGGCGGCGAGGCCGAGGCCTGAGATGCGCTGATAGGCCCCGTCAAGCTCGATCCGCCCGGACAGCGCGCTGCGCGCGGCATCGGCGCGGACCGTCAGGCTGTCCACGCCCTGCGTATCCACCGCCAGCGGCCTCGCCAAGCCCGCGCCACCGGGCGCGTCGCCCGCATCGACGACGACCGCGCGCAGCGGATCCGAAAGGCCCGCCCCGCCATGCACCCGGACCAGCCCGGCAATGGCAGAAAGCACCCGTGCCCCCTGCGACGCGGCCTGCGGATCGGCGGATAGCGCAGAGGCGCCCACGCGGGCCGCGCCCGCCTCTGCCGCGAACCAGCCCGCCATGTCGCGTTCCACCAGCGAGACCGGCCCAGCCGGCCCGCCCGGCGCGCCGAAGCCGAAGCCGCCGATGGTGCCGCCGGCCGCGCCCGCGCCGGTCACGCCCGCGGGCACGCCGCCCGCGACCGTGACCGCATCGCTCCCGACACCACCATGAATATCCAGCAGGACGCCCGCGGCGACCGCCTCGATGGCGATGGAGTCGTCGCCGCCGCGCGCATCGAGCGCGATGCGCTCTTCGGCACCCGAAAGGCGGATGCTCCGGCCTGCGCCGGTCAGCGCGGCGGCCTCGACCCGGAAGATATCTGCCCCGTCGGAGCCTTCGGCCATCACCCGGTCGACCCCGGCGCCGCCGGCAATCCGGACCTCTGCGTTGATCCGTGGCCCGGCCTCGGAGCGGAAGGCGCGCAGTAGGAACGTGTCGTCGCCCGCCGCACCCTCGAGGCGCAGTTTCCCACTGTTGGCGTTGACCTCGATCCGGTCCGCGCCGTCGCCGGCATGGATCAGCGTGGCATGACCCACCCCGTTGGACAGCCAACGGCCCGCCGCCGCGGTGGTCTCGATCCCAGAAGGCTCGCCGCCGCCAAAGGTGTCGCCCGAGCCATAGGCCGGGCGCGTCGCGTAAAGCTGGCCGATCAAGACGTCGTCGGCCCCAGCACCCATATCCACCGCCGTGACGGTGGTGGTATCGTCGAAGCGCAGCACGTCGTCGCCCGCGCGGGTCAGGATCACCGCTCCGGCGTTCTGGTTGGCATCGAAGAGCACCCGTTCCGCGCTCGCCGCCTCCCCCCCCGCCGCGAGCGCATCGGCCGCGCCATGCAGCAGCGCCAGGCTGCCCAGCCGCGACAGGACGACATCGTCCTGCGCGGTGCCCAAGAAGAACAGGCGGTCATCGCCGGACGTGCCGCTGTCGCGCAGCTCGATCCGGTAATCGATGGCGCCGGGCACAACGCCCTGCGAACCGTGGGTCTGCACCGTGACCTGATCGCTGTCCTGCGCGCCGTCGACCAGCAGGCTGTCGCCCGTGCCCTGGTCTGGCATCCTCTCGAAAGTGAGGCGATCATCGCCCGCGCCGCCGGTGACCGTGGACGCCCCTGCGAAGCGGACCAGATCGCGCATCAGCAGTACATCCGCGCCCTCGCCCAGCGCGATGAGCGTCTCGGCGGCCCGCAGGTCGCTGCGCAGGACCTCGACGTCGTCGGCCTCCGCACCAGTGTCGAGTGTCACGCGGGCCGTGGCGACGACGGTGGCGTCACGGAGGCTGACCGCATCGGCTCCAGCATTGGTGGTGAAGGCGATGTTTCCGCCGCTGCGCAGCTCGGCCCGCTCGAACACGAGCCCGTCGGTCCCGGTGCCCAGCACGATCCCGATGCCCTGCTCGCCCGCGACCAGCCGACCGGCATTGACCACGAGCCGCGTGGTACCCGCGCCTGTGTTGCGCAGGCTGAGCGCATGGGCCGCAACGAGCGCCCCCGCCAGCTCTACCGTGTCCAGAACCGCGTCGGCGGAGCCCAGATCGATCGAGATGTCGGCGCCGGTGCTTTCCACCGCGCCGGCCGGCGAGATGGCGATGCTGTCGGCGCCCGCGCCGGTCTCCACGGTGGCGTCGGCAGCGGCGGTGACGACGGCGTCGATCACGATCTCGTCGTCGCCCGCCCCGGTGGCGATGCGCGCTGCACCGCCTGCGGTGACGGCCTCGGCGATGCGCACCAGCACATCGCCCGCGCCGCTGGCGGTGACGATGAAATCGGTGCCCGCCCGGACAGTCTCTTCCAGGTCGAGCAGGCTGACACCCGCCGCCGCCGCGCCCAGCTCGAAGCGCACCGCGCCACTCTCTGCCCGCGCCGCCTGTTGGAGGCGCACCTCGTCGCGGCCAGCGCCGGTGGCAATGTCGATACGTCCGCCCGCGGTCAGCGCGTCTCGCAACGTCAGCAGGTCGTTCCCGCCGCCGGTGACGATCGTGATGTCGGTGCCCGCTACGATAGGACCGGCGACGTCGAGTGTCGTCCCGTTGCTGCCGCTCTGCGCGAGGCGCACGAAGGTTGCCGCAGTGATGCCCGCGCTCAGCGTCAGCAGGTCGCGGCCGGGCACGCGGCCCAGGATGCGGTCGATATCGGACAGGGCAGGCCCGGTCCCGAGATCGATGGTCACCGAGGCGCCGGTGCTTGCGATGGCCTTGTCGATGGTGATCCGGTCGGCGCCCGCGCCCAGCGCGATGGACAGTGCCTCTCCGGCAGTCGCGGTCCCGGTCAGCGCGAAACTGTCGTCGCCCGAGCCGGTGCTCACGTTCAGCGTGCCGCCCGCCTCGATCAGCCCGTCGAGCGCGACAACGGTTGCCGTACTGCCGGTGGAGGTCAACGAGATGGCGCCGCCCGCCGTCATGTCGCCGCGCAGGATCTCGAAGCCTTGCGCTCGGGTCGCATCGCCCTCGCCCAACCGGACGGTGATGTCGCCGTCGTTGGCAGTCAGATCGGTGGCGAACGTCACCTTTTCGCTGCCGCCATTGCCGATCATCAAGACGCTGCGCCCGGCGGTCAGCTCGGCGCCGAACTCCATGGTGTCCGCCCCGTCGCCTGTGCGGATGGCAACGTCGCGCGCGGCCGTTACCGCGTCCTCCACCAGCACGTCCACGGGCGCAGCGCCCGATGCCAGAATGATCACGTCGGTTCCCGCGGAAAGCCCTGCCCGCCCGACGGCGACACCTTGGGATAGGCGCTGTCCATTCTCCGGGTCTTCCGGAAGGAGGCCCTCGTCGAGGTCGATGTAGATCGTGCCTTCGGTTGCGGTGATCTGCGCCGTCGCGGCGACGGAATCGAGGCCACCCTGAAGCAGCATCGCGACGTCACGCGATGCAGTCACCGTGTCAGCGAGTGTCACCGTATCCTCGCCGCCGCCGGTGTGTATCTCGATATCGCGGCCCGCGGCAAGCGGGCTCGCGGCGGTTGTCGCGATCTCCAACCGGCCGCGGTTGTCGCGGTAGACGACCTCCTCACTCCACAGGCGGACATTCGCAAGGTTAAGGCGCGACAGGTCGAGAACCGTGCCGTCCCGCCCGAGGAAGCTGTAGAATTCAGGCCGGCCGGACAGATCCACCCGCACCACATCGCCCTCCGAAAGGCGAAGTTCGCCCTCATCGGAGGCGATGATCGCGTCGGCCTGGGGCAGCTTGTGGAACAAGATGTCCGTTCCCGCCGTCATGGCGCCGTTCACGTTCACCCGGTCGAGCGTGTCGCGGTCATCCCCGAAATCCAGCCTGATCGTGCCGGCGGTGGCGGTCATGTTCGCGTCCAGCGTGATCCGGTCGGCGCCGGACGCCGCCAGTACCACGATGTCGCGCGCCGCCGTCAGGTCGCCTTCGAAGGTGAATACGTCTGCGCCGCGCGCGGTGGTGAACACAATGTCGCGCCCGGCCGCAAGCGGAGCTTCGGAGCGGATCGCCGTGGGCGCTGCACCGGTGCCCGATACGCGGATGTCGGTGCCTGCGACCATGCCCGCCCCTGTCATAGCGAGCTCTTGCGGAGGCATCAGCGAGGGCAGGCCAGAGCTTGCGCCCTCTTCCAGCTCGATCGTGATGGCGCCGGTCGTCGCGGTGAGCGGCTTGGTGCTGGACACGCTGTCGGTGCCCGCGCCCGTCCTGATCGTCAGATCCCGCTCCGCTGCAAGGTCGAGCGCGCCCGAAAGGCTGTCATCGCCCGAGCCGGTCCAGATCAGCAGGTCGCGGTCCACAGATATCGCGGCGGTATCGGCCATCACGACCGACATGACACCACTTGCCGCAGGGACGTCCGCGACCGGCGCCCAGAATGCGCGATCGTCGAAATCCGCCGTGGACAGATCCACCAGCGTTCCCGGATCACCCTGCCACGAGACGAAACGCAGACTGCGACCGGGTTCGGTGCCGTCCTCGTCCTCTTCGGTCAGCATGCGCTCGACCCGGACGATTGCACCGGGGGCAAGCGTGACTTCGCCCGCCTCAGGCGCGACGTGATCGGCTTTCGGCAGCTTGAGCACGCGAACGTCGCGCCCCGCGTCCAACAGGCCGTTGGCCGACAACGACAGCGTGTCCATGGCGTCGCCATCGGTGCCGAAATCCAGCACGATGTCGCCGCTGCCGGTGCGCACCTGGCCGGTCACGCCCAGGCTGTCATCGCCCGCGCCGGTCAACACAACCACGTCGGTTGCCGCATCGATGCTGCCGCTGACTGCCAGCGCATCGCCCTGCAACGCCGAGGTCTCGATCCGGACTTCGCCGTCCTGCGCAGTGATCGTGCCAGCGATAGTCACGTCGCCGCCCTGAAGATCGCCATCGTCGAAATCGGTGACGATACGCAGATCGGTCTGCGCGGACACGCTGCCCCCGGCCTCGACGAGAAAATCGTCGCCTGCTTCGAAAGTGATGCTGCCGCCGGTCGAGCTGATCGACACACCCGAGACCACGGTGATGGTGTCGTAATCCTCGGGCCGGGTTTCGGTCGCGCGGTAACGGACGTCCCCACCGGCCTCCACATCCTTGGTGAAGCGGATCGGCGAGGAGGAGACGACGTCGATCCGGTCATCCGCCTTCATCCCGATCTCGCCTCCGGTGATCGACGTCACCTCGAGCGGGCCGAGATTGGTCAGGTAGGTGTCGCCGGTGGTCGCTTCGCCCTGCACGCGGCTGATCTGGCTGAGGATCGGGTTGTCGACGCGGCCGATATCCTTCTGCGCCACGAGGAAGGCGCCCCCGCCCCGGATGTTGGGCTGGCTCCCCGGAGCGGCATTCAGGATCGAACCGTCGATCGCGGTGATGAAGGCGGTGCGCCCGTCCTCGGCCGCCTTGGTCTGCGTGAGCGTCGCCTTGCCGCCCGGCGCGGCCCCGTTGACCGCAAGCGCCGCAGTGAAAGGCACGCCCGGCGCGAGCGCCTCCAGCGAGACGGTGCTGCCGATGGCCTGCGCGCGCACGACATTTCCCAGCAGGTCGGACGCGGTGATCGCCGCCGCCAGCCGTCCGGCCAGCGTCTCTGGGGCCTCGCCCGCGGCGATCGTCAGCGCCAGGTCGGCGCCGTCGATGGTGACGGTGAGCGTGTCGCCGCCGGCGAGCGCATCGCTCAGCGCGATGTCCGAATGCTGCGCGATGGGCGGCCGTGCGCTGATCTGGTCCAGCCGGATGTCGCCCGCGGTTTCGATCAGGTAGGTGTTGTTGAAGCTCGACGTGCGCAGCAGGCCCGGCGCGTTTCGGGACATGTCGATATCGAGCTCGTTGCCGACCTCGCCGATAAAGCCCAGCAGCGCCGTCAGTGTAATCCCGTCGCCCGAGATGTCGGTGACCGGAAGGCTGGCGGCCGGGTTCGGCTCTGCGTCGCTGTAGAAGTCACCCGGATCGGCAAGGTCCACGGCGTCCAGGATCGATACGGCGGCGGTGAGGGTCACGTCGCCGCCGGCACTGACCTGGCGGATCGCCATGCTGCCATTGGACTCGATCACCGTGATGTCCTGCCCGGCGAAGAGCGTGACCACCCCGTTCTCGCCGTCGCGCGCCTCGATGTCGAAGGGATTGGCGGCACTGCCGATATCACCTGCGGCCCGCAGCCGGATATCGGCAGCCTCGATGTTGACGTAGCTGGCGTCGATCGCGTCGACGAGATCGCCCGCCTGCGCGCGCAGATCGGCCGCGCCGGAGCGTGAATAGACCGTGCCCACCCGCATGTCGCCGACCGTTTCGCCGATCCAGATATCCTTGGACGCGCGCGCGGTCACATCCGCCTCGGGCGAGGTCAGATCATACCAGATGCGGAGCGCGGCGCTGCCGATGGCGCCGCTTCCGGATTCGAGGATCAGCGAGTCGGTCGCGAGGATGGCCTCAGCGCTGTCGTCGCGCAGCGACGCGATATTGCCGGCAGTCTTGACGCGCACCGCCTCTCCGGCGTCCACGCGCACCAGCTGCAGATCCTGCTCGGATCCGAGGAAAGTGTCGCCGCCTGCCAGCGTCTCTATCGCGCCGGTCACCTTGACGTTGAAATCGTCCTGAAGGCGCACCTGAACCCAGGCGACATCCTCGGGCGCGCGCATGTTGAGCGCGATGTCGGCCTCGTCGCTCAGCGCCCCTGAAAGCGTGATCGTGTCGCCGGAAATCTCCTCGACCGTATAGGCCGTGTTCGCCGTGTTCACGTTGGCGGAGGGGCGGCGCGCACCCTCCTCGAAGCCGGGCGCGGCGGGGCTGACATTGGCCACCACGAGCCTGTCGCCCACGGCGAAGGTGTCGCCGAAATCGGCGCCGTCCTTGCGGGTGATCGTCCCGGCAGAGGCGTTCACGTCCACCAGAACGTCAACCTCGTCGCCCAGCGGGTTGAGCGAGACCGCCGCAAGGTGGATATCCTGAAGAAATTCGGTCGCGTCTACCGTCCGGGCCCCGTCGTCGGTGAAAACGAGGCTGTGCGCCGTCACGCTTTCGACGGTGTAGAGCCTGCCCTCGGTGGCGTTCTCGGTGGTGCCCTCGACCTGAAGCTTGTCGCCCGCCTTGAAGATCGAGCGCCAGTCCGCGCCGACCGGGGCGGACTTCACCAGCCGGTTGCCCGCACCGTCGAAATTCACCCGCGCCGAGATGCGGTCGGTGGTCAGGAAACTGATGTCGCGCCGCTCTGCCGCGGCGAGCAGGACCCGCTGTTCGCCCGTGAGCTCCTGGTCCAGGTCGATCAGTTCCTGCCCCTCGGTCAAGCCGATGCTGCCATGCACGTCGAGCGACAGCGACCCGGCGATGATGTTGGGCTCTTCGTTCGCGGTCTGGGTGTCGGTCACTGGCTGCAACAGGCCGACGCCGAAGCCGTAGATCAGCTCGTCCGGGGTCCAGATCTTGATGGAGGCCTCGATGCCCTCGATCTCGGACTGTGTCAGCGCAACGATGTGATCGGGGTTGTAGGCATCCACCGCGGTGGTGCCGACCGTGCCGCCGGACACCGACTGAGGCCCGGTTGCCGCGCCCGCCTCGGTGCGATCGAACGCAACCGACCAGCGTCCTTGGCGGTTGGCTTCGACGGTGCGGCTGGTACCGTTCCATTCGACGGTGACGGACGCGCCCGCATCGGCTCTGCCCGCGACCGTGGCATAGGCGGCATCGGCGAAATCGCCATGCAGGGATTTCAGCTGGTTCGCCCGGGCGAGGCGGACCGTTTCCAGCTTGGCCCGCGCCTCTTCCTCGGTGTCCCCGTCCGCCTCGTAGCGCGCAAGCAGCGTGGCCTCTTCCTCGGGCGGGAAACGATAGTCCTTGTCCCCCGCCAGAAAGGCCTCGAAATCCTCGCCCTGCGCTTCGCGCCAGGTCCAGTAGGTGCGGTACTCGCGCGTTTTCGTGCCGCGCAGGCCGTCCTTGGCGTCCTCGACCTTGTCGTTGGCGCCGGTCCCGGCGGTCAGCGCCATGTCAGTCCAGACCGACCCCAGCAGTTCGGCCACGGCGCGATCGTCGACTTCCTCAACATCGTTGCCGTCCACGATATCGCCGGACACAACCTTGATGGAGACGTGCTGGCCCGCCGCGTCGATCCTGTCGACGCGCATGTCACCGACGATCTCGGTCACATGGACGGCCTTGGCCGACGTGATCGCGACCGAATGATCGGAGGCGGTGCCGGAGTCGAGGCGGATCGGGGCTGCATTGGCGCCAACTCCGCCGGCGCTGGACGACATCGCGATCTGACCGCCGCGGACAAGGCCCTGGGCCCCGCTCGTGCTGGCCTTGTAGATCCCGTCCTTGGTGCCGATCTCCACCCGGCCTCGCTGGCTGGCCGCCCCGGTCGTCTCGACCAGATCGAGGCGCAGGGGACCCGTGGCCTGCGTGATGTTGAAGCGCTCGCCAGCCCTGCCATACAGGCTGGCCGTCGTCGAGTTCGTCAGCGCGACCGGCAGAGCCGTTTTATCGGTGCCGACCTTTCCCCCGGCCACAAGCTCGATGCGGCGGCCTCCGACCGTGGAGGTCGGTGCGCTGGAGGCCTGCTCGCTCGATACGCTGAGCACACTGGATCGTGCGCGGATATCGCCATCCGTCTCGATCCGGGTCTCGCCGTTCAGGTTCATCAATTGGCCGTCGATAAGTACGTCCGAGCCGCCGCCATCGATGAAGATCGAGCCTTCGGTGTTGTAGCGGAAGTCGATTTCGATCGCCCGATCCGCGCGGACCGTATGCGAGTAGGTCGTAAACTCCCCGACCGTCCGGGAGTACTCGTAGGTATAGATCTTCTTGCCGTACCAGGTCGTGCGCGTATCGTAATACGTCCGGCGCCAATCGGTCGCCGAAGTTTGGACCGTGTTCTTGTCGAACGTGTAGCTCGGTTTTCCCGGATCCCTGTAGAAATAGTTGGAATCCTCGATCAGCTCGGCATCGAGCGTCTTGCGCGTCGGCGGCACCGGAATGTCCTCCGACCCGAGGTCCAGCAGCTCCCAGCCTGCCGGCCACGAGCTTTCCTCCCAGCGGGAACGCTCGCGCACCGTACTTTCCTGACCGATGGCGAAGCCATAGCGCATCCCCGATGCCGGGCTGTAGTCGAGCGAGCTCCCTGCACCGGCGTTTTCGCTGTTGCCAACACCAGTGGACAGAGATTCCCGATCGATCCGGACGGAGCCGTCCGCCTTCTTCGTGTAGATCGTGAGCCTGTCCCTTTCCAGATCCTCGATCTTAATGATCCCATCGCCGCGCCGGCTGGCGTCGAGCGTCTCCACCGCGATATTGATGAAGTCGAGCCCGGTATTGTTGACGATCGAGATTTCCGGGAAGCCCGCGTTGGCAACGAGCCGGCCCTTGCCGGTGTTCACGATCCGGCCTGTCAAATCGATGGTGCCGCCCGTGGGGCGCATTTCGCGAATTACAAGCGTGGAGTCGCTGCGGTCGAAGACCGCTTTGAAATCGCCGTTGGACAGTGAGATCGGCGCGATGTTGTCGCGCGACCGCAAGGCCTGCAGGATCGCGTTCCGCTCGGCCGAGCCGAGCACTAGGTCAAAATTCTTCTTGCCGGCCTGAATGAGCCCGGCGACGTTTATATAGGCCGCGTCGATGGTCACGCGCCCCGCGTAGATGTAGCCGGGGGTGGGCGCGTCAGGGTCCAGGATCGCGTCCAGGTCGACATTTGCCAACTGACCGTCGGTCAGATTGTTGTTGATGCTGTCAACGACTGCATCCCAGCTACTCGGGCTGGTCGACGACGTGCCCTGCCGCCCGATCAGCCCCGAGTTCAGCAGCTGCCCGATTGGGTTGCCACCCACATGAGCTTCTTGCACGCCGGAAATGTTCACCGTCGACTTGGCGTTCATTATCACTTCGGCGCCGACGACCTGGGCCGAGGCCGTGATTGACCCACCATTGGAGGGGTTCACGATGACGATCTTCGCGGTCCGGGCGATAACGTCGCCGATGATCTCGATGTTCTGGGCGGGCGGCGCGGTCTTTCCGTCGAAGAAATTGTTGATGTCGGTGACCGAGATCGTCACCAACGGCTGACCCTCCGCAGCGGCAAGCGTCTGAGCCGTAAAATTCAAAGTGGGCGTCGGAGCTGCGCCATCCCTGGTGCCGAAACCGTCGAAATTCCGGTTGTTCTCGTCGACCCCCTTCTGGCTCTCCGTCTCGATCTCGGCTTTTGCGGCATCCACGCCGCCCAAAATCGAAACGTCGATGCCGTTGAAATAGATCCCTCCGTTGAATTCCGGGATTTCGATTCCCGCGATTTCGACCTGCGCGTGCGTGTCGCTTTCGATGATGATGCTGGTGTCCCGCGGCACGTCGAAGGTGCCGCCGCCATAGAGCGTGTCCGACAGGATCCGCACACGACCGGCCTGCGCCTTGACGGGGCCGATGCGCACCACGTCCGCCTCACCTCGCGCGGGTACGATTTCGTTTCCGCGCCGTTCGGCCTGTCCAAGTGTCAGTAGTTCCTGTTCGAGGCGGGCGATCTTGTCGCGCAGGAAATTTTTCAGCGCCTGGTTGTTCGACGCCCCGTATTCGGCCAGTTTCTCGCGGGCCTTCTCGATTTCCTCGAATTGCGGCGCCACGAGCCCCTCGCGGCGGACCGACCAAGGGATGTTGCCGGTAGAGGTGCCCCCGGCCGTCGTCGGCGTGACTTTGTCTTCGTAGATGTTGCCGTTGGCATCCACATCGAGCCGCAGAACCTTGTTCCGCGTGGCGCCCGTGACGATCATGCCATCGTTGATCACATCGGCGAACAGCTCTGCGCGCGCCTTGCCGTCGCCCGATCCCACGCTGCCGCCGCCCAAGGCGTCCGCCAACCCGGAGGTCCAGTTCGTCGCCTTCGCCGCGCCGGTGACGCCGACATCGCCCCAACCGTCAGCGTTCAGGTCGATATTGGCAAAGCTTTCGATCCGTGCGCCGCCCTGCACGTCGATGATGTTCTTGGCTTCGTAGAGCGCCACGGTCTCGAGATCCGAGATGGGGATCACAGATCCCGCGAAATTGTCGACACGCGATTCGAAGACGTTGATCGGCATCTTCAGATTGCGGTCGATCCCGGCGCTGACATACATGTCTTCTTCGGACAACGTGACCGAGCCCTGCTTGAAGACGATCCGCTGGTCCGGGGTCACCCGCGTCACGGCGGAGCCGAGCGCCACGGTCGCCGCCCCGTGGGTCTCCGACCGCGACCCGAGATAAACGTCGGCCGCGCCACCGACCTCGAATTCCAGTTCGCCGGTCGCGTGTATCTTCGCGCCTTCATCCACGACGATATGCGCTTCCAGCGCGCGGGACTTCGCGTCGAAGGTGCCATAGGCCCCCGCGCCCGAGATCGCGCCCCAGGTCTGGAGTTGCACCCGGTCGTTCTGGAACAGCGCGTTCGCGGCGCGCACGTAGAGCCGCCCGTTGCGATCCGTCGTAGTGGTGTCGCTATCCTTGCCGAAGATGAACTTCGAGCTGAAGCCCACATCCGTCCGCGTGTGCGAACTGGCCCCAGAGGCAAGGCCCCCGGTGCTGCTATCGACAAAGCTTTCGCCGCGCAGCGTGTTGATCAGGCTGGCATCGATTTCGCCCGCCGTGACCGTGACCTTGGCGCCGATCGCGCCCATAGTGCGCCCCCGGACGTCATGGTCTATTCTGGCCCCGCTGCCCGCGATGGCGCCGATGGCCGAGGTCTCGATCGAGCCGTCGGGCGCCACCGTCAGGCCACCGGACATGGTGAGCGTATCGAACACCCTGAAATTCGACCCGGACGTGGCATCGCGCATGCCCACGAAAACGTCGCTGTCGGACTCGGTCTTGCCCGCGGCGGCCGTGCCCGAGCCGAAGCCATAGGCGCCTGCGAGGATGTCGAAGCTGTTCGCGTCACGGGCCGTCGCAAGGAAGGACAGGTTGATCCCCGTGAAGGTTACATTCGAGCCCGCCTCCGCGGAGACGTCGCTTTGGGTGGTGAGTGTCGCATCGGTCGCGCCCACGGCGACAAGCCCACCGGCCACGCCCGAAGAATAGCCGGATTGCGCACCGGCCGAACTGGCAGAGACGGTCGTATTCCCCGCCACGGCGAACTGCGCACGGGAGGCCAGCGCCGCCTTGACCTTACTGGTGTTCGTGGCGGTGGCATTCGTCGATTGCACGCCGATCAGGATGCCGCCGCCGGCCGCGGTAGCGGAGACATCGGCAAGATCCTCGCCCGCGATCGCGTCGCTGCGCGCGGTGATGGACAGGCGGCCGAGCGAGAAGCTGCCCTGCGGTCCCCCGTCCTTGCCCCCGGCTCGGGCGGTGACCGCGTTGCCGGTGGCGATGTTGGCGACCGAGGCGCCCACACCCGCGGTGGTGCCGACGGTCATGCTCTCGACGCGAGCACGGGTCGCGCCCAGCCGGTCCGCGGCGACCGTGAGCGATCCGGCGGACAAGCCGACCCCCAGAACCGACGCCTCGACCTCGGCCGTGCTGGTCACATCCGCCGTAGCTCCGCCGCCGGCTATGGCGATCAGGCCCGCGGCGATGCTTTCACTCTGGACGACCGCATCATGCCGCGAGACCGAGTTCACCGTAACGGTCGCGTCTTCCACCAAGTTGATCTGGTTGGCCGTACCGCTCGTTGTCTGCACGGAGGCCCTGCGGATGCCTTGGTCAGTGACCCTCGCTTCCGCACCGCCGCCCGAGGCGGCAAAGCCAAACCCGCTGCTGGCGCTGATCGAGCTTGCCTCTGAAGTGACGTCCGTGACGCGGCTGTCATCGGCGCTGACCGTCAGATTGCGCGCCCCGCCTACGGGTCTTCCGGCGCGCTCGCTGCCGATGTCGGTGTCCACGGTGTCGGCATAAACCGCGCCCGTGATCCCGACTTCCGCCAGCGAGACAGCGATGGAGACCGATCCTGCAATCGCGCCGACCGCACCGGCGATCGAGGCCGAGGCAACGGCCGCGTCGATGCGGCTTTCGTCGGACGACCCGACATTCACATCGCCCACCTTAGCGTCGAGAGTACTTCCCAGCACTTCCGCGCCGACATCGTAGGCAATGATGTTCGTGCTCGTGGTCCCCGAACCCGCGCCGCTCAACCCGATTCCACCCGCGCTGAGGGCAACCGCAAAGGCCCCGACATCAGCGTCTATCATGGCGTCCATTCGTGCGTTTACGGAAATATCCGCACCCGACGCGCCGCCACTTGCAACGTCGACCCAGTCGGTATCAGTAGCAAAATCCACCGCCCAGAGGTCGGCGTGTCTCGCTACGCCCTGATATTGGTAGACTTTGCCGTCAGCGTTTCGTACGAACACGCCCGGTTCCAACGAGAATGCCGGGCTGGAGAGCGCAACGTAATTGCCATCGCGGTCATAGGCTGACGAGTCGGGGTCTTGCGCCTGCAGTTCGGTCCAGCCCGCCTCGGTTACGTTGATCTCGACGGCCGCAGGCTCGACATATTGCCGCAATTCGCCGCCATAGGACACGACCGTGCCATTGGGCCAGAAATCCTGATCGGCCGCATCGGGGACCTGTGCCCAATCATAGGCTCCGCCGAGAATACCCTCGACGTATCCGCCGGACACCGTGATCGGCGTGCCGGTCTCGTTGATGAAGAAGACATCGTCGCCGTCGACTGTCCGGGCCAGAATTTCGCCCGGCGCGACGGTCACGGACGTGGCCTCGCCGGAAGTCGGGTTGGACCTGTCGGTGATGAGGATGTCTTGGGTGATATCGGCCCATTCTCCGGACGGATACTCCTCATTACCGAGGAAATCCGCATCGATCACCTTGTCGGAAGCACCAAGATAGCGGAAGCTTCGTACGCTTCCTTCGACATCTGTGCGCAGAACCTCGCCGCTGGAGATCGTGGCGCTGTACTCTTCCCCCGCGGCGGAGGCATCCACTATCTCGGCCATGTCCACGATCACCGGGGTCACCAGGCGCGAGGACAAGATGACATCCTCGGACACGTCGATCCATTCAGCACCGAGGTATTTGGCGCTATCGAGAAAACCTGCGTCCACCTGGACCGGCGGAACACCCTGCGGCGTAGCGCCGATCTCTCCCACATACCTGAAATGGCGCTCGGCGCCCTCTATGGAGACCCGCAGGTATTTGCCAAAGTCGACCGTCCCACCGGAGAAATCATCGGCCGTGCTGTCCAGAACGTCGCTGTCGTCCACAAGAATTGGCGCCCCGATATCACGCCACCCGCCGTTCTGCACGGCCTGGACGCCGGCGGAATATGCTGGCGCGAGGGTGAGCGCCTCGCCGATATACCGATACCAGGCGCCACCGAACTTGGCGCGCTGTCCGCGTTCCAGTGTTTGCCCCGCGTCGGGTAGCTGGTTGTCGGCGCTGCTCAGCTGTTGCCAGTTGGCGGGGTTCGCCGCGATGGCTTCGCCGGCCGAGGGCTGCTCGTAGCGGTACCACTTTCCGTCCCGTTGAACGATCGTGCCCGTGACGAGTTGCGGCTTGACCGGGGCGAGGGAAGCACCCGATTCAGAGGACCCGGGGGCCGAAACATCGGTTCCGTTCTCGTAGTCCTGTAAGGCTTCATCGAACGTGCGGACAAGATCCCAGTCGGGATCGGTGACCGGGTCAAGCGCCGAGACGTCGACACGGCCGCCATCGGGCCCGAAATACTGGTAGAGGCGGTTGTCGCTGCCAAGCGCGTAGCTGCCGCGGACGAGACGCTTGAATTCGCTCTCGAGCGTGAGGGGCTGCCCCCCCGCCGTGACATCCGCGTCCTCGATGCGCGCGAAAACACCGCTTTTCCGGCCATCGGCACGCACGCCGCCGATCTCGTTTTTCGAGGTCGAGGCCCCGATGGATACACCGATGGCTCCGGCACCGATCGCAAGCGAGTCCGCCGCCGAAACAATATCGGCCTCGATCGCCGCCGTTCCGTCAGCATCGACTTTGACGCTCTTGGCCGAAACCACGGTCATGCCGGTGATCCGGGCAACCGTCCTCGAAGTGATTGCGTTCACGCTGCCGGCGCCTGCACCAGAAAGCGAGGCGGCGAGCGCCCCGCCGGACGCGGCGAGCGCCACCGCGGCCGCCTGCGCGTCGATCCGCATGTCGTCAAGCGCCGTGACCGAAACGTCGCCCAGCCCGGTCTTCACCAGGCCGTCGCTGCCGGTCGCCGTGCCGCGCACGATGCCGGCGGTGGTTTCCGCGGTGATCGTGTTGCGCGCCTCGGTCGCCGCGACCGACCCGGAAAAGGCCACAGCACCGACAGCCAGCGACAATGCCACCGCATTGGCATTGGCCCGGATCTCGGAGCTATCCTGCGCGTGGATTGCGATACGGGCGACGTCGATATCACTGTTCGCGCCGCGGATTTCGGCTCGGGTCGCGCCACCGATCGCGTTGAAGCTACCGACCCCGGCACCGGACAGGCTGACGCCCACCGCGCCCCCGGCAGCTGCCGCCGCCCCCGAGAACACCACCGACCGGATCCCCCGATCGGACAGCGCCTCGATCTGCAACGCGCTAGCCGCGGAGCGGATGCGCGTATTCTCGACCAGCGCCAGCGTTTCACCACCGCCCTCGCCGATCGTGTTGCGCGAGATGGCTGCACCGATCGCTGCGCCGACACCGACGGCGCCGCCCGCAGCGGAAATGGCCGCCGTCAGAACACCCGCATCGATTTGCGCATGGCTTGTCGAGGCGACGCGGACGGTGCCCTGCGTCGTGACGATCCCGTCGGACTTCCTGCCCGCGATACGTGCCTTCGTTTCGCCGGCCACGACGTTGTCCGCCGTAGCACCCGCCCCGGAGAGCGCAACGCCCGTCGCACCGACCCCGGCCGAGGCCGCCACCGCGGCAGCGACCGCGTTGATCGTTGCGCGCTTCGCGGCGATCGCACCGCCGGCGGCTTTCTCCAGGAACCAGCGCTGGCCCGTCGCCTCGTCGATCACGCTCCAGGACAGGCCGTTGCCGCTACCATCCTTCTCGACCACCGAGATGCGGAGCGCGTCAGACACAGGAGCCTCCGACATGGCCTGAAGTGCGGTGCGCAGGTCGTCGACGCTCGTGCTGGATCCCGCCTGCGCAAGCGCGTCGAGTTCGGAGGCGCTGACCGCGGCAAGCTCCGTACCGTCCGTGGAGAGCGGACCGGTGCGCGCCTGCACAAGCAGAGCCGCGGCAGTGCCTGACGCACCGGCGCCGCTGAGCGCCACGTCGCTGCCCACGACCTCGGCCAGAACGGATGTCTCCACACGATTGAGTGCGCTGGATACCCCGATGGCCAGCGCCACGCCGGCGCCAAGGCCGAAACCGGCCGCAGCAGCGCCCGCGAAGGTGACGGCATCGAGGCTGCTGCCATCCACAGCGGTGACCGACAGCCTGTCGGTATTGTCGACATCGCTGGTGGCGACGCGAGCCTCGATCGTAGCCCCGATCAGGTTGCGCGCGCCGGCCCCGCTGCCCGCAACGCCAACACCAATGCCCCCCGCCGCCAGCGCCATTGTCGCCGAGGCGGTGATGGCCTTGATCTGCTGGGTGCTTTCGGCCTTCACGGTGATCGCGTCGGCCTTTGCGATCGTTGCGTCCTCGATGACGGCGGAGACGCCCGTTCCGCTGCCCTGCAGCGCCACCTCGCGCCAGAGGTCGGCATTGCCGTAGTCCTGGCCGCCTAGGAAGCTTTCCTCGACCCATCGGCTATTCTGCTCTGCGGCGGCTGCCCCGGCGAAGCTTGCGCTGCCCGGTCCCGCATTGCGCCAGATGCGCCCCGTCGCGGTATCGAAGACACGCTGGTTCTCGTCCACGGAGACCGAGCTGTCCTCGGTATCCAGTTCCTTCTCTACGAAATCGGAGGCCTTGAGGGTCTCTTCGCCGATATAGCGGTAGACCTGACCTTCGCGCAGCCCGCCTGAGATGCGCACCGTCTCGCCGTTGCTGATCTGGGAAGGCTGATGCACGCCCAACTGGTGCGTCGGCGCAAAGGTCGGATCGGGCGCAAAGCCGATCACATTGCGCGCGATCGCGACCCCGATCGCCACGCCGGCGCCGACACCGCCCGCGCCCAGTGCGGCGGAGCCCGCTGCGATGGCGGCCTGAATCCTCCCGGCATCCTCTGCCGTGACGGAAAGGTCCCCGTCGGTGGCAAGACGTGCGCGCGCCACATGCGCCGCGACATCCGAAGTGATCTCGTTCCGGGCCCCTGCCCCTGCACCGGACACGGCGACACCCGTGGCCCCGATCCCGGCCGAGACCGAGACCGCAGTCGCGACCGCATTGATCCGGCTCCGGCCTTCCGCCATCACGGTGATCCCGCCCGTGCCGGCATCCACCCGGTCGTCAGACGCGCTGGCCCCGTCGATCCGGGCCGCCGTGACCGAGCCGATCGTGTTGATCGCGTGGGTGCCGGCAAGCGCCACGGCCACCCCGGTGAGAAGCCCCCCGGCGAGGCTTACCGACAGGGCGCTTGCGATGGCGTCGATCCGAGAAGTGTCGGTCGCCTGGACCGAAACGCGGCCCGCGTCGATATCGAGCCCAGCGCCCCCAACCCGCGCCAGCACGTCGGAGTCGATCTGGTTTTCGGAATAGACACCGGAGGCGGAGACTGCAACGCCGAAGCCCCCGACGGTTGCAGCTCCGGCCCCTGCGAAGACCACCGAGGCGATCGCCTGATCGGCCGCCGCATCGACGATCAGATCCCTGGTGCCGGCATCGACCCTAGCCGAGACGATCTCGGCATGGGTCCGCCCGCTGTTTGCGACCGCGTCTCCGGATAGATCCCGCCCAATGAAGTTGCGCGCAGCGCTTGCACCGAGCGCGACACTCACGCCGCCGCCCGCGGCCAGCGATCCGATGGCGCCGAGAAGCCCGCCACCGGACGTTCCCGCCGTGCCGCCGGCCGGCGCCCCCGGTGCAGCGCCGACGCCGGCCCCCACCGCGCCTACACCGCCACCCCCGGCCGTGCCGCCGGTTCCGCCGGCACCGCTGCCGCCACCGACACCGATCAGAAGGCCCGCGCCAGCGCCGGCGATCGCGATTGCCGTGGACAGCACAGCCGCGTTCAGGCGCGAAAAGGTGTCGGCCTCGACCCGGACATGACCCGCGCTGGCGGATAGCTCGCCGCCCTCCACCCGCGCCCTCGTATCGGACAGGACGGCATTGACCGCGCCTGCCCCGGCGCCAGCAACGGCCACGCCCACGCCGAGCGCACCGCTCAGCGCGACGGAGGAGGCGGCAGACAAGGCGTTGATCGTTGCCGAGGCGGCTTCAAGCAACCCGCCGCCACCAAGGCGGATCGCCCATTGGCGCCCCTCCGCATCCACGAGGCTCCAGGCCTTGCCTTCCTCCAGCACGGCAAGCCGCAGGGTGGCAAGCGTCATGGCATCGCTCGACGTGTCGGCCACGACCGTTTCGCCCTGTGCCTCCAAAGCGGCCTTGAGCTTGCGCAGCACCGCGGCGTCAGCGGCCGCGTCTGCTGCGTCGAGCTTCTCGCCGGGTGCCGTATCCGTCTCGAATTCCGTCTTGTAGGCCGCCTTGTCGGCCTCGGTCGTTTCCACCACGTCCTTTTCGGCGGCATCGTCGAGTTCGGCCGCGGTAGGCAGATCCCCGGTGAGGGCGGCCTTGTCCGCCTCATCCGTCGTGACAGCCTTGATGGTGATGGCGTCGTCGCTGCCCGACCGCTTGCCCGTGGCGGTCAGATCGCTGCCCTCGGAGGTGGCCAAGACGGAATTCTGCACGAGGTTCGTTGCCGCGGCGACCGAGATCGACACCGAAACCGCGGTGCCCCCCAGCGCGGCCGCCAGGCCCATCGCGCCGGTGATCGCGTTGATCCGGCTGTCATCCCGCGCATCGATGTAGATCCCATCGGCCTTCACCGTGGAAAACTCGATAGACGCCTCGACATCGGAACCGATCCAGTTGCCCGTGGCGGCGCCGGCGCCCGAAACGCCCACGCCGACCCCGCCAAGCGCGATCGCGGCCGCCACGGAGGCCGTCAGCGCGTCGATACGCTGCTTGCCCTCGGCGCGCACCTGCACATCACCCGACTTCGCCTCGACATCGGCGTTGGCGATCGTGGCAGCCACACCCGCGCGTGCCGGCGCAAGGGCCGTCCGCCGCCAGGCGTCGGTGTCGGTATAGTCCTGAACGGCGAGGAAGTTCTCCTCGACCCAGTGCGCGTCCGGCTCGCCGCCCGGGAAGGCACGCGCGCTGTCGGAAATATTGCGCCAGATCCGGCCCGTGGCTTCGTCGAGCACCCGTTCGCCAGACCCCACAGACGTCGGACCAGTCGCGTGGATTACGTCAACATAGTCCGCTGCGCGGATCGGATCCTTGCCTAGATACTGGTAGACTTCGCCTGCGCGAGTCCCTGATGCAATCCGGACCGTGTTGCCTTGCGTGATCTCTGTGACCGGAGCGCTATCAGTGGCATGCGTCGGGTTCACGCTGTTGTCGGCGACGAAGCCGATTTCGTTCTGGCCCACGGCAATGCCGACGCCCAGTCCCACGCCGGTGCCGCCCGCGGCCGCCGCGATCCCCGCGGCGATCACGCCGGCCACGATCCGCGCTTCGGACCGGGCGGCCAGATCGACATTTCCGGCCTCGGCCGTGATGTCCATCCCATCGATCCGGGCCATGGTCTGCCCGGTGATCCTGTTGGTGGCGCCCGCGCCTGCGCCCGCGATCGCCACGCCGGTCAACCCCCCGGCCAGACTGATAGAAGCCGCCGCCGAAAGCGCGGCAATCCGCGCGTCATTCGTCGCCGTGACAGATACCGCCTCGCCGAAGCCGGTTTCCGAACGGGTCCGGATGACACCGAGCGCCGCCTCACCGTCGGCGCGCATCATTCCGGCCTCTACCGTGCTGGAGATCCGGTTGAAGCCAACCGAACCGGCAAGCGACACGGAAACGCCAACCTTGCCGACCGCAATGCCGAGCGCCAGTGCGCCGGCTAGCGCGTCGATCCGCGAGACATCCGCCGCGGCGATGCGGATCGTTCCCGCGTCGATCCGGGTGGCCGCGCCCAGGACCGCCGCCCGCGTCTCGCCGCCGACCCGGTTCTCGGCGTAGACGCCGGAGCCGCTGACACCAACGCCCACGAGCCCGCCGGCCACGGCCGCGGACCCGGCAAAAACCAGCCCCAGGATCGCACGCTCGCTGTCCGCGGACAGATCGAGCGCACCCACGCGTTCGCTCGAGGCGCTCCCGGTGCCCAGCACGCTGTCCTCGATCAATGCCTCGACCCGGCCGCTCGGGTCACCAACCTGCGGTGTCTGCCCGTGCGCATCGAAGCCGATGAAATTCCGCGCAACGGAGGCGCCCAGCGCCACGCCGACGCCGACCTTGCCGAAGCCGGCCGCGATAGACGCCGACAGGACCGCCGCGTCGATGCGCGCGAGATCCGATGCGGTGACGGTGACAGAGGCGATGTCCTGCACCACCTCGGCGTCGACCATGCGCGCGGTCGTGTCGCTCGTCACCGCGTTGATCGCGACGGCACCGGCGCCGGCAACGCCGACGCCGACCATGCCACCCGCCACGGCGAGCGAGGCTGCAGCGGCCACCGCAGTGATTGTGCCGCGCGCGACGTCGAAGCCGCTGTCCCCGAGCGAAACTGTCCAGCGTCCGCCCTCGGCATCGGCGAGGGACCAGACCTTGCCTTCTTCCACCTGCGACAAGCGCAGATCCCGCAACAGCGCGGCATCGCTGCGATCGTCGAAGATCACCGCCTCGCCCGCGGCGCGCAGCTTCGCAGCGACGTCGCGCAGCGTTGCCGCGTCCTTCGTCCGATCCGCCGAGAGCAGGATGCGGCTGCCCCCTGCCTGAAGGTCGACGCGGTAATGACCGTCGGCACCCAGACGAATGTCCCAGCTTCCGGACGCATCGGAAAAGCGCCAGTGATCTTCCGCGACGCGGGACAGCGCGAAATCGGCCCGTGCGCTGTTGGCCGTGACCTTGTCAGGGTCGAGTTCGCCGGACACCGGCTCGCCCAGCGCCCTTATCGCGTCGGCGAGGGCATAGAGGATATCGGCGGTCTCACCTTCGCTTTCGTCAGCATCCGCGGCGGCCGCGTCGAGCTGGCCCGGCTCGGGGAGGATCTCGGTTTTCGCCGCGTCGTCGAGCGCGTCCGCCGTCAGCCCATCCATCTTGCTCGATTGTTGCTCGGCCGCGGTGCGCGCGACGATATCCAGCGCGCCGGTCCCTTCGGACAACGCGATATCGGCGCTTTCGACCACCGCAGAGACCGCGTTATCGACGCGATTGAGCGACACGGCGCCCGCCAGCGCCACCCCGACGCCAACCTTCCCGAAACCCGCTGCGACGGATGCCGCGGCCGTCGTCGCCGTGATCCGTGCGTCATCCGTCGCCCGCACCGTCAGGTTCGCGGCCTCGATCCGGCCGCCGTGGATCCCGGCGTTCGGGCCTGTGGCGATGCGGTTGACCACCACGGCGCCGCTTCCGGCGATGCCCACGCCCACGGCACCGGCCGCGACCGCAACCGAGCCTGCCAGCGTGGCCGCGCGGATCGCGGCCGTGCCCGAGGCGGTGATCGAAAGATCACCATCCGACACGGTCACGTCGCTGTCTCGGATCTCGGCGAGGATGCCGGCCTCGCTGCGGATCAGGCCGGCGCGCTGCCACAGATCCGCGTTCCCGTAATCTTGCAACTCCAGCAGGCTGCCAGCACGCCACAGCTTGGTATCGGCGAAATCGATCCCCGAAAGCGTGTTGAAATCGTCTCCCAGTACAAAGGCACTATCGCCGAGATAGCGGTGGAACCGACCAGTGGTGCTGTCGAGCACCAGTTCGCCCTGTTCGATCCGGTCCGGCAGCGTTTCGTCACCGGTGGCGTGATCGGCGAAGGCCCTCGCCTGGAGCGGTGTGTCGCCCGTGTAGCGGAACGCCTGGTCCGCGCGCACGCCGCGCTCGATGTAGACGACCTGGTCGGAGGCGATGCTGAGCGGCGTCGGCGTTGCCGCGCCGATCACGTAGTCGGGCGCGAGTGCGGCGCGCTCCTGCTGGCGGTAGCCGATCAGGTTGGCCGCGACAGCCCCGCCGATGGAGGCGCCAACCCCGACCTTGCCCGCCGCCACGGCCGCCGAAGCGGCGGCGACCAGCGCGCGGACCGTGGACTCCCCGCGCGCACCGACCAGCGCGTCGCCCGTGTTCACCGTGAGGTCACTGCCGTCGACCCGCGCCGCCACGCCGCCGCCGATCCGGTTCTCGGCCACCGCGCCCGCGCCGGATACCGCCACGCCCACCTTGCCGAAACCGGCCGCGAAAGACGCGGCGGCGGCGATCACGCTGATCCGAGCCTTGTCCAACGCCCGGATGACGGCGGCGCCATCGGTGCCGTGCGGTGCGCTGCCGGTGACCGACAGGCCATCGGACACGTCCACGATCTCGGCGGTGGCGCCGGAGTCGATCACGTTGCGTGCCACCGCGCCGGTCAGCGATACCGCCACGCCCGTGGCGCCCGCGGCGAAAGCGATTGAGGCCGCGCCTGCAAAGGCGCGGATTTCGGACGTATTGCGCGTTTCGACCAGAAGGCTGCCCGCCGCGACCGCGGGCCCGGTTCCCACGCCCCTGTCTCCGAGGATGCGGGCCAGCGCATCCACGTCGATCTCGTTCAGCGCGACGGTTCCCGAGCCGGAGACTCCCACCCCGATCTTTCCACCGCTCAGCGCGACGCTGCCCGCGACGACCAGCGCGTTCACGCTCTGCGCGGTGGTCGAGGTGACCGAAAGGGCCCCGGTCACGTCAACGACGCTGTCGGTGATGCGCGCCACGACCGCCGGGGCGCTGTCGGCGCCGTCGACCACGTTCCGCGCGACGGCCGCGCCGAGCGATACGCCCACGCCGGTCTTGCCGAAGCCCGCGGTGAGCGAGGCCATCAGCACCGCCGCGTCGATGGCAGATGCCGCCCCGGCATGGACGCGCAGCGCGCCTTCGCCGTCGAGTTTGCTGCCGCCCAAGCCGGCCGCGATGGACAGCGTGACCGCGTTGAGCGCAACCGCGCCGGCGCCGGACACGGCCACGCCGGTCTTGCCAATCCCCGCCGCCAGCGAGGCCGCCGCAGCAACGCTGCGGATTCCTGGCGTGGAGTAGACCAGGTCGCCGCCTTCCAGCCCAATCCGGAACAGCGTGCCATCAGGCCCAGACAGCGCCCAGGCGCCTTCGCCGCGCCGGGAAAGACGGAGTCCCCCGTCGGCGATGGCGGCGTCGATCGCAGCCGCATCAGCCAGCCCGAAGGCGCCCGGAATCGCGCCTCGGATCGCGGTGACCAGCGCGCGCAGGGTATCGGCATCGTCGGCGGTGTCCGATGGATCAGCCTGCGAGAGTTCCAGCGCGCCGTCATCGTCGAAGGCCAGCGCGAAGACGCGGCCGTCGGCATCGGTGATCGACCAGCCCTCGCCCGCGTCGGCACGCACGGAAGATGACAGCGACGCGGTGCCGGCGCCGCTGTCCGCGATGCGGAGCGACGCATCTGAGATCTCCGCATTGATCGCGGAGATCACTCCGGCGAGCTGTGCGGAATCAGTCTCTGCCGCGTCCAGCTGCGACGCGGTCAGGCCCGTGCCCTCCAGCGAAAGCAACTTGATCGCGGCCTCGGCGGCATCGTCGAGGTCGTCGGGGTCGATCCCGGGCAGCGCCACGCTGCCACCTGCAGGGGCGGCGCCCAGCGCCTCGATCACGACGTCGCCCTCAATATCCAGCAGCATGACATTGGCCACGTCCGCGCGCACCGTGCTCTCAATGTCGTTGAGCGACACGGCGACGCCAACGGAAACGGCGGTGGCCGTCTTGCCGAAGGCCGCTGCCACCGACCCGGCGAGGGCCGTGGCGTCGATGCGCGCATCGTCAGTGGCCCGCACCGTAAGGGAAAGTGCCTCGATCCTTTCGGCCATGTCGATTTCCGCGACGGCCCCGCCACGGATCCGGTTTGTCACGCCCACGCCCGCGCCGCCCACGGCAACGCCGGTCTTGCCGCCGGACATCGCAAGGCTGCCGGCGGCCACAAAGGCGTGCACGGCCTGTTCGTTGGTCGCGGTGATCCGCAGCGCCTCGGCCGCCTCTACATCGCTGTCGGTGATCGCGGCGCGGGCGACATCGGCCGCATTCTCCAGATCCACCCGGCGCCAGCGGTCGGTGTCACCGAAATCCTCGAGGGCGAGGTCGAAGCCGACCGGGTTGCCCGCCTCATTCGTCAGGTTCGAACTGCGCGTGGGACCGAGATACTCGTAAAGATGCCCGGTGCGGGCTTGGCCACCGGTGACCTTCACTACCTCGCCTGTAGCGAGGGACATGGGCGTGTCGTCGGTGGTATGATCGACCACGGGCAGGCTGGCGCGCGTGGACAGGCCCACGAGGTTGTCGGCCACCGCGATGCCCAGGCCGACCGCGGGCGAGGTTTGGCGCGAAAGCGCGACGGAGGCCGCCGCCGCCGCGACGGTGGCATCAATGGACGCCAGGTTTTCGGCCTGTACCGTGACGTCGCCCGAAACCGACTCGACCAGACCCACGCTGCGCAGGGTGGCGGCGATACTGCCGGTCACCCGGTTCACGGCGATGGCGCCGCCGCCCGAGATGGCCGGGGACTTGCCGCCGCTGCCAGAGCCGCTGTCAGGAGAAGAAGGTTCCTCGCTTTCGGGATCAGTGGGGCCAGAATCGCTCCCGGACGTATCGGAACCGGATCCACCCGATCCGCCGACGCTGGCCGCGACCGCGATGGCTGCCGACAGCCCGGTGGCCCGGATCTGCGCACCGCGCGTCGCCTCGAGCGCCAGACTGGACGCGCGCAGCGAGGACAGCTCCGCCACGTCGGCCAGCACGTCGGAGATGACTTCGTTTCGGGCAAAGGTTGCGGCGATGGAGACGCTGCGCGCACCGCCCTTGGCCGACACACCTACGGCGACCGACGACGCGATCACCTCGGCGTCGATTGCGGCTTCGTCGGCGGCGCGGAGGGCAAATGCCCCGCCCGTGGAGAGCGTACCGCCCGAGATGATCGCATTCGCGGCGCTCGCCACACGGTTTAGGGCGACGACTGGGGCCACCGAGACGGCGGAACTCTCCTTCAGCGTGATCGACGTGGCCACCGCGGCATTCGTGATCGTCGCGTCGATCCCTGCACGCGAAACAGCGGCGACCTCCACGTCGCCCCCTGCATCGAGCGTGCTGCCGGCAATCACGGCCTCGGCCGCGGCGCGCTGCGTGCCGGTGAGGCTGGTACTTATAAAGGCATCCACCAGGTTGAACGCCAGGTTCTGCGGTTCGAAACCGACGGCGTTGAAGGCCAGCGTGATGCCCACGGCCTTGGAATCGCCCCCGCCGTAGACGAGGGTTTCGGTATCCACCTCGGCGGTGATACTGGCGCGGTTGTCAGAATTGACAGTCACGCCGCCGCCGGTGGTGATGGATGCGCCGCCGATCCCGCTTTCCGCATCGCCCAGCACCAGGTTGGTGGCGATGTTGACGTTGACCCCGAGCGTCGATCCCCCCACGAAGGCCGATCCGCCCTTGACCAGGACATGCCCCTCGTTGAGCGCGTCCAGTTGCACCGTGTTGACCGCGTCAACGCGCACCGCCGCGCCAGCGTTCAGCTCGACCGTGTCGATCCGCGCCCGAGTGGCGCCGCGCAAGTCGTTCATGGCGACCATGCCGGAAATCGCGGTGCCAGCGGACTCCGTTGCGTTCAGCGACAGCCAGTCGGGCACCAGATCAAGCAACGAGCCGGAGGGCAGCTTGAGCCATTTCTCGCCCCCGTAATCCTCTGCGGCGAGGTCTGTTTTCGTGACGAAGTCGATCGGACTGCCAGGGGTGGCCGTCCAGTCGGCGCCGGCCAGGTCGGCCGCCGTCAGCGCGGCGAGGTCAATCTCGGTCCCATCGGCGCCGGCATAGGTGAACAGGCTGCCGGCAGGCACCGCATCGGCGCCATCGATGGGCGGAAGGTTGCGGCGCAGGTAGAAACGATCACCCTGCCGCAGGAACTGAGTGCCGGACTTCGATGTATAGGCCTGATTGCCCAGGAAGAGCATCAGGTCGCCCTCGGCGACGTCGCCAGGCAGCGTGTCGGCGTTTGAGCCGATCCGCACGATGTCGCCGTAGCGCAGGTTCTGCTCACCCGAGAAGCTGGTATACTTGTAGCGGTTCGCCGCACTTTCCAGGAAGGAGAACACCAGGTCCACGCCGAAGCGGTTGGCCACCGTCGTGGTGACCGCAAGCGTGTTGGTCGCGTCGATCGCCGCCTCGTTGGTGGCCTTCACTGTCACGCCGCCCGGCGCGACGACCTCATGGGCCAGCGCTCCGGACACCTGTTCGCCCACGATCCGGGCCTCTGCCCCGGAGGACAGCTTGTTCGAGGCCAGCGCAAAGCCTGCTGCACTGCCCGAGGCGCCCTTGAGCGCGCTTGCGGCGCTGGTGGTGTCGTTGCTCATCACCGCGTCGATGCGCGCGGCATTCGTGGCCGTGACGGCGACAGCATCGCCGGCCAGGACGTCGGACGCCTCGATCACCGACACCGCATCGGCGGGATCCTCGCCACCGAACGCCGTGGAAACCTCGGGCGAGCCGATCAGCGCATCCACCGCGTTGAACAGCAGGTTCGACGGCTTCCAGCCGACGCTGTTGAAGGCGAGGACAAGGTTGCGGGCGGTATCGCCGGTCTCGGCGATGAATTTTGTCGTGGCGTCGAGGCGGCTGTCATTGAGCGCCGTGACGGTGACATCGCCGATCCCGGGCACATCGAAGCCGGTACCGGCGGCATCGGTCAGGGTGGTGACCCCGTCCGCGACCGTCAACGACAGGTCGCGCAGCAGAGTGGCGGTGCTTGTGCCGTCGTAGTCCGGGCGCAGCCCGGCCCGTTCCAGTGCGCGCGCAACGTCGCGCAGCGTGGCCGCATGCTGCGCCGCGTCGGGCGCCAGCAGGATGCCGGTGTCATCTTCGCCAAGTTCGGCCTCGAACCACGCGTTCACGGCGTCGTAGGTGATCGCCCAGGTCGTCGCACCGTCCCCGAAACTCCAGCCGTCTGCCTGCGTCCCGCTCAGCGTGCGAGCCGCGGCATCGGTGCCCACGGTCTCGCCCAGGGCATCCAGCGCCGTGGCGAGGGCCTGCAGGACGGTTGCCTCGGTCGCGTCCTCGGCGGTGCCGGCGGCTACCGCGTCCAGATCGGCAGGCGCCGGGAGGCTGCCCCGCGCGGCCGCGGCGGCGATGGCGTCTGAAGCGATGCCGGCCGCGATATCGGACCGGATGATCCGCGCCTCGGCCCCGCCCAACTGCACATTCGTCGCGATGGCCCCGCCGTAGGACTTGCTTTCACCGTCGCCCAGCGCCGAGCCGCCCGAGGAGGTGACCTCACTGTCCACACTGGCCGAGAATTTCGAGTCGAGCCCCGCATGCACCTTCACGTCGCCCGAGCGCGAGGTGACAACCGCATCGACGATCCGCGCTGTCGCGCCGCCGTGCAAGTCGTTGAGAACGGCGATCAACCCGGTCGCGCGGCTGTCGCTGTCGGAGACGTTCAAGCCCTGCGGCACGATGGTGGAGGTCAGAGCCTCGCGCCAAAGGTCGAGATTGGAATAATCTGCGTTGCCGATATCCAGTTCGGTGCCGTCCACGCCCAAGAAATCATAAACCCTGGCGGAGCCGCCGTCGTTCACCCGCACCCGCTCTCCGTGGCGGAGCGTGACGGTCTGCGCCGTGCCGGCGACTGCCGCCCACTCCGCGGGCGTAAGCTTGTTGAGGCTGCTCTGGAAGACAGCGGCGCCCCCATCGTTCGTCGTGGTCGACGAGGTCGAAAGGCTGTTGTTGGAGAAGAAGAATTGCCGGTCGCTGGCCGCCACGTCCACATCGCCGCCGGCGATGATCCGGTTCGTTGCAGCCCCGCCAGTATTCGAGATCTCGGCCAAGGCGAAGCTGGCGGACTTGTTGGAACTCAACAGCAAAGAGGTGGCGCTGCCGCCCGCATCGACCACGGCACCAGCGCTGGAATCCACCGCGTTCGAGACAGTGGCGTTCATCCGGTTGGTGGCGAACGCCCGTACCGCGACCGCGCCGATCGCCCCGCTTTCGAAACCGCGGATATCGGAATTTATAATCCGCGCGCGGGCTCCGTCCGTGCCGTCGGATACGAGGTCCGAGAGCAGCGGATCACCGATCAAGGCATCGATGGCGCTGAAGAGGACGTTCGACGCGTCCCAGCCGACACTGTTGAAGGCGATGGCGCCGCCCAGCGCCTCGTCGCCCGAGGCGACCGCAGAGAGCAGGCGCGCGTCCAGAACCGCGCCCTGTTCGGCCGTCACTACGACATCGCCGCCCCGGCGGATGGACGTGTTCACGATCTCGGCCAACGCGCCGTTGCGCACCATGTTGGTCGCGATCTGGCCACTGCGCGCGATCGACTCGCCGGTACCGAAGGCCGATCCACCCGAGGAGGTGACGTTCGCGTCGAGCCGAGCCAGCAGGCCGGCCTCGGAGATCGCGTGGACCGTGACGTTGCCTGCGGCGGTGGCATCTGCGCCGGATATCCGGGCCGTCACGTCGCCCTGTGTGTCGTTCATCACGATGATCGCGCCGAAGGCGCGCGAGTCGCTGTCGGCCAGGTTGCCCACCGAGGGGAAGAGCGCATCGACGAATTCGGGATCGCCGCTCGCGCGGCTCCACGATGCACCGTCCAGGTCAGCTTGGGTCAGCTGGCTGAAATCCACGGTGCCGCCGGGCCCGTTGTAACGGTAGACCGATCCAGCAGATATGCCGCCCACGGCCTCGTCGATCAGTACCAGTTCGCCGCCGAGTACGAAACGCGGGCCCGATTTCGTAGTGTAACTGTAATCCTGCCTCGCAAATTCGGAGGCGAACTGCCGGAAATCGGCCAAATTGTTCTCGATGATCGACTCGACGGCCAGCGACGAGCGCGCGAGGATATTCGACGTATCGGAGGCCTTGACAGAGATGTCCCGGCCGGCGGCGATGGAGCGCGCGCCCGCGTCTTCGATGATCGCGACGGTTTCGCTGGCCACCCGGTTCGAGGCCAGCGCGCCGCCCGCGGCCATGCCCGTATCGCCGTATTTCAGCTCGGTCTTTCCCTCGGGCGACGGTTCGGAGGTGATCATGTCGAACAGCACGGCGCCATTGGACTTGTTCGCCGCCACCTCGTTCCCCAGCAGGGCGTCGAGATAGTTCGCCCGCTCGACCCGCAAGGCGCCTGTCTGGCCGTCCAGCTTCACCCGCCAGACCGTGCCGGCCTCGTCGCGGACAAACCAGATCTCGCCAGGGGCCAGCGCCTCCACGGTGAGGGCACCCGCGACATCCGCGCCGGCCTCCCGTATCGCCGTGACAAGCGCGGCTTCGGCAGCGGCGGCCTTGCCCTCGTCGCGCGCGCCCTCGTCGTCGCGCACCATTTCCCCGATCATGCTCGTGTCCAGCGCGGGCCCCAGATCGTCCACGAGCGTCTCGCGCGTCTCGGCCAGCACAAGCAGATCCCGCCCGGCATTGACCGTGCTGTCGCTGACGCGCGCCTCCGCCCCACCGGGCTTGTCATTCGTCAGGTAGTCGGAGCCGAGCAGGGCCTCGGCGGCCTGAACGAAGATGTTGCCGGGATCGAAACCCACGGTGTTGAACGAAAGGATCAGGCTGACCGCTTCTGAGCTCGCGGACATCCGCGTCAGGACGGTGGCCCTGGCCGAGGCGATGTTGCGCGCCTCGACGCTGACATCGCTGCCGGAGGTCACAGTAGCGTCATCAACGGTCGCGCTCGCGTTGCCAAGCATCGTGTTGGTCGCCACGATGCCGCCGCTGGCGCTACTTCCGCCGCCCGTGTTCAACGCGCGGACCTCGCTCGCCTCCTGCGCGGTCAGCCGGCTGGATTGCCGGGCGAGCAGGGTCAGCGCGCCGCTGGCGCTGGCGCCGACGCCTGTGATGCGGGCCGTCGCGCCGCCCTCGACCCGGTTGCGCGACACCAGAGCGAAGGCTGCAGAGCTTTCGCCCTCACCGCCCGCCGCAAGGCTCGCTGCCCCCGCACCAATCCCCGGGGGCAGGATGTTCGTGGGGCGCAGCTCCTTCCAGTAGCCCCGGTCGGCGAAATCGGCGGCGCCGAGGTCTACCGTCTCGCCTTCGCCCATGTACTGGTATCGGGTGCCCCCGCCCGTCGCGGTATAGACGACATCGCCGAACGCCAGCTCCCGGTTGCCCGACAGGGTGGTGTAGTCGTAATTGTCGAGGATCGCCTGCGCGGCCGCAGTGACCAGGCCCAAGCCAAGATCGTTGTCGCGCGATTGCGCCGTCTTCAGCGCGGTCAACGATGTCAGCTCGACATCCTCTTTCGCCACTACCGTCAGATCGCCATCGGTGGCATCTGCGCTCCCCACCCCGCCGGTCGTGCTTGCAACACGCGCCTCCGCGCCGCCGCCCACCATGTTCGACGCAAGTACACCGCCCATCACGGCGCCATCTGCTCCCATCAGGGCAGAGGCGGCAGAGGCGATGTCCGAGGTGATGCTGGCCGAGAGCTGCGCGGCCGAGATTGCGCGCACCGTGACGCTTGCAGCCGAGACGATGCTGTCGACCACCTCGGCGCGCGCGCTGAAGTCCGCCGCGTCGGTGGGCACGAGGCCCAGCAGGTCCGACAGCGCGGTCAGCAGGTTGGGTGCGCCATGGCCCAGTGCGTTGTAGGCCACCAGCGCCGCGCCGCCCTGCGACCCGGTGGTCAGCCCGTTTCGCAGATCGGCGACCAGCGACAGCCGGTTCTCCGCCCGCACCGAGAAGGCAGCGCTGTCCGTGTCGATGTCCACGCTTTCGACGCGTGCGTCAGCCGCGCCACGGATGGCGTTGAGCGTCACCGCGCCGCCCAGCGCCATGCTGGTGCCACTGCCGTCGAGCGACGAGCCGCCCGAGCTTTCGCCCGTCACCTCGGTGATCGCGGAAAGCGCGCCCGCTCTGATCGCCTCCACCGTCACCTCGGCGCCGGTGGTGTGCAGCGTCACCTGCGCCAAGCGCGCGATCACCGGCGCGACCACATCGTTGCGGGTGATCACGCCGCCAAGCGCGACCGAATCCGACTCCGTAAGGTTCAGGCCCTGCGGGACGATGGCCGTCTCGACCTCGCGCCGCCAGCGCAGGGCATCGGTATAATCTTCAGCGGCGAGGTCCAGCGTCTGGTCAGTGCCCATGTAGCGGTAGAAGACGCCCGCATCGCCCGCATCGCCCGCGTAATCCTGGCTCAGAAGAACGCGCTGCCCGAACCGAATGGTCTCGTCCTGCGTCCCCTGTCCGTTCACCACGTGGTTGCTGGGTGCGACCAGGCCCAGGAGAGTCTCGAAGGCCTGCGCCCCGCCATCGGAGGACGAGACGGAAGAGGACAGCACCCGCACGTTGCTGTGGGCGGTAGAGTCGTCCTCTGCCTTGACGACCACGTCTCCAGTCACCGTAACCCGCCCGGCGGTTTCCTGATTGGCGATCTCAGCGGTGGTGGAGGCCTCGACCGTGTTGCCTACCAAGCCGAAGCCCATCCCAAGGCTCGCCCCGTCGATCACGGGCACCGTGGCCCGCGCCTCGGACACGTTGGTGACGGTCGCGTTCAGATCATGCGAATTGCGCGCCTTCACCGCGAGCCCGCCCAGCGTGGCGCCGGTCCAGCCCGACAGCACCGCGTCCACGTCGTAGCGGCTGCGCGTGAGACCCCAGTCCAGACCGATAAGGGCCCCCAGACCCTGTTGAAGGATCGAGCCCGCCGCGATTCCGAGGAAGTTCTGCGCGACCGAAAGCGCGGCCGCCGCCGCGTTCTCACCCGTGGCCAACGTCGCCCCGCGCGAGCGTGCATCCATCAGCACCTCGGAGGCGGCATCGACACGGACCGTGCCGCCGGACCCCAGATCGACGCCCGTGAGCGTGGCGGCCACCCCGCCTTTCAGCTGGTTGATCGCGATGCTGGAGCGTGCGGCGCCTTCACCGGTGCCGAACTGGAAAAAAGCCCCGAGGCCCGCCAACAGCGTGGCATCGTAATCCTGCCGAACCTTGACATACGCTTGCAGGCGGCGTGCATCCAGCGCCGACACGTCGAGTGTCTGGGCGGCCCCGATGGCGGTATCCGTAGCCGTGACCCCCACCTGCCCCGCTACCTCGTTCACCGCGTGGACGAAGACGCCGCGTGCCGGGTCGAGCGAGACGCGCGACACATCGGCGAAACGGACATCGGCCAGGTGCCGGGCCGTGTCCTCGGCCGACAGGACGATGGACGCGCCCGTCAGCGCGCCGCCGGTGACATCCACCGCCACATCATGCGCCACCTCGATCGAGGCCCGCACGCCCGCCGCCGTCACGGTACCCTCGCGCTGCGCGGTGACCGAGAGCGACCCGTCGGCCGCCCGTGCCTCTATCAGCGCGTGTGTTATGGTGACCGCGGTTCGCGCCGCATCGCCCTGCCCACGGGCAGAGATATCAACCACGCCGAACAGCCCGCCACCGATGCTGGCGGCGATATCGCCTTCGGACATGGCCTGAATCCCGACCGACGCGCCGGAGACGCTGGCGGCCGCGCCTTCCGTGCCGGCGATCGTGATCGTCGCATCGCGGACCACATCGACATCAAGGGCCAGCGACGAGGCAGGCTGCGCATCGCCTGCGGTGTTCAGCACGTCGGCCAAAAGGCCGCTCTTCATCTCCAGATTGGCCGTTACCACCTCGGAGGCCGTGATGTTCACGTCGCCAGTGGCGTCGATCTCTGCCCCGGCGCCGATATCCACCGCAGCGGTGGCGCGCAGCGCCTGACCGACCTGCAAAGTGGTGCGGGTGCCGAACGTCCATTCGGCATCCACCGCGGCCGTGGCGGTCATGTCGACCGAGCCCGCTTGGATCTTGACGCCCGGGTCCACGGTGATCGAGGCGGTGCTGCCCTCTTGCTCGCCACTGTAGCTGCCGGAGACGTCGAAGCGCGCAAGCCCTGCGGCCCGCCCGGTGACCTGAAGCGCCCCGGAGGTGAAGATATCCGCCTTGAGCGCGACCGTCGCGGCCCGCTCCATGGGACCGCCGCTGCGCGCGACCAGATCGGACTCCTCTGCCGTGAGCGTGACGGAGGACAGCCGCGCCTCCGCGCGGCCCAACGCGCCCGCGATCTCGATCGCTTCGGACGCAAGCGAGAGCTTGGCGTCGAACCCCGTAGCGGATTCGAGCGTGATACTGTCGGTACCCTGCCCGCCGTTCAGGCTGATCGTGAAATCTGGATCGAGATCGGCGCCGTCCTCCACGACAATCGTGACCTGGTAGTCATCGTCGCCGTCGGACCCGCGCAGCGCGAAACCGGCCTCATCCTCAGTGAACCCTTCGCTGACGACTTCGTCGTCTGAGAGGACCTCTATCCGGGTCCGGGTCGTGTCCTCGGCCTCGGACAGCCGGATCTCGAAGCTGTTCCCGACGCCTTGCAATGCGACCTGCGTCAAGCCCGCGGTCAGCGGGTCGGCGCTGAGCAGGATACGCGGCTCGAGGGGCTCCAGCGCGTAGACCGGCGCGAATTCCTGGGACTCGGGGGCCGTTCCACGCGCACGCCGGGACGCCAGAAGACGCCGCAGTCGCCGGTTTCGGCCATCGGAGCGTTGTGGTCTAAAACTCCTCGCGATGAACGGAAACGACATTGGAAATCTCCTGAAAAAAGAGGACCGGCTCTGTAGGGGCGCTCCGTGTCAGCGTCCGGGCAAGCGGCCGAAGATCAGCTCGCCCCGGCGATCCACCGAGGTGTCACCACCCGCGGCATCGGCCATGCTTTCCGTGCTGCCCTGCCCGATCGACGAGACGACCTTGTCCGCCACGCCGCGCTTTGACAGTGCGTTGACAAGGGCCCGGGCGCGCGCCTCGTCCAGCGCGACACCCTCGCCATCGGAGCGCTCGTCGGTGGCCTTATGGCCCACTACCTTCACGCCGATGTTGTCGAATACCCCCAGGACGGCTGCTGTCCGGTCCAGAACGGCCTCGGACCCCTCCACAGGCGCCACAGCGTCTTTTTCGAAGAAAACGAACATGGCGGTGGGCACGTCTCGCGAGGCCACCTCACGTTCCAGATCGCTCATCGCGGGCGCACAAGCGCCAAGCACCGCGGTGAGCCCGAGGGCCCCCGCCAGCCTTCGTGACATCACCGCCCTCATTGCGAATTCGACCCGCTACTGCTGCCACCGAAGGATACGCTGTCGACCGATCCGTCTGCGCCAAACGTGCCCGACATCGACGTGTGACCGTTGTCGACCGAGAAGCCCCCGGTGCCGTCCGAGTTGGAGGTGGAGGATGCAGAGGTGCTCACGCCACCGGTACTGCTGGCGGCGGAATCGGTATCGCCATCCGGTCCCGAGGTGCTGGACGAACTGACGCTGGTGCCCCCGGTGTCGTTCGACGCGGATCGCCCGGAGGCCGGGGCCGGAGAAGGCGCCGGGGCGGCGGCCGTATCGCCCGGGGCGTCCGGCGCGTCGCGTTTCACCCAGACGTAGCAGTCGGGAACAGCCGACACGGTGGCGCTGTCGGCTCGCAGCCATCCGCAGGACACCGGCGCCTGCGTTTCCCAAATCTCCTGTTCTTCGAACTTGTCAGTGTCATACGTCTGCCGGTCCACGATAGGGGCGTAATCCCTGCAACCGCGCACTGCCGATGCGAGTTGGGGGTCAAGCATTGCGCAGTCCACAGGGCCGGAGGTGATCGCGTTGGGCGAAAAGACCAGGTCGTAGCCGGCACGTGGCTGCAACTTGGAGTGATCGATACCCACGCAAGCCGGAAGGGACAGGACGGCCAAGGCTGCCGTACCGAGTGCGATTTTTTTCAACGTCTGCTCCATTTCGTCGTATTTCCGCCGCACGGGCGATCATTCGTCACCGAAGAACCCGGACGTCCCGGGGATCACGGCAGTTTCAGTCTGTGAGGAGAAAAGCCGGGCCGGCGCAGGCGCCTCGAGCAGGGCAGCCTCAGACAGGCGTCCCGGTGCCACCGTCGCCAAAACGGCGTCCTGACGCGGAACGACAAGCTGCGACGCAAGGACGTCCGGTCGCCTCTCCATCCAAGCCGTCAGACCGGCCTGCGAGACCACAACCTGCTCCACCCCCATGTCGAAGCGATCCGTCCAATCGGCTGCGTGCGCGCGATTGAAATCGGACAGATCAAACGGATCAGGCGCCGGGACCGGGGAGTAGGGCGTGAAGAACCGCTCTACAACGCCGCCCGGGCGCGCGATCTGAAGCACCCGAGCCTCGAGGCGGGCCATCGCGGTTTCGACATCGGGCGCAGCTATGCGCGGCAAGGCCGGAGGAGCCGACACCGGCTCCGCGACGGCCCCGCCCGCAAGCCATACGGTCGCCACCAGCGCACCCATGTAATACCGCATCACTGTACCTCCAGTGCGCATCCCTGTGATTTCAACAATTTTGCCATGGCCGCGGGCGCGCCCAGCGGCAGGACGACGAGGCAGGAGCTCGCTATGCGGCCCCGGGTTACGGGAGGCGCGCTGTCAGCGGCTGTCTGCGGCTGCTGCGCGTCAGGACCAGCGGTGGAACCGCGCTCCGTCTCGGCCGCCTTCTCGCGGCGCTCCTTGGCACTTTCGTAACCGAGGGCTCGGAACGCCTCTCCGGCGTATTTGTCCTGCATCATGATCTCGATGGCGGCCTTCTTGAGAGCGGTCGCCTCCTGCTCGGGCATGTGCTGCGCCGCGCCGATCAGCGTTTGCACCCAGCTGCGCCGCTGGCAGGACTCGTCCTCGAAGGACTTGCCGTAACCCAGCGAGACGCCGGGCGCAGAGCCCGAGAAGCCTTCGCCGGGGCCGACGCAGGAGCCTCCGCCGAAGGCTCCGATGGTGGGGCCCGGCGGCGTGTTGCGTGAGCTGTTGGAGAAGTCGAAGATATTCCCGCCCGATTGCGACGCGGCGTCGTTGTTCACTTCGCTCTGGCTATCGATGTCGACGTTGGCATCGACGTCCGGGGCGCCGACCTGCTGCGGCTGGCTGGTCTGAGCGTGCACGGCGGAGGTGATCGGCCCTGCCCACAGCGTCAGCGCGACAACGACGAGGCGGAAGAGACGAGGGAACTTAGGGCCCATTAATATTCTCATTAATTTCAGGTCACCGACACGGTGCGAGGGTCGCCCTTTCGAGACGACCTTCCGATGCCCGGCCGGGCGATTGTGGGACACCCCGGCCGGGCTTAGGTCAGGCGAGGTTTATTTTTATTCAGGACTACCCGTCGAACCGAACTCGAAGTCGCCGAAGGCCGAGGAGCCGCCGTTGAAGAAGCCACCGGTCTGCGCGCTCAGCGCCACCGAACCGCCGCCAGCGTTAGAGATCGAGAGGTCGATCGGGTTCGCCAGCTCGGAATCAACGGCGAACGCCACGCCCTCTTGCGGACCATCACTAATAAAGGCGCCGGTCCCGGTGAAAGCCTCGTACGCCTCGGTCGTCGCATCAGTCTGACTGGTCAGGACCAGCGGATTGACGGTGATGCCAGTGGTACCCGCATCCGACGAAAGCGCGCTGAACGCGATCCCTTCGTTGCTTTCCGATACCGTGGTGCCGTTCCCTGCGGCGAAACGGTTTTCAGCGCCAGTGAGCTGCAGGTTGGCTTGGGTCGAGACACTGCCGGTCAGGGCCGATTCACTCTCGACGTTGGAGGACGATGTCTCCGCCCCGCTGCCGCCGGTATCCGCGGCACCGAGTTCACCACTGCCGAACGCCGAGCCGGTAAACCCGGACGCCCCCGTGGCCATACCCTCGGCGATGGTGGTGCCGAGCCCGACGAGCGAGCCATTCACGGTGACATTCCGATCGAACGTGAAGGTGCCGAGCACACCAGCTTCGCTCGCCGAGAACCCCTCGCTCGAAACACCCGAGGACGCACGCCCAGTGAAACCATGCACGGAAGCACTTTCCGCCACGCTCGCGGCCGCGGACCCGACGCCGTCCACGCCGACGCTGGCGCCGAACATGAAGCCCGTGTCCTCGGGCGCCACCAACCCAACACCAGCCGAAGCCGATTGCGTCGCGGACTGGGCGTAAGCACCCGACGCGGCGAGGCTCAACGCCAGCGCCGATGTCAGCAGTTTGCAGTTCGTCATTCCTTACCCCTTATTGAGTACAACCAGATCGTATCGGACCGGGCTGCGTTGAACGCGATTCCAAGATGCGTTACACAGTAGTAACGTGGTTTGATGCTTACCACGGGTCCAATTTGGCGCCACAACGCCAAGGATTTTGTGATTATCTTACATCTATTTTTCACTCTTTCATCGCACTGTTTATAACTTTTTACTACCGGTACACGCGAAAGGCACTGTTTATAACTTTTTATTACCGGGGCACGCGAAAGACCGCGCCCACTGAGTCCATTGACGTACATCGAAGTTTGTGTTTTTCGCTCGAGCGAGATCGGCGCAGTAGCGCTGCATTGACACCCCCGGAGATTGCGTAAACATGTCGAAACAGCTTCTGATCTACGAGCGGGTCGCGCCTCTTTCGGCCGAACAGCACGGAACATGGTCGGTCAGACTGAATGGCACCTATCACTTTGCCTCGACGGTGAACTCGGTGCCGCTGCTCGCAGCCGAGTTCACCGCGGCCGCCGCCGATCTGCCGATCATTTTCGCAGGCGAGGGCGAAGACGTGTTCCCCGCCGCACTGTTGGGCTTCGGCCCGGAAGAGAACCTGATGGTGGACACCGACGGCGCCTGGCGTCAGGGCTATGTGCCCGCATTTCTGCGCCGCTACCCCTTCGTGTTCTCCGAAAGCGAGGACAACACCACTTTTACCTTGTGCATCGACGAGGAATTCGAAGGGCTGAACACCGACGGCCTGGGTGAGCGGCTGTTCGATTCGGCCGGCAACCGGACACAATTCCTTGAAAACATGCTGACTTTCGTGTCGCAGTACCAGGCGCAGTTCAACCGCACGAGGCAGTTCTGCACGCGGCTAGCCCGGATGGGCGCGCTGAAACCCGCACAGGCCCGGCGCGGCACGGCGGACGGCCAGTCGGTAACGTTGGGCGGCTTCTCGATCATCGACCGCGCCAAGTTGCGGCAGATCGGGGACGCCGATCTGCGCGAGATGTTCGACAACGACGAGCTGGAAATGAGCTTCGTGCATCTTCAGTCGCTGTCCAACATCCAGCGCCTCGGACAGCTCGCCTCTCCCGCCGCAACAGCGGAAACGCCGGCCATCGACACGGTAGAAGAAGCCCTCGAGGGCTGATACGCAATGTGCCGAGCAAGCCGTTGGACGGCTGCGTTTATTACCGCGGCCACCCTGTTGGCAGGCGGCGGTGCGCCGAGCGTTGCGGGGGAGTGGATCGACTGCCGTATGGACCCCGAGGCAGAGCTGATGCTGGGCTTCGAAGGCGGCGGACTGATTGCCGAGCTGCTGGTCAAGACGGGCGATTCCGTCCTTGCCGGGGCGCCACTGGCCCGCCAGCGCGACGAGCTTGAGCGGATCCGGCGCGACCTACTGGTCACGCGGCTGTCCTCCGAAGCGGGCATTGCGGCACAGGAGGCGCGGATCGCTCTGATGCGCAACAAGCTGGAGCGCGCGCGCACCCTCGCCGCGCGCAACGTCAGCAGCGACGCCCAAGTGGAAGAACTGGAATACGAGCACGACTTGGCCGAGATCGGTCTCGAGCAGGCCGTAGCAGACCGTCAGGTCAGCGAGAAGGAACTGGAATTGGCCAAAGCGCAGTTGGAGCGTAAACTGCTTAGCGCTCCGGTCGATGGGGTCGTGCTCGATCTGTTCCGCAGACCGGGCGAATATGCCGAGCGAAGCGATCCGGTAGTCCAGCTAGGGGTTTTAGACCCGTTGCGGGTCCGCGCCTTCCCCCACGTGACCTTGTTCGGATCCATGGCGCCGGGCGATCCGGTCTTGATCCGGCCGCTGCCACCATTCGAGGGAGAATTCGAGGCGCGCTTGACCCATGTGTCGCCACAGGTCGATCCTGCCTCGCGCACTTTCGCTATCGAAGCCGAACTTCCGAATCCCGACCACCGCTTTCCGGCCGGGCACCGCTGCCTGATCTCGTTCTGAGCGCAAAAACGAGGCGCGCGTGTGTGGATTCCTCCTTTTTGGCAACCATGATCTTCTCGGGTCGGCGGGGTCTTCGATCGGACGTGTGTCAGGCCTCTAAACGTGGCCTTCCATGACGCCACGGGTGGGTCATGCTGTTCGGAAGGCTGGGTTCACATCGGTTCAGAGAGCGTGCCGGGCGCTCGAGCCCCGGGCCTGACTCT
>CAJXYS010000020.1 GCA_913063035.1 uncultured Maritimibacter sp. | reverse complement strand
CAGCGCCCGGCCGTCACGCTTACCCAGCCCCGACAGGATTGCGTTTTCGAGATTGTCGCCCTTTTCCTTTTCCCATGCGGCCCGTTCGTCAAGGATTGCCAGCGTCGGCGCACCGCCCAGGATCGACTTGCCGTCCGCCGCGATCACGCGCGCCAGCCCGCCGCCATTCTCGGCCGTCTCGACTTCGAGCTTCGAGCCGCGCCGGATCGTGAATTGTTCCTGTTCTTCTTCGGGCAGCCCCTCGATGAACCCGACCAGAAAGCCGAAGGCGATCTTGGCTTGATCCCGGTTCCGGGCCGCGAAGATTATTTCCCGCTTGGGCTGGGGTGCGATCTCGCCCATCAGGTGCCCCAGCGACAGGCCCGACGAAAGCGCCGTCTTGGCATTGCCGCGACCGATCGACAGCAGCCCCACGGCCGTGCCCTTGGCGAAGGCCCCGCGCACAAAGTCTTTCTGATAGCTCGCCAGCTTCAACCGCTTCCCGGCCGTGCGCCCCTCGGGAACCGTGAGCCGCGACAGAAAGCGCAGAGCGGCCGATGCCTCTTTCGATGCCCTAGCCATCAGATCATCCCCCGGAATTTTTCGCGGAGAGAGAACGGAACAGTTGGGCGGTCGGTTAGGCGGCTTCTGCATCCGGCCCTTATTGGGACCTGCTCAGGCGTGCACCCGGCCGCCCAAGGGGCGGGTGCAACGCCAGGGGTATAAGGGGTATGTGTCGCACCCCCGTTGACCGGGCGCTGGCGGGGGGTTGCACCGGGGGTTGCACTCAGTATTGCACCGGGGGTTGCACCCTCATTCCTGACCATGATCGGCCCCCTTTCTGGCAATGTGTGACCGGGCTTTCGCGCCGCTGCCGTGGCTGGCGATGACGATCTCGCCACGTCCGAAAAGCGCATCCATCGCGCTCTTGAGCGCCCGCTTTGTGCAGCCCTCAGCCTCGGGGTGGCTGGCGAATTGCGTAGGGGCGTATGTCGGTCCGGGGCTGGCAGAGACGTAGCGACCTTGCGCGGTCAGGGTGTCCAGCAGCTTTAGGAATACCCGCTCGCCTTTGGCCCCTGCCGCCAGCGCATCAAGCCCCGTGGGCTGCGCCTCAGCGACGAATACGCCCGCTTCCCACTTGAGGTTGATCTCGCCACCCGTGCGCCCATAGTTGGCTTTCTTGGTGGACAGCACCCGTGCGTCAGGGTCAGGCTCAAAGCCGTTGTCGGTGATCCGCGACAGGTAGAGCCGCGACCGGACAGAGTTATTCCATGCCGTCGATCCTGACGTTCCCGTGCCGCTATTGAGGCCGGTCAGGGACGGGTGGCCCAGCAGCAGGACCGCGCATTTCCGCTTTATCGCCAGACCGCGCAGGATACCCACGAATTGCCGCACCTTGGCCCGGTCGTTCTCATTGGCCGGATACACGTCCGCCAGGGTGTCAATGACGATCAGGGCCGGGGCTTCCTCAGCCGCCCGCTTGTCCAGTTCCTCGAACAGCGCGGATTGCATCAGGGCGATTTGCGTCTCGACCGCCAGCAACGCATCCTCGCCCGCCAGCGACCGCAGGGTGAGGCCCGACAGGTCGTCATAGTCGCGGCCCTCAGCCGTCAGAATGTCATCAAGCCGCCGGTGCAATTCGTCGTCGTCATCCTCGGCACTCAGGAAGATCACGCGCCCGGTGTTCGCCGTCTTGCCGATCCATGCCGTTTGTGCCGCGACCGCGACCGCCAGTTGCAGCGCCAAGAGGCTCTTGCCGGTGCCCCCGTCGCCGCTGAAAAGCGTGACGGTCTTTTGGGGCACCAGCCCGTGCACCAGCCATTGCCGGGGCGGGACCGGCTTCCCCTTGAGCGATGCCGCCGAATAGAATTGGCTCTCGCGCGCCGGGGCCGGTTGAATGATCGTCGGGCCGCGCGGGGCGGGCCGGTCTTGCGGGTGCTCAGGCTCTTGCAGGCCAGCCGTCAGGCCGCTCCTGATCGTGGCGCGCACCGCCTCGGGGCCATCCTCTTGCGCAAGGCCCGACCGTTGCGCCGCTTCCATAAGCGCCGCCTCGACCTCAGCCGCTTGCAGGTATCCCGACGCGACCTTGTGGCCCAGCTTGAGCGCCGCGTTGTTCAGCGTCGTGTTGCGGGTGCCGTTCATCGCGCCCGCCACAATCGCCGCCTCAGCTTCCAGCGCCCGCCGCGCCCATTTCTCGCCGCGCTTGGTGTCCTCAAGCGACCGCAGATCGGGGGGATACTCGGGAAGGTTACAGGCACCCATAGCCGCCGCCCTCCCATTGGTATTCATCGCGGGTGATGGAAGGCAGGGACGGGGGCAGGACGACATAGCCGCCGTCCCCCCGAATATCGACGCCCGCCGCCAAGAGGCCCGCAGAGTTCTTGAGCGGGCCGTTGTAGCGCATGAACACATGCAAGCCGCCGCTCGGGGTGACGGATATGACCGGGGACAGTGAATAGGGGTCGATCCCGACCGCCCTCAGATTGGCCAGCCCGTCCACCCCGTTCTTGCGGTCAATGTCCAGCACCACCACGCCAGACGGCTTGCCCGTGGGCATTCCGATCATGGCCAGAGGCCAGCGCGCCCACCATGCCTTGACCGTCTCGGGGTCAGTCGTGGCCCGCCGCTTTGTCAGGTCCGGGTGGCCATCCTCGCCCTTGCCCCACTTGACCAGTGGCTTTTTCTGGCCCTCGATCATCATAGCCGGGAACACCGGATAGCCCTTGGCCGCGTAGCCCAGGGCCGCGCTCAACAGTTCCTTGCGAAAGAGCGCCGCGCGTTCCTCGGGGGTGCCCAGGTAGGGCCACGGCTCGGAAAGCATCGCTTGGGGGTTCAGAGCGTTCATACCAGCGCCCCCCAATGCATTGCCAAGAGCGGGAAAAGTGCGGTATACTCCGGCAACGAACAGACGCCTGTCACAACGTCTTTAGCCCCGGTTGCGATTGCCGTCGCGCCGGGGTTTTCGTTTGCGCGGTCGTCTCCACCGGCTGTGTCAGATTTGTGCCAATCGGAAACAGGCGTTCCCGTATCGTTCTGCGTCAGGTCGCAAAAACCTGCATCGCGATCTTCTTTGCCTGTTGTGCTTTTACAGGGCTGGGCGTATCCTGGTCGATGGGACACCCCTCCCCAACGAGGGGCGCATATCTGGAAGGATATCCACATGACGGACATCGAGACCCCGGCCGCGCGGCCGGCAAATCCGCGCTTTTCCTCTGGCCCCTGCGCCAAGTTCCCCGGATACAGCCTCGACACGCTTTCCGATGCGCCGCTCGGCCGGTCGCATCGTGCCGGCGTCGGCAAGGCAAAGCTGAAACAGGCGATCGAGACCACAAGGGAGGTGCTCGGCGTGCCCGCCGACTACCGCATCGGTATCGTGCCGGCCTCTGACACCGGCGCCGTGGAAATGGCGATGTGGTCGCTGCTGGGCGAACGCCCGGTGGAGATGCTGGCCTGGGAAAGCTTCGGCGCGGGCTGGGTCACGGACGCGGTCAAGCAGCTCCGGCTCGACGCCAGGCTGCACGAGGCCGAATACGGCCAGCTTCCCGACCTGAACGCGGTCAATTTCGACAATGACGTCGTCTTCACCTGGAACGGCACCACCAGCGGCGTGCGGGTGCCGAACGGCGATTTCATTCCCATGAACCGTCAGGGGCTCACGATCTGCGACGCCACCAGCGCCGCCTTCGCCCAGACGCTGCCCTGGGACAAGCTCGACGTGACCACCTTCTCCTGGCAGAAGGTGCTGGGCGGCGAGGCCGCGCATGGCGTTCTGATCCTGTCGCCGCGCGCGGTGGAACGCCTCGAGAGCTACACCCCGCCCTGGCCGCTGCCCAAGATCTTCCGCCTGACGAAGGGCGGCAAGCTCAACGAGGGCATCTTCGAAGGCGCGACGATCAATACCCCCTCGATGCTTTGCGTCGAGGACTACCTCGCCGCGCTCGACTGGGCCAAGTCCGCAGGCGGGCTCGACGGGCTGCGCGAACGCGCGAACCGCAACCTCGCCGCGGTGCAGGCCTTCGTCGCGGAGCATGACTGGATCGCCTTCCTCGCCGAGAAGCCCGAGACGCGGTCGAACACCAGCGTCTGCCTGAAGTTCACAGACGACCGGATCTCGGACCCGGCCGCCTTTGCCAAGGCCGTCACCAAGCGGCTCGAGGCCGAGGGCGTGGCCTACGATATCGGCGCCTACCGCGACGCGCCCCCGGGTCTGCGCATCTGGTGCGGCGGCACGGTCGAAGACTCCGACGTCCAGGCGCTGATGCCCTGGATCGAATGGGCCTACCGGATCGAACTTTCCGCGCTCGACGCGGCGGCCTGACCGGGCCGCCGCCCCCAAGCGACAATCGAATAACTTCTGACAAGGAGCCCAGAGCATGGCACCCAGGGTACTCGTGTCCGACAAGCTGTCGGAAACCGCCGTCCAGATCTTCCGCGACCACGGGATCGAGGTCGATTTCGAACCGGGCCTCGGCAAGGACAAGGAGAGGCTTGCCGAAGTCATCGACCAGTATGACGGCCTGGCGATCCGGTCGGCCACCAAGGTCACCGAAAAGCTGCTTGGCAAGGCCGAGAAGCTGAAGGTCGTTGGCCGCGCCGGCATCGGCGTCGACAATGTCGATATCCCGGCCGCCTCCAAGAGAGGGGTGATCGTGATGAACACGCCTTTCGGCAACTCGATCACCACGGCCGAGCACGCCATCGCGATGATCATGGCCGTCGCGCGCCAGATCCCCGAGGCCAACGCCTCCACCCATGCCGGGAAGTGGGAAAAGTCGCGCTTCATGGGCACCGAGGTCACCGGCAAGACGCTCGGCGTGATCGGCGCCGGCAATATCGGCTCGATCGTCTGCGACAGGGCGCACGGGCTGAAGATGAAGGTCCTCGCCTACGACCCGTTCCTGAGCGAGGAGCGCGCGCAGAAGATGGGCGTCGAGAAGGTGGAGCTCGACCAGCTGCTCGGCCGGGCGGATTTCATCACGCTCCACGTGCCGCTGACCGACAAGACCCGCAACATTCTGGACAAGGATGCGATCGCCAAGACCAAGACCGGCGTGCGCATCATCAACTGCGCCCGCGGCGGGCTGGTGGACGAGGCGGCCCTCGCCGAGGCCATCCAGTCGGGCCACGTCGCGGGCGCGGGCTTCGACGTCTTCGAGGTCGAGCCCGCGACCGACAGCCCGCTCTTCAACCTGCCCGGAGTCGTGGTGACCCCGCATCTGGGCGCGGCCACCACCGAGGCACAGGAGAACGTCGCGATCCAGGTGGCCGAGCAGATGTCCGACTACCTTCTGCACGGCGCGGTGTCGAACGCGATCAACATGCCCTCGATCACCGCCGAGGAAGCCCCGATCCTGACGCCCTGGGTCAAGCTGGCAGAGCATCTCGGCAGCTTCGTCGGCCAGATGACCGACGAGCCGATCAAGGCAATCAACATCCTCTATAACGGCGGGGTGGCCGAGATGAACACCGCCGCGCTGAACGCGGCGGCGGTGGCCGGGCTGATGCAGCCGACCAACCCGGACCTCAACATGGTCTCGGCGCCCCTGGTGGCGAAGGAGCGTGGCATCAACATCTCCACCACCACGCAGGAGAAATCCGGCGTCTTCGACGCCTATGTGAAGCTGACCGTCGTGACCGACAGCCGCGAGCGATCCATCGCCGGCACGGTCTTCAGCGACGGCAAGCCGCGCTTCATCCAGATCAAGGGCATCACCATCGACGCCGAAATCGGCCAGCACATGCTCTACACCACGAACGAGGACGTGCCGGGCATCATCGGCACGCTGGGCCGGACGCTCGGCGAGGGGGGCGTGAACATCGCCAACTTCACCCTCGGCCGCTCGGATCGCGGCCGGGACGCCATCGCGCTTCTCTACCTGGACGAGCAGCCGCCGGCGCCGGTGCTGGACGCACTGAAGGACACCGGGCTTTTCCGGCAGGTGCGCCCGCTCGAATTCGACGTGGCCTGACGAGACGGAGCGCGCCGCCCCGGAGCGGCGCGCCTGCCCACGGGTTGCCCGAATCCGCGGCCTTGCTAAGCTGCCGACAGGTTCACCCAAGGGCTTTCATTCATGCGCATTCTCTCACTCTTCGCCGCCGGGCTCCTGGCGCTTGCGGCTCCTGCGGCGGCCAGCGTGCCCTGCGGGGGCGATTTCGGCGGTTTCGTCGCCGATCTCAAGACCGAGGCGCAGCGCCGCGGCCATGATCGTGCAACGGTGGACCGGTTCTTCGCCGATGTCCGGCGCGATCCCGCGACCATCCGCGCCGACCGCGCGCAGGGCATTTTCAAGATGTCCTTCATCGATTTCTCGCGCCGGGTCATCAGCCAGTACCGGCTGAACAAGGGCCGCGAGAACCGCGCGCGCTACGACGACATCTTCCGCGCGGCACAGCAGCGCTACGGCGTGCCGCCCGGCGTGCTCCTGGCCTTCTGGGCGCTGGAAACCGATTACGGCGCCGTGCAGGGCGATTTCAACACGCTGAATTCGCTGGTGACCCTGGCCCATGACTGCCGCCGCCCGGAGCTGTTCCGCCCGCAGGTCTTTGCCGCGCTCGAACTCTTCGAGACCGGCGATTTCGACCCGCGCACCACGACCGGCGCATGGGCGGGCGAGATCGGCATGGTGCAGATGCTGCCCGAGGACATCCTGACGCTGGGCGTCGACGGGGACGGCGACGGGCAAGTGCGGCTCAAGAGCAGCCCGGCCGACGCGCTGCTGAGCGGCGCCAACATGCTGCGCGCGCTCGGCTGGCGGCCGAACGAGCCCTGGCTGCAGGAAGTGAAGGTCCCGCAGGACCTCGACTGGCTGAAAACCGGGATCGACCAGGACTTCCGCGTATCGGACTGGCAGCGGATGGGCGTTCGGGCACGGACCGGCGACCTGCCGCCCGGCGACATGCGCGCCTCGCTTGTCCTGCCGCAGGGGCGCAAGGGGCCGGCCTTCCTCGCCTATCCGAACTTCCGGGTCTATTTCGAATGGAACCAGAGCTTCGTCTACGTCACCACAGCGGCCTATTTCGCAACCCGCCTCTCGGGCGCGCCGGTCTATGACGCCGGCACGCCCGATCCGGGTCTGGGCGGCGCAGAGATGGAAACCCTTCAGCGCCTGCTGAAGGCGCGCGGCCACGACGTTGGCGGCGTGGACGGCATCCTCGGCGCCAAGACCCGCGCCGCGGTACAGGCCGAACAGCGCCGCCTCGGCCTGCCGGCCGATGCCTGGCCGACGCGGGCGCTCCTGTCACGCTTGCGCTGAGCAGGCGGCCCGCGCGCGCCTGGCCAGGCGGGCAGGCGCAGCGGGGCAGAGCCCTTCCGGAAGGAAGGGCCGACCATTCTTCACATGGCGCCGCACAAGGCCCCGGCAGTGCTGGTTGGACGGCATCCTGAAAGCCGGACCCGCGGCACGATGCGCGGCCAGGACGTGGCCGCCCAGGGCGAAGATCTCGGCCCTGTTCCGGCAGGACAGCGCCCGCAGCGCATGCGGCCCCGGCCAGAGGCTTTCGCTGGGCAGCCCATTGGCGAAAACCACGCTGTGCCTGTCCAGCAAGACGTGGTGAAACCGGACCCCGTCGGCCCTGAAAACCGGCGCAACGCCGGGCACGTCCAGGAAGGCGAGCGCGGGAACAAGGCATCTTTCAGCCCCGAACATGCGGCGCGCGATCGGGGAAGACACCATGACCCGGTGCTGGCGCGACACCAGGATCGGCGCGGCCGGATACCCGTTTCCCAGGGCCCCCGCGGCGATACGGATCGGCACGGCCCCCGGGATGCGCGCCATCTCCGCCCCGGAACACTGCCAGGCACCGAGCCAGCGAACCGGCCGGGCGGCCCCGGCAAGGGTCGTGACCTGGTCGCCCACGCGGAGAGACTCGATCGCGACAGGCCCGTGCGGCGTGTGGATTTGGGTGCCCGACGTGAAACAGACCGGAACGCTGCCGCCATTCGCGGTCCCGCTGACGGTAAGGGTGGTGCCGTCCGGCGGCGTGGCGCCGATCCAGTAGACCGCATGGGTGGTTTCCAGGCTCGCGTGTATCGTTGACGTGTCGTACATATCGAACGAAACGCCGGCAAGCGCGTAGCTCTCGCCGTCACTGCCATCGAACGTCGCCTGATGGAGTGCGCCGATCTCGCTGCCGGCCGGAAACGTAAGCCCTCCGGGGCCGGGAGTTTCCAGCGTCGGATTGCTGGAGGTGCGCGTCGCGTATGGGGACTGCACCGTGACGGCGTCGAGGAGGAGCTGAGGCCCGGCTTCGTTGAGAAATTCCGGGCTCGCACCCTCGTCTTCATACCTGACGGAATAGACGTGACCCGTCGAGGCGTCGAACGTGAACCGATCACCGATATCGAGAAAAGAAGAACTCCCGTACTCTCCGAATTCTGCAAGAGAGGTTGAGGCATCCGCGGGCGTGAAACAATCGAGCCCATGCATCGTCAGCGTGTGAATCGGCATGCCACTTGCTCTTCCCGGCGGGGCCAACAAGAGGACAGATTGCGCGATTTCGGTTTAAAATCGCCTGAACACGGCAGGGCGCCGCGCCCGTAGCCGCCCGACCGGCTTCAGGCCACCATCTGCTCGGCCTTCTTCAGGTCCACGCTGACCAGCTGGCTGACACCCTGCTCGGCCATGGTCACGCCGAAGAGCCGATCCATCCGGCTCATGGTGATGGCATGATGGGTGATGATCAGGAACCGCGTCTCGGTGCGCCGGGTCATCTCGTCCAGGAGATCGCAGAACCGCGTCACGTTCGAATCGTCCAGGGGTGCGTCGACCTCGTCCAGCACGCAGATCGGGGCCGGGTTCGCCAGGAAGACGGCGAAGATGAGCGCCAGCGCGGTCAGCGTCTGTTCACCGCCCGAAAGAAGCGAGAGCGTCGAGAGCTTCTTGCCCGGCGGCTGGCACATGATCTCGAGCCCCGCTTCCAGCGGATCGTCGGATTCCACCAGCACCAGCTTGGCCTCGCCCCCGCCGAAGAGATGGGTGAACAGCGCGGAGAAGTTCGCATTCACCTCCTCGAAGGCGGTCAGAAGCCGCTCGCGCCCCTCCCGGTTGAGGCTGTTGATCCCCGACCGCAGCTTCGCGATCGCCTCTTCGAGGTCGCGCTTCTCGGTCGCAAGCGTGTCGTGTTCCTGCTCGACCTCGCGGGCGTCCTCTTCGGCGCGGAGGTTGACGGCGCCCAGCGCATCGCGCTGGCGTTTCAGGCGGTTGACCTCGGCCTCGATGGTCTCGGCGTCGGGCATCCTCTCGGGGTCGGTGTCGAGCGTCTCGAGCAGGGCGGCGGGCGTGGTCTCCAGCTCTTCTTCGATCCGGTGCGCGGCGGCGGCGACCGACTCGGCCGCGGCCTCGGCCGTGGCCTCCGTCCGGGCCCGCGCCTCGCGCGCCTCGGAGGCCGCGCGCTCTGCGTCACGCTCGGCCTGCTCGGCCTTGCGGAGCGCCGACTCGGCACCGGACAACGCGTCGGCCGCCTCGGCCCGCCGCGCCTCGGCCTTATCGATCTCGCCGGAAAGCTCGGCGCGCTTGGTGGCGATTTCCTCGGGGGCGGCGGTCGCCTCGGCCAGTTCCGCCTCGCTGGTCGCCTTGCGCTCTTCGAGTTCCCCGATCCGCTTGCCGGCGGTTTCCAGCCGGTGACGCCAGCCGCTGATCTCCTTCACGATCTCCTGCGACCGCTTGGTGCGCGCCTCGCCTTCGCGGCGCAACTCGTCATGGGCCGATCGCTTGGTCATCATGGTCATGCGCGCGGCCTCGACCGTCATGCGCAGGTCCTCGACCTTGGCCTTGGCGGCGTCGAGATCGTCCAGCCCCGCGACCGCGTCCTCGGCCTCCTTGACGCGGGCGCGGGCGGCCGCGGCCTCGTCGTCGTATCGCGCGACGGCGAGTTTCTGGCTGTCGAGCTTGCCGCTGGCGATGCTGTGATCGGCCTCGGCCCTAGACAGACTGCGGTTGGCCTCGGTGACCGCCTGATCGGCGGCGCGCCGGGCGGCACGGGCGTCCTGGTCGGCGCGGGTCAGCTCCTGCAGCTGCTCGGCCAGCACCGCATGGGCCCGCTGCGCACCGTCGGCCCGGGCGTTGGCATCCTCCAGGTCGCGCTTCAGCTGGACGAGCCGGTTGAGCTGCTGCAACCGCAGCGCCGCCGCCGAGGGCGCATCCTCGGCCGCGGTGCGGAACCCGTCCCAGCGCCAGAGATCGCCCTCGACGCTGACCAGTCTCTGGCCGGGCCGCAGCCCGGCCTGCAGCCGCCCGCCCTCGGCGCGGTCCACCAGCCCGACCTGCGACATGCGCCGGGCCAGCACCTCCGGCACCGTGACGTAGTTCGTCAGCGCGCGCACACCCTCGGGCAGGGATTGCGGCTGCGGATATCCCGGCAGCAGCCCCCAGCCCGAGGCCGCGGGATCGTCCACCTCGGGCGCGCGCAGGTCGTCGGCCAGCGCCGCGCCCAGCGCCGCCTCGTAGCCCGGCTCCACCCGCACCCGGTCGAGCACCGTGTCACGCTCGGCGGTCTCGCGCTCGACCAGCTTGGCCAGCGCCGCGACCTCGGCCCGCAACGCGCTGGCCTCGCCCTCGGCCTCGGAGCGTTCCGCGCGGGCCTCGGCCTCCCTGGCCTGCGCTGCGCCGCGGGCGTCGTCGGCGGCGACAAGCGCGGCCTCGGCCGCCTCCGCCGCGCGGGCCGCCTCGGCCTGGTCCTGTTCGGCCGCGCGGTAATCTTCGGCGGCCTTTGCCAGGGCCGACTCCGCCTCGGCCACCGCGGCGCGGGCTTTCTCGGACTCGGCCTCGTTCCGGGAAAGCGTCGTGCGCGCGTCGTCCAGCGCCCGGTGGGCCGACTGGTGACGCGCCGAGAGACGGCCGACATCCTCGGTCATCTGGTCGAGATCGGCCTCGCGATCCTGCAGCACCTGCGCCGCGGCGCGGGCTTCCTCCACGGCGGCCTCCAGAGCCTCGGCATGGCCCTCGCCCGCCTTTTCAAGCTGCGCCTGTTCCCATTCCAGCCGCTCGATCGTCTCACCGGCATCGCGGTTCAGGACCGTTTCGCGCTCGATGTCGCGGGCGAGCTGCTCGATCCGGGCGGTCAGGGTCTCGATGGTCTGGCGGGCGCGCTCCTCCCGGTCGCGGAGGGTGTCACGCTCGACCTGCAAGCGTTGAAGCACCGCCGCGGCGATCGCCTCCTCCTCGCGCAGCGGCGGGAGCGCCGCATCGCGCGCCTCGCGGTCCTTCGCGGCGTCGCGCGCGGCCGCCTCCGCCCGGGCGGCGGCGGCGGTGCGTTCCTTCAGGGCATCCTGGGCCTCGGCCCGCGCGGCATCGGCCTCCTTCCAGCGACGGTAAAGCAGCTTGCCCTCGGCCTGGCGCAGCGCCGTGCCGATCTCGCGATAGCGCGCCGCCTGCCTGGCCTGGCGGGTCAGTTGCGACAGCTGCTGGGCCAACTGCTCCAGCACGTCCTCGACCCGCTCCAGGTTCGTCTCGGCGCCGCGCAGTTTCAGTTCCGCCTCGTGGCGGCGCTGGTAAAGCCCGCTGATCCCGGCCGCTTCCTCTAGGATGCGGCGCCGGTTCTTGGGCTTGGCGTTGATCAACTCGGCGATCTGGCCCTGGCGGACCAGCGCCGGCGAATGCGCGCCGGTCGAGGCATCGGCGAAAAGCATCTGAACGTCGCGGGCGCGCACGTCCTTGCCATTGGCCTTGTAGGCGCTGCCGGCGTCGCGCGTGATGCGGCGCACGATATCGATATGGTCGGCATCGTTGAAGCCCGACGGCGCCAGGCGCTCGCTGTTGTCGATGGCGACGGACACCTCGGCGAAGTTCCGGGCCGGGCGCGAGGCGGCACCGGCGAAGATCACGTCTTCCATGCCGCCGCCGCGCATCGCCGTCGGACGGTTCTCGCCCATCACCCAGCGCAGCGCCTCGAGCAGGTTCGACTTGCCACAGCCGTTCGGACCCACCACGCCGGTCAGGCCATCGGCGATGACCAGGTCGGTCGGATCGACGAAGCTCTTGAAACCGTTGAGTCTGAGTCTCGTGAAGCGCACGCGGACGGCCTGCCCCTGATTCCGATTGACGTCCGAGTGTTCTGGACAGCGGGGAGCGAGTCAACAATTAACGCTGCATATCGCGTTGGGGCCAAAGTTATCCCCAAGATGTAGCAGATGCTTGACCGGGCGTCGCTCCGGGTCGAAGTTGGGACCAGCCATCCCACCGGCGTTCCACGAGGAGTACGGCATGCCCCTGTCCGTCGACATCGAAAAGCCCGATGCGCCGGGCGTCGCCGACCTGCTGGCAGGCTGGGCGGCGGCGCGTGGCGATACCGCCGCCCCGGGGGCGCGCGCGCTCGGCGGCCCCGAGACACGGCTCGTCGTGGCACGGGACGACGGCATCGCGGTGGGCTGCGTGGCGCTGGTCGACTGCGGCACCCTGGGTGAGATCCGGCACCTCTTCGTCATGCCCGCGCAGCGCCGCGGCGGGGTGGCCCGCGCCATGATGGCCGTCCTGGAGTCAGAGGCCCTGCAGCTCGATCTGCGGCATCTGCGGATCGTGGATGCCTCCGGCAGGGACCCGGCCTCGGGCCTCTATCGCGGCCTGGGCTACCTGCCCTGCGCACAAGGCGCGCCCTGCCTCGAGAAGACGCTGCGCTGATCCCTCAACACAGGAGACGCGCACGCATCAGCGCCGCGTCCCCCTCGAGCGACCCCGCAACAACGGCACATCCGCTCGCCTTTTCCATCGCGCGGGTCGCACGCGGACGAAGCTTGGCGACGGTGGGTCGGAAATCGACGTCGGTGCGGATCGCCGTCGCGACACCGTCCTGCTGCGAGACGCGGAAACGGCTGCCGTCGATCTCGACCAGCCGGGACGGCGTTCCCAGCCCGTCGGGGGCCGGGGCATTGCACGCCGCGAGAACGAGGCTTGACAAAACGAGCGCACGCATGGGCCAAGCCTGCCCTGCGCGGGTTAAGGAAAGCTTTACGCCCGCCGTGGCGGCGCCCGTCAGCGCCCCACGGCCGTGTAGGCCTCGAAGCCCGCTTCGGCCACGTCGTTGGCGTTGTAGATGTTGCGCAGATCCGCCATGCGCGGCGTCCGCATCGCGCCGGCCAGCCGCGCCAGGTCCAGCGCGCGGAACTCGTTCCATTCCGTCAGCAGCACGATCAGGTCCGCGTCCTCGGCCGCGGCATAGGGATCCGCGCACCATTCCACCCCCGGCAGCAGCGCCGCCCCCTCGCGCTGGCCCTGTGGGTCGCTGACCCGCACCGTCGCGCCGCCGCCCACCAGCGCCGGCACGATGGTCAGCGCGGGCGCCTCGCGCATGTCGTCGGTGTTCGGCTTGAAGGTCACACCCAGCACCGCCACCGTCCGGCCGTTGAAGCTGTCGTCGCAGAGATCGCGCAGCTTCTCGATCATGCGCCGCTTCACCGCCTCGTTCACCTCGATCACCGTCTCGGTGATGTGCTGGGGCGCGGCGTGTTCCTGGCCGATGCGGGCCAGCGCCCGCGTGTCCTTGGGAAAGCACGAACCGCCATAGCCCGGCCCCGCATGCAGGAACTTGTTGCCGATCCGGTTGTCGAGCCCCATGCCCTTGGCGACCGATTTGACGTCCGCGCCCACCTTCTCGCAGAGCGCGGCGATCTCGTTGATGAAGGTGATCTTCGCGGCCAGGAAGGCGTTCGCGGCGTATTTCGTCATCTCCGCGGACTCGAGATCCGTGGTGATGATCGGGAAGTCCCGCAGGTAGAGCGGGCGGTAGATATCCGCCATGATGTCCGCCGCGCGATCGGTCTCGACGCCGACGACCACGCGGTCGGGACGCATGAAATCGTCGATCGCCGCGCCTTCGCGCAGAAACTCCGGGTTCGACGCCACGTCGAGATCCAGCGCGGGCCGTGCCGCGTCGAGAATCTCCTTGACCTTGCGGTTGGTGCCCACCGGCACCGTCGATTTCGTCACCACGACGGCGTAGTGGTCGAGCGTCCTGGCGATCTCCTCGGCGGCGGCGAAGACATGGGTGAGATCGGCATGCCCGTCGCCCCGGCGCGTCGGCGTGCCCACGGCGATGAAGACCGCGTCGACACCGTCCAGCGCCTCGGCCAGATCGCCGGTGAAGGCCAGCCGCCCCGCGGCGACGTTCTTTTCCAGCAGGACGTCCAGCCCCGGCTCGAAGATCGGCACCTCGCCCGCGGTCAGTCGCGCGATCTTGCCGGGATCCTTGTCCACGCAGACCACGTCATGGCCGAAATCCGAGAAACACACCCCCGAGACGAGCCCCACATAGCCCGTGCCGATCATCGCGATACGCATTAATCCAAGCCCTCCGGTCGCTTTCGCGCCCGGTTTAGCGTGCCGCGGCCCGAGGGGAAATCGGAATCTCTGTCACGCTCAGAAGATGAAATTGTCGGCCGTCAGCATGTCGGCCTCGAGGCGCCCCCATTTCGGCTCCACGCGCAGCATGTCGCCGGCATAGCTGACGGAAACGCCGTAGGAGCGGTCGACGATGTTCAGTTGATCCATCCCGTGCAGCCGCGGATAGGCCGAGAGATCGATCCGGTCGTCTTGCCGCATGAAATCGCGGATCACGTCCAGGTCGCGGTCCGGCGTCATTGCGAAGACGTCTTCCCCGCGTCCGCCGAAAAGCAGGTCCATGCCGGGGCCGTCGATCATGCGGTCGTCGCCCACATGCCCCCGGATCACGTCGTCGCCGCCGAACCCGGTGATCAGGTCATCGGCCCAGATCCCGTTGAGCCAGTCGCGTTCGCTGGTCCCGCGGCGCAGCGGGCCGAACTCTTCGAGATCGACGTGAAACCGGCTGATCCCCGGCTCGGTCGCGGACCCGGCCAGCAACTCGAGCCCGTCGAACGGATCCGGCCCGGCCGGTGCCAGCGCGATCGCCGACACGTTCTGAAGCGCCGTCTCGGCCGTATCGACGGTCTGGGTGAGGAAATGCAGGCGGCCGTCCGGCGAAAGCTCGAAGAGCGTGACGCCGTCGTCGCCGCCGCCGGCTGCCACCAGAACCCGGTGGCCGATCTTGATCGTGTCGAGCGCCGTCGGCGCGCCGAAGCGGGTCCCCCCGGAATCGATCAGGTGATCGGTGACCGAAAGCCCGCCCCAGGGCACCACCTGAACGACGGAAAGCGACTGCGATTCCGTTGCGGCGAGCACGAGGTAGGTGATCCCGCCCGACACCGCCACGTCCAGCGCGGCAGGCGCCGCGACGTAGAGACCATCTTCCGGCGACACGGTATCGGCCGCCGACAATTCGCCCGACCCCCAAACCCGGTAGGAGGTGACCGCGTTCCGGCTGCCGGATGCGGCGAAGACGAAGTCATGCCCGTCGATTCGCCCGGACGCCAGCGTCGTGACGTCGGTGGCATCGGTCATGCCCAGGTCCCGCGGGGCCATGTCGGGCGTCAGCTCCAGCCCGCCGATGCCATCGCCGTTGCGATCGGTGTGGTATATCCGCGCCCCGTCTCCCGACGGCAGGACCGCGAGCCCGGCGAGCCCTCCCGGCAGGTCGGCGCCGGCGAAGCCCTGGACGGGCGCGAAACTGCCGGCCTCCGTCAGCGGGTGGAACGCGATCCGGTCATCGGCGCGGCCGGCGGGGATCACTGTCTCGACACCGCCGACCGTCGCCACGCCAAGCCCGGCCAGCCCTGCAGTCCCGGCTTCGGGTCCTGCGCCGCGCTGGTCGAGCATCCGGGCCGGGCCACCGGACTCCAGCGCGATGACGCTCAACCCCCCGTCCGCGCCGGATCCCGCGAAGACGCGGAGTTCCGCCTCTGCCGGGCCGGTCCGGACCTCCAGCGCGGAAATCGAGGCCATGTAAGGCAGCGTGTCGCCGCCGATCGTCTCGCGATGCGTGATACGAGCCACCCCAGCCCCCATTACCCTTTTCCACGGCACCAGCGTTGCGCGTGCAGCTTAGCGAAACCCTACCGGCCCTCTCCCCGGATAGGGTGCAGTTCGCGGTGGATTTTACCGGTTCGCGCGCGTGGGGGGGCAGCCGGTGGCGCACCGCCAGAACCCGGCCGGGCACGCCCGCGGCGGCTCAGGCCGTCAGGAAGGTAACCGTGCCGCCCGGCCGGATGGCCGCGGCCGTCAGCCGCCCGGTGAAGACCGCCCCGGTATCGACCGCGATGCGCCCGCGCGCCGCGACGGGTTCGGGCACGACATCGTGACCGTGGACGATCCAGATACCGTCCCGCCGCCGGCGACGGGGGAACTCCGGATGTCCCCAGAGAACGGCCTTGGCGGGTTGGGCCGCGGGGGGGCGCCGGGGATCGGCCCCGGCATGAACCGCGCAAAGCGTGCCGCTCTGCCAGAGCAGCGGACGCGCCCGCAACCATGCCTCGGTCCCCGCGGGCAGGGCCTGTCGCAGATCCCGGGCGAGGGCAGCCAGCCTGCGGGCCGTGGGTGCCGCGCCCGGGGCCGTGCGCACCCCGAAGCTCGCCAGGGTCTGAAGCCCGCCATGCCGGAGCCAGCGCGCCCCGCGTCCCGTGGCATCATCGAGGAAATCGAGCAGCATGCGTTCGTGGTTTCCCATCAGGCAGACCGCCTGGCCGGGCCGGGCGGCCTCCAGTGCACGCAGGCGGGCCAGGACCCCGGCGCTGTCCGCGCCGCGGTCGATGTAGTCGCCGAGAAACACGATCCGTGTCGGTCCGGGCGCGGTGGCCGCGATGTCCGCGTCGATCCGCGCAAGCATCCGCTCGAGCAACCCGCTGCACCCGTGGAGATCGCCGACCGCGTAGACGGGCAGCGCCGGGGCCGGCGGCACGCTGTCCGGGCGCCGAAGCCCCAGGATCTCGGCGAGCCGCCGCATCCGCTCAGCCACGATAGTAGTCACCGGCGGCACCGTAGCCGTCATCGCCGCGCGACGCGGCCTGTGTCAGCACCATCCCGGTCACCTCCAGCCGCGCCGTCTGGAAAAGACGCAGCCCCTCGGCCACGCTCTCGCGGGGGGTGCGGTCATATTGCACCGCGTAGAGGATCGCGTCGGCCGCCCGCCCGATCACCCGCGCATCGGGCACGAGCAGCACCGGCGGGCTGTCGATCACCACGATATCGTAGGCGGCACGCGCGGCATCGATCAGCGCGGCGAAACCCGGCCCGGAAAAGAGATCCGCGGCATTCCCGCCGGGCTCGCCCCCCCTGAGCAGGTCAAAGCCGCGCCCGCCCGGGTCGTGCTCCACCGCGGTGTCGAGCCCGCCGCCGTCAGGGTCCAGGGCAGCCACGAGGCCCCGCTCACGCGGGTCCCCGAAATACTGTCCGAAGACGCGCCGGCGCACGTCGCCCTCGATCAGCAGCACGCGCCGATCGAGCCCGGAGAGATTGCGCGCCAGCGCGATCGCCAGGGTCGTCTTGCCCTCTCCCGGCAGGGACGACGTGCAGAGCACCACCTGCGGCTGACGGATGCCCGCCATCATGAGCGAGGTGCGCAGGTTGCGCACCGCCTCTGCCGCGGCGGATCCGGGCCGGGCGACGATGTGGTCGAATACCCGGCGGCGCCCCTTCCGCCGAATGCGCGGGATACGGCCCAGCACCGGCACTCCGGTCGCGGTCTCCAGATCGGCTGCGCTGCTGTAGCCGCGGCGCAGCATCGCGCGCGCGACGACCGCGCCGCCCCCGAGACAGAGCCCGAGCATCCCGGCCATCACCGTCAAGAGACCGCGCTGCGGCGCGGACGGCACACGCGGCGGGACCGCCCGAGAGAGGATCCGGCTGTCGGGCTGCTGCAGCCCTTGCTGAACGCTGGTCTCTTTCAGCCGCCCGAGGAAATACTGGTATATCGTCCGGCTGGCCTCGGCCTCGCGGCGGAGTTGTTCCAGTTCCACGAGATCGGCGGACTGACGCGCGATCCGCGCCTCGAGCGGCGGGACGGCCGCGGCGAGGGCCGCGCGGCGGGCCGCGCCTGCACCGGTGCCGGGCGGGATGGCGGCAATGCGCTCGCGCAGCGCCTTCAGCCGGCGGCGCTGAGTTTCTAGCGCCGTGGCATCCACGAGCTTCGTGCCCGTCGAGAAGGTCTCGAGCCGCTGCGACCGGGCCACCAGGTCGCGACGGAGCCCTTCGACCTGGTCGGCAAGCCAGGCGGTGGCCCGCGCGGTCGCATCGGCCTTCACGGCCAGTTGCGCGCCCATGTAGGCGTCGGCGATCGCGTTGGCGATCCGGGCCGATTTCGCGGGGTCCGTCGTCGTGACGACGACCTGGAAGACGACGCTGCGGGGCAGGACGGTGATGCGCGTTCGCCGGCGAAGCGTGTCGATCCCCGCCTCGCGCGGAGCAACATGCGCCGCCCCGAGGCCGGGCCAGAGCGGCCGGCCGAACTGTGCCGCGCTCCAGTCGGACAGTCGCGCGGCCAGACGGGCCACGCGCCCGGGGGGGCGCAGCGCCGGGTTGAACTCCGGATCGCGGCCAAGCTCCAGATCATCGACGACTCGTCCGAGCAGCCCGCGCGAGCGCAGCACCTCGATCTCGGAATTGACCACCAGATCGTCGCCCGACAGGCCGGACATGACCGATTGCAGGTCCACGACCCGCGCGGTGCGGGTTTCGATCATCACCACGGCGGCCGCCTCGTAGCGGGACACCGACACGAAGGTCAGCCACGCCCAGGCCGCCAGCGCGGCGCAGAGACCGCCGGCCAGCACCGCACCCCGGCCGCGCCAGAGAAGCTGCGCGATACCGGGGGCATGGGACCCCGGCCGCGCGCGCGGCCGCGGCGGGGCGATAGGTGCGGGGCGTTGGTTCACGGCGGCTCTCCGGTCTGCGCGGTCGCTGCCAGTCTGCGGGGCAGGGCTTGTCGCCCGGTTAGCGACCCGGCCGTGCTTGACCTCCCTCGCCGATAACGCCCGTTTCAGGGCGCGGGCGCTATGCCTTGGTAAATGCTGCCCGGTCGCGGCGGCGCCAGCCCGGAGATCGCCATGCACCCCCATGCCGCAGCCGACCGCCTGAGCCTCGCCCCCGGCCGCCGGACCGCCCGCTCCCGGGGCTATGCCGGCAAACGCGTTTTCGATATCTGCGTCGCCGCGGTCCTGCTCGGGATCGCGGCGCCCGTCATCGCGCTGCTCTGGGCGCTGGTGCGGGCCGATGGTGGGGGCGGCTTCTTCGGACATGCGCGAGTGGGGCGCGATGGCCGCGTCTTCCGCTGCTGGAAGCTCCGCAGCATGGTGCCCGACGCCGAGTCGCGCCTCGCCACGATCCTGGCGACGGATCCCGCCGCGGCAGCGGAATGGGCCCGGCGCCAGAAACTGTCGAACGATCCACGGGTGACCGGACTCGGCCGGGTCCTGCGCCGTACGCGTCTCGACGAACTGCCGCAGCTCTGGAACGTGCTGAGGGGCGAGATGAGCCTCGTGGGCCCCCGTCCCGTCACCCGCGCCGAACTCGGCCGCTACGGGTCTGCGGCGCCGCTCTACCTGGCGCTGCGCCCGGGCCTGACAGGGCCCTGGCAGGTCTCGGGCGAGGATGGCGGCGACTACGCCGCCCGCGTGCGCCGGGACGCGGCCTATGCCCGGCAATGCAGTCTCGGCGGCGACCTCTGGCTGCTGATCCGGACCTGCGCCGTGGTCCTGGCCCGGACCGGCGAATGACCCACAGGCGAAAGGACAATCACATGGCACCTACGGCACTGGTTTGCGGCGCGGGCGGGTTCATCGGCCATCACCTGGTCCGCCGCCTGAAATCCGAAGGGTTTCGGGTGCACGCGGTCGACCGGAAACATCCGGCATTCTCGCCCAGCGCGGCCGACGCATTCGTGCTGGGCGATCTGCGCGATCCGGAGGTGGTGGGCGCGGTCGTCGACCGGCCGTATGACGAGGTCTACCAGCTCGCCGCCGACATGGGCGGGGCCGGGTATATCTTCACCGGCACGCATGACGCCGAGATCCTGCGCAACTCCGCCACGATCAATCTCAATGTCCTCGAGGCCTGCCGCCGCCAAGCCGTCAGCCGTGTCTTCTTCGCGTCCTCGGCCTGCATCTACCCCGCCCACGGCCAGGCGGACCCGGGCGCGGCCGGCTGCCACGAAGGCAGCGCCTACCCGGCCGATCCCGACAGCGCCTATGGCTGGGAGAAGCTCTTTTCCGAACGCCTTTATCTTGCCTATGCCCGCAACCATGCAATGACCTGCCGCATCGCGCGCTACCACAACGTCTTCGGTCCCGAGGGCACCTGGCAGGGCGGGCGCGAGAAGGCGCCGGCCGCCATCTGCCGCAAGGTCGCCGCCGCCCCGGAGGGCGGCAGCATCCGGATCTGGGGCGACGGTCGGCAGACCCGATCCTTCCTGCACATAGACGAATGCATCGAGGGCACGCTGCGGCTGATGCGATCGGATGCCGACGTGCCGCTGAACATCGGCTCGGAGGAAAGGATCACGATCAACGATCTGGCGCATCGGGTCATCGGCCTGTCGGGCAAGACACTCTCGATCGAGAACGTGCCCGGACCGCAGGGCGTGCGCGGCCGGTGCTCGGACAACGGCCTGATCCGCGCCCGGTTGGGCTGGGCGCCCACGCGTCCCCTGGCCGAGGGCCTGGCCGACACCTATGCCTGGATCGCACGTCAGGTCGCGCAGGCCCGCGACCCCCGGGCCGCCTGAGCCGGACAGCCGCATGCGGATCCTGGTCCACGACTATGCAGGGCATCCCTTTCAGGCCGGTCTCTCGCGCGAACTCGCGCGGCGCGGACACCGGGTCACGCACGCATGGTTCGCGGGCGATCCGGGGCCCAAGGGACGCCTGGCCCGGCAGCCGGACGATCCCCCCGGGCTGGCGTTCCGCCCCGTGACGATCCCGCGGCCCTATTCGAAGGCCCGGCTGCTGCGCCGTTTCCTGGCCGACCGTGCCTATGGCAGGGCTCTGGCCGACACGATCCGCGCGGTCGCGCCGGAGCTGGTGCTTTCGGGAAACACCCCGGTCGCCGCGCAGGCCGGCGCGCTCGCCGCCGCGCGGCAGGGCGGCGCGGGATTCGTGCACTGGGTGCAGGATCTGCAGGGGCGCGCGGCGCAGCGCCTGCTGGCGGCGCGCCGGCCAGTGCTGGGCCGGGTGGCGGGATACGCGCTCGGCCGCTGGGAGGCGGCCCAGATGTGCCGGGCCGAGCACGTCATCCTGATCGATGAGGCGTTCCGGCCCGTCGCGCAGGCCATGGGCGTTGCCCGGGCCAGGACCACCGTGATCCCGAACTGGGGGCCGCTCGAGGACGTCCCCGCCATCGCCCGCGACGCCCCGGCCGTCACGGCCTGGGAGCGGGACCGCGGGATCGGACCCCGGCCGCGGTTTCTCTACGCCGGCACCATCGGGCTGAAGCACGACCCCGCCCCACTGGCCGCGCTGGCGCGCGCGCTCGAGCTTCGGGACGCGGGACAGCTGGTCGTCGCCGCGTCCGGGACCGGCGTCGCGTGTCTGGAAAGGATCCGGTGCGCCCGGCTGCACCTGCTGCCGCTGCAGCCGGCCCGGGATTTCCCGACAATGCTGGGCGCGGCCGACGTCCTGCTGGCGATGATCGGCCCCGAAGCCGCCGACTGCGCGGTGCCCTCCAAGCTTCTGAGCTATCTCTGCGCCGGCCGGCCCGTCGTGCTGGCGGCACCGCCGGACAGCCCCGCAGCCCGGATCGTCGACATCGCCGGCGCCGGGTGCGTCGTGCCACCGGGCGACACGCGCGGCTTCATCGAAGCCGCGCTCGGCCTGGCACGGCACCCGGCCGCCGCCCGCCGGGCCGGTGCGTCGGGACGTGCCTGGGCAGAACGGCATTTCGCCATCGGCCCGGTCGCCGACAGCTTCGAGGCCGTGTTCCGCGCCGCGGCCACCCGCCGGGGGCGGGTCGCATGAGCCCGCGCGTCGCCATCGTCGCCGGCCAGTGGGGCCAGAATGTCGGAAACGCCTTTTTCAATCTCGGCGGGCGCCACCTGCTGGGGCAGGTCTTCGGACCCGCGGAGGTCGGCTTTTTCCAGGATCAGCCGAACTATCGAACGCTGCACGACAAGCGCCGCGGCAATCCTGCCAACCACGCCGAGCTGGTCGCGGATCTCGACATCGACTGGCTGGTTCTTCAAGGCCCGGTGCTGAATGCCTGGATGGCCGCCAGCTGGGAAAGCGCCTTTCGCCGGCTTGCCGCGCGCGGCGTGCGGGTGATGCTGCACTCGGCCGCCTTCTTCAAGTTCACGCCGCGGGAAATCGCCGCCGTCCGGGCCTTTCTCGAGGCCTATCCCCCGGCCCTGATCGTCACCCGCGACCCGCGCAGCCACGCGATCCTCCGGGACCGGGTGCCGGGGGTGCCGAGCCATGACGGGATCGACGCCGGGTTCCTGCTGCCCGAGGTCGCGCGGCCCTTCGCCCTGGCCCCGGGGACGGCGCCGCACATGGCCTTCACCTTCGACCGCTACCCCGAACCGGCGATTTCGGACCGGCCCTTCGACCCGGCACGCCACACCACGCGGCAGGTCACGCTGCTGGGCAAGCCCCGCCACCTGGGCGTCCCGCGCCGGCTGGACCGCTTGGCGCACGCCTCGAAGATCCGGGCCTATCTCGGCGACCTGACCGATTTCCGGCGCCTGCCCGCGACGCTGGACGGTCACCGCATCCTTCGGCCCGAGCATCGCTTCTACCCGCATGTTACGCACAAGATCTACCGCCGCCCCGGCGCCCTGGCGTCCGACGAACCCTGGAGCTATGCGACCGTCTATGCCGGGGCACGGCTGACCCTGTCGGACCGGGTGCATGCCTGCGTGGCGGCGCTTGCCTATGGCAACCCGGCGATGCTCTTCACGCCCTCGCCCCGCGCCGCCCTGTTCGAGCGGCTGGGGCTCGACGCGATCCGCCGGCAGCCGGTCTCGCTGCCGCGTGAGCGGCTGGACGCGGCCGTGGCCGCCCAGATCGCCTGGCTCCGCGCCCATGTATAGGCGGCCGCGGCTTCACATGGCCGTGGTCCTGCCGCCGCCGGTCACCGGCCAAACCCTGGCGAGCCGTGCCCTGGTGCGGCACCTTGGGCAGGCCGCGCCGCCGGGCGCGGTGGCGATCCACCCGGTCTCGGGCGGGGGCGCGGCCTGGCGTGTCCACAAGCAGACGGCGCTGCTTGCCGCGATTCTGCGGGCTGCTGCAGCCGGCAGGGGGCGGGACGCGCTTTATCTCGTGGTCGACTCGGGCGCCGGGCTCTGGGCCCAGGCGGCGGCAGCGCCGGTTCTGCGAACCGGGTTTTCGCGGGTCGTCCTGCATCACCACGGTTTCGCGCCGCTGCGGCGTCGCGATCCGCGTCTTGCGACGCTCCTGTCCGGGCTCGGCGACCGGGCGCGGCATATCGTGCTCTGCCCGGGAATGGCCACGGCGCTTGCCCGGCACTACGCCGTCGCACCCGACCGGATCCGGGTTCTCGGCAACGCCGCCCTGATCCCGGCCCCGCCGCGGGCGCCCGCACGCCCGGCCGACATTCCCCTGACGCTGGGTTTTCTCGGCAACATCACGCGGTCCAAGGGCATCGGGGCCTTCATGGCGACCCAGCGCGCACTGGCGGAGGCGGGCCGGCCCGTGCGCGCCCTGATCGCCGGTCCGGTCACCCGGCCGGACCTCGAAGCCGAGATCGCCTGGTTCCTGGCCGAGGATCCCGCCGGCCGGTCGGCGCTGGGGCCGGTTTCCGGCCCGGCCAAACGCCGCTTCCTCGCCGGGATCGATGCCCTGCTCTTTCCCTCCGCGTACCCCAACGAGGCGCAGCCCTTCACGATCTTCGAGGCTCTGGCAGCCGGGCGGCCGGTCCTTGCCACGCCCATCGGCGGAATTCCGGGCCAGATCGAGCGTGCCTGGTGCCTGCCGGCGCCCGGCTTCGCCGCCGCCGCGGCCCGGATCGTCGCCGGCTGGCAGGACCGCCCGGAGACCCATGCCGCGGCCTGTGCCGCCGCGCGCGCGCGCTTCGAGGCGGCGCGGGCACGGGACGTCGCAGCGCTCGGGTCCGTGACCCGCTGGCTGCTGGAGGGCGCGGAATGATCTTCACCTCCGAGGCGTTCATCATCTTCGCCGCGGTCTTCTTCCCGGCCTATTTCGCGATGCCCGGCGCGCGGTCGCAGAACGCGGTGGCGCTGGCGGGCTCGGCCGTCTTCTACGGCTGGTGGGACTGGCGGTTCCTGGGCCTGATCGGGGCCGTGACGCTGGTGAACTTCCTTCTGGCGCCGCTTGCCCGCCAGGGGCGGGCCTGGCTCTGGGCCGCGGTGGCGTTCAACCTCGGTCTGCTCGGGCTCTTCAAGTATTTCGGCTTCTTCGTCGAGCAGGCGGTCGCCGGGCTTCAGGCGCTGGGTCTCGCCGCGCACCGCCCGGCCCTGTCCCTGATCCTGCCGGTCGGCATTTCCTTTTTCACCTTCCAGGCGCTTTCCTACACGCTGGACGTCGCGCGCGGCCGCATGGCGCCGGAACGCGACCCGCTGCGCTTCGCCACCTATATCGCGCTTTTCCCGCAACTCGTGGCCGGCCCGGTGGTCCGCGCGCGGCGGCTCTTGCCTCAGCTGGCACGTCCCCGTCGCTTCACCTGGGCGAATTTCTGGCTCGGCACGGAACAGGTGCTGACCGGCGCGGTGCTGAAGATCGTTATCGCCGACCGGCTGGCGCCGCTGGCCGACAGGGTCTTCGCCGGCCCCGAGGCCTATGGCCCGGCCGGGATCGCCTTCGGCGTGCTTTGTTTCGCCATGCAGATCTATGCGGACTTCGCCGGCTATTCGCTGATCGCCATCGGGCTCGGTCGGATCATGGGGCTGCGCTTTCGCGTGAATTTCCGCCGACCTTACATGGCGCGCGATCTCAGGGGCTTCTGGCGGCGCTGGCATATCTCGCTTTCCACCTGGCTGCGCGACTATCTCTACATCCCGCTCGGCGGCAGCCGGCGCGGGGCGGCCCGGCGCGATCTCAATCTCGTGCTGACGATGGGGCTCGGGGGGCTCTGGCACGGGGCCGGCTGGCCCTTCGTGGCCTGGGGGCTGCTCCACGGGGCCGGGCTGGTCGCGACCCGCCGCCTCGGCATGGCGCCGGTGGCGCGCTGGCCCGCGCGGCTCGGCCTTTTCGCAACCGTGTGCCTGGCATGGGTTTTCTTCCGCGCCCCGGACCTGGCCACGGCCGGGGCGGTCCTGGCCGGGATCGCCGGGGCGGGACCGGGCCAGGGCCTGCCCGGCGATGCGGTTTCACGCGCCCTGGCTTCCGGCCTGATCGCGACCCTTCTCGCCGCCGAGGCCCTGACCGAGGACAGCGCAACCGCGCGGCGGCTGACGCGCCATCGCGCCGTCCGCCTGGTCCGGGCGGGCGCCTTCGTGCTGGCCCTGCCGCTGCTCGGCGTCTTCACGGGAGAAGCCTTTGTCTATTTCCGGTTCTGAAAGACCCCGTCCGCTGGCTCCGCTGCTGCTGCTGGCGGGCGTCGCGCTCGCGGTGCTGATGGTCGACCGGGCGATCCACGCGCTGGCGTTCCGACTGCTGGCGGCCAGTGAGCAGCCCCATGCGCGGCTCTACCTGGGTGATCCGGCACGCGCTGAACCCGGCACGCTCCTGGTGCTCGGTCACTCCCGGGCGCGGCACGCCTTCCCAGCCCGGCTGCTGTCCCGTCATCTGTGCCGGCCGGTTCTCGGCCTGGCCCATGACGGCCTCGGCATGGAGAGCGTCGCGGCGCTCGGTGCCGATGCGCTGGATCGCAGGCCCGGGCTGGACGCCGCCCTGATCGAGGTGTCGGCCCTTTTCGGCCGCGACCTGAGCCGCACCGATCTCGCGCTTTATGCCGGGCAAAGCCCGCGGCTCGCGCGGCTTGTCGCGGAAGGAACCGAGGCGCGCTTGCCCTGGACCCGGCTTTTCCGGTCAGCGGTGCTGAACGGCCAGTTGTTCTGGCGCGGTCTTTACCACATCGGCCGCGGCGCGGAGCGGGCCAGGCCTGCCGGCGCCGCCCCGGCGCCCGGTGTACTGGCCGCGTTCCGCGCCGCGCCCCCGCGGCGGCTCATCCCGGCGCCCGACGCCGTCGCGGCGCTGCGAAGCCTGGTGGCGCGTCTGGACGCCGCGGGGGTCCGGACCGTCCTGATCGTCGCGCCGCTTCACCCGGTCGCGCGAGCGCATTGGGGGCCGGCCGACTGGCCCCGGACGCTGGCAGCCCGGCTTGGCCGGCCGGTGCTGGATCTGGGCGGCGTGCTCGATGCCGTGCCCGCGGGGTTCACGGACCCACTGCACACGAGCGTGCAGGGCGCGCGGGCCACGCTCCGTCACCTTCCGGGAGATCTTTCGCGCTGCGGGGACGGGCCCGGGTGACGGCCCTGCTGGCAAGTCTCGCCCGGACCGGCGCCGTGGCTGGGCTGGCCCGTGTCGCGGGCCTTCTGGCGGCCGTGGTCCTGGCCCGGCGCCTCGGCGTGGAGGGATACGGGCTTTTGGCGGCGACACTCGGCGCGGCGGCGCTCGGCGGCCGGATCGGGGCGCTTGGCTGGCCCGCCTTGCTGACCCGTGCCCTGCCGCGCTACCGGTCAAGGCGCGCGGGCCGGGCGCTGGCCCGTTTGCAGGCGACCGGCGACCGCATGGTGGCCCGCGGCAGCCTGGGACTCGCCGCCGGGATGGCGGCCGCCGGCGTCCTGGCGGGCGGAACGGTGGGGCTGGTGCTGATCGGCGCGGCGGTGCTTGTCCCGGTCATGGCTTTCCGGGCCATGTCCCGCGCCGCGTTGGCCGGCCTCGGGCGACCGGGACGCGCCATCGCCACGGATGAACTCCTGCCCCCGCTCGGCGTCCTGTGCCTGGCAGTGACACCGCTCCTGTCCAGCCCGGCCGCGGCGGTCGCCGCCCATGCGGCCGCGGGACTGGCCGCGGTGGCCTGGGCCAGGCACACCCGCTGGTCCCTTGTGCCGCGGGCGCCCGGCGACACCCCCCCGGCCCGGCTGAAACGCGCCTGGCAGGTCGCCGCGCTGATCGCCCTGACCGGCCTGTCCGCGCGGCTCGCCCTGCTGCGGGCCGATATCGTCATGCTACCGCTTCTGGCCTCTGTCGCGGAAACCGGCCTCTACGCGGCGGCGCAGAAACTGAGCCTGCTGCAATCCGCGCCCGTCGCGGTGCTGGTCACCGTCGCGGTGCCGCGGATCACCGCCGCGCTGGCGGCCGGGCGGCTGCGCCATGCGCGTCGGCTATACCGCGGTGCGGTCGCCGCGGCCGCCGGCAGTGCGGCGGTCGTCGGAGCGGTCCTCTGCCTTGCCGGGACACCGGCCCTGGTCGCGGTCTTCGGCACCGAGTTCGCCCTGGCGATGCCGGCCCTGACCTGGCTTGCAGTTGCCCAGGTGGCGGCCGCACCGGGGCTCGTGGCCACCGGCATTGCCCTTGCGCTGGGCCGGGGGCGCGCCGGGGCCGCGCTGGCCTGGACGGCGCTGCTCTTCGGCGTTGCGGCGAACCTCGTGTTGATCCCCGTCCACGGGGCGGCCGGCGCCGCCGCGGCGACGGCAGCGGCGATGACGTTACTGACGGCCGGTCAGCTGATGCTCACGGCGCGGGTGCTCCGGCCCGCCGAGACCAGAGCCGGCCGGAACAACAGCGCCAGCCCCAGCACGAACGCCAGCAGTTCCGGCAGGGCATAATTCCCGCCCTGTCCGCCAAGCTGGCTGCGCAGCAGCGGCAGGATCGGCAGCGCCGCGAGCGCCAGCAGATCCGGCCGGCGTCTGAGGACCGCCACCCGCCCGAGAAGCAGCCAGAGCGCGGCCAGGGTCATGGCCAGCGCGAGCGCGAGACCCGCGGCGCCGGCCTGGACCCAGGCCCCCAGCAGCAGGTTGTGCACCATGTTCCGGGCCCCGGGGCGAAACTCCTCCACATGGCCGGTGCCGTACCCGGTGAGCGGCGCGGCCGCGATGCTGTCCAGCGTTCGCACATATTGGTGAAGACGGCCGTCGGCGCCGATGTCCCCGTAGCGGGCGCCGAGAAGCTCGAAGATCCCGGCGGTCGCGCCGGCCAGCCAAGCCAGCCCGACCCCGGCGGCGACCACCAGCCCCGCGAAAAGAGCTGCCTGCCCCCGGCTTCGGACAAGCCCGGCCGCCACGAGCATCCCCGAGAGCACGAGCACCAGCGCGAGGCTTCGGCTCAGGCTTGCCAGGACAAGCAGAAGCGCGGCGCCGAGCCCGGCGGCACCGGCCAGGCGGGCCGCGGTCCCGCGCGCCGGTGCGACCAGCGCCGCCGCCGAGAAGAGGCCGGTGATGCAGAAGAACCCGAGCGAGACCTGCCGGAGCGACGCCGGCGTGCGCGCCCCGCCCGCCGCCCAGTCGCCCGCGTTGAAGAGCGTCAGGAAAAGCCTGAACTGCAGAGGCGCCGGGCTGCCCGTGGCGAGGGCCTCCGCCACGAGGCCCGGCAGGGACTGTCCATGCGCGGCCAGTGTCATCCAGGCCAGCGCGACAAAGACGCCCGCGCCCATCAGGCCGCCCGCGACCACGCTGTCGCAGATCCGGCGGACCGGCAGGCGCAACAGGTAGAGGAACACGCCCGCCGCGAGGACCGCCTGAAGCCAGAGCTTGGCGACCAGCGCGGCCCCGCGCCCGGGATCGTCCGCGGGGAAAACCCCGGTCAGAAGCACGGCGAGATAGGCGACGTAGACCAGCGCGAGCGGCCCTGCGGCGGCGACGCTGGCCCGCGCGGCCGCGCCCCGGGCTCGCCCGGCCCGCGCAAAGCCAGCCAGGGCGCAAAGGATCACCGGCAGATGCACGGGCTTCAGCGCGAGCCCGGTATCGACCAGGGTGACCCACTGCACCGGCCCCAGCACGAAGACCAGGGCGAGCGGCCAGTCGATGGCGGACGCCCGGATCACGGGGGGGCGATCCCGTCGGGCAGGGCGATCTCGGCCGGGACGGACATGCCGCGGCGGAGCGCCCCGGCCCTTTCCCCTGCCCGCACCGCCAGCGCGTCGTCGGCCAGCGCCGCACGCAGCGCCGCGGCCGTCGCCGGGGCAAGCCCGGCACGGGCTGCGGCGGCCGGCGCACGCGGCAGCGCGACGGCTTTCAGCACGGCGTGGAGCCGGGGCGGCAGCCGCGGCTTGACCCGGTAGAGATAGCTCCGCGACCGCGCGACGCGACGCAGGACCGAGCCGGGCCGCGTCACGCGCCGGCACGCGCTCGCGTTGGCGGGGAGCGCCCCGGCCGGGACGGCGTCGACGCCCAGGAAAGCGCAAACCCGGTCGAGCCCCGCCTGCCGGTGCGCGGCATAGACCTCGAAACTGAGGACAAGCACCTGCGCGGGACCGAGCCGTGCCAGCCAGGGCTCGATCTGCCATCCGTAACGGCTATAGGCCAGGTAGCTCGGATCGGCGCGCACGGCGATGTCGGGCGGCCGGGTCTCGTCCCCGAGGCTGGCGGCATGGCGGACCTGGCTTGCGATCCGGTCGACCGGATCGCGCACCAGGTAGATCACCCGCAGCCGCGGGCCGAGGACCCGCACCGCGCGGTGGGCGACGCCCTCGTGGTCAGGGCGCTTCGCGTAGGCGGTGGTCGCCTCGCCCGGACGGCAGCCTGCCGGCGCCGCGGCGAACTTGGCCGCGTAGCGCGCCCGCCCTTCCGGCGTCTCGACGGCCGGGTCCAGCAGATCCCCCGGCTCTTTCTCCGGCGGCAGCCAGAGCCCCGGCACCCGGCGCAGGTCATGATAGAGCGTCGTCGTTCCGGCCTTCATCGCGCCGATCAGCAGGAAGGCCGGCAAACCCATCGCTCAGGCCCCGGCGATATCGGCACCGAAGGCGGCGCGCGCCGCTTGGGCCCGGGCCCGGGCGCGGGCCGCCCCGGGCGCCGCGATGGCCGCACGGGCGGCGCGCAGGCGCGCGCCATGCGCGGCGTCGTGGCCAAGGGGGTTGGACCGCGAGGCGGCGCCCCGCGCCAGACCCGCGGCGCGGGCATGCGCATCCATCGCGGCCAGCACCGCCGCGCGGGTCGCGGGGCAGGCATCGTCGAACGGCGCCAGGTCCAGCGCGAACCGTGCCTCGAGCGCGGCCACCACCCGGCTCATCGCCCGTGTGACGGCCGCGAAATCGGCGACCAGCAGTCCAGGGCCGCGCCAGGACGCCAGGGCCTCGTAGAAGGCGGCGTAGTCGAGGAACGCCCCGCGCACCGTCACCGCGCCCGTGCCCATCGCCAGGCGCGAGGCCACCGCCGCATCCGGGTCGCGGATCACCACCAGCACCGGGATATCCCGCGAGAGCGCCCGTTTCACATGGGCGGCGGCATGGGAATGATGCGCGAGCCGGAGATCCGGACGGCACCGGCGGAGCGCGAATTCGGCCCAGGTGTTGCCGCAGCGGGGGGCGCCCTCGATCACCAGATCGGTCCGGGCATCCAGCACCGTGCCGGGCCGGCGGCACGCGCGGAGCGGCAGGTAGACCGCGGGCCGTGCGGCCACCACGCGGCGCAGGGACTGGCGGATCCCGCCCAGGGCCGGCGGTCGCGGCAAAAGCAACGGGGACGGCACCGGGATCATATCCGCGCCCCGTCGGGGAGATGCGCGGCCGCGCCCTGCGCCTTGGGCAACGGCAGATGCAGGATCAGCACGTTGCAGCCCGCCACGCGCAGATAGCCGAACTCGCTGGTCAGGCCGCGGATCAGGCGCCAGCCGAAGCCGCGTTCGGGCAGGGCATGGGGGCGCAGAGGCGTCGGGCGCGGCGGCGCGCCTTGGGGCATCGCCCGGCCGTCATCGAAGACGACGCAGCAGACACGGTCGCGCCGTATCCAGAGGTCCAGGCCGATGCGATGATCGGCGCGATCGGTACAGGCATGTTCGAGGATATTGTTCAGAACCTCGGCGAGGACCAGTTCCACCGTCAGCCGCGCATGCCGCCGGTCGATCCGGTCGTCCAGCGCATCGGCCACCGCGGCGAGCGCGGTCCGGACCGCGGCGGGGCCTGCGGCGAAGCGGCAACTGAGATCCGCGGCCGCCGTCACTGGCCGTTCCCGACCCCGAGCGCGGTCGCGAGATCCGGGTGAATCCGAAACACCTGGTCCATGCGGGTCAGCCGGAAAACCTTGTCGACCGCGGGGGTCAGGCCGGCCAGGGCAAATCCGCGGTCCGGGCCCGCGAATTTCATCACCGCCACCACCGCGCCAAGCCCGCTGCTGTCGAGGAACTCCACCCGCGACAGGTCGAGGATCACACGCCGCGTGGCATCCGTCAGCCGCGCGCGCACGGCGTCCTTGAACTGAATCGCCACGGCCGCGTCGAGCCGCGGTTCGGCCGGGCGAAGGACGAGCACGTCGTCATGTTCTTCGCTTTCCAACTGCATCCTGTCACCTTTCCACAAGGTCGGGGCAATCTAGGCACACCGGGGTTACCAAGCGGTGATCGCGACCCTTGCGAAGCCGCGCGAAGGCTGGAATAGGAAAGGGAACGCCGGGAAAGGGAGGTAAGCGCATGGACGAGGTAGTCATCGCGGGCGCGGCTCGCACGCCGATGGGCGGTTTCCAGGGGGCGCTGGCCGATGTGCCGGCGGCGGACCTCGGCGGCACCGCGATCCGCGCCGCGCTGTCCGATGCGGGGGCCGGCGCCGAAACCGTGCAGGAACTCCTGATGGGTTGCGTCCTGCCGGCCGGCCAGGGCCAGGCGCCGGCGCGCCAGGCCGGCTTCGCCGCCGGGCTGTCCGAAGACGTGCCCGCGACGACCGTGAACAAGATGTGCGGATCGGGCATGAAGACGGTGATGATGGCCCATGACCAGCTGGCACTCGGGGCGTCGGACCTGCTGGTGGCCGGCGGCATGGAGAGCATGACCGGCGCACCCTACCTGCTGCCCAAGATGCGCGGCGGTGCGCGGCTGGGCCATGCGCAGGTGATCGACCACATGTTCCTCGACGGGCTGGAGGACGCCTATGACAAGGGCCGCCTGATGGGCACCTTCGCAGAGGACTGCGCGGAGAAATACCAGTTCACCCGCGCCGCTCAGGACGGCTACGCGCTGCAATCTCTCGAGAACGCGCTGGCGGCGCAGGAAACCGGGGCCTTCGACGCCGAGATCACGCCGGTCACGGTCACGACCCGGAAGGGCGCGCGCGTCGTGGCCGCGGACGAGCAGCCCGGCCAGGCCCGCCCCGACAAGATCCCGCAGCTGAAACCCGCCTTCCGGAAGGACGGCACCGTGACGCCGGCCAACGCGTCGTCGATTTCGGACGGGGCGGCGGCGCTGGTGCTGGCGCGGCGCGCGGCCGCGGACGCCGCCGGGCTCAAGACCCGCGCCGTGATCCGCGGGCATGCGAGCCACGCCCAGGCGCCGGGTTGGTTCACCACCGCGCCGGTCCCGGCGACGCGGAAGCTGCTCGACCGGCTGGGCTGGACAGTGGACGATGTCGATCTCTGGGAGGTGAACGAAGCCTTCGCCGTGGTGCCGATGGCCTTCATGGCCGAGATGGGCGTCCCGCGCGAGAAGCTCAACGTCAACGGCGGGGCCTGCGCGCTCGGCCACCCGATCGGGGCCTCCGGCGCACGCATCATGGTGACCCTGCTGTCCGAGATGGAACGCCGGGACGTCAGGCGCGGCGTCGCGGCGATCTGCATCGGGGGCGGCGAGGGCACGGCCATCGCGCTGGAACGGATCTGAGCCGGCCCGGGCCGGGGTCCCTTTCGAAAGGAGCGTCATGCGCGTCGACTACCCGACCCTTCGCAAGACCGTCGCGGCCCTGACCGCGGGCGAGACCGACACCGTCGCATTGATGGCGACCGTCACCTGCGAGGTCTTCCACGCCGACGACCGTTTCGACTGGGTGGGGTTCTACCGCAATGTGGGCGGCGAGACGCTCAAGATCGGCCCCTACCAGGGCGGGCATGGCTGCCTGGTCATTCCCTTTTCACGCGGGGTCTGCGGCGCTGCCGCGCGCAGCGGCGAGACGCAACGCGTCCCGGATGTCGAGGCCTTCCCCGGCCATATCGCCTGCGCCGCCTCGACCCGGTCGGAACTGGTCCTGCCGGTGTTCGACGGGTCGGGCGGGCTGCTGGGCGTGTTCGACCTGGACAGCGACCGCGCCGACGCGTTCGACGAGACCGATGCACGGGAACTGGCCGACATGCTGGCGGATGTTTTCGCCCGGGCGTCACATGGCTGACACCGCCGCGCCCGATCCTGCCATGCGGATCGGCTTGCCCCGGCCGCGCGAGACGTGAAAGACTGCCCCATGGACACACGACCCCCGATCAAGACCTGGGCCGAGGCCGCGCCGCGACTGGTTGCCGTGGCCGCCGGCCGTGCGCCGGCCGACATGGTGATCAGCGGCGGCACCTGGGTGAACGTCCACAGCCGCGAGATCCTGCCCGGCCAGGATATCGCCATCGCCGAGGGACGCTTTGCCTATTGCGGCCCGGATGCCAGCCACTGCATCGGCGACGAGACAGAGGTGCTCGACGCCGACGGGCTTTACCTGGTGCCCGGTCTCTGCGACGGGCATATGCATATCGAGTCGGGCATGCTGACACCGGCGCAGTTCGCCCGCGCCGTGATCCCGCACGGCACCACCACGATGTTCACCGACCCCCACGAGATCGCGAACGTGCTGGGCCTGCGCGGTGTGCGGCTGATGCATGACGAGGCGCTGCTGCAACCGATCAACATCTTCACGCAGATGCCCTCCTGCGCGCCGTCGGCGCCGGGGCTCGAGACGACGGGCCACGAAATCACCCCCGAAGACGTGGCCGAGGCCATGTCCTGGCCCGGCATCGTCGGGCTGGGCGAGATGATGAATTTTCCCGGCGTGGTGGCCGGGGACGGGAAGATGCTGGCCGAGATCGCGGCGACCCAGGCCGCCGGCAAGACCGTGGGCGGGCACTACGCGAGCCCCGACCTCGGCCCGGCCTTCCACGCCTATGCCGCCGGCGGGCCCGCCGACGACCACGAGGGCACGCGCGAGGAAGACGCCATCGCACGCGTCCGGCAGGGCATGCGCGCGATGCTGCGGCTCGGCTCGGCCTGGTACGACGTCGAATCCCAGATCACCGCGATCACCGAAAAGGGTCTCGATCCGCGCAATTTCATCCTCTGCACCGATGACAGCCATTCGGGCACGCTGGTCGAAGACGGGCATATGAACCGCGTCGTGCGTCACGCCATCGACTGCGGCTGCGATCCGCTGGTGGCGCTGCAGATGGCGACGCTGAACACCGCGACGCATTTCGGGCTGGAACGCGAGCTCGGTTCCATCGCGCCGGGCCGGCGGGCCGACGTGATCCTGACCTCGGACCTGCGCGCGCTGCCGGTCCACGGCGTCATCGCCCGCGGCCGGACCGTGGCGGTCGACGGCCGCATCACCGTCGAGACGCCGCATCTCGACTGGCCGGAAGACGTGCGCTCGACGGTGCACCTGGGCAGGACCCTCGCGGCGGCGGATTTCGAAGTGCCCGCGCCGGCCGACGCGGCACGGGTGACGGCCCGGGTTATCGGCGTGGTCGAAAACCAGGCGCCGACACGGGCCCTGACGGCGGATCTTCCCGTGCGCGGCACCGTCGACTGCGATCCCGAGAACGACATCGCCCAGATCGCGCTGGTCGAACGCCACCGCGGCACCGGGGGCGTGGTCAACGCCTTCGTGTCGGGCTTTGGCTACGGTCCGGGCATGGCGATGGCCTCGACCGTCGCGCATGACAGCCACCACATGATCGTGGTGGGCACCGACCGCGAGATGATGGCCGCCGCGGCCAACCGGCTGGGCGAGGTCGGCGGCGGCATCACCGTCTGGAAGGACGGCGCCGAGCTGGCGCTGGTCCCGCTGCCCATCGCCGGGCTGATGTCGGACGCCCCCGCCGAAGACGTCGCCGCCGCCGCGTCCCGCATGGGCGAGGCGATGGCGGCATGTGGCTGCACGCTCAACAACGCCTACATGCAGCACTCGCTGCTTGCGCTGGTGGTGATCCCGGAACTCAGGATCTCCGACAAGGGGCTCGTGGATGTCACGCGGTTCCAGCTGACCGATCTCTTCGAGGCCGGCCCGGAGTCCGGATCGTGAAGGCGCCGCTCCAGAACCTCCCCGTCGAGAGCCCGCCCGCCGAGCCGCCGCAGAGCTTCCGGGACGCGGAAGCGGCGGTCGCGCATCTGAACGCGCTTTACCACGCTGCCACGGCCTTCCTGCGCGAGAAGTTCATCGACAGCCTGACCGGACCGGCGCCGCAGACGCGGTTCCGGGCCTTCTATCCCGAGATCCGGATCACCACGGCAAGCTTCGCCCATGTCGACAGCCGCCTCGCCTTCGGCCACGTGGCCGAGCCGGGAACCTATTCGACCACCGTCACGCGGCCGGATCTCTTCGAGACCTACCTGCGCCAGCAGATCGGGCTCTTGCTGGAAAACCATGACGTCCCGGTCGAGATCGGTCTCTCCGACACGCCGATCCCGGTGCATTTCGCCGTCGCGGCCGAGGACAACATCACCGTCCCGCAGGAGGGCGTGCTGAACTTCACGCTGCGCGACGTGTTCGACGTGCCGGACCTGACCACGACGGACGACGACATCGTCAACGGCTACGGGTTCAAGAACCCCGACGGCTCGGGCGCGCTGGCGCCGTTCAAGGCGCAGCGGGTGGACTACTCGCTGGCGCGGCTGGTTCATTACACGGCCACGGCGGCCGAGCATTTCCAGAACCACATCCTGTTCACCAACTACCAGTTCTACGTCGAGGAATTCGCCGCCTTCGCCCGCGAGATGCTGGCCGACCCGAATTCCGGCTACACGGAATTCGTGATGCCGGGGAATGCCGTCATTTCCGCCCCCGACGATCCGCTGCCCGAACCCGGCAAGATCCCGCAGATGCCGGCCTATCACCTGAAGCGCGACAAGCAGGCGGGGATCACGCTGGTGAATATCGGCGTCGGCCCGTCCAACGCCAAGACCGCCACCGACCACATCGCGGTGCTGCGCCCGCATGCCTGGCTGATGGTGGGCCATTGCGCCGGGCTTCGGAACAGCCAGCGCCTGGGGGATTTCGTGCTGGCCCATGCCTATCTGCGCGAGGATCGCGTGCTGGACGCCGACCTGCCTGTCTGGGTGCCGATCCCGGCGCTGGCCGAGATCCAGATCGCGCTGGAGGAAGCGGTCGGCGCGGTGACCGAATTCGAAGGCTACGACCTCAAGCGGATCATGCGCACAGGCACGGTCGCGACGCTGGACAACCGCAACTGGGAACTGCGCGACCAGTCCGGGCCGGTGCAGCGGCTGAGCCAGTCCCGCGCCATCGCGCTCGACATGGAATCCGCCACCATCGCGGCCAACGGCTTCCGGTTCCGGGTGCCTTACGGCACGCTTCTCTGCGTCAGCGACAAGCCGCTGCACGGCGAGCTGAAACTGCCCGGAATGGCCACCGAATTCTACAAGACCCAGGTGAAACGGCACCTGCTGATCGGTATCCGCGCGCTCGAGACACTGCGCGACATGCCACTCGAACGCATCCATTCCCGCAAGCTGAGGAGCTTCGAAGAGACCGCATTTCTGTAACTGGACAGAAAAAACCGCACAAAATGGCGTTTTTTGCTATGCTGATCGCCACTAACGATTGTGTGACACCACGATATTCAGTTAGATTCATGGATTGTAACCCCAAGAACGAGGGGCAAGCGAAGGAGCAGTCGAATGGCACAAAAACCGATGACCAAGACCCAACTCGTGGCCGCGCTGGCCGAGAAGACCGGCATGGACAAGAAAAGCGCCGGCGGCGCGATCGATGCGCTGACCGAGATCATCACCAGCGAAGTTTCGGGCGGCGGCGCCGTCACCCTGCCCGGCGTCGGCAAGGTGTACTGCCGCGAGCGGCCGGCCCGGATGGTCCGCAACCCCGCCACGGGCGAGCAGATTCACAAGCCGGCAGACAAGGTCGTCAAGATGACCGTCGCCAAGGCGCTCAAGGACAGCGTCAACAGCTGAGCGTTGTGAGCCCGGGGGCTTAACGCCCCCGGCCCCATCGTCTAGGGTCGCCTGCGGGCGGCCTTTTCCTTTTCAGGGGGACTTCATGGACATTCGCGCGATCCTTATGGGGGTGGCCTTCGCCGTCATGTGGTCCAGCGCCTTCACCTCCGCCAGGATCATCGTCCAGGACGCGCCGCCCCTGTCCGCCCTTGCCGTTCGGTTCCTGATCTCGGGCCTTCTGGCCGTGGGCATCGCGGCGCTGCTGGGCCAGCGCGCCCGGCTCACCCGGGCGCAATGGGGCGCCACGGTGCTCTTCGGGATCTGCCAGAACGCGCTTTACCTCGGTCTCAACTTCGTCGCCATGCAGACGATCGAGGCCTCGCTTGCCGCGATCATCGCCTCCTCCATGCCGCTGCTGGTGGCCGCCGCGAACTGGGTCGTGTTCGGCGAAAGGGTCCCCGCGCTCGGGATCTTCGGGCTCTTCGCGGGGTTCGCAGGCGTCGCGATCATCATGGGCGACCGGCTCTCGGCCGGGGTGGACGGCTTCGGCCTGACGCTCTGCCTCATGGGCGTGCTCGCGCTGACCTTCGCGACGCTCGCGGTGCGCGGGGCATCCTCGGGCGGGAACGTGCTGATGATCGTCGGGGTGCAGATGCTGATCGGCAGCGCGGCGCTCTTCCCGGCGGGTCTCGCGCTGGAAAGCTGGCAGGTCACCTGGTCCTGGCAGCTCGTCGCGGCCTTTGCCTACACGACGCTGGTGCCGGGGCTGGCGGCGACCTTCACCTGGTTCGTCCTGGTCCGGCGGATCGGCGCGACGCGGGCCGCGACCTTCCACTTCCTCAACCCGTTCCTGGGCGTGGCCATCGCCGCCGCGCTCCTGGGCGAGGCGCTCGGCGCGGGGGACCTGCTCGGCGTCGCCGTGATCATGGCGGGAATCCTGGCGGTGCAGATCTCGAAACAGGCCAAGGCGGCCGAGGCCGCCCCGCGCTAGCCGATCGCGCCGCGGTTCGCGCCCACCTGGCCGCGGTGCAGCAAAAGGTGATCGAGCAGGACGCAGGCTGCCATCGCCTCGCCCACGGGTACGGCACGGATTCCGACGCAGGGATCGTGCCGCCCCTTGGTGACGATCTCGGTCTCCGCGCCGGACTTTGTGATGGTGCGCCGCGGCGTCAGGATCGACGAGGTCGGCTTCACCGCGAAACGCAGGACGACGTCCTGGCCCGTCGATATCCCGCCGAGGATGCCGCCGGCATGGTTCGAGGAATACACCGGCCCGTCAGGCCCCATCGCGATCTCGTCGGCATTGGCCTCGCCGGTCAGGTCCGCCGCGGCCATGCCGGCGCCGATCTCGACGCCCTTCACCGCGTTGATCGACATCATCGCCGCCGCGAGATCGGTGTCGAGCTTGCCGTAGACCGGGGCGCCCAGCCCCGCGGGCACACCGCGCGCCGTCACCTCGATCACCGCGCCGACGGAATTGCCGGACTTGCGAAGCGCGTCCAGGTAGCCGGCCCAGTCCTCGGCCGCCTGCGGATCGGGCACCCAGAAGGGGTTGCGGTCGATCTCCGCCCAGTCGAAGCGCGCACGATCGATCGCATGCGGCCCCATCTGCACCATGTAGCCGGTGATGGAGATCCCGGGCGCCAGCGCCTCCAGCGCCGCCCGCGCCACGCCGCCGGCCGCCACCCGCGCCGCCGTTTCCCGCGCCGAGGACCGCCCGCCGCCCCGGTAGTCGCGGATCCCGTATTTCTGCCAGTAGGTGATATCGGCATGGCCGGGACGGAACTTGTCCTTGATGTCACCGTAATCCTTGGACCGCTGGTCGGTATTGCGGATCATCAGTTGGATCGGCGTGCCGGTGGTCTCGCCCTCGAAGACGCCCGACAGGATCTCGACCTCGTCGGCTTCGCGGCGCTGGGTGGTGTAGCGGTTCTGCCCCGGCTTGCGCCGGTCGAGCCAGCGCTGCAGCCCGACCGCGTCGAGCGCGATGCCCGGCGGGCAACCGTCGACGGTCGCACCCAGCGCGGGCCCGTGGCTTTCGCCCCAGGTCGTGACCCGGAAAAGATGCCCGAAACTGTTGATCGACATGCGCGTTTCTCCTCTGTCCCCGCGGTCTAGCGGGCGGGACGGCGCGCCTCAAGCGGTTTCACCTTGCCGAAGCCCCGTGCCGCAACTAGGTTCGCCCCTACCTCGGGGTGCCCCGACAAGGGCTGAGATGCGCCGCCGCGCGAACCCGTTGAACCTGAACCGGCTCACACCGGCGTAGGGAAGGTGACCAGGGCAAGACGCTCCACCTGACCGCGCCTGTAGCGAAAGGAGGAGCGCATGAAACCGATTTCCATCCTGGCTGCGGGTTGTTCCCTGGCATTGGCGGGCGCCGCCGCTGCGCAGGACACCCCGACGCTGACCGTCTACACCTATGACAGCTTCGTCACCGAATGGGGCCCCGGCCCGCAGGTGGAGGCCGCCTTCGAGGAGACCTGCGGCTGCGACCTGGAATTCGTCGCGGCCGGTGACGGCGCGGCCTTGCTGGCGCGCGTACGCCTCGAGGGCGCGCGCAGCGATGCCGACGTGGTGCTCGGGCTCGACACCAACCTGATGGCGGCCGCGGCGGAAACCGGGCTCTTCGCCCCCCACGGCCTGGACGCCCCCGCCTTCGATCTGCCCGTCACCTGGGACGACCCGACCTTCCTGCCCTATGACTGGGGCTACTTCGCCTTCGTCTACGACGAGACCCGGATCGGGGACGCGCCCGGCAGCTTTCGCGAGCTGATCGCCGACGAGGATCTCAAGGTCGTGATCCAGGATCCGCGCAGTTCCACCCCCGGGCTAGGTCTGCTGCTGTGGGTCAAGCATGCCTATGGCGACGAGGCCGGCACGATCTGGGAAGCGCTCGCCCCGCGCATCCTGACCGTCACCAAGGGCTGGTCCGAGGCCTATGGCATGTTCCTCGAAGGCGAGGCGGACATGGCGCTCTCCTACACCACCTCGCCGGCCTATCACCTGATCGCCGAGGAGGATCCAACGAAAGCCGCCGCGCTGTTCGAGGAAGGCCACTACATGCAGGTCGAGGTCGCCGGCAAGCTGGCCGGCACGGACCAGCCGGAGCTGGCCGACGCGTTCCTCACCTTCATGACGTCGGACCGCTTCCAGTCGGTCATCCCGACCACGAACTGGATGTATCCCGCCGTCACACCCGACTCGGGTCTGCCCAAGGGCTTCGAGACGCTGGCCACGCCGGACAAGGCCCTGCTCTTTCCCCCCGAGGAGGCAGCCGCGATCCGTGACGCGGCGCTGAACGAATGGCGCGACGCGCTCAGCCGCTGAGCCCGGCGCTCGCGCTTGGCTGGGGCGCGGCGGCGCTGCTGCTGGCGCTGACGCTCGGCACCATCCTCGCCGTCGCCTGGCGGGCCGAGGCCGCGGCGCGGCTCGGTGCGGCCGACTGGGCGGCGATCCGCTTTACCGCCTGGCAGGCGCTGCTCTCGGCCGCGATCAGCGTCGCGCTGGCGATCCCCGCGGCGCGTGCCCTGGCACGGCGCCGGTTCCGCGGCCGGGGCGTGCTGATCACGCTGCTCGGCGCGCCGTTCATCCTGCCGGTGATCGTGGCCGTCCTCGGCCTGCTGGCGGTGTTCGGCCGGGCCGGGCTGGTGAGCGGGCTGATCGCGCCGCTCGGCCTCGGGCCGCTCTCGATATACGGGTTGCAGGGCGTGGTGCTTGCCAATGTCTTCTTCAACCTGCCGCTGGCGACACGGCTGATCCTGCAGGGCTGGCACGCCATCCCGGCCGAGCATTTCCGGCTCGCCGCGCAGCTGGGCATGGGACCGGCCGAGATCGCGCGCCACCTGGAACGCCCGATGCTGCGGGCCGTGGTGCCCGGCGCCTTCGCGGCGATCTTCCTGATCTGCATCACCAGCTTCGCGGTTGCGCTGACGCTCGGCGGGGGGCCGCGCGCCACCACGGTGGAGCTGGCGATCTACCAGGCGTTCCGCTTCGATTTCGACCTCGGACGCGCCGCGCTGCTCGCCCTGGTGCAATTCGGGCTCTGCGCGATCGCGGCCGCGGCAGCGCTGATCGTCGCGGTGCCCGTGGCCTTCGGTGCCGGGCTCGACCGCACCGTGCAGCGCTGGGACGCGGGGGGGCGCGCCTATCGCTGGGGCGATGCCGCGCTGCTGACGTTGGTCGCGGGATTCCTTCTGTTGCCGCTGGCCATGGTGGCGGCGGGCGGGCTGGCCGCGCTGCCCGGCCTGCCGGCCAGCGTCTTCGAGGCCGCGCTGCGGTCGCTCGCGGTGGCGCTGGCCTCCACGGCCCTCACGCTCGGGCTCGGGATCGCGCTGGCCTCGGCCATCGTGCGGCTCCGGGACCGCCCGCGGCGCGCCGGTTTCCTGGAAGCCGTCGGCTACCTCTCCATCGCGGCCTCGCCCATGGTGATCGGCACCGGGCTGTTCATCCTGCTGTTCCCGGTGGCCGACCCGGTCGCGCTGGCACTGCCGGTCACCGCGCTGGTCAACGCGGCCATGAGCCTGCCCTTCGCCTTGCGTGCCCTGATCCCCGCGATCCGCGACGTCTCGGAGACCTATGGCCGACTCTCCGAAAGCCTCGGCATAGGGGGGTGGACGCGGTTCCGGTTGGTGACGCTGCCGCGGATCCGCCGACCGCTCGGCTTCGCGGCCGGGCTGTCGGCCGCGCTGTCGATGGGCGATCTGGGCGTGATCGCGCTCTTTGCCGACCCCGACCAGGCGACGCTTCCCCTGCAGCTCTACCGGCTGATGGCGGCCTACCGCATGGAGGACGCCACCGGCGCGGCGCTGCTGCTGCTCTGCCTCAGCCTCGCCCTGTTCTGGATCTTCGACCGCGGAGGACGCGTTGGGACTGACACTTGAAAAACTCCTGATCGAGATCGACGGCTTCTCCATCGCGGGCGACCTGACCGTGGCGACCGGGCGGCGCGTGGCGTTGATCGGGCCGTCCGGGGCGGGGAAGAGCACGCTGGCGGCCGCGATCGCCGGTTTCATCGCCCCGGCGCGGGGCCGCATCCTTTGGGAAGGCCGGGACATCACCGCCCTGCCCCCCGGGGACCGGCCGCTGACCCTGCTCTTCCAGGATCACAACCTGTTCCCGCATATGAGCGTGGCCGACAACGTGGCGCTGGGGCTGCGCCCGAGCCTGCGTCTCTCGGCCGCGGAAGGCGCCCGCGTGGACCGCGTGCTGGACCGCGTCGGCCTGGCAGGCCAGGGCGCCAAGCGTCCGGGGGCGCTGTCGGGCGGACAACAGAGCCGGGCGGCGCTGGCGCGGGTGCTGCTGCGGGACCGCCCGCTCCTGCTGCTCGACGAACCCTTCGCCGCGCTCGGCCCGGCGCTGAAGGCGGAGATGCTGGCGCTCGTCGAGGAAATCGCCACCGAGGCGGGCCTCACCGTGCTGATGATCACCCATGATCCCGCCGACGCGGAGCGGCTGGCCCAGGAGACCATCCTCGTGGCCGATGGCCGGGCCGCGCCGCCCGTGGCGACCGGGGATCTCTTCGCCGACCCGCCGCCGGCGCTGCGCGCCTATCTCGGCTGACCCGGTCCGGTTGGCCCGGGTATCCCCGCGCGCCGCGGCATCTTCGAAACGAAAAGGGCGCGCCCGTCGGGCGCGCCCTCGTCTCGTCCGGGGAACCCGGGTCAGGCCTGCTTGCGCTTGACCGGGGCCCAGAGCCGCTTGTTCGTCAGGTAGAGCAGCACCGACAGGAGCGTCAGCAGGATCACGGAGCTGAAGCCCATCTGCTTGCGCGCCATCATCTTGGGTTCGGCGGTCCACATCAGGAAGGCCGAGAGATCCTTGGCCTGCTGCTCGATCGTGGCCTCGGTGCCGTCGGCAAAGGTCACGTCGTCGCCGTAGAGCGGCGGCGCCATCGAGATCCAGCCACCCGGGAAGGCCTCGTTCTCGTAGAGCACGGTGCCCGCCTCGAACTTCTCCTCGCCGGTGTAGCCGGTCAGGAGCGAGGCGATGTATTCCGGACCGCCCATCCCCTTGAGGAACTGGTTGATGCCCAGGCCATAGGGGCCGTGGAACCCGGCCCGGGCCTTGGCCATCAGGCTCAGGTCCGGCGCGCCGGCGGCGGTCACTTCCGGGAACTTGTCCGACGGCCGCGCGGTGCGCATGTCGCCGGGGAAGGCGTCGTCGCTGTCGTCCGGAACCTCGTAGAACTCGGCATACGCCCGCACCTGGTCGTCCGGCAGGTCGGGACCGCCGGAATCCCCGAGGTTACGGAAGTAAAGCTGTTTCAGCCCGTGACAGGCCGAGCAGATTTCCGTGTAGACCTGCAGCCCGCGCTGGAGCTGCATCTGGTCGAACGTGCCGAACGGCCCCTCGAAGGAGAAGTCGTAATCCTTCACGTAGCCCGCGCCACCGGCTGCCAGGGCCGGGCCCGCGCCGAGGCCGAGAGCGACAAGCGCTGCGATCGTGGTCTGTCTGATCATCGCGTGTGTGTCCTTTCGTTCACTCGGCCGGGGTCGGCGTTGTGCCCGCAGTCTCCGACTTTTCCGGATAATGCGCGTTGAAGTCTTCCTCGATCGTCGCCGGCTGCGGCAGCGGTTTCTCGATCACGCCGAGCAGCGGCAGGATGACCAGGAAATAGCCGAACCAGTAGGCCGACCCGATCAGGGCGATGTAGGGATAGATCCCCTCGGCCGGCATCGCACCGACCCACATCAGCACCATGAAGTCGACGATCAGCAGCCAGAACCACCACTTGAACATCGGACGGTACCGGCCCGAGCGCACGCTCGAGGTGTCGAGCCACGGCGCCAGCGCCATCACGAGGATCGAGCCGAACATCGCCAGCACGCCGAAGAACTTGGCGTCGATGATGCCGCCGGTGATGAAGCCGGCGAACTGCACGATCCAGACCGAGTCGTCGAAGGCGCGCAGGATCGCGTAGAACGGCAGGAAGTACCATTCGGGCACGATATGCGCCGGCGTCACCAGCGGATCGGCCTCGATGTAGTTGTCGGGATGGCCGAGATAGTTCGGCATGAAGCCGACGATGGCGAAGAAGACCAGCAGGATCACCGCGAGCGCGAAGAGATCCTTGATCACGAAATAGGGCCAGAAGGGCAGCGTGTCCTTCTCGGCCTCGGCCTTGGACTTGCGCCGCACCTCGACACCGGTGGGGTTGTTGTTGCCCGTGGTGTGGAAGGCCCAGATATGCACCGCGACGAGCGCCGCGATGATGAACGGCAGCAGGTAGTGCAGCGACAGGAAGCGGTTCAGCGTCGCGTTGCCGACGGCCGGCCCGCCCAGCAGCCAGGTCTGGATCGCCTCGCCGATGCCGGGGATCGCGCCGAAGAGCCCGGTGATCACCGTGGCACCCCAGAACGACATCTGGCCCCAGGGCAGCACGTAGCCCATGAAGGCCGTGCCCATCATCAGCAGGTAGATCAGCATGCCGATGATCCAGGTCACTTCGCGCGGGGCCTTGTAGGACCCGTAATAGAGGCCGCGGAAGATGTGCAGATACACCGCCACGAAGAACAGCGACGCGCCGTTCATGTGCAGGTAGCGGATCGCCCAGCCGCCGTTCACGTTCCGCATGATGTGCTCGACCGAGGAGAAGGCCATGTCGACATGCGGCGTGTAGTGCATCACCAGGACGATGCCGGTGATGATCTGCAGCGCCAGGCAGAAGGTCAGGACGATGCCCCAGATCCACATCCAGTTCAGGTTCTTGGGCGTGGGGATCATCAGGGTATCATAAGCGAGGCTCGCGATCGGCAGACGCCGATGAAGCCACTTCTCGAACCCCGACTTGGGCTCGTAGTGATCGTGCGGGATACCGGACATGGGTTTCTCCCTTAACCGAGTTTGATCGTCGTTTCGTCGACGAACGCCGCGACCGGAACCGGCAGGTTCTCAGGCGCGGGACCTTTGCGGATGCGGCCCGACGTGTCGTAATGCGAGCCGTGGCAGGGGCAGAACCAGCCGCCGAACTCGCCCGCCCCGTCGCCGAGCGGAACACAGCCGAGATGGGTGCAGACACCCATCTGCACCAGCCACTCGCCGCTTTCGTCGAGCGCCCGGTTCGCGTCGGTCGCCGGCACCTCGCCGTCGATATTGGCGTTCCGCGCCACCGGGTCGATAAGATCGTCGATCTCCACCTGGTTGGCGGCTTCGATCTCTTCGGCGGTGCGGCGGCGGATAAAGACCGGCTTGCCCAGCCACTTCACCGTGATCTGCGTGCCGGGTTCCAGCCCGGCCACGTCCACCCGGATCGAGGACAGCGCCTGCACGTCGGCCGAGGGGTTCATCTGATCGATCAGCGGCCAGACAGCCGCGCCGGTCGCGACGGCGGCCGTTCCGCCGGTCGCGTAATAGAGGAAATCCCGGCGGGTGCCCGAATTGTCTTCTGCGTGGGACACGAGGCATTCTCCCTTATCTGGCCCGAGGCTTGGGCCAATGATAGATCGCAAGCCCCGGTCGCCCAAGGCTTTCCGCGCGCATACTTAGAGCCGCGGGCCGTCGGCGTCTATCGGACAATCGGGCGCAGTTGGAACAGAATGTCGCACCCTGTGGCCTAGCCGCCGCGGCCGGGCCGGTCTTGCGGCCCGGGCCGGGACCCGCGCAAGCTTCCCCGTGCACGCCATCCCGATCCTTGCGTTGGACATGATAGCCCGCGCCCGACCGGAGTCGAGGCCTTCCCGCGATCGGCCGTTCCCATGCCCGGATCGCGCCCGCAGGCGGCCGGCCGGCAGCGGCGGCGCGGGTCAGGCCGGCAGGGTCGCAGCCATGCTGTCGCGCTCGGAGATCTTCAGGAACCAGGCCGCGAGCGACTCGCGCCCGCCGCGCCAGTCGCGGTCGCCATGGCGGAAATCGAGATATCCAAGCGCGCAGCCCACCGCGATCTGGCCCATGCCGAAAGGCCCGTGCAGATGCGCCATCCAGCGCGCCTCGAGCGCGTCCAGCGCGCGGGTGATCTTTTCCCACTGTCCCGCGACCCAGGGCGCATGGCGGATCTCCTCGGGGCGGCAGCGGGCCTCGTAGACCATGAGCACCGCCGCCTCCATGATCCCGTCGGCGGTCGCTTCCAGCACCAGCGTATCCCAGAGCGCGGGCGGCTCCGGGTAGAGCCCCGCCCCGGCCCGCTGATCGAGATAGCGGCAGATCACCCGGCTGTCGTAGAGCGTCGCACCGCCCGGCCGCACGAGGGCGGGGATCTTGCCGAGCGGGTTCTCCGCGACCGGCATCTGCTCCGGCGCCGTCGGGCTGCCCACCGCGAAACGCGGCGTCACCTCGTCGAGCTGCCCCGTCTCGCGCAGGACCACCTGGACCTTGCGGCAAAAGGGCGAGGCCGGATTGTCGTAGAGTTCCATTCAGACCCTCCGGATCGCGATCCGTCCAAGCGCGGCCATGTCGACCTCCACCCCCGGCCCGTCCGCGCCGAGCCGGATCACGCGGCGGAACCGCACCGCCCCGTTCACCTGGTCGCGATCCTTCGGGCGATGGGCGCTCAGGCCCTCGGCGAGGGTGTCCAGCGAGTCCTCGGCGCGCTGGTCGGTCTGCGAGACCTGTATCCGCCGGCTGAGCGCATAGGCGGCCAGGGCGACCGTTCCGTAGCGCAGGGCAACCCCGGCGATGGGGGCAAGGGGCAGGGCCATCGTCTCGTCCTCCGAATTCCTGACCAGAGACTAGGCAGCCCCGGCCGCCCTGTCCACAGGCGCGGCTCCAGGCTTCCAAGTGGCGGAAATATCCCCGCGCGCAGCGCGGAGAATCGCACGAAGTGCCAGACGGCTTGCGCCCGCAGGGCGCTCAACCGGCCGGAACGGCCGACAGTTGCGCCCCGTCATGGCCGGTGATCCGGGCCGGGACGATCGCGCCTTCTCGCTGATCGGCCGCGAAGCGGACCTCGGTGAATTGCGGGGTGCGCCCCATTTGCGGGGTCTCCATCAGCACGTCGTGCCGCGCCCCCTGCTGTCGGTCGAGATGGGCGGCGACCCGCGCCGCACCGGCCGCGCGCAAGCGGGCGGCACGCGCCTTGACCGTCGCCCCGTCCGGCTGCGGCATGCGCGCCGCGGGGGTGCCGGGCCGGGCCGAGAAGGGAAAGACATGCAGCCAGGTCAGCCCGCACTCTTCGACCAGCCTGAGCGAGTTTTCGAACATCGCCTCGGTCTCGGTCGGAAAGCCCGCGATGATGTCGGCGCCGAAAACGATGTCGGGACGCAGACGCCGGGTCTCGGCACAGAAGCGGATCGCGTCGTCACGCAGGTGGCGGCGCTTCATCCGCTTCAGGATCATGTCGTCGCCGGCCTGCAGGGACAGGTGCAGATGCGGCATCAGCCGGGATTCGGTCGCGATGGCCCGCATCAGGTTGTCGTCCGCCTCGATCGAATCGATCGACGATATGCGCAGCCGTGGAAGGTCGGCTACGAGACGCAGGATCCGAATCACCAGGTCGCCCAGCCGCGGGGCGCCCGGCAGATCCGCGCCCCAGCTGGTCAGGTCCACCCCGGTCAGCACCACCTCGTTGAAGCCCTTGTCCACGAGCCGCTTGATCTGCTCGACCACCACCCCGGCCGGCACACTCCGCGAATTGCCGCGGCCATAGGGGATGATGCAGAAGGTGCAGCGGTGATCGCAGCCGTTCTGCACCTGGACATAGGCGCGGCTGCGCGTCCCGAACCCGTCGATGAGATGGCCGGCGGTCTCGGTCACGGACATGATGTCGTCCACCTGGACCCGCTCGGTTTCGCCCACGAAATCCGGCCCGCGCGCCAGCCGGTCCCAGGTGGCGCGCTGCATCTTCTCGGTATTGCCGATGACGTGGTCGACCTCGTCCATCGCGGCGAAGGTTCCGGGTTCGGTCTGGGCGGCACAGCCTGTGACCACGAGCGTCGCGTCCGGATTCTCGCGGCGCAGACGGCGGATTTCCTGGCGGGCCTTGCGGACCGCTTCCGCCGTCACCGCGCAGGTGTTCACCACGACGGCATCGCCGAGACCGGCCGCGCCGGAAAGCTCGCGCATCGCCTCGGTCTCGTAGGCGTTCAGCCTGCAGCCCAGCGTGGTGAAGCGCGGCGCGGTCACGAAAGCCCCTCCAGAAAGGCGGGCGTCAGCACCCCGTCGAAGACATGCGCGGTCGGGCCGGTCATCCAGACGCCGTCCTCGCGCCAGTCGATCTCCAGTTCGCCGCCATCGAGCACCACCGTCGCGCGGGGACCCGTGAGACCACGGCGCACCGCCGCCACGACCGTCGCGCAGGACGACGAGCCCGAGGCCAGCGTGATGCCGGCGCCCCGCTCCCAGACCCGCAGCCGCAGCCGGTCGGGGCCGATCCGGCTGACCACCTGGACATTGGTGCGCTCGGGAAAGAGCGGATGGTGCTCGTAGCGCGGTCCGAACTGCGCCAGCGGGATCGCCTCGGCATCCTCGACGAAAAACGTGCAATGCGGGTTGCCCATGGCGGTGGCGACGGGGGCGCCCTCGATAGGCAGCTCCAGCGTGTCCATTTCCTCGGCCAGCGGGATCTCTCGCCAGCCGGTCTGCGGCGGTCCCATGTTGACCCGGGTGAGCCCGCCGCCGGCGTCTTCGCACGCCAGCAGACCGCGCGCCGTCTCGAGCGTCAGCCGGTTGCGGCCGGCTTCCTGCATGAGATGCCGGGCGACGCAGCGGGTGGCGTTGCCGCAGGCCCCGGACTCGGAGCCGTCGGCATTGTAGAAGGTGAGCGCGGCAGCCGCCTGCGCCGAGTCGCCGATGACGGCGAGCTGGTCGAAGCCCACCCCGCGATGACGGTCGCCCAGCGCACGCGCCAGCGCCGGCGTCACGGGCGCGCCGCCGCCCCGCCGGTCGATCACGGCGAAATCATTGCCGAGTCCGTGCATCTTCATGAACGGCAATCCGTCCATCCGCGCCTCCTTCCGAACAGGCGGCATATATACATGAGCCGGGCGTTTGACCATATGTGCGCTGTGCTGAAAAAATCCGCGGAAATCCCCCTTGACCGGCGCAGACGCCCCGTATACCTAGCGGCTCTCGAGTGGGCCGTTAGCTCAGTTGGTAGAGCAACTGACTTTTAATCAGTGGGTCGCAGGTTCGAATCCTGCACGGCTCACCACTAATCAAGATTTATCTCCTTTTTTCATGGGGTTGCCTTGAGCGTTGGCGAACCTTTCGGGAAGGTTCACCACGTTTGGTTCGCCATTCGGTCTTGCGATCAGCTTGTCGAAGGCGGAATCGGCCATGCCTTCGCGCTGCGCCTCAGCGGTGTATCGCTGCACCTCGGAGAGCGTCTTGTGCCCGGTCACGGCCCCGATCTCGTGCGCCGTCGCCCCAGCTTCGGCCAAGCGCCGGGCGCAGGCTTTGCGCAGCCCGTGCGCGCTGCACGCGGCCAGTCCCGCCTTGTCGCACCATTGGCGCACCAAGTTGCCCAGCCCCTCGGCTGAGCGCGCCTTGCCGCGCCTCGTGGCCAGAAACGGGCGATCATCGGGAAGGCCCGCCAGCACTTCGCACAAGTCCGCGTGCATGGGGATGCTGACCATCACGCCGCCCGTGCGCGCCGTTTTCTGGCGGCGGTATTCGATCCGGTCGCCCTTCACGTTCCACGGCCCCAGCTTCACCACGTCCACGCGGGCCGCGCCGGTGTAGAGCATCAATGTCACCGCTCGGTGCGCCAGCGTGCCCGGCTCGTGAACCTCGAAGAACCGGGCGATCTCGCCTTCATCCCAGGTGTGAAAGCCGGTGCTGTCCACACGGTAGGGTTTCGTCGCGCGGGCCGGGTTGTCTTGCCGCCAGTCCAGGGTCACCGCATGGTCCAGCAAGGTAATCAGCCGCTTGCGCAGGTTGTTCGCGGCCGTCGGTGTCTCGGCCTTTTCCGCAAGGATATTCTGGACGTGACGCCGCTGCATGAGCTTCACGGGCTTGTCGCCGTGCGCCTCGCGGAATTTCTCGATCACGCCGCGATAGACGCGCTTGGTGCTGTCCGACAGGCTGAGAAAGTCCGGGGACCGATAGTAAGACGCCACCAGCGCAGAGATTGAGCCGGGCTGGGTCCGATCCGCCCCGATCAGGCCCCGGACGCGGTGCCCTTCCACCGCCGCCTCATAGCGCATCACAAATTCGTCTGAGCCGTATTCCGTGCCCAGCTCGGCCGAGAAACCGCCCTTGCGAAAGCGCCACCGGCGCTTGCCGTGACGGTCGGTGTAGGGCGATGCGTGCGGGAATTGGCGCTTGTGTTTCATGCTGCATCCCACGGGTTGTTCGCGTCATCCGTCGCGGTGTCGGTCGTGTAGATCACAATCTTGCCGTCGCGCCCGATCTCGGTGCGCGTCACCGGAATGCCTGCATCGCGGTAGGCTTTGAGATACCGGGTCAGCTCGGCCTGGGTGATTGCAGCGCGACGGTTAGCCATCGTAAGTGCCACTGTTCCAAGGGTGGGTCGGGTCCAGCGGATAGCCTTGCGCATCGCTTCCCTTGGCGATCTCTTCCCACGTCTTGCCTTCGCTGCGCTCCAAGTAGAACGGAATCCAGAGCTTCATTAAGTCAGCGGATGCCAGCCCCCTTGACCGCCGAATGCCAAATAGTTCGGAGCGGTCCGCTTCCTTGGTCGCATCGCTGCGCTCAATGTCCATGAAGATCATCTCGCCGCCTTGATGCTCGATCCGTGCCCGCCGCGCGTTTTCGTCAATCACGACATACGGCGCGGACGCGAAGCCGTCGTCATCCTCCAAGTTGGAAGAGAACAGCTGCGTCAAGGCATTGTGGATTGTGGTTCCGGCCTTCACGTGAAACGGCGCGGGCGCATCACCTGTTGAAAGGTCGGGGCGATAGGGCAGATCGCGGAAACGCAATAGACGCTCAACCGCTTGTGCCGGGCTGTCCGTCGATAGCATTGCTACGATGATGGTCGCCGCATCCCTTGGCGTCATCTGCGGCGCAGTCCCTCGGCCGCCAGTCGTCATGTGCCCCGCCTCTTTCAAGGTCCGTGCAAAGACGACCACCGTTTTCTCGGGAACGCGGCAACAATCCGCGACGAAATTATTGAACGCTCGACCTCTCATGAAGATTGTGTATCACACGATTTTACCCACGCCAAGGGAAAATTGTGTGATACACGTTTTCTCCCTGCGTTCCTGGGGGTCAACCCAGCTCGCCGCGCTCCGCAGGGCCGGGGAACTGCTAAAGCAGATTGAGCCGGGGATTAACCGCCACACAAATCCTAGAGGGGAGGGCACCCGCCCTTCTAGCCGCAAGCAAGCGGCGGCAGATGCCGGTCTTTCCGTGCCGTGTGAAGCCTTACCGCGCCGAGACCAGCAGAGAGGATGTAAGGCCGATCCGCTCCTAACCTATTAGGCCGAAACGAAGGATACGCGCAAAACGCATCCTTCGCAAGTCTTCACTCACCCCCAAGCGCCCGAAAAGCATCAAGTGCC
>CAJXYS010000019.1 GCA_913063035.1 uncultured Maritimibacter sp. | reverse complement strand
TTCCTGCCGATCACCGAGAAACGGCGCGACACCGCCTGGAACGCGGCGGAGCGCGAGGCGCAACTCGCCTACCGTGGGCTCTATGCCGAGTACAACCTCGTCTACGACCGGGGCACCAAGTTCGGTCTGGAGACCGGACATGACCCCGATGCCGTGCTGATGAGCCTGCCGCCGATCGCGAAGTGGCCGTGACAACGGTTTCGCGGCGGCTCAGCCGCGAATCGCTTCCAGCATGATGTCGACATTGGCCGGGTCCGCCTGCGGCGTGATCCCGTGGCCGAGGTTGAAGACATGCGGCCCGCCGGAGAAGGCACCGACGATGCGCCTGGTCTCGTCGATCAGGCGCTGCCCGCCCTCGACCAGCAGCTGCGGGTCGAGATTGCCCTGCACGCAGCTCTGGGGCTGCAGCACCTCCGCGGCCCAGGCCGCGTCCACCGCGGTATCGAGCGCGACGCAATCCGCACCGGTGGCCCGGGCGAAGCCGTCATAGCGGGGGCCGGCCTCGCGCGGGAAGGTGATGACGGGCAGGTCGGGATGCGCGGCCTTCAGCGCAGCGATGATCTTCTTCGCCGGTTCCAGCGCGAAACGGTCGAAATCCGCGCCCTTGAGCGAGCCGGCCCAGCTGTCGAAGAGCTTCACCACCTCGGCGCCGGCCGCGACCTGCGCCAGAAGGTAGGCCGTCGTGGCCTCCGTCAGAAGATCGATGAGATGGCCGAAGGTCTCGGGGTCGGTGTCCTTGAGCCGATGCGCCGGCCCCTGGTCGGGCGTACCGCGGCCGGCGATCATGTAGGTCGCCACCGTCCATGGCGCCCCCGCGAACCCGATGAGCGGCACCTCCGCCGGCAGTTCGCGGCGCAGGATGCGCACGGTCTCGTAGATCGGCGACAGGGTCTCGTGAATCGCCTCCGCCGGTTTCAGCGCGGCGAAATCGGCGGCGCCGGTGACGGTGGACAGCCGCGGCCCCTCGCCGGTCACGAACCAGAGATCCGCCCCGAGCGCCTGCGGCACCAGCAGAATGTCCGCGAAGAGGATCGAGGCGTCGAAGCCGTAGCGCCGGATCGGCTGGAGCGTCACCTCGGCGGCCAGCTCGGGCGTGTAGCAGAGCGACAGGAAGTCGCCGGCCTGGGCCCGCGTGGCGCGGTATTCGGGCAGGTAGCGCCCGGCCTGTCGCATCATCCAGACGGGCGGAACGGGCAGCGTCTCGCCCCGGAGCGCGCGCATCAGCAATCTGTCGTCGGCCATGGATCCTCCCGTCTGTCACTCCTGCGAGACATTCCGCGCCCGCGCGCGGATGTCAATGCGTCAGCACGACCGTTGCCCTGACGCGGCCGCCCGGCTAGGAAAGCGTCATGAGCATCGAGATCCCGACCCCCGACCGACCGCTGAAGATCGGCACCCGCGGCTCGCCGCTGGCGCTGGCCCAGGCCTACGAGACCCGCGCGCGCCTGATGGCCGCCCATGGCGCCGAGGAGTCCGCCTTCGAGGTCGTGGTCATCAAGACCACCGGCGACCGGGTTCAGGACCGCCCGCTGAAGGAGATCGGCGGCAAGGGGCTCTTCACCAAGGAAATCGAGGAGGCGATGCTGGGCGGCGAGATCGACATCGCGGTCCACTCGATGAAGGACATGCCGGTCGCGCAGCCCGGCGGGCTCGTGCTCGACTGCTACCTGCCGCGCGAGGATCCGCGCGACGCCTTCGTGTCGCCCCATATCGACAGCATCTTCGACCTCGCCGCGGGCGACGTGGTGGGCACCTCCAGCCTGCGGCGGCGCGCGCAGATGCTGCACCGCCGCCCCGATCTCGAGGTGGTGGAGTTCCGCGGCAACGTGCAGACGCGCCTCCGCAAGCTCGAGGACGGCGTGGCGCGCTGTACCTTCCTCGCCATGGCCGGCCTGAACCGGCTCGGCATGGCCGAGGTGGCCCGCGGCCCGGTGCCCGACACGGAAATGCTGCCGGCGATCGCGCAGGGGGCCATCGGGATCGAACGGCGCGCCGACGATCACCGGATGGCCGCCCTGCTGGCGCCGATCCACGACGCCGCGACCGCGGAGCGGCTCGCGGCAGAGCGGGCCTTCCTGGCAGAGCTCGACGGCTCCTGCGAAACGCCCATCGCCGGGCTGGCCGAGGTGACCGACGGAACGCTGCGGCTGCGCGGCGAGATCCTGCGCCCCGACGGCTCCGAGGCGCATGCCGACGAGATCAGCGGCCCGGTCGCGGACGGTACGGCCATGGGGCGGGAGCTTGCCCGGTCGCTGCTGGGCCGCGCCGGTCCGGGCTTTCTCGACTGGCTGTCCTGAGGCCGCTTCGCGGCGATTCGATGTCTCCGACGGGGATATTTCCGCCACTTGGAGACGGCATGCCTGCCTTCCAAGTGGGCCAAATATCCTCGCGCGGAGCGCGAAATACCGGCCCGAAGGGCCGGACCCCGGCCGTCAGGGCAGGACCTTGCCCGGGTTCATGATGCCCTTGGGGTCGAGCGCGGCCTTGATCGCGCGCATCACCTCCAGCGCGGCCGGATCCTTGCGCCGCGCCATGGTGCCGCGCTTGGTGTGGCCGATCCCGTGCTCGGCCGAGAAGGTGCCGCCGAGATCCTGCACCGCGTCCTCCACCGTCTCGAGCACCCGTTCGCGGAGCGCCGGATCCCCCGGCGTGGCGCAGCGGTCCAGCCAGACGCAGTAATGCAGGTTGCCGTCGCCGAGATGGCCGACGGTGATGTCCTCTGCACCGGGGGCGATTTCCGGCAGCGTTTCGGCCATGCGGTCGAGAAAGGGTTCCACCTTGTCGAGCGGCAGCGCGATATCGTTGTTCACCACCGGCCGGCGCATCACCGAGACCTCGTAGGCGGCTTCGCGCCGGGCCCAGATCTCGCGGCGCTGGGCCTCGGTCTGGGCGATGACGGCGTCGGTCAGCTGGCCGGCCTCCAGCATCTCGCCGAGCGCGTCCTCCAGCACCGCCGTGACGGGCAGGCGCCCGTCGGGGCCGGGCGCCGCATCGCGGGGCGCGGTGGCCCCGATCTCGACCAGGACGTTGATCGGATGCGTTTCCCCGAAGACCGGCCGGGTATCCGGGAAGCGTTCGGCAAGGGCGTCCATGTAGGCCCCGGGCATGTATTCGAACGCCTCCACCGCGCCGCCCGTGGTCGCCTGCAGGCGGTTCAGCAGGTCAAGCGCCGCCGAAAGCCGCGGCACGGCCAGCATCGCGGTCGCGTAGGCGCGGGGCGCGGGCGCCAGTTTCAGCACCGCCGCCGTGATGACGCCGAGCGTGCCTTCGGCGCCGATATAGAGATCCTTCAGGTCGTAGCCGGTGTTGTCCTTGTGAAGCTCGGTCATCAGGTCCATCACGCGCCCGTCGGGGGTGACGACCTCGACCCCGAGGGTCAGCGCCCGCGTGTTGCCGTATCGCAGCACGTTCGACCCGCCGGCATTGGTCGCCAGGTTGCCGCCGATCGTGCAACTGCCGCGCGCCCCGAAGACCAGCGGGAAGATCAGGCCGTGATCCGTCACCGCCCGGTGCAGGGTCTCGAGCACCACGCCGGCCTCGACGATGGCGAGGCGTGCCCCCGGGCGGATCTCGCGGATGCGGGAAAGCCGTTCGAGCGAGAGCAGGATCGCGCCCTGCTCCGCACCGGCCCAGGCGCCGCCCGAGACCCCGGTATTGCCGCCGAGCGGCACCACCGGCGTGCCCGTCTCGTGGGCCAGCCGCATGACGGCGGCGACCTGGGCCGTGTCGGCGGGCCGGACGACGGCGCGCGCCTGGCTCCGGTAGGTGCCGGTCGCGTCTTCCTCGTATGGCGCGCGGGCGTCCGCGTCGGTCAGAACATGGGCCGCGCCGACGATCTCGGCCAGGGGTTGTAGCAGCGTGTCGGGCATCGGGCCTCCGTGTCGCGAAGACCGGCATGCTAGCGCCGCCGGCGCCGAGCGCAACCGCCCCTCTCAGAGCCCCTCGCGCAGGTCGATCGCCGCGCCCGTGCGCGCCGACAGTTCGGCGGCCTCGCCCACCCGGACCGACCACAGCCCGTCGCGGAGCGTGACCTCGGGCGTGCCGCGGCCGGTGCGGACCAGGTCGAAGAACCGGCGGTGCTGGTGGTAGGTCGACCCGTGATGGTCGCCCGCGCCCAGGATGCGCGGGTCTTCCTCCACCTGTTCGATCTGCTCGGCCTTGGTGGTGCGGTCGGAAATCACGACCTGGCTGGGCCGCTGGACGCCGCCGGGGGCAAAGCGCGCCGGACCGGGCACACAGGCATCCACGCGGGCGCGCGGCCCGGTGACCGAGATCACCTCCTGCCAGGCGCTGCCCTCGGCGAACATGCAGAGATCCAGCATCCCGCGCGTTCCGCCGGCAAAATCGACGATGACATAGGCGTTGTCGATGATGTCGGGCGCCTGGCCGTCATAGACCTCGTCGACATGGTTCACGTCCATCGCCCCCGAGGCGTAGACCCGCACCGGGTCGTCCTGCATCGCCAGCCGCATCAGGTCCCAGAAATGGCAGCATTTCTCGACCAGCGTGCCGCCCGTGCGGCGGTTGAACCGGTTCCAGTCGCCGACCTTTGGCAGGAACGGAAAGCGGTGCTCGCGGATCGAGATCATCCGCGGGGGGCCGGCCGTGCCGGCGGCAAGCTCGGCCAGCAGGCGCTGGACCGGCGCCATGTAACGGTATTCCATCGCCACCCATACCGGCGCCGCGCGGTCGTCGGCCCGTCGCAGGATCTCCCGGCAGTCGAAGCTGGTCGTGGCAAGCGGCTTCTCGCAGAGGATGGGTTTGCCGGTGGCCAGCACGTCCAGCATCACGTCGTGATGGGTGTCGTTGGGCGTGGCGATCACATAGGCGTCGCAGAGATCGGCCGAGAGCAGCTCGCGGTGGTCGGTGAAGGCCCGTGCCCCGCCGCCGGCCAGCGCGAGACTGTCGCGGCGCATCGCCGTGTCCGGTTCGGCCAAGGCGGCGATCGAGGCGCCCTCGATCAGGGCGAGGTTGCGGATGTGCTCCTGGCCCATCATGCCGGCGCCGATCAGCCCGTAGCGTATCGTCATCGATCAGAGCTCCATCACCGGCAGGTGCATGGCCCCGGCGACGTCGCGCAGCGCTTGGCGATGGTCGCCATAGGCGAGCGCCACGTGATGCTCCAGCCCCGAGGCGATCACGTCGGCCAGGACCTGGCCGGCCGGATTGTCGAAGCGCACCACGCCGGACGTGCCGGTGAAGGCCATGGGGCGTTTCAGCATCTCGCCCGCGGCGATGACCATCTTGGGCCGACCGAAGGCCTGGCTGATGCGCAGGAAGGTCACGCGGCCGGGTTTCAGCGGGAACTCGTAGAGCAGCGGCATCCGCCGGTTGGTGTGCACCGTCGCTGTCGCCGCCACGTCGGGATCCCGCATCGAGATGGGCGCCTGGCCGCAATGCCAGACAACGCCGGTGCCGTCCGCGGTGTCAATGTCCACGAGATCGGCGAGGAAGACCGGGTCCTGCGCTGTTTCCTGCAATACCAGCTGGGTCAGTGCGCCGTAGACGTCGGCCTCGCAGGCGCAGGGAACGCGCGCCTCGCCCATCATCGCCACCGGCCCGCAGACCGCGCCGCCATACTCGGTGAAGGTCTCGGGCCAGCAGCGGATCGCGAAGGCGTCGTAGTCGCCTTGCGCGCGAAGCCCGTCGAGCGCCGTCTTGAGCCGGAGCGACCGGGTCAACTCCGCCTGGTCGACGGAATCGAGGTCCGTCATCTGGGCCTCGGCCGCGGCGCGGACGGCGGCCTCGGCGCCTTCGGGCAGGGCCCGGGCGTCGTCGAACAGCCGCTCGAGCGGGATCTCGTCGACGGTCACCCCGGCGAGGCGTTCGATCTCGTCGGGATCGTAAGCGCAGGTGGTGAAGCCGTCGGGGTGCGCCCCGATCCGGGCGATGCGGCGCGTGGCGATCCGGTCGGCGATGTCCTCGGCCTCGGGCGTGGTGCGCATGGCGTTGCCATGGGGGCGCATCCGCCCCGAAGGCCGGTGGCCGGCAAGCATCGACTTGAGATCGGCCGCGACATCGCCCGCGGGATCGGCGAAGAGCCAGCCGAAGCCGCGCTCGGCCCGGCCGAGCGCGTGGCTCGCCAGGTTGAGGCCGCAAAAGGCGTTGAGCCTGAGACGCCCGCCCAGCCGGGGCTCGGGCACCGCCCAGAGCGAGAGCGGCGTATCGGGAAAGGCATGCGCGGCGGCCACCGTCATCGAGGCATCGGTGAAGGTCACCTGCAGGATCAGCAGCTGATCGATGCCGGCGGCCTGCAGATCGGCGATTGCGGCCTCGGTCGCCCCGGCGTCGAAGAGCAGGGTTCGGGGGCCGGCGATCTCGTGGCCCGTCGCGTCGAGCGCGGCGCACATGGCGGCGAGCTTTTCCTCTGCGAAGGGGACGTCGAAGGTGGGCCGGCCGAGTGGAAGAAGTCCGAGTTTCAAGATCACATCTCTGCATATTGGTGGCGGAAAGAGGCGTCGGCGGGCCGGAAACCGGCCTCGCCGCCGAATACGGGGTGCGCGTTCCACGGGGTGGCCTGCGCATCGGCCAGCGCGCCGATCTCGTCGAGATAGGCGACCGCGCCGCCGGACAGGCCCTGGCGGATGGCCTCCCAGTCGGGATAGGCGCGGAAGGCGTCGAGCCAGATCGCACGCCCCGCGAGGAAGCCCGAGGCGCCGGCGCGGAAGGCGTGTTCGAGGATCCGGCGGAACTCTGCCTGGCCGGCCCCGGCCGAGAGCATCACCCAGGGCCGGCCCGCGAGCCGGCCCATCTCGTCGAAGGCATCCTGCACCCCGGCCGACCCGTCGGCCGCCGCGGCGGCGACAGGGCTTTCCAGCTTGAAGACGTCGACGCCGTAATCGGGCTTGGCGAATTCCGCGACCGAGGCGAGCACGTGATCCGTGTTCTTGCCCTGCATCTCGACATAGTCCCTGGTCTGGTCGGCGTCGCTGGCCAGCGGATAGACCAGCAATTCGAACAGGAAGGGAATGTCGAAGCGCGCGCAGGCCGCGCCCACGCGCTTGACGTAATCCTGCTGGGCGCGGCAGACCTCGGGCGTGGCGTCGGGGCGATACCACGCCAGCACCTTCACCGCGTCGCCGCCCATCCGCTTGATCTTGTTCACGCTCCAGTCGTCGATGCTGTCCGACAGCCGCCCGCCGGGTGTCTCCTCGAAGACGGAGTCCTCCAGCGTGACGACCAGGCCCTTCTCGGGCGACATCACGTCGATGGCGTGCGGGATGGCGAAATGCGGATCGAGCAGCAGGGCGGTGCTGCCCGGCTGCAGGGTTTCGATCAGCAGCCGCTTGAACCGCGCGACCTCGTCCCAGGGCGCCTCCGCCACGTCGAGCGCCTGCGCGATGGGCCCCTTGATCGGCGGGCGCTGATCCACGGCGGTCATCTTGAAGATCCCTTTGGCGTCGGCCATGCGGCGCATGCCCCAGAGCTTGCCGGGCGTCAGGTTCATCTGTCCGTCTCCTTCAGAAATTTCTCGACCTCGGCGCGGTCGGGCGTGCCTGCCCGGCCGCCGGGCCGCGTGCATTTGAGCGCCGCCGCCGCGGCGGCGAAGCGGATCGCGTCCGCGCGGGCCGCGCCCTCGGCCAGGCGGAGCGTGAAAGCCCCGTGCCAGACGTCGCCGGCCCCGAGCGTGTCGACGGCTTCCACGGCGAAGGACGGGGCGTGGGCGATGGCGCCGCGCGCGACCCAGAAACAGCCCGCGGCGCCGTCGGTCACGGCGACCCAGCCGGGTAGCCGGGCGGCCGCGGCGTGCAGGCCGTCCTCGATCGAGTCGAGCCCGGTGAAGCCGGAGAGGCCCTGGCGCGAGAAGACGACGTGGCTCGCATTCTCAGCGAGCGGGGCGTCGATCGGCGGTTCGGCGTCGAGGATGCCGGGGATCCCGGCCGCGCGGGCCAAGTCGAGCGCGGCTGCCGCGCCCTCGACCCATCTTGTGTCGGCCAGCACCGCGTCGAGCCGGGGCAGGCGCCAGGCATCGGGCGGCCCCGGCGGGTCACCGCGCAGGTTCACGATCTGCCGCTCGCCGGCCGGGTCCACCATGACCGCCGAGTAGGAAGACCGGCTGCCGGTCCGGCGGGCGATGTTGGACGTCTCGACGCCCTCGGCGGCGAGCCCGTCCATGATCAATGCACCGATCTCGTCATCGCCGACGCAGGCCGCGAGATGTGCCTGCCCGCCCAGCCGTGCCACCGCGACCGCGGCATTGGCGGCGCAGCCGCCGCCGGCGATGCGTCCGCCCGTGGCCCGGTATTTGCGCGCCGCGTCGGGGATCGCGTCCACGTCGAAAATGAGGTCGAGCACGGCCTGGCCGGCGATGAGGATACGGGTCATGGTCAGTCCACCGCCAGTCCGGAGGGCACGGAGTCCGGCACGCCGAGCCGTCCCTCCACGCTTTCGGTGCCGGTCAGGGCGTGGAGGAAGGCGACAAGGTCTTCGATCTCGGCCCCGGTCAAAGGGGGCAGGTCGATATCGACGCGGGCGCGGTGCCGGGCGCGTTCCAGCCGGTCCTGCGTCACCACGAAATCGGTTGCGGCCAGCCAGGGTGCCGCGGGCAGGCGCGCCATGTCGCCTTGCCAGGCGTCGAGGCTGCCCAGCGGGTCGAGATGATGGCGGATGATGCCCTCGAGCGTCGGGAAGGCGCCGTTATGCCCGTAGGGCGCGGTCAGCGCCACGTTCCGGAGCGACGGCGTCCGAAAGCGGTAGGCGTCCTCGAGCCGGTCGCTTTCGGCCATGCGTCCCACGTCGCGGGCATAAGGGTCGAAGCGGCGCGTGCGGCCGGGGCCGAATTGCGGCAGCGCCAGCGCATGGAAGCGGTGATCCGTCAGGAGCGGCCCGGAATGACAGGTCGCGCAAAGCGCCTTGCCATAGAACAGGTCCAGCCCCCGCCGCTGGGCCGGGTCCAGCGCGCCCCGGTCGCCGGCCAGATAGGCGTCGAACGGCGCGTCGTGCGAGCGGTACTCGGTCCCCTGGAAGGCCGCAAGCGCGTTGGCGACATGGACGATGGTGACGTCCTCGGCGCTGTCGACATCGTCGAAGGCCGCGACGAACATGCGCCCGTATTCGGGGATCGTCCGGACCCGCTTGGCGACATAGGGCCAGACGTAATCGATCCGGTCATGGGCGGCCCCGGCGATCTGGTTTTCCCTCGGGTTGCCGGCCATCTCGAACTGCGCGGCCAGCGGCAGGAGGGCCTGCGCGGCGAGGATCGTTTCCAGCCCCCGGGGCAGCCACTCCTCGGCCGGGGAATTATAGCCGTTGCCGTAGATGTCCGAGACCTCGAGCCGGCCGTCATGGAACAGCACGTCGATATCCTTGTGCCCGAGGTTCCAGAGTGCGGAGGCGTTGCGCGGGATGCGTTTGCGAATGCGGTGCTCACCCGTGCCGGCCCGCCGCTCCGGCCCGAGGCCCGTGCCGCCCTCGCCGATGCCCAGCGACAGCCCGTCCGAGGTGCCGTGATCGGGGTGGTGGCAGGTCGCGCAGGCGATGTTGCGGTTGCCCGAAAGGATCTTGTCGTGGAAGAGCAGTTGACCGATCCGGGCCTTCTCTGCGTCAAATGCGTGGAAATCGTCGTCGGTCAAAGGGGCCGGCAGGTCGCCCGCGCCGGCCATCCCCGCGACGCAGGACAGGAGGAGAGCCGGAAGATGCGCGCGCTTGCCCTTGCGCTGATACTGTTGGCCGCCCCGGCGGCGGCCGAGATCGAACATGCCCGCGACCTGATGGAAACGGGGCGCTTTGCCGAGGCAATGGCGGAGCTGCGCCCCGCTGCCCGGTCCGGAAATGCCGATGCCGAGGAACTGATCGGCGTCATGTATGCGCTGGGCCTTGGCGTCGAGCGCGACGACCGGCGTGCCTTCGAATGGTACCTGCGCTCGGCGATGAAGGGGCATCCGGGGGCGCAATCCGGTGTCGGCTGGTACTACGAGGTCGGCCGCGGCATGCCCGAACCCGACCTCGTGCGCGCCTACATGTGGTACGTCCTCTCCGCCATCGGGGGCGATCCCGACGCGGCCATCTCGCAGGAGGAGGTGGTCAAGAAAATGACGGAGGAACAGATCGAGGCGGCGCATGAGCTGATCGACGACTACCGGGTGTGGCTTTACCCGTTCCGCTGAGCGGCAACGGCAGCGCGGCACCGGGCCGCGCGGTGAAAATCGGGCGCCCCGGCGGACCGGGGCGCCGCCCTGGGTCACTGCATGTCGGCCTGGCGGGCCGCGTTGACCTCGGCCTCGGCTTCTTCGACCGCTTCGGTGAAGGCGGCGAAGATCTCCGGCCCGCGGTTCACGTTCTCCTGGAACCAGTCAAAGACCGGCGCCGCCGCCGCGCGGAACGCGGCCTTCTCTTCCGGGGTCGGAACGTAGAGATCGCCGCCGCCGTCGACAAAGTCCGTGTAGGCCTGGATCGACTTGCGCTTCGGCGAAGCGAAGGTCGCCTGCTGCAGCTGGTAGAAGCCGTCGACCACGACGCGTTTCAGTTCGTCGGGCATGGACATGAACTTCTCGTTGTTCATCCACCAGAGCGCGCCCATGTAGGCATGCCCGTCCAGCGTGACATATTGCAGGCCGGCATCCGGGAACTTCATGCCCATGATGTCGGTAATCCCGTTCTTGGAGCCTTCGACCACGCCGGTCTGGAAGCTGGTGAAGAGCTCGGGCCACGGGATCGGCGTCGGGCTGGCGCCCATCGCCTTGACGAGTTCCTGCGGCAGGTCGGCCACGACGGTGCGGATCTTGAGGCCTTCCATGTCCGCGGGCGCGGCGATGCGCCGTTCGGTGTTGGCGAAGTTGCGCCAGCCGCCGGTGTTGCCGACGGTCATCAGACGGATCGTGCCGCCCGAATCCTCCAGCGCCATGTCGCGCATCTCGTTGACGAAATCGCTGCGCAGGACCTTCTCGGCGATGCGGTCATCGGCCATCAGGTAGGGCAGGTCGAGCACCTGGACATAGGGAAAGATGCCGGCCGCGCCGCCCGAGGTGGAGATATAGACGTCGATCGACCCGTCGGAGACGCCCTGCAGGCATTCCGCGCCCTTGGAGCAGAGCTGCGTGCCGATGAAGAGTTCCACGTCGATGGCGCCGTTGGAGGCGTTCTCGACGTAGTTCTCGAAGACGATGAGGCCGTCGTAGTCCTCGTCGTTCTCGTTGGAATTGGCCGTCGCGCGGATGGTGTACTCCTGCGCCGTGGCCGCCAGCGGCGCCCCCGCGAGAAGCGTCGCCATCAGCAGCGACCCGATGGTTCCCTTGAGCATGGTGTACCTCCCTTTTCTGGTCATGCGTCTCGGATTTGCCTCACTGCACGAAGCCCGTGATCCGCGGAACGAACATCGAGATCGCGGGCACGTAGGTGATCAGGAAGATCACCAGCACTTCGATGGCGAGGAACGGCAGGATGGCCTTGGCGATGGTCTCCACCCGCTCGTTGGACACGGAGGAGGCCACGAAAAGCACCAGCCCCATGGGTGGCGTCGCCAGGCCGACGGTCAGGTTGACCGACATGATGATCGCGAAATGCACCGGATGCACGCCAAGATCGGTGAAGATCGGCGCGAGGATCGGGCCCAGGATGATGATCGCCGGGCCGGCATCGAGGAACATGCCCACCACGAAGAGCAGCAGGTTGATCAGGAAGAGCAGCATCAGCGGGTTCTCGCTGAGGCCCAGGATGAACTCGGCCAGGATCTCCGGCGTGTGGCTGAGGCTGACGACGGTCTTGAACGCCATCGCGGCGCCGACCAGCAGCAGAACGACCGACGAGGTCAGCGCCGCCTTCGTGAAGACCGCGGGAATGTCGGACGGCCTAAGGGTGCGCAGGATGAACAGCCCGACGATCAGCGCGTAGCCGGCGGCGACGGCGGAGGCCTCCGTCGGGGTGAAGATGCCGCCGAGGATGCCGCCCAGGATGATGACCGGCGTCATCAGCGGAAAGAACGCCTTGAGGCTCGCCTGGCCGCGCTCGCCCCAGCTCGCCTTGGCGGTCGCGGCGGGGAAGCCGTATTTGTCGGCCTGCAGCTTGACCATGATCATCAGGCCGATCCCGACCATCAGCCCGGGGACGATACCGGCGAGGAACAGCGCCGCGACCGATTCGCCCATGACATAGGCATAGATGATCATGATGCCCGAGGGCGGGATCACCGGCCCGATCACCGAGCTTGCCGCGGTGATCGCCGCGGCGAAACGGCGGGTGTAGCCCTGCTTTTCCATCGCCGGGATCAGCATCGAGCCGAGCGCCGAGGTGTCCGCCACCGCGGATCCCGAGAGCCCGGCGAAGAGGATCGAGGAGAGCACGTTCACATGCGCCAGCCCGCCGCGCAGGTGCCCCATCATCGCCTGGCTGAATTCCACCAGCCGCATGGTGATGCCGCCGCGGTTCATCAGCTCGCCCGCGAGCATGAAAAAGGGGATCGCCATCAGCGGGAAGCTGTCCATCCCGTTGTAGACGTTGCGGTAGAGCAGCGCGATGTCGCGTTCCTGCCCGTTCAGCCAGAGCAGCAGGCCCGGCGCGGCCAAGAGCCCGAAGAAGACCGGCAGCCCGACCATCAGGAACAGCAGGAAGACCGGCAGGAACCAGACCAGCATCACTCGGCCCCCACGACGAGGGCGTGGTCATCGGAGGGCAGCTCGACCTCCGGGTCGAAGATGCGGACCAGGCATTTCAGCATCAGCTCGACATTGACCGAGATCAGCAGCACCAGCCCGACCGGCAGCGACATGTACATCCACGCCAGCTTGATCGGCACCGCCTTCAGCCCGAAGAGATCGAGCGGCAGCTTCAGCGTCGACGAGGCGAAAAGCCAGCCGCTGTTCACGTGCTTGAGGCCAAGCTGCAGACCCACCACCAGAACGACGAGCGACAGCGCGAAGAGCAGGATGCCGAAGATCAGCCCGGGCACCCTGGGCAGGAGGCGGGCGAACATGTCGATCGAAACGAATCCGCCCCAGCGATAGGCCGAGGGCGCGACCACCCCCGTCATCCACAACATCAGGAAGCGGGCGGCCTCGTCCGGCCAGGGCAGGGCGCTGTTGAAGACGTAGCGCGCGACGACCTGGACCAGGATGACGAGCACCATCAGGAACATCGCCATCCAGGCGATGTGGCGACCGACGCGCAGAACGGCCGTGTTGACCGCGCAATGCGCCCGCAGGATTAGCAGAATCCCCCGAATGGCAGGCTCCTCCCCGGTCGGCCAGATTCACGCGCGGTTCGTTTGTCGCCGCGTTGCTTTCGAATGCTTTCCGAAACGAAACCCTGAGTCAACCCTGACCGGTCAAGGCGGGCTGCGGTTCGGTGCGGTGCGGGGCGGCCTCGACGAGATCGACGTCGTGGGTCCGGCAGAGCCGCCGCAGCGCCGGGGAATCGCAGCGATCGGTGACCAGGCTGTGGATCTGCCGCACATGCCCGATCCGGACCGGCGCCGAGCGGCCGAACTTGCCGCTGTCCACGGCCAGGATCACGTGCCGGGCGTTCTCGATGATGGCGCGCGCGACATGGGCTTCGCGCAGGTCGAAATCCAGAAGCGCGCCGTCCTCGGCCACGGCGGCCGCCCCGATCACCGCGAAATCGGCGCGGAACTGGCGGATGAACTCCACCGCGCCGGCCCCGACGATCGAGCCGTCGGAGTGGCGGACGGTGCCGCCCGGCACCATCACGTCGACCCCCGGGAATTTCCTGAGCTCGTTGGCGATCCCGACATTGTCCGAGATCACCTTGAGCCCGACATGCCGCCCGAGCGCCCGGGCCACCGCGGCGGTCGTCGTCCCGGCGTTGATCAGCAGCGCCACGTTGTTGGGGAGGCGTTCGGCCACGGCGGCGCCTATGGCCTCTTTCTGCGGGGCGGCGATGTCGCGGCGCACCTCGAAGCTGGTGTACTCGACCCCGGCCAGCAGGGTCGCGCCGCCGTGAAAGCGGTTCACGAGGTGCGCGGCCTCGAGCGCGCGCAGGTCCTTGCGGATCGTCTGGGGCGTGGTGCCGAAAACCTGTGCCAGCTCTTCGACGAGGACCCGGCCTTCCTGGCGGATCTGGCTCATGATGGCGGTCTGGCGAGGCGAGAGCATGGGTGGGGCCGCTTGGACAGGGCGAACAGGTTTCGTTTATAGACCAGAAACGAAACAATTCGCAAATCCGCCTCAGTGCCCGGCGGGACTCCGGCGGATGTCGCCCAGGTCGAGTACCGGCGAGGCATCGAGTCCCTTGGCGTTCAGCAAGAGCGCGACACGTTCCAGCGCGGCCACGATCATCGCCTGTTCCCAGTCCTCCAGCCCGTCGAACTGGGCCGTGAACTGGTCCTGCAGCGGATCGGGCGCACGGTCGAGCACCTCGCGGCCCTGGTCCGTGAGCAGGATGTTGGTCTGGCGCCTGTCGGTCTCGGAGCGCTGGCGCCGGATCATGCCCTTTTCGGAGAGCCGGTCCAGCAGCGCCGTCATCGTGGCCTGAGAGACGCCGAGGGTCGCGGCCATTTCCTTGGGCGTGGAGCGCCCGGTCTCGCCGACCGCCTGCAAGGTCAGCATCTGCGCCGTGGTCAGGCCCGAGGCCTTGGCCAGATTCCGGCTGTGCATCTCGGTGGCGCGCAAGATGCGGCGGAGCGCGATCAGGGCAATATCGGACCGTTTCATGGACCCTCCGCTCGCGGGACAACATCGGACGCGCCGATTTTCCACCGAAACCGGTGTTTCGCAATAGCTAATTGTTTGGCTGGCTAAATGAAAATGCCCCTGCGCATCGAGGGGCTCGGGGAATGTAACGGCTATCAAATGTAAAATTTGCGCATATAGCCTTAAAAAATAGGGTTCTGAGGAAATGTTGCTTAGGCTGTTGAAATATTCAGCTTCATTGGCTATCTATACGTCCAGATGAGTTGAGGACGGAAAACATGCCTTCGAAAGACAACGATCCTAGCCGATCGCGGGACGTGGTGTTCCGCACACCCACGGACACCGATGGGGCCGCGATCTGGAACCTGATCCGCGAGAGCAAGCCTCTCGACGAGAATTCCATGTACTGCAACCTGATCCAGTGCACGGACTTCGCGGATACCTGCGTGGTGGCGGAGCTGGACGGCGAAATCGTCGGCTGGATCTCGGCCTATATCAAGCCGAGCGAACCCGAGACGGTCTTCGTCTGGCAGGTGGCCGTGTCCGAAACCGCCCGCGGCATGGGCGTCGGCAGCCGGATGCTGACGGCGCTTCTCGACCGCGACGCGTGCCGTGACGTGACCACGCTGCAGACGACCATCACCCGCTCCAACGCGGCCAGCTGGGCGCTCTTCTCGCGCTTCTGCGACCGGATGGACGGCGACATGGATCACGAGCCGCACTTCACCCGCGACGAACACTTCGACGGGACGGCGGCGACCGAACACCTGGTCACCATCGACCTTGCGGCCGAGGATCTGAAGAAAGCGGCCTGACCGGCCCCTTCACCCGGCCGGCGCGGCGGAGTCGCTGCCGCGCCCACCCCCTTTCCCCAGATGACGAGGATAGTCATGACCACCGCCAAGACAGCGGATAAATCGATCTTTGCGCGCCGTGAATCCGAGGTGCGCAGCTACAGCCGCAGCTTCGACACGGTGTTTTCCACCGCGCAGGGCAGCCACCTGATCAACGAGAACGACGAGGTATTCATCGACTTCCTGGCTGGCTGCTCGTCGCTGAACTACGGCCACAACGATCCCGAGATGAAGGCCGCGCTGGTCGAGCATATCGCCGGCGACGGCATCGCGCACGGGCTCGACATGTACACCGACAGCAAGGCCGCTTTTCTCGAGAGTTTCGAGGAGCTGATCCTCAAGCCGCGCGGCATGGATCACAAGGTGATGATGACCGGCCCGACCGGCACCAATGCCGTCGAGGCCGCGCTGAAGCTGGCGCGCAAGGTGACCGGCCGCAAGAACGTCGTCTCCTTCACCAACGGCTTCCATGGCATGACGCTGGGGTCGCTGGCACTGACCGGCAATTCCGGCAAGCGCGGCGGCGCGGGCGGCGTGGCGCTGGGCGACGTGACGCACCTGCCCTTCGAAGGGGCCATGGGGCCGGACGTCGACACGCTGGAACTGGCCGACGCCATGCTGAGCAACCCCTCGAGCGGCATCGACGCGCCGGCGGCTTTCATCCTGGAAACCGTCCAGGGTGAGGGCGGGCTGAACGCCGCCTCCAAGGAATGGCTGCAAGGCGTGGAGAAGCTCGCCCGCAAGCACGGGGCGCTCTTCATCGTCGACGATATCCAGGCCGGCATCGGCCGCACGGGCGAGTTCTTCTCCTTCGACGGGATGGGCATCTCGCCCGACCTGATCCCGCTGGCGAAGTCGCTGTCGGGCTTCGGCCTGCCTTTCGCGCTGCTGCTGCTGAAGCCGGAGCACGACATCTGGAAGCCGGCCGAGCATAACGGCACCTTCCGCGGCAACACGCATGCCTTCGTCACCGGGCGCATCGCGCTCGAGAAGTTCTGGCGCGACGACAAGTTCGCCACCGAGGTGAAGCGCAAGGGCGAGGTGCTGAACAAGCGCCTGTCCGAGATCGCCGCCTACATCCCCGGGGCGCACCTCAAGGGCCGTGGCATGATGCAGGGCATCGACGTGGGCTCGGGCGAAATGGCCGAGGAAATCTGCGCCACCTGCTTCGACAACGGGCTGGTGATCGAGACCTCCGGCGCCCATGACGAGGTGGTCAAGGTGCTGGCGCCGCTGACCACGCCCGACGAGGTGATGGCCGAGGGTCTCGACATCCTCGAGGCAGCCGTGCGCGGCGTCGCCGGAAGCAAATCCATCGCAGCGGAGTAACACCACCCATGATCGTACGCGATTTTCACGAGCTGAAGAACACCGACAAGGCCGTCTCGGACGCGGAATGGACATCCGTCCGGATGCTCCTGGCCGGCGACGGGATGGGCTTCAGCTTCCATATCACGACGCTGAAGGCCGGGTCGGAACACACGTTCCACTACAAGCACCACTTCGAGAGCGTCTACTGCATCTCGGGCAAGGGCTCGATCACGGATCTCGCCACCGGCGAGACCCACGAGATCCGCCCCGGCGTGATGTACGCGCTGGACCAGCACGACAAGCACACCGTGCGGTCCGAAGAGGATCTGGTGATGGCCTGCTGCTTCAACCCGCCCGTGACCGGGACCGAGGTGCACCAGGCCGACGGATCCTACGCGCCGGCCCCGGCCGACGCCTGAAGCGCGAGACGTTTCGCAGGAACGCGGCGGCGGCCCCGGCTCGGGGCCGCGCCTGCCAAGGAAAACCAGGAAGGTTCACAGTGACTGACAAGCAAGCCCATACGGGCCACACCGTCGAGAAGATCGGCGGCACGACAATGAGCCGTTCGCGCGAGCTGATCGACAGCCTCTACAAGCGCGAGGGCCCTGACGGGACGCCCTATAACCGCGTCTTCGTCGTGTCGGCCTTTGGCGGTATCACCGACCTGCTGCTGGAACACAAGAAATCCGGCACGCCCGGGGTCTACGGCCTGTTCGCGAATGCCGACAACGATCACGCCTGGTCGGACGCGCTGAACAAGGTCGCGGAGGCCATGTGCGACACCCATGGCGAGATCCTGAGCGAGCCGGGCGATCAGCGCATGGCCGACGACTTCGTCCGCGAACGGATCGAGGGCGCGCGCAGCTGCCTGATCGACCTGCAGCGGTTGTGTTCCTATGGCCATTTCCGGCTTAACGAGCACATGCTGACCATCCGGGAACTGCTCTCGGGGCTGGGCGAGGCCCATTCGGCTTTCGTCACCTCGCTGCTGCTGAACCGCGAGGGCGTCAACGCGCGGGCCGTCGACCTGACCGGCTGGCGCGACGACGAGGTCGTGACGCTGGAAGAGCGCATCACCCGCGCCTTCGAGGACGTCGATTTCGCCACCGAGCTGCCGGTCGTCACCGGGTATGCCCAGTGCAAGGGCGGGCTGATGCGTGAATTCGACCGCGGCTATTCCGAGGTCACCTTCAGCCAGATCGCCGCGCTGACGGGCGCGCGCGAGGCGGTGATCCACAAGGAATTCCACCTGTCGAGCGCGGACCCGAAACTGGTCGGCGTGGAGGCCGTCCAGAAGATCGGCCGGACCAATTACGACGTGGCCGACCAGCTCTCGAACATGGGGATGGAAGCGATCCATCCGCGCGCGGCCAAGACGCTGCGCCGTGCCGGCATTCCGCTGCGCGTGGCCAACGCCTTCGAGCCGGAAGATCCCGGCACGCTGATCGACGAGGAGGCCGCCGGCGAACCGCGCGTCGAAATGGTGACGGGTCTCGGCGTCTACGCGCTGGAACTCTTCGAGCAGGACATGGTTGGCGTGAAGGGCTACGACACGACGGTGCTGGACGTGCTGACGCGCCACAAGGTGCGCATCGTGGCGAAATCGTCGAACGCCAACACGATCACGCACTATGTCGACGCGCCGCTCAAATCGGTGCGCCGCGTGGAGCAGGACCTGCGCAAGCTCTACCCGTCTGCCGAGCTGTCGGCGCGGAACCTGGCCATCGTGGCCGCCATCGGCGGCGATCTCTCGGGGCTGAAGGTGATGCTGCGCGGTCTCTCGGCGCTGGATGCGGCCGGCATCGAGCCGATCGCCGTGCAGCAGACCACGCGTGACGTGGACGTGCAGTTCGTCGTGCCCAAGGACAAGATGGCGGACACCATCCGCCAGCTTCACAAGGAACTGGTCGAACCGGCGAAGACCGCCGGCAAGACCGCGGAATTGCACGCCGCCTGAGGCGGCGTGCAACCCTGGGCGGCCGGGCGCTACGTCCTCATCTCAACGCGCCCGGCCCCTAGGTCATCTACCCCACCACATCTCGACCCTCGGTGCCAAGGGCGTCGAGCCGGGCTTCTACCGTTTCAGCGGCGACGCCGGCCTGCGCGATCCCGCGCCACGGATCCTCCTTTTGGGCCAGCCGGCGGAAGATGTTTCCCATGTGGTAATCCTGCGGGCCGGTCCGGCCCAGTGCCTCGTCCCAGTCGAGCGGCGTCGCAATGGGCGCGCGCGGTTTGGCGCGGACGCCGTAGGGCGCCACGCCGGTCTGGCCATAGGCATTGCGCAGCGTGTCCAGGAACACCCGGTCGCCGCGCCCGGCCTTGCGCTGCTCGGTGGTAAAGCTGTCCGGCTCGGCCGCTGCCAGGCGGTCCGCGATCCGTCGCGCCAGCGCCCGCACCCGGTCGAATCCGGCGCTGCGATCCAGCGGCAGGATGACGTGGAATCCGCGCGACCCGGTGGTCTGGACATAGGCGGTCAGGTCGAGAGCCTCGAACAGGTCTTTCAGGTGCCGTGCGGCACGGCGCACCTTGCCGAAATCCCGGTCCGACGGATCGAGATCGAAGATCATCCGATCCGGATGATCCGGACGGTCCACCCGCGCGAGCGAAAGATGCGGCGTGATCGTGCCCTGCGTGGCGAGAAAGGCAAGCGTTGCCGGGTGGTCGGCGACCACGTAGCTGACGCTTCCGCCCTCTTTCGGAAGCTCGGCGCGCCGAACCCATCCGGGGAAATGATCCGGCGCGTTCTTGTGGAAAAACCCCTCCGCCCCGATGCCGTCGGGAAAGCGCTGCATCGTCACCGCGCGGCCCTGCCAGAGCGGTGCCGCGGTCTCGGCGATGCGGGCGTAATAGGCCACGAGATCGCGCTTTGTGATCCCGTCATCCGGAAAATACGGCTTGTCCGGGTGGCTGATCTCGATCTGCTTGCCATGAACCTCCATCGTCTCGGTCATGCCGGACGCTCCCGCACCACCTCGCCCGCCGGCTTGTCCCGGCGCAGGCCCAGGAACCGCGGATGGCGCAGCTTGCCTGCCTCCGTCCACTCGGTGAATCCGAACGCCCCGACGAGTTCCGGATCGATCCACGTCACGTCGCCGTCATCCACCGGATCGGCAAAGGGGCTGTCCGCGCGGGTGATCTCGCACATGCGATCATGGAGCCGCTCCAGCGTCTCATCGTCGTAGCCGGTGCCGACCTTGCCCGCGTAGCGCAGGTCTCCATCCTCGTAATAGCCCACCAGCAGCGCGCCGAAGCCGGTCCGCGCCCCCTGGGGCGCGGTGAAGCCGCCGATCACCAGCTCCTGGCCCTGGCTGCATTTGAACTTGAGCCAGTCGCGCGACCGGCGATGGGCATAGGGCGCGTCGGCCCGCTTGGCGATCACGCCCTCCCACCCCCTGGCGCAGGCCTCCCTGTAATAGTCCAGCCCGGTTTCGTTCCGGTGCGGGGTGAAACGCAGCGGGTCGTCCCAGTCGACCGCCGCCCGCAACAGCTTTTTCCGATCCCTGAGCGGCAGGCCGTCCAGCTTGCGCCGGTCAAGGTGCAGGATGTCGAAAAGATAGAGCCAGACGCGTACCGGGCTTCGCCGGGCCGCCGCCGGATCCTTGATCTGCATCCGTTTCTGCAGCCGCGCGAAACTGCTGACCCGCCCGTCGAAGGCGACAATCTCGCCGTCGAGGATGGCGTCGCGCGGGGCGGCCGCCTCGAGCGCATCGACAAGCTCGGGATAGGTGTCGTTCAGGCATTTCCGGTTGCGGGTCATGAGCCGCGCACGCCCGTCCGCGATGAAAACGAGCGCGCGTTCGCCGTCCAGCTTGCGTTCATAGACCCAGCCGGCGTCGGAAAAGGGGCTGTCGGTCAGCACCGCCAGCATGGGCGCGGTCCAGCCCGGCGCCGCGGCCTCCGGCAGCGCGGCGCGCACCGCCGGCGAGAGCCGGTCGAGCGCGCTCATGCCCCGGCCTCCGCCGCGATCTCCTCGAGGCTGCGCCCGCTCGCCACGGAGTCGGGTTCGGTCGAGACCGGGTTGCGCCGGGCATCGGCCGCGTCGTCGTCCATCTTGATCAGCAGCCAGTCGTCGCCTTCCATGCGCTGGAGCGCGTAGCCGCCGCTGAGCTTTTCGCCGTGCAGCCGCACCAGCAGATGACCGTCCTTCAGCGCGTCGCCGATCGCGCGCAGGCCATCCTCTTTCCGGGTGATGTTCTCGTAGCGGCCGCGGTCCCAGATCAGCACCGTCCCGGCGCCGTATTCGCCCTCGGGGATCACGCCTTCGAAATCGGCATAGGCGCGCGGGTGATCCTCGGTCATCACGGCGAGCCGCTTCTCGCGGGGATCGGTCGAGGGACCTTTCGGGATCGCCCAGGACTTGAGGGTTCCGTCCACCTCGAGCCTGAAGTCGTAATGAAGCGTCGAGGCGTCATGTTTCTGGATGACGAAGAGCGGATCGTCCCCGCCGGGTGGCTTGTCCCTGTCGGGTTCCGGGGTCCGCGAGAAGTCACGCCTTTTCTGGTATGCGCTTTCCGGCATCGCGGGCATCCTTTCCTGGGGCGGCCGCCCGCATCATAGCCCGACGACCGCGTGGAATGGAAACGCCGCGCGCCCCGGGGGCGGTTCCGCGCGGGCTTCCATGTGCCCGGGCGCGGCGCTATGTCAGCGACATGGCCCTCAGACTCACCGCGCTCGCCGACCTGGCGGCGCTGCCCTTCGACGAGATCATCGACGTCCGCAGTCCCTCGGAATATGCCGAGGATCACCTGCCCGGCGCCGTCAACCTGCCCGTGCTCAGCGACGCGGAGCGTGCGCGGGTCGGCACGATCTACGTGCAGGACGATCCCTTCAAGGCTCGCAAGATCGGCGCCGCGCTGGTGGCGCGCAACGCCGCGCACCATCTCGAAACGGCGCTGGCGGGGAAGCATGGCGGCTACCGGCCGCTGGTCTATTGCTGGCGGGGCGGGCAGCGCTCGGGGGGCTTCGCGTCGATCCTGGCGCAGATCGGCTGGCGGGTCGAGCTTTTGGACGGTGGCTATCGCAGCTATCGCCGGCTGGTGTCCGAAGCCCTGTACACGCAGGATTTCCCCGCCCCCGTCGTGCTGCTCGACGGCAATACCGGCACGGCCAAGACGGACATCCTGCATGCGCTGGCCGCACGCGACGTGCAGGTGCTCGACCTCGAAGGGCGTGCCAATCACCGCGGATCGCTTTTCGGCGCGCGGACCGGCGGACAGCCGGGACAGAAGGCCTTCGAAAGCAGCCTGGCGATGGATATCGCGGCACTCGATCCGGCACGCCCGGTGATCGTGGAGGCCGAGTCGAGCAGGGTCGGTGAGCGTATCCTGCCGCCATCGCTCTGGAAGGCGATGAAGGCGGCCCCGCGGATCACGCTTTCCGCCTGCCTCGACGAGCGGGCGCGCTACCTCGCGCGCGCCTATGCCGATCTGGCGGGGGACCCGGCGGCGCTGGCGGAGACGATCGAGCGGATGCGCCCGATGCATGCCGCGGCCACGATCGCGCATTGGCGCGGCCTTGCCGGCTCCGGCGCGTTCGAGACCCTGGCGCGCGACCTGATGGCCGAGCACTACGACCCGCGCTATGCCAAGCACCGCCGCCGGATGGCGTCGCCCCGCGAGACGCGGGTCACGCTGGACGACCTGTCGGAGACCGGGATCGCGCGCGCGGCCGAGCGGCTCCTGCCCCGCATCGCCGCGCTGGTGGCCGGCCGCTGAGCCGGGGTTTCGCGCCTCCGGCGCGAGGATACTTCGACCACTTGGAAGCCAGGCGTGTCCCTCCAAGTGGAAAAATATCCCCGCCGGAGGCATGGAATCGCCGCGCAGCGGCTCAGCGCGCCTCGATCCAGGGCGCGCCGTCGATGATCTCGCCGATGATGGCGGCGGTCTCGCCGGCGTCATGGAGGCGGGTGAGCGTTGACCGGGCGGCAGCCTGCGGCAGGGCGGCCAGCAACCCGCCCGCCGTCTGCGGATCGAAGAGCAGATCGCCGCGCGGCCCGTCGGGGCGCGATACGCGGCCCGACTGGCCGGCATTCGACTCCCAGAGCGTCGAGCGCGTGCCCGCGGCCGCAAGCGTTTCCGCCCCGGCGAGCAGCGGGATCCGGTCCAGTTCGAGCCGCGCCGCCACGCCGGAGGCGGCGCAAATCCCCATCAGGTGACCGGCCAGGCCGAAGCCGGTGACGTCGGTCATGGCATGGGCGCCCGCGAGGATCCGGGCGGCCCGGTCCTGCGGGCGGGCCATCACGTCATAGGCGGCCGCGACCCAGTCGCCACGGGCCGCCCTCGCCATCTCGGCGGCGAGGATCGTGCCGCTGCCGATGGGCTTCGTCAGGATGAGCGCGTCGCCGGGGCGGGCACCGTCCTGCCCGATGGGACGGCCGGCCACGAGCCCGGTCACGCTGTAGCCGATCGTGAGTTCCGCCCCGATCGAGCTGTGCCCGCCCACGACGTCGGCACCGGCCGCGCCGAAGGTTTCGGCCGCGGCGGCGAGGATCTCGCGCAGGGTCTCGGCCTGCAGCCGGTCCGACATACGCGGGAGGATCACCTGGGTCAGGGCCGCCTGCGGGTTGCCGCCCATGGCCCAGATGTCGCCCATGGCATGGACGGCGGTGATCTGCGCCAGCAGCCAGGGATCGTCCACGAAGGCGCGCAGGTGATCGGTGGTGAAGACCTGCGCGCCGTCGCCATGGGCCAGGATCGCGGCGTCGTCGCCCGGCCCCGACAGCACGTCGCCGCGCCGGGGCGACGGCAGGGCCGCGAGCGCCGCGGCGAGGTCTGCCTTGCCGACCTTCGCGCCGCAGCCACCGCAAAGCGGCTTGCCGCCGGCCAGCGCGCTGCGCACGCCCTCGGCGGTTTCCCGCGGGAGCGGTGGCGGCGTCATCTCGGGCAGCTCCTGGAAGCGGGCCATGAAGCGGCGGTCGATTCGGTCCTTGAGCCGCCAGAGCAGGCGCCCGCCGGCGCGCAGGCCGAACTTGTCGGCCACCGCGTCCCGGTCCCCGGCGGAGATGAGTTTCAGGTAGTCCGCCTGCGGCCGGAAGCTGCGCAGGCGCCGCCCCGACGCGGCGGCGCGCAGGTTGCGATAGAGCACCGGCGCGGCGCGCACGGCGTAGACGCCGGCCTTCGGGCGCGGCGCGTGGGAGAGATGCGCGCAATCGCCCACGGCGAAGATTGCCGGGTCGGTGACCGAGCGCAACTGCCGGTCGACGGTCACGAAACCGTCGGTCAGGTGCAGCCCCGTGCCGCCGAGCCAGTCCTGCGGGCGCGCCCCGGCCGCCCCCGCCGTGAAGGCCGAGGGCAGGCTTTCGCCGCCCGCCAGCACGACGCGGTCGTCGCGCAGCGCGGTCACCTGGGTGCGGGTTCGCAGATGAAGGCCCAGCCGCTGCATCCGGTGGCGCAGTGCGGCCCGCGCGCCCGGATGCAGGTCGCGCAGCACCTCGCCCGCCGCTTCGACCACCGTCACCTCGGCGTCTCGGCAGCCGGCCTGGCGCAGCCGCCAGGCCATCGCCATGGCCAGCTCGACCCCGCCGACCCCGCCGCCGATCATGACCGCGCGGGCCGGCACCGCGCCGGCAGCGGCCGCGTCCACGAATCGTGCCCAGGCGTCGGCGAATGGCCCGAGCGGCTTGGCGGCGTGCCCGTGTTCGGCAAAGCCCGGCAAGCCGGGCATGTCGGAGGTGATGCCGATGTCGAGCGACGCGATGTCATAGGCGATATCGGCGCGTCCGGGCAGCTGCACCCGCCGGGCCTGCCGGTCGATGCCGCTCGCGCGCCCCAGGACAAGGCGCGCCCCGGCGTGCCGGGCGAGCCGGACGAGGTCGATTTCCAGCGCCTCGCGCGGGTAGTGGCCGGCCACGTGCCCCGGCAGCATCCCGGTGTAGGGGGCTGTCGGCGCGGGGTTGATCAGCGTCAGCCGCGCCCCCGGCAAGGGCGCCATCGCCCATTTGAGCAGCACCAGCGCATGGGCGTGGCCGCCGCCGATCAGGACGATGTCACGGGTCAGGGGAAGGGGCGTCTGCATCATCTCGGGGTTCCGGTCAGGCTCCGCGTCACACTCTAGGGTGGGGATGGGCGCGCGGCGATGCGGTCACCGGCCGCGTGCCGGTTCGGAGGCGCCGATCTCGGCGTCGAGCCAGGGACGGGCCAACGGCGTCAGCGCCGCGTGGAGCGCCAGCACCCGCGCCCGGCAGGTCTCGCCCGGCCAGTCGCGGGGAAAGAATCTCTCCGGCAAGTCGGGATGGCGCAGCAGGAGCCGGCGCCACTGGTGCACCACCAGGGTTCGCAGCGCCACCGCGTCGAGGGGGTCGGGCGGCGGGCCTTTTTCCAGATCGGCCCGGAGCGCGGCGAGCCCGTCGGAAAGCCGCGCGTAATCGGCCGCGAGGTCCGGCGGGCCGAAGGCGGCGCGCAGCCAGTCCGGCAGGCGGGGCAGCTCGCCTTCGGCGACCAGCACCCCCTCCGGCGCCGGGCCGGCCCCCGCCGGGCCGATGAAGACGCCGCCATGAGCCGGCAGGAATCCCGCCGCGGTCATCGCGTCCGACAGGTCCGGGCCGCCCGGGTCCGCGACGGCCAGGTACCACGGCCCCTGCAGCGCCGGCGCGGCGGCGTAGATCCGTTTGGTCGCCGGCTGGAAGTTGGCGATGCCGCTTTCGGAGAGCCGGTAGAAGCTGTTCCGGCCCTGTTTCGTGCGGATGAGCCACCCGTCCCGCGCGAGGCGGAAGAGGGCCACGCGCAGCGCTTCGGGCTTGATGTCCATCCGCTCGACGATGCGTGCCAGCGTCGTCGCCGCGACGGTGCCCCCGCGTGGCAGGACCGCGTCGCCGAAGATGGTGATGATCACCGACCAGACCCGCAGATCGCCAAGCGCGGCAAGGCGCGCGATCATGCGGTCTGCGTCGGAACGGGTTTCCTGGCTCATGGCGAAGCTATAGACCGGGAACGCGCCGAGCGCCACACGCCCCGGCGCGAGGCAGGCTCACATCAGCGGGAGGAAACGGCATGACGCAAGACGCATTCGGCCCGGAAGACGCCAAGCGGCTGCTGCAGGAGGTCTTTGCACCCTGGGTGGCGGAGATCGGGTTGGAACCGCTTGTCTTTTCGGATCGTCAGGCGCGCTTCCGGTTGCCGGAAAACCCGCGGCTTGCCCTGCGCGGCGGGCCGGGGCAGGGGGTGCTTTGCGGCCAGGCGGTCGCGGCGGTGGCGGACACGGCGGTGGTGCTGGCGCTTTCCGGAGCCAATGGACGTTTCCGCGTCTGCACCACGGTGGACCTGTCGGTCAGTTTCATCCGCCCGCTATCCGGACCGGCCGAGGTAACGGTCGATATCGAGAGCAACGGCCGCAAGATGGCGGTGGCGCGGGTGAGCCTGCGCGCCGAGGGCGCGGAGAAGGCGGCGGCACTTGCCACCGCCACCTTCATGTATCTCGAGGACTGACGCCTCAGAAGGCGTTCATCGTCAGCAGCTCGTATTCCGCCACGGTCTCGTCGTCCTGGTTGGTGACGGTCACGTGCCAGCGGACCTCGCCGTAGTCGTCGGTGCGCTTGGTCTTGCGCTTGACCGTGAGCCGCACCTTGATGCTGTCACCGGGACTGACCGGTTTCTCGAAGCGCAGGCCGTCCAGGCCGGTATTGGCCAGCACCGGCCCCGGCGCCGGTTCCACGAAGAGCCCGGCCGCGAAGGACAGCAGCAGGTAGCCATGCGCGACGCGTCCCGGGAAGAACGGGTTCGCGGCGGCGGCCTCCTCGTCCATGTGGGCGTAGAAGGTGTCGCCGGTGAACGCGGCGAAATGCTCGATATCCTCCAGCGTGATCTCGCGTGGTTCGGTATAGAGCGTCTCGCCCACCTGCAGATCCCCGAGGCGCCGGGTGAAGGGATGCGCCGGGCCCTCGATCTCGCGCGCGCCGGGCATCCAGGTCTCGCCCACGGCCGACAGGATGTCGGGGCTGCCCTGGATCGCGGTGCGCTGCATGTAGTGCATCACGCCGCGCACGCCGCCCATTTCCTCGCCGCCGCCGGCGCGGCCGGGGCCGCCATGGACCATGTGCGGCAGGGGCGAGCCATGGCCGGTGGAGTCCTTCATCGAGTCGCGGTTGTTGAAGTAGATCCGGCCGTGATACGCGCCCGCGCCCATGGCGATCTCGCGCGCGACAGCGCGGTCATGGGTGATGACCGAGGCCACGAGGCTGCCCTGTCCGCGATTGGCGATCTCGATCGCGTGGCCGATGTCGCGGTAGCCCATGACGGTCGAGACGGGGCCGAAGGCCTCGGTGTCGTGGACCTTCTCGGCCGCGTCGGGATCGCGGCAGCAGAACAGCATCGGCGGCAGGAAAGCGCCCTTGTCGCGGTCGGCGCCATGGACCTCGAAGTTCTCCGGATCACCGAAGACGCGCTCGGCCTCGGTGCCGATGATCGCGGCCTTTTCCAGCACGTCCGCGCGCTGGTCGGCCGAGACCAGTGCCCCCATGCGGGTGTCCGCGTCGCGGGGATCGCCGATGGTGGTCCGGGCCAGCTTGGCCGAGATCGCCGCGTTCACGGCGTCCAGCTGGTTCTCGGGTACGATGATCCGGCGGATCGCGGTGCATTTCTGCCCCGCCTTGGCGGTCATCTCGCGCACGACCTCTTTCACGAAGAGATCGAATTCCGGCGTCTCCGGCACCGCGTCGGGACCGAGGATCGAGGCGTTGAGACTGTCCTGTTCGGCCACGAAGCGCACCGAGTTCCGCAGGATGTTCGGGGTCGACCGCAGGCTGAGCGCCGTCGACGCCGAGCCCGTGAAGCTGACCACGTCCTGGCAGCCGAGCCGGTCGAGCAGGTCGCCCGTGCCGCCGGCGATGAACTGCAGCGCCCCCTCGGGCAGAAGACCCGAGTCGAGCATCATGCGCACCGCGGCCTCGGTGACGTAGCTGGTCGCCGTGGCCGGCTTCACGATCGCCGGGACCCCCGCCAGCAGGGTCGGGGCCAGTTTTTCCAGCATTCCCCAGACCGGGAAGTTGAAGGCGTTGATATGCACCGCCACGCCCTGCAGCGGCGTGCAGATATGCTGGCCGAGGAAACTGCCCGAACGCGAGAGCTGTTCGACGCCCCCGTCGAGATAGACATGGGCGTCCGGCATCTCGCGCCGGCCCTTGGAAGCGAAGACGAACATGGTGCCGATGCCGCCGTCGATGTCGATCAGGTGGTCCTTCTGCGTGGCACCTGTGTCGAAGGACAGATCATATAGCGGCTGCTTGCGGTCCGAGAGATAGGCGGCGAGCGCCTTCAGCATGCGCGCCCGGTCGTGAAAGGTCATCCTGCGCAGGGCCGGCCCGCCAACCTCGCGGGCATGGTCGAGCATCGATTGCACGTCGAGCCCGCGGTTGCCGGCCTCGGCGATGGTGTCTCCGGTGATGGCGCTGGCGATCGGGCGGGCGCCGGCGCCCGGCGCGATCCATTCGCCTGCGGCAAAGCTGCTGATCTGCATGATCGTCATGGTGTCGTCCCCTGTCTGGGTTAGGTCAGGAAAGGCTCCGCCCGTCCGCCGGGGCGGTGGGCGGCCGCCGCGCCCGGCGCGGCGGCAATCGGGTCGGGTCGTGCGCGGCTCAGCCCATCTGGTTCGGCAGGAACAGGACCAGCGCCGGGATCAGCACGATCAGGGCAAGGCGCAGGATGTCGGCGATCCAGAACGGCGTGACGCCCCGGAAGATCGTGCCCGTCGTCACGTCGCCCACGACGCCGCGCAGGATGAAGACGTTGAGTCCCACCGGCGGGGTGATCAGGCTGATCTCGGTGACCACCACGACCACGATGCCGAACCAGACCGGGTCGAAGCCAAGCTCCGTCACCAGCGGGAAGAAGATCGGCACCGTCAGCAGCAGCATCGAGAGGCTTTCGAACACCATGCCGAGCACGATGTAGATCAGCAGGATCAGCGCCATCACCGCCATCGGCGAGACCGCGTTCTCGGTCACCAGCGTGATCAGTTCGGTGGGCAGACCTGCGAGGTTCACGAAGTTCGAGAAGACCTGCGCACCGATCAGCACCGCGAAGAGGGCCGCCGAGGTGATGGCCGTCTCCTTGAGAGCCTCGAGCATGTCGCGGATGCCGAGATTGCCACGGAAAAGCGCGATCAGGAAGGCGCCCATCGCCCCCATGCCGGCGGCCTCGGTGGGCGAGAAGGTCAGGTTGAGCGGCCAGATATCGAGCGCGCCGTAAAGCCCGCCGATCACGAGGAAGAACAGCAGCAGAACCGCCCAGACCGACCGCAGCGCGCGCACCCGTTCGGGCCAGGCGTGGCGCTCGCCCGCCGGGCCGGCTTCGGGCTTGCGCCAGACCGTCCAGCGCACCGCCAGAAGATAGAACACCACGCCCAGCAGACCCGGAAGGATCCCGGCGATGAACAGCTTGCCGATGGAGGTCTCGGTCAGCAGGCCGTAGATCACCAGGATCACCGAGGGCGGGATCAGGATCCCGAGCGTGCCGCCGGCCGCGATGGAGGCGGTCGAAAGCTCGTCGGAATACTTGTAGCGGCGCATCTCGGGCATCGCGACCTTGGACATGGTCGCGGCCGTCGCCAGAGACGAGCCCGAGATCGCGGCAAAGCCCGAGCATGCCATGACCGTGGCCATGGCCAGCCCGCCGCGCAGATGCCCGAGGAAGGCGTTGGACACGGCGTATAGCTCGCGGCTCAGCCCGCCCTTGTTGACGAACAGCCCCATGAGGATGAAGAGCGGCACGACCGACAGGCCGTAGCTCTGGGCCGTGTCGGTGATCTGCCGGCCGACCATCGACATGGCGGCGGTCATGCCCCGCTCATCGAACAGGCCGCCGTCGCCCCGCACCCAGACATAGCCGAAGGTACCGACGATCCCCATCGCGAAGACGATGGGCATGCGGGCAAGGACAAGGACAAGAACGAGGGCGAACCCGATCAGAGCTTCGGTCATTTCGCTTCCTTCAGAACACGCGGGGCAAACAGGGTGAGCAGGCCGGAAATCACCATCAGCAGCCCCGAGAGGCCGGCCAGGGCGGCGATGAAATAGCCCACGTAGAATTCGGGGATGGCGAGATACTCGGTCACGTCGCCGTAGTCGCGCCAGCGCCCGGCCAGGACCAGCACCCGTTCCACCGGCCAGTAGAGCAGGCCGCCGCAGACGATCTGCACCAGCCCGTCCCGCAGCCGGGCGATGCCGAGGCGGCGGAACACCGGGTCGGTCAGGTCGACGGCGATGTGATCGTTGCGGGCCGACACGATGGGCAGGACCGAGAAGACGATGATCGCCATCAGGATGCGCGTCAGCTCGGTCGCGGCCTCGATCGGGGCGTTGAAGGCCGAGCGCAGAACGACGTCGGCGAAGGTCATCACCATCAGCACGAACAGCGCGACCGACGCCAGCAGAACCGGCAGGACCTCTGCACGTCGGATCAGGCGGATGAGGGATTGCATGGGGGATGCCTCCGGGAAATGCGGCCCGGCGGCGACGACGCGCCGCCGGGCCCTGTGGCTCAGTAGTTCGCCATCTCGTTCATGATCATCTCATGCGCGGCACCGGCGTCGACGCCGGTGGCGGAGACTTCCTCGATCACCGCGTCGATGACGCCCGAGGCGATTTCCTTGAACTTCGCCTGGTCGGCTTCCGAGGCCTCGGTGATCGTGTTGTCCGCGGCGGCTTCCGTCGCCTCGAGGCTCTCGATATCGCCGCCGTCCCAGATCTTGCCGATCTCGCGCGACAGCGGTTCGCCGAAGACCTCTTCGTCCAGGACCTGCTGGATGTCCTCCGGCAGGCTGGCGAAGGTGTCCTCGTTCATGATGAAGGCGAAGGAGCCGCGGTAGAACCCGCCCGGCATCTCGTAGAGATGCGGCGCCACCTCGATCAGGTTGAAGCCCTTGCGCGAGTCGACCGGCATCACCACGCCGTCGGCGGCGTTGGAGGCCAGCGTCTCGTAGACCTTGGGCGCGGGCACCTGGATCCCGGTCGCGCCGAGCGCGTCGCCCACGGCGCTGCCGACGCCGCCCGGCACGCGGAGTTTCAGGCCGGCGATCTCGTCGAGGCTCTCGATCTTCTCGGCCACGTGGACCTGGGCCGGGCCGTGGGTGTGCATGGCGATGACCTTGACGCCGCGATGCTCGTCGGCTTCCGAGAGGTATTCGTCATAGGCGCGCCAATACGCCACCGACGCGGCCTCGGCGGAGCCTTCATAGCCGGGCAGCTCGATCATCTTCGTGGTGACGAAGCGGCCGGCCTGGTAGCCGTGGAAGATGATCGAGGCATCGGCGGCGCCGTCCATGATCATGTCCATCTGCGCCGGCGGGGGGGCGAGGCCCAGCTTCAGCTCGGCGGTGACGCGGCCGTCGGTGGCCTCTTCGACCATCTCGATGAATTTCGGCCACATCTTCGCGTTGATGTTGTGCGTGGGCGGTGCCCAGCTCGAGATCGTCAGGGTGTAGTCCTGCGCCGACGCGGCGGTGCCGGTGACCGCAAGGGCGGCGCCGGCAAGCAGCGTCGAGAGCGTGTTGAGTTTGGTCATGGTTTCCTCCCTTTCTGACCAGTCGGACAGGGCCGGTTCAGGCCCCGTGTAGCAAATCGGAAATCGTCCAGGAGCCGGGGCTCTGCTCGGCGACGTCGCGCATCGTGCGGGCGACCCGGTCGGTGCCGATCTCGGTCGCGTAATGCATCGGTCCCCCCCTCCAGCGCGGGAAACCGTAGCCGTGGATCTGGACCATGTCGACGTCGGCGTGGCGTTCGGCGATGCCTTCCTCGACGATGCGCGCGCCCTCGTTGACGAGAACGGCGACCAGCCGGTCGGCAATCTCCTCGGCGGTGAAGGCACGGCGCGAGATTCTGTTGTCCGCCGAATACCGTTCGATGAGCGCGTCGACCTCCGCATCGTGCCTTGGCGTCCGGTCGCCCGCCTCGTAGCGGTACCAGCCGCGCCCGCTGCGCTGGCCGAGCCGGTCCATCTCGCACAGCTGGTCGGCGATGGTGACGTAGCGCTCGGCCGGGTCGCGGGTCGCGGCCTGGCGCTTGCGGTTGGCCCAGGCGATCTGCAGCCCCGTCAGGTCCTGCAACTCGTAGGGGCCCATCGGCATGCCGAAGGCGCGCATCGCCGCGTCGACCTCGTGGGGCAAGGCGCCGTCGGCCAGCAGGTAATCGGCCTCGCGACGATAGGCCGAGAGCATCCGGTTGCCGATGAAGCCGTCGCAGATGCCCGACAGCACGGCCACCTTGCGGAGCCGCTTGGCGAGCGCGAAGGCTGTGGCGAGCACCGCGGCCTCGGTGTCGGGGGTCTTCACGATTTCCAGCAGCTTCATCACATGCGCGGGCGAGAAGAAATGCAGCCCGAGGCAGCGGCCGGGATTGGCGATGCCGGCGAAGATCTCGCGCGGATCGAGATAGGAGGTGTTGGTCGCCAGGATCGCCGTGCCGTTCACGACGGCGGCAAGCTGCCGGAAGACTTCCTGCTTGACGGCGAGATCCTCGAACACCGCTTCCACGGCGAGATCGACGCCGGCGGCGTCGGCGTAATCCGCGGTGGCGGTGAACCGGGCCAGCGCGGCGGCGTGGTCGTCGGCACGCATCTTGCCGCGGCTGACGGCGCCCTCGAGGAGCCCCGCCACGCGATCATGCGCGGCTGCGGCCGCGTCGGCGTCACGCTCGACCAGGGTGACCGACAGGCCGCCCGAAAGCGCAGCCATCGCGATACCCGCCCCCATCAGCCCGCCGCCGACGACGGCGATCCGCGCGACGTCGCGGGGTGCGATGCCGTCGATGGCGCCGGGCCGGGCGACGGTTCGCTCGGCGAAGAACACGTGGCGCAGGGCTCGCGATTCGGCCCCGTCGCGCAACGCCAGGTGCAGCGCGCGTTCCTTCGGCTGCCCCGCGTCGAAGGGCATCTGCGTCGCCCATGCGATGGCGTCGAGATTGTGCAGGGGCGATTGCTGGCCCTTGGACTTCTTCCGCAGCGCCGCACGGGTCGTATCGAAGAAGTCGCTGGCCACCGGGGCCACCGGACGCGCGCTGACCGGCGCGGGCCGGTCGGGGAGGGTCTTGGCGAATTCGGCCGCGGCCAGTTCGGGATCGCCGTCCGTTACCATGTCGAGGCCACCCAGGTCATGGAGGGTCTGCGCGTCGAGCATCTTGGCCTGGCAGGCAACCTCGACGCTGGCTTCGACGCCGATCAGGCGCGGCAGACGCTGGCTGCCGCCCGCGCCGGGCACGAGCCCGATATTCACCTCCGGCAGGCCGAACTTCGTGCCCGCCCGCGCGATTCGCCACGCGCATGCCATGGCGATCTCGAAGCCACCGCCAAGCACGTTGCCGTGCATCGCCGCGATGAACGGCACGTCGCTCTGTTCGATCTTCGTGACGACGTCGGGCAGGTGCGGCAGGATCGGCGGCTTGCCGAATTCCGAGATGTCGCCGCCCGCCACGAAGGTCTTGCCGGCACAGGAGAGAATCGCGGCGCGTGCGCCGGCGGCGGCGACCGCGTCGACGGCGCGCTCGAGCCCGGCGCGCACGGCGGCCGATGTCGCGTTGACCGGCGGATTGTCGATCCTGACCCAGGCCAGGTCGCCCTCGATCCGCACCGTCACCGGCTCCCGTTCCGTCATGCTCCCCCCGAATGTCTCGTCTGGCCACCGCCGGAATCAGCGCGGCGGGTGATTGACCAACATTATTGACCAACCGTTCGGTTTATGCAAATGTTTTGTCGAAACAACCGGAAACGGGACAGGGCATGAGCGATACGATTCTTTCGCAGGATCACGGTGATTGGGTGGAGATTACCCTCAACCGCCCGGATCGGCTGAACTCTTTCAACGACGAGATGCATCTCGCGTTGCGCGCCGCACTCGAATCGGCGCGGGATGGCGGCGCGCGTGCCGTTCTGCTGACCGGTGCCGGGCGGGGCTTCTGCGCCGGCCAGGACCTCGGCGACCGGGACCCGTCCAAGATGGAGGGCGCGCCGGACCTGAGCCGCACCCTGACCGAGTTCTACAACCCGCTGGTGCGGCTGATCCGGTCGCTCGACTGCCCGGTGGTCTGCGCGGTGAACGGCGTGGCCGCGGGGGCAGGGGCCAACGTGGCGCTGGCCTGCGACATCGTCCTGGCCGCCGAGAGTGCCAAGTTCATCCAGTCCTTTGCCAAGGTCGGGCTCGTGCCCGACGGCGGGGGCACCTGGTCGCTGACCCGACTGCTGGGCGAGGCGCGCGCCAAGGCCCTCGCGCTGACGGCCGAGCCGCTGCCGGCGCCCAGGGCCGCGGAGTGGGGGCTGATCTGGAAAGCGGTGGCGGACGCCGAGCTGATGGAAGAGGCCCGCGCGCTCGCCGCCGGGCTGGCGGCTGGTCCCACGGTCGGGCTCGCCCACACGAAGAAGGCGATCCAGGCCGCGGCGACCAACACGCTCGACGCACAGCTCGACCTCGAAGCCGACTACCAGAAGACCTGCGGCGCGACACCGGATTATGCCGAGGGCGTCTCGGCCTTCCTGGAAAAGCGGCCCGCGAAATTCACGGGGGGACAGGCATGACCGTTTCCGCCCAGGACCGCGCCCGCCGCAGCACGGAGGCGATGTGGGCCAATGACGACGCGTCCAAGTGGCTCGGCATGGAAATCGCCGAGGTCGGGCCGGGCCGTGCCGTGCTGACCATGACGGTGGAGAAGCACCACACCAACGGCCATGACATATGCCATGGCGGCGTGATCTTCAGCCTGGCCGACAGCGCCTTTGCCTTTGCCTGCAACAGCTACAACAAGCATGCCGTCGCCCAGCACAACACGATCACCTTCATCGCGCCGGGGCAGCTTGGCGACAGGCTGACCGCCACCGCGCGCGAGATCAGCCTGCGGGGGCGCAGCGGTATCTACGACGTGACCGTGACCGATTCGGACGGCGCGACCATCGCCGAGTTCCGCGGCTGCTCGCGCATCATCAACGGACAGCATTTCGCCGAAGAGGCGGACGCCTGAAGGGGGGAGACATGAAGGACCTGACGCCGAGGAAGGAAGACCTCGATCGAATCGAAATCGCGTCGCGCGACGAGATCCAGTCGCTGCAGCTCGAGCGGCTGAAATGGTCGCTGCATCACGCCTATGAGAACGTGCCGATGTATCGACAGCGCTTCGACGAGGTCGGCGTGCATCCGAGCGACCTGAAGACCCTGAAGGATCTCTCGAAGTTTCCCTTCACCGTCAAGCAGGACCTGCGCGATCACTATCCCTTCGGCCTCTTTGCTGTGCCGCGCGACCAGATCGTGCGGGTGCATGGCTCGTCCGGCACCACCGGCAAACCGACCGTCGTCGGCTACACCAGGAACGATATCGACACCTGGGCCGATCTCGTGGCGCGGTCGATGCGCGCCAGCGGAACGCGGCCGGGTGACGTGGTGCACGTGGCCTATGGCTACGGACTTTTCACCGGCGGGCTCGGCGCCCATTACGGGGCCGAGCGCCTGGGCTGCACGGTTGTGCCGGTCTCGGGGGGCATGACGCCGCGCCAGGTCATGCTGATCCAGGATTTCGAGCCCTCGACCATCATGGTGACGCCGTCCTACATGCTGAACATTCTCGACGAGTTCCGCCGCGAGGACATGGATCCGCGTCTGACTTCGCTCGATGTCGGCATTTTCGGGGCCGAGCCCTGGACCAACGCGATGCGCAAGGAGGTGGAGGACGCCTTCGACATGCACGCGGTCGACATCTACGGCCTGTCCGAGATCATGGGGCCGGGCGTGGCCAATGAATGCGTCGAGACCAAGGACGGGCTGCATATCTGGGAAGATCACTTCTACCCCGAGATCATCGACCCCGAGACGGGCGAGCCGGTCGAGGACGGCGAGCTTGGCGAGCTGGTCTTCACCACGCTCACAAAGGAAGGCCTGCCGATGATCCGCTACCGGACCCGCGACCTGACGCGGCTGCTGCCGGGCACGGCGCGGTCGATGCGCCGGATGGAGAAGATCACCGGCCGGTCCGACGACATGATCATCCTGCGGGGCGTCAACGTCTTCCCGACCCAGGTGGAAGAGCTGCTGCTCGCCACCACCGGGCTGGCGCCGCATTTCCAGATCGAGCTTTTCCGCCACGGGCGGATGGACGCGATGCGGGTGCATTGCGAATGCCTGCCGGCGGCGGCGAGCGAGGAGGGCCGCGCGGCCGCGGCCAAGGCGCTGGGCAAGAAGATCAAGGACACGGTCGGCGTCAGTGCCGAGATCATCGTGGCCGAACCCGGCGGCGTGACCCGGTCGGAAGGCAAGGCGCAGCGCGTCGTCGACAAGCGCCCGAAGGAGTGACCAGTGGCCCGGACGATCGCCAAGGATCATGACGAGAAGCGCGGCCAGATCCTGGCCGCGGCCGCCCGCGTCTTCGCCGAACAGGGCTACGACCGCGCGTCGATGAGCCTGCTCGCCAGGGAATGCGGAATCTCGAAGGCGAACATCTACCACTACTATGACAGCAAGGAAGCGCTGCTCTACGACATCCTCGATACCTACCTGAAAGAGCTGCGCGACCGCATCGCCGCGGTGGACGGCGCGGGAATGACCCCGGAGACGCATCTGCGGGCGGTCGTGCTCGAGATCCTGATGGCCTATCGCGGCGCGGATGACGAGCACCGGGTGCAGATCGGGGGCATGGCGGCCCTGCCGTCGGAACAGCAGCGCGTCCTGCGCGACTACCAGCGTGACCTCGTGGGCCAGGTGGCCGAGATCGTGCGTGCCGTGGCGCCCGGCGTCTTCTCAGATGACAGCCGCAAACTGCGCGCCGCCACCATGTCGGTCTTCGGGATGCTCAACTGGTTTTACATGTGGAACCACGACGACAGCGAAGAGGCCCGGCGCGATTACGCGGATCTCGTCACCAAGCTCGTGCTGCACGGGGTGAAGGGACTCTGAACCGCCGCCGGCCGACCGGGCCGTGCGGGACGGCAGGCAGGCGGGGCGTCAGCCCGCCTTGAGGCCCAGTTCCGACAGAAGCGCGCCGGCGTCCTTTTCCCAGCTTGCCAGCAAGTCCGCGTTGGACCGGTGGCGCAGACCGTAGCCCTTCTGCTGCTCGAAGCGCGCGGATTCGGCGGCGCCGAAGCTTTCGGCCACCCGCGGCCACCAATAGGCGACCGACGCCGCCACCGCGTCGCGCGCGGCCGGGTCCGCGACCAGCTTGCGCAGGCCTTCCTCGCCAAGTTCGGCGTGGCGCGTCTCGACGGGCAGGATCGCGCGGAAAGCTTCGGCCAGCGGCTGGTAGGAGACCCGGGCGAACTCGTCCAGCTGGATCCTCACGGCGCGGCCCATCAGGACGTTCATCACCACCGCGTCGGTCCAGCCCGCGAGCGGGTAGTGAAAGACCGAGAGACGCATGTCGCCGCCGGTGCGCGTCGGTCCCAGCACCGCGTCACGGTCCAGCCGCGCGGTCCAGGGCTGGTGGGTGGCGTATTTCTCGATATCGGCGCCGAAATCGGCCATGACCTTCATCACGCGTTCCGCGTGATCGGTCTTTTCCATCACGATCCGGCAGGCGGCGATCCGTTCCTTGATGCCGGGCGCCTCGTTGATGATATCCGCGAAGCCGGCCGAGCCGGCCAGTTCGCTGTCCACGAAGGTGGTCATCAGCTTCATCAGTTCCGCGCGGTAGCGCGGGGGCACGTTTTCCGGGTTGGACAGCACCCCGCCCTGCGCGAGATAGCTCTCGATCGTCATGTCCTCGGCCATCGGTCTCTCCTTACTGGTCGTAGTCCACGACGACCGTGTCGGTCAGCGGGAAGCACTGGCAGGTCAGCACGTAGCCGCGTGCGACCTCGTAATCCTCGAGCGCATGGTTGGCGATCATCTCGACCTCGCCCTCGACCACCTTGGCGCGGCAGGTCGAGCACACCCCGGCCTTGCAGGCGAAGGGCGCGTCCATCTGTTGTCCGAGAGCGGCATCCAGGATGGTCTGGCCGTCCTTGGGCATGGTGAAGCTGTGTGCCGCCCCGTCGAGACGCACGGTCGCCTCGGTGGTGTTGCCCTGGCGGGCGGCATCGGCAGACACGGCCTTGCGCCGGGCGCGGCCGGGCTGGGCGCTGGCGAAAAGCTCGAACTTGATGCGATCGTCGCCCATGCCGTGGTCGCGCAGCGCCTGCGAAATCGCCAGCATCATCGGTTCGGGGCCACAGATGAAGGCCGTGTCGGCGGATTTCACGTCGATCCAGAGCCGGAAGAGCTGGGCGCATTTCTCCTCGTCCACGCGGCCGGTGAAGAGGTCGATCTCCTCGCCGCCGGATTCGAGAACATGGATGACGTTCAGCCGCCCGAGATAGGTGTTCTTCAGATCCTCCAGTTCCTCGCGGAACATGATCGTGTTCACCGCGCGGTTGGCATAGACCAGCGTGAAGCGCGACTCCGGTTCGCGTTGCAGCACCGTCTTGAGGATCGACAGCACCGGCGTGATGCCCGATCCGCCCGCGAAGCCGAGGTAATGCTTGTCGGCCCCGGGCGCGATCGGCGTGTGGAAGTTGCCCATGGGCGGCATCGCTTCCAGCGTGTCGCCGGGCTTCAGCTCTTCGTTGGCCCAGGTGGAAAAGGCGCCCCCCTCGACGCGCTTGATGCCGACCTGCAGCACGCCCTCGTCCTTGCCGGCGCAGATCGAATAGCTGCGGCGCAACTCCTCGCCCTCGAAATCGCGGCGGAAGGTCAGGTACTGGCCGGGAATGAAATCGAAGGTTTCCGGGTCCTCGGGCTTCAGCGTCACCACGACGGCGTCGCGGATCGTCTTCTGCACATCGGTGACGGTCAGGGGGTGGAAGCGTGCCATGCGCCTCTCCTCAGATGCACTTGAAATAGTCGAAGGGTTCGAGACAGTCCTTGCAGCGCCACTGCGCCTTGCAGGGCGTGGAGCCGAACTGGCTGACCTTCTCGACGTTCTTGCTGCCGCAACGCGGGCAGTGATCGGGGCCGCCGGCGGCCTGGGGCGGCGCGATGCCGTAGTCCTCCAGCTTCTGGCGGCCGCGCTCGGACAGCCAGTCGGTCGTCCAGGCCGGCGAGATGCGCCGCTCGATCCGGAGCTTTTCGATGCCACGGTCGCGCAGCGCCTTCTCGATCTCGATATTGATCAGCGTCGTCGCCGGGCAGCCGGAATAGGTGGGGGTGACATGGACGACCAGCGTGTCGTCCTGCCATTCCACCCCCCGCACGATGCCGAGGTCGACGACCGAGATCACCGGAATCTCGGGGTCGGGAACCTGGTCGAGCCAGGTCCAGACCTCGTCGGTCGAGGGCAGCGCGGCGGTGCTCACCACGTCGCTCCGGGATAGGCGCGTTGCAGCCACTGCATCTGGGCCAGGATATAGCCCAGGTGCTCTGTGTGGGTGCCGGCCTTGCCGCCCTTGTGGACATAGGCGCCCTCGGGGATGGCGAGCGTCGCCTCGGTCAGCACGCGGGTGACCATCTCGTCCCATTCCTCCTTCAGCGATGCCGGGTCCGGCGCGAGGCCGGCCTCGGCCACGGCCTTGTCGGCGGCATCCGAGAGGAACAGCTCGCCCGTATAGGGCCAGTGATCGTCCAGCGCCGCCTGCATCCGGGCATGGCTCTCGGCGGTGCCGTCGCCGAGACGGACCACCAGGTCGGCCGAGCGTTCCAGGTGATAGGCGGCTTCCTTCGACGCCTTGGCGGCGATCTCGGCCACGCGTGTGTCGGAGGATTGCATCAGCCGGCCCAGCATCAGGCTGTGCCAGGCGTCGAAGAGGAACTGGCGCATGATGGTCTGGCCGAAATCGCCGTTCGGGCGTTCGACCAGCAGCACGTTGCGGAAATCCCAGGCGTCGCGCAGATAGGCCAAGTCGTCGGCCGAGCGGCCCTTGCCCTCGATCTCGCCTGCGAGGCCCAGCCACATCTGCGTCTGGCCGATCAGGTCGAGCGCGGTATTGGCCAGCGCGATGTCCTCTTCCAGTACCGGCGAGTGGCCGCACCATTCGCTGACGCGATGGCCGAGGATAAGCGTGTTGTCTCCCATGCGCAGGAGGAACTCGAAGAAAGCCTCGTCACGGGTCATCACATCGCTCCAACGTCGTCGGGAATGTCGAAGAAGGTCGGGTGGCGATACACCTTGGATTGGGACGGCTCGTAGAGCGGGCCCTTGTCGCTCGGCGAGGAGGCGGCGATGTCGGCGGCCTTCACCACCCAGATCGACACGCCCTCGTTGCGGCGGGTGTAGACGTCACGGGCGTTCTTGATCGCCATTTCTGCATCCGGTGCGTGCAGGCTGCCCACATGGCGGTGGGACATGCCGTGCTGGCCGCGGATGAAGACCTCCCAGAGGGGCCATTCGGTGGACATGGATCTCTCTCCTCACTCGGCCGCGACTTTGGCGGCTTTCTTCTCGGCATGGGCCATGAGCCCGTCGCGGACCCAGGCGCCGTCTTCCCAGGCTTTCACCCGGGCGCCGAGACGTTCCTTGTTGCAGGGGCCGTTGCCCTTGATGACCTCGAAGAACTCCGACCAGTCCGGTTCGGTGAACTCGTAATGGCCGGTTTCCTCGTTCCACTTGAGGTTCTCGTCCGGGACGGTCAGGCCGAGATACTCGGCCTGGGGCACGGTCTGGTCGACGAACTTCTGCCGCAGCTCGTCATTGGTGTTGATCTTGATCTTCCAGGCCATGGACTGGGCCGAGTGCACCGAGTCCTTGTCCGACGGGCCGAACATCATCAGCGAGGGATACCAGAAGCGGTTCAGCGCATCCTGCGCCATCTTCTTCTGGTCCTCGGTGCCGAAGGCCATCTTCATCATGATGTCGTAGCCCTGGCGCTGGTGGAAGCTCTCTTCCTTGCAGATGCGGATCATCGCGCGGCTGTACGGGCCGTAAGATGTCCGCTGCAGCGGCACCTGGTTCATGATCGCCGCGCCGTCGACCAGCCAGCCGACCGCGCCGATATCGGCCCAGTTCAGCGTCGGGTAGTTGAAGATCGAGGAATACTTCATGTCGCCGGAATGAAGCTTTTCCATCAGCTCGTCGCGGCTGACCCCGAGCGTTTCCGCGGCGCAGTAGAGGTAGAGCCCATGGCCGGCCTCGTCCTGCACCTTGGCCAGAAGGATCGCCTTGCGCTCCAGCGTCGGCGCGCGGGTGATCCAGTTGCCCTCGGGCAGCTGGCCGACGATCTCGGAATGGGCGTGCTGGCCGATCTGGCGGATCAGCGTCTTGCGGTAGCCCTCGGGCATCCAGTCCTTCGGCTCGATCTTTTCGTCGGCATCGACGCGGTCCTGGAACTGCCGCTCTTCGTCGGTCATTTCCTCGCGGCTCTTGATGCCCTTGCCGGTCGATTTCACCATCTGTGCGTACATCTGCGTTTCCTCCCGGTCCTCAGACCCGTTCAAGAATGATTGCGATCCCTTGTCCCACGCCGACGCACATGGTCGCGAGCGCATAGCGCCCGCCGGTGCGCCGAAGCTGATAGGCCGCCGTCAGCACCAGGCGGGCGCCGCTCATGCCGAGCGGATGGCCCATCGCGATGGCGCCGCCATTGGCATTGACATGGGGCGCGTCGTCGGGAAGGCCAAGCTCGCGCAGGACGGCGAGGCCCTGTGCCGCGAAGGCTTCGTTCAATTCTATCACATCCATCTGGTCCAGCGTGAGCCCCGCCTTGGCCAGCACCTTGCGGGTGGCGGGCACCGGGCCGACGCCCATGATGCGGGGCGGCACGCCAGCCGCCGCCATGGCGACGACGCGGACCATCGGCTCCAGCTTCTGGGCCTTGGCGGTAGCCTCGCTGGCCAGAAGCAGCGCCGCGGCGCCGTCGTTCACGCCCGAGGCGTTGCCGGCGGTCACGGTCAGGTCCGGGCCGTTGACGCCCCGCAGCTTGGCCAGCTTCTCGGCCGTGGTGCCGGGACGCGGGTGCTCGTCGGTGTCGACGATCACCGGGTCGCCCTTGCGCTGGGGCACGGTGACGGGGACGATCTCTTGCCTGAAAACGCCGGCCTCCTGCGCGGCGGCCCAGCGGTCCTGGCTGCGCGCGGCGAAGGCATCCTGGTCGGCGCGGCTGACATCGTAGTCGGCCGCGACGTTGTCCGCGGTCTCCGGCATCGAGTCGACGCCGTGGGCGGATTTCATGCGCGGGTTCACGAAACGCCAGCCGATCGTGGTGTCGTAGACCGCGTTCGCGCGCGAGAAGGCGGCCTCTGCCTTGGGCATCACGAAGGGGGCGCGGCTCATGCTTTCGACGCCGCCGGCGATGACCATGTCGTAGTCGCCGGCGCGGATTCCCCGCGCGGCCATGCCGACCGCGTCCATGCCCGAGCCGCAGAGCCGGTTGATCGTCGTGCCCGGCACCTCCACCGGCAGGTCCGCCAAGAGCGCGGCCATACGCGCCACGTTGCGGTTGTCCTCGCCGGCCTGGTTGGCGCAGCCGTAGATCACGTCCTCGACCGCGGCCCAGTCCACGCCGGAGTTGCGGTCTTTCAGGGCGGCAATGGGCGCGGCGGCCAGATCGTCGGCCCGCACGGTGGAGAGTGCGCCGCCGTAACGGCCGATGGGCGTGCGGATGGCGTCGCAGATGAATGCGCTCATGGGCGTGCTGTCCTCCCGAATCGTGGCGGCGAAATTAGCCGACCGCATGGTCGGTAATAGCAGCGCCGGGGGCATCTGGCAAGAATTAATGTTACCTAAACGGAAAAAATCCATCCATCGTGTAACGCAACTTGGCCGGAACACCGCGGCGCGATCCCGTGGCATCCGTTGCCCGGCATGGCAGGGGCCGTGCCGCGGGCATGACAGCGGGGTCCGGTGACCGCCGGCAGCGGGATCGAGGGGGGGCAGGTTCCGCCGTCGCGGGTGCGCGCCGTGCCTGCGGAGGCCGCTCAGACGTCGCGGACGACGAAAACCGATTGCTTGGCGTGCCGGACCACCCGCGCCGCGTTCGGCCCGAGGAGGTAGTCCTGCAACTCCGGCCGGTGAGCGCCCATCACGATGGCGTCGCAGCCGAAGGCGTCCGCGGCGTGGATGATCTCGTCATAGATCTTGCCATGGGCCACGTGCGGGGTCGCCCCGGCCGCATCGAGCCCGTGATCGGCGATCCAGGCATTGAGCTTGGTTTCCGCCTCGGCGGTGGCCTCGCGCTCGAAGCCTTTCTTGAAATAGGAGCCGACGATCGACATGCCGAAATCCGGCAGCACGCTGAGCACGTGGAGCTTGGCGTCCTCTTGCCGGGCAAGGCGCAGCGCGGCCTCGGCCGCGCGCGCGGCGCCGCCGTCGTCCTCGAGGTCGATGGGCAGAAGAATGGCGGAAAACATCACGGGGCTCCTTCAGAAGGCGGCTTGGGTGGCGCGCGGGCGCTGGATCAACACGATCCCCGCCAGCAGGATCAGCGCCGGGATGAAGAAGAGTTCCTTCGGCCAGCGCTCGTTTTCCACCTCGACGGTCGTGATGGTCACCGGCTGGTCGCCGTAGAAGTCGTAGCCGATCCCGAGGCTCTCGAAATGCGGCGTCCCCGGGAAGGGCTCGTCCAGCAGCAGCGCGCCGCTTTCCTCGCGCACCAGAAGTCCCTGCGCCTCGAGCGCGGCCAGCGCGTCGTCCGCGATCGCCGGAACCGTGATGGTGGTCGGTTTCATTTCCCCCGTGTCGAAATCCGGTCCCTCGACCACGAGGCGGATGTCCTTGCCGTCGGCGGTCTCGTCCATCAGGGTCAGGCCGGCCGGACCGGTGGCCGTGGCGTAACGTTCGCTGACCTGGTCGAGGAAGAAATCCGGCCGGAACAGCATGAACGCGATGAAGAGCAGCGCGACCGATTCCCACTTCCGGGACTTCGCGATGAAGTATCCCTGTGTCGCAGCCGCAAAGAGCAGCATCGCGATCAGCGACACGAAGAAGACCAGAATGGCCTTCGCAAAGCCCACGTCGATCAACAGCAGATCCGTGTTGAAGATGAAGAGGAACGGCAGCAGCGCCGTGCGGATGTCATAGGCGAAGCCCTGCACGCCGGTCCGGATCGGATCGCCGCGGCTGATCGCGGCCGCGGCATAGGCGGCCAGGCCCACCGGCGGCGTGTCGTCCGCCAGAATGCCGAAGTAGAAGACGAACATGTGCACGGCGATCAGCGGAACGATCAGGCCCGATTGTGCGCCCACGCTCACGATCACGGGGGCCATGAGCGACGAGACGACGATGTAGTTGGCCGTCGTCGGCAGACCCATCCCGAGGATCAGCGACAGCACCGCCACGAGCACCAGCAGGATAATCAGGTTGCCGCCGGAGATGACCTCGATCACCTGGCCGATCACCTGGTGCGCGCCTGTCAGGCTGATCGTGCCGACGATGATGCCCGCGGCGCCGGTGGCGACGCCGATGCCGATCATGTTGCGCGCGCCGAGGATCAGGCCGTCGACGAAATCGCGCCAGCCCCGGGCGAGTTCCGTCCCGAAGCCCTGGCTGCGGAACATCGCCTTCAACGGACGGTGCGTGAGCGCGATGACGATCATGAAGACGGTGGCCCACAGCGCCGAGAGCGCCGGCGACAGCCGGTCGAGGCTGTCCGTGCGCACCATCAGGTTCCAGATGAGAACGAAGATCGGGATCGCGAAATAGGCCCCGCCGATCAGCGTGGGCGTGAGGCGGGGCGCCGTCGGCGGACCGTCTTCGTCCTTGTCCATGGCGATGTCGGGGTAGCGGGCGGCGACCGCCACGAGCGCGATGTAGAGAACCGCCAGCAGGGCGACGGCGGCATAAACGCTTTCGCCCATGAAGGGATCGAGCACCATGCGCAGCCCGATCATCAGGAAGGTGCAGATCCCCAGGAAGATGAAGCCCGAGAGGAACAGGATCATGATCATGAGGACGCCGATGCGGCGCCCCGGTTTCTCGAGCCCCTTGAGCCCGATCTTCAGGCTTTCGAGATGCACGATATAGAGAAGCGCGATGTAGGAAATCACCGCCGGCAGGAAGGCGTGTTTCACCACGTCGATATAGGGAATGTTGACGTATTCGACCATGAGGAAGGCCGCGGCCCCCATGACGGGCGGCGTGAGCTGCCCGTTCGTGGAACTGGCCACCTCGACCGCGCCGGCCTTTTCCGCCGGGAATCCGATCCGTTTCATCAGCGGGATGGTGAAGGTGCCGGTCGTGACGGTGTTGGCGATCGAGCTTCCCGAGATCATGCCGGTCATCATCGAGCTCAGGACGGCCGCCTTGGCCGGCCCGCCGCGCAGCGCGCCGAGCAGCGCGATGGCGACCTTGATGAACCAGTTGCCGCCACCGGCCCTGTCCAGCAGCGCGCCGAACAGGACGAAGAGAAAGATCATCGTGGTGGACACGCCGAGGGCCACCCCGAAGACCCCCTCGGTCTGCATCCAGTAGTGCCCGAGCGCCTTCGAAAGGGACGCGCCGCCATAGTTCGTGATGTTGCGCGCCCACTCGGAATAGCCGCCGAAGAAGGCGAACAGGATGAAGCAGCTCGCGACGACGACCAGCGGCAGGCCGAGCGACCGGTAGACCGATATCATGAGGACCGTCATCCCTATGGCGGACATGGTGATGTCGGTCGTGTTCCAGAGCCCCGGCCGATCCGCGATCTCGAAGCGGAAGACCACGAGATAGAGACAGGCCGCGACGCCGAGGGCCATCAGGATCCAGTCATAGAACGGAACCCTGTCGCGCGGGGAGGACTTGAACAGCGGGAAGGCCAGCGTGGCCAACATGATTGCAAAGGCCAGGTGCACGAACCGGGCCTGGGCAACAATATTGGCGAAAATCCCCATGCCGGTGGCCTGCGCCACGACGCCGGGCAGCCGCGAGGCGATATAGAGCTGGAACACGGACCACGCGATACAGGTCCCGATGATCAGCCTGGCCTGCCAGGCGGCCGAAGGATCGCGCGCGCCGGTGTCGGTTTCGGCCACCATATCGTCGGCGGACCGATCAAGCTCGGGCTGGTCGCTCATGGCTTTTCCCTAGAAAAAAATGAGATCGTCCGGGGTGAAACGCCCGGCACGGGGCCGGGCGTTTCGGGGGCTGGTCAGTCCAGCAGACCCAGTTCCTTGTACGCCTTCTCGGCGCCTGGGTGCAGCGGCGCGGACAGGCCGTCCTTGACCATCTGCGACGGGTCGAGATTGGCGAAGGCCGGGTGCAGCTGCTTGAAGTCGTCGATGTTTTCCATCACGGCCTTGGCGACGACATAGACCGTGTCTTCCGGGATCGATGCCGAGGTCACGAAGGTTGCGCCCACGCCGAAGGTGGTCGTCTCCTGGTCGTTGCCGGCATACATGCCGCCCGGGATGGTGGCGACGCGGTAGAACGGGTTGTCCGCCACGAGCTGATCGATGGGCGCACCGGCCACGTCGACGAGCTGCACGTCGCAGGTCGTGGTGGCTTCCTGGATCGCCGCGGCCGGGTGGCCGACCGTGTAGATCATCGCGTCGATGTTGCCGTCGCAGAGTTGCTTGGCCATCTCCGAGCCCTTGTACTCGGTCGCGAGCGCCAGGTCGTCCATGCCGATGCCGAACGCTTCCATCACGACTTCCATCGTGGCGCGCTGGCCGGAGCCGGGGTTGCCGACGTTCACGCGCTTGCCCTTGATGCCTTCGAAGCTCTCGATGCCGCTATCGCCGCGCACCAGCAGTGTGAAGGGTTCGGGATGCACCGACATGACGGCGCGGATTTCCGGGAACGGGTTGTCCGCGAACCGCGAGGTGCCGTTATAGGCGTGGTACTGCCAGTCCGACTGGGCGACGCCGAATTCCAGCTCGCCGGCCTTGATGGTGTTGATGTTGTAGACCGAGCCACCGGTCGACTCGACGGCGCAGCGGATGCCATGCTCCTTGCGGTCGCGGTTCACCAGGCGGCAGATCGCGCCGCCGGTCGGATAGTAAACGCCGGTGACGCCCCCGGTTCCGATCGAAATAAACTGCTGGTCCTGCGCCGTGGCAACCGGGGCGGCAAGCCCCGTGGCAAGCGCGGCGGCCGCGCCAAGGATTAGCTTCTTCATCTTACGTCTCCCTTGATATGCACACTGTCAGCCGCGCACGCGGCGAGCGGCGAAAAGGTGAAACGAATGTGTTCAACATGTCAAGGTAAGCTATCATCCGTGTCTATCGATCTCGGGCAAAACGAAGGGAGCGAACATGGCGGACGGTCAGACAGGCACGCTGAAGACCCTCACCGACAAGCTGCGAACCCTTTCCCAGGAGGGCGCGCCGCAACTGGCGACGCTCGCCGGGTGGCTTCTGGACAGACCACATGAACTGGCCTTCCAGTCCGTTCGCGGGCTTGCATCCGAAGCCCAGGTCAACTCGAACACGGTCGTCCGCCTCGCCCACGGGCTTGGCTTCGACGGCTACGAGGCCTGTCGCGCCGCCTTCCAGGAGGCGCTGCGCGGCACGACGCTGGCCTATTCCGCGCGGGCGGCGGCGCTGCGTAACCGTGACGACGAGGACGTGTTCGACTCGGTGCGGGCGGCCGCGCTGTCCAATGTCGAGGCGCTGTTCAGCCCCGAGATGAACCGCCTGGCCTGCGAGGCCGCGGCGATACTTGGCACCGCGCGCAGCGTCCACTGCGTCGGTGTGCGCAGCTGCTACGGCGCGGCGCATTACTTCGCCTATCTCGGGCGCATGGCATTCCCGAATTTCGCGCCACCCGTCACCGTTCCGGGCGCGATCATGGACACGATCAGCGAAACCGGCCCCGAGGACGTTCTGGTCGCGATAACGTTTTCCTACTACTCGGCCGAGGTCGTCCGCGCCTGCGAGATCGCGCGGGACTGCGGCGCCCGGATCATCGCGCTGACCGACAGCTACGCCGCGCCGATCGCCGAGGGTGCCGAGCTTGTCGTGCCGCTGCCGATGTCCGGACCGCAGATCATGCCCTCGCAGATGTCCGCGATCCTGGTCGCGGAACTGATCCTTGCCGAGATGGCGGCGCGCTCCGACGCCGCGACCGATCGCATCCAGGGCTTCGAGGCGCGGATCCGGCGGCTGGGCGGATATATCGGCTGAGCGGGCCTACCAGGTCAGTCCGTAGCGCAGCGCGTCGTAGATCCCGGCATGAATGTTGCGCGCCGCCACGGCGTCCCCGATGCGGTAAAGAAGATAGCGCCCTTCGCTGTTTGTCTCGGGAAAGGGCGGTGCGCCCGCGATCAGGGCGTCGTAGTCCACCGCGCCAGCGTTCCGCGCCCCGGGTTTAAGCGCGAAATACAGCTCGTCCAGCGGGGCCGTGCCGTGCTCGACGACGACCTGGTCCACCATGCGTTCGTCCTGCCAGCCGGGCGCGAAATCCGAGCGGAGCCGCGCACAGAGCGCGTTGCCGCGGCGTTCGACCGACTCGAGGCGTGTATTGATGGTGATCGTGGCCCCCGCCTCGTGAAGCGCCTTCATGTAGGGCACATGGTTCAGACCCCCCACATCCGGGGCGAAGAACCGCTCTGGCGTCATCAGTTCCAGCCGGGCGCCGCTCCGCGCGATCGTCTCCGCCGCGCTCATGCCCTGGTGCCCGCCATTGTCGTCATAGACCAGAACCCGGCCGGCGGGCTTCACCGTGCCTGCCAGGATGTCCCAGCTGGACACGGTCAGATCCTCCCCGGCCGCGAGCGGGGGGCATTGCGGCAGCCCGCCGGTCGCCACGACGACGATCTCCGGCGACAGCGCCAGCACGTCCTCGGCTTCGGCAAAGGTGTTGAAGCGGATCTCGACGCCCAGGCGGTCGAGTTCCGCGCACCGCCAGTCGATGATCCCGATCATCTCGCGCCGCCGCGGGTTCTGTGCCAGCAGCGCGACCTGGCCGCCGGCGCGGTCCGCGGCCTCGAGCACGGTGACGCTGTGCCCGCGTTCGGCCGCGACCCGTGCCGCCTCGAGCCCGGCAGGGCCGGCTCCCACCACCACGGCGCGCCGCTTCGCCCCCTCGGTCGGGCGGATCACATGCGGCATCCGCGCCTCGCGCCCCGTCGCGGCGTTGTGGATGCAGAGCGCGCTGCCCCCCTCGTAGATCCGGTCAAGACAATAGGTGGCGCCGACGCAGGGCCGGATACGGTCCTCCTGGCCCTTAGAAAGCTTGTGGCCGATATGCGGGTCCGCGATATGTGCCCGGGTCATGCCGACCATGTCGAGCTTGCCCTCCGCGATCGCGTGCCGGGCGGTCGCCGTGTCGGGAATCCGCGCGGCATGGAACACCGGGAAGGCCGTGGCCGCCCGCACCTCGCCCGCGAAGTCGAGATGCGGCGCGCTTGCCATGCCCTGCACCGGGATGACCCGCGAGAGGGCCGCGTCGGTCTCGATATGGCCGCGGATGAGGTTGAGGAAATCGATCTTCCCGGTCCCGATCAGCCGCCGGGCGATCTCGACGCCTTCCGCGCGCGAGAGGCCCTTCTCCCAGTCCTCGTCCGCGACCATGCGGATGCCGACGATGAACTCCGGGCCGACCGCGTCCCGCACCGCGTCGATCACCCGCCGCGCAAAGCGCAGACGCGCGTCGAGATCGCCGTTATAGGCATCCGTGCGATGGTTGGTCGCCGGCGACCAGAAACTGTCCATCAAGTGGCCATAGGCCTCGAACTCGATCCCGTCGAGACCGGCCGCCTGCATCCGTTCGGCGGCGGCCGCGTAATCCGCGACGATGCGGTCGATGTCCCACTCCTCGGCCTCTTTCGGAAAAGCCCGGTGCGCGGGTTCACGTACCGGCGAAGCCGAGAGCACCGGCAGCCAGTCGCCCTTGTTCCAATTCGTACGCCGCCCGAGATGGGTCAGCTGGATCATCACCGCGGCGCCGTGCGCGTGGCTCTCCTCGGCCAGGCGGCGCAGCGGCGCGACGATCTCGTCCTTGTAGGCATGCAGGTTCCCGAAAGCCTCGGGGCTGTCCGGCGACACCACGGCCGAACCGGCAGTCATGTTGAGCCCGATACCGCCCTTGGCCTTTTCCGTATGATAGAGCCGGTACCGGTCGCCCGGCAGACCGTCCTCGGAATAGGCGGGCTCGTGAGCCGTGGACATGAGCCGGTTGCGGAAGGTCAGATGCCTGAGCCGATAAGGCTGAAGAAGCGGATCCCTGGACATGCGGCCTCTCCTTTTTCGCGGAGTTGAGCATGCGCCGCGAGATGATGCAAACGCGAAAGCGGGGCCTTCGGCCCCGGGATTCATGCCTCCGGCGGGGATACTTGGACCACTTGGACGGGGGTGATCGCATCCAAGTGGCAGAAATATCCCCGCCGGAGGCCCCGAGCCGCGGGCCGCAGGCCCGGGCGAGAGAAAAGGCTTGGCGCGCGGATGCGCGCCGCTACTTGTTTCGCCATGAGACGCTGGGCTGCACTCCTGACCGCACTGCTTTTCCTCGGCCCGGCGGATGCCCGGGCGGGGGACAGCGCCTGGACTGCCTTTGCAGGCGAGGGTGTGGTCGCGCTGATGCGCCATGCCCTGGCGCCCGGCATCGGCGACCCGGAGGCGTTCCGGCTCGACGACTGCGCGACGCAGCGCAACCTCGACGCGGACGGGCGGGCGCAGGCGCGCGCGATCGGCGCAGCGATCCGCGCGCGGGACCTGGAGATCGACCGCGTTCTGAGCAGCCAGTGGTGCCGCTGCCGCGAAACGGCAGCGTTGCTGGATGTCGGTGCGGTCGTCGAGATGCCGGCGCTCAACTCCTTCTTCGGGCAGCGCGAGCGGGCCGGGCCGCGGACCCGTGCAACGCTTGATCGCATCCGCGCGCTGCCCGCGACGGGGCGCTCGATCATGGTGACGCACCAGGTGAATATCCGCGCGCTGACCGGCATCGCGCCGCGGTCCGGCGAGATCGTGCTGGTCCGGGCCGGGCAGGGCGGGCCGGACGGGGCGGGGGTGACCGTGATCGGCCGGCTGACCCCTGCGGCTCCCTGAGTGTCTTCAGCCCGCGGCGCGGGCCTGGCGCTTGCGCTCGTGGGGATCGAGGAAACGCTTGCGCAGCCGGATCGCGCCTGGCGTGACCTCGACCAGCTCGTCCTCGTCGATATAGGCGATGGCCTCTTCGAGGCTCATTCGCACGGGCGGCGTCAGAACCACCGCGTCGTCCTTGCCGGAGGCGCGGACATTGGTCAGCTTCTTGCCCTTGAGCGGATTGACCTCGAGGTCGTTCTCACGGGCGTGCTCGCCGATGATCATGCCTTCGTAGACGGGCTCCTGCGCGCCGATGAACATGCGCCCGCGCTCTTCGAGGTTGAACAGCGCGTAGGCGACCGACTGTCCCGCCTCCATCGAGATCAGAACGCCCGCCCGGCGCCCGGGGATGGCCCCTTTCCAGGGCGCCCAGCCGTGGAAGACGCGGTTCAGCACGCCCGTGCCGCGCGTGTCCGTCAGGAACTCGCCGTGGTAGCCGATCAGGCCGCGCGAGGGCACGTGGGCGACGATCCGGGTCTTGCCCTGGCCGGCCGGTTTCATCTCGGCGAGATCGCCCTTGCGCGGGCCGGTCAGCTTCTCGATGACGGCGCCGGTATACTCGTCGTCCACGTCGATGGTGACTTCCTCGACCGGTTCGAGACGCTGGCCGTTCTCGTCGCGGGTCAGCACCTGCGGGCGCGAGATCGAAAGCTCGAAGCCCTCGCGGCGCATGTTCTCGATCAGGACGCCCATCTGCAATTCGCCGCGGCCCGCGACCTCGAAGGCCTCGCCGCCGGGCGTGTCGCTGACGCGGATGGCAACGTTCGATTCCGCTTCCTTCATCAGCCGGTCGCGGATGACCCGCGACTGCACCTTGCTGCCCTCGCGCCCGGCCAGCGGGCTGTCGTTGATCCCGAATGTGACCGAGATCGTCGGCGGGTCGATCGGCTGGGCGGGGATCGGATCGGTCACGGCCGGATCGCAGAGCGTGTCGGCCACCGTGGCCTTCGACATGCCCGAGAGGGTCACGATGTCGCCGGCGACGGCTTCCTCGATCGGCTGCTGTCCCAATCCGCGGAACGCCAGGATCTTGGCGACGCGGAACGACTCCAGCTGTGCGCCATCGCGCGAGAGCGCCTTCAGCGTCATGCCGGTTCGAAGCGTGCCGCTCTCCACGCGGCCGGTAAGGATGCGGCCAAGGAACGGATCGGCGCCGAGCGTGGTTGCCAGCATCCGGAACGGGCCGTGCTGCGCGGCGATCTGGTCCGGCGGCGGAACATGGGCGACGATAAGGTCAAAGAGCGCCACCAGGTCCCGGCGCGGCCCGTCGAGTTCGGCATCGGCCCAGCCCGAGCGGCCGGAGGCATAGAGCACCGGGAAATCGAGCTGGTCGTCATCGGCGCCGAGGCCGACAAAGAGATCGAAGACCTCGTCGAGCGCGCGGTCCGGTTCGGCGTCCGGTTTGTCGACCTTGTTCAGCACGACGATCGGGCGCAGGCCCAGCGCCAGCGCCTTCGAGGTGACGAACTTGGTCTGGGGCATCGGCCCCTCGGCCGCGTCGACGAGCAGGACGACACCGTCCACCATCGAGAGGATCCGTTCGACTTCGCCCCCGAAATCGGCATGCCCCGGGGTGTCGACGATGTTGATGCGCGTGCTGCCCCATTCCAGGCTCGTCGCCTTGGCGAGGATGGTGATCCCCCGCTCGCGTTCGAGATCGTTGGAATCGAGCGCGCGCTCGGCGACCGCCTGGTTTTCGCGGAAGGCGCCGGACTGCTTGAGCAGTTCGTCCACGAGGGTTGTCTTGCCATGATCGACATGCGCGATGATGGCGATGTTTCTCAGATCCATCGGGGAAATGTCCGTCAAAGGAGTATACGAGTGATGTCACCGCGGGCGTTACACCCCCGGCCGGGCCCTGGCCAGCGGAAAAGCGCGGGATGCGGCATCGGGGCCGCCGGACCGTGTCCTCAGCGCCTGCCGTCGGTGTCCGCGGGGAAATTTGGTGGAGCCAAGGGGAGTCGAACCCCTGACCTCTTGAATGCCATTCAAGCGCTCTCCCAACTGAGCTATGGCCCCACCGAGGGCGAGCTGTCCCGCTCGCCAGAGGGTAGATATTGAAGCGACCCGCCTAGATCAAGTGCAAAAATGCGGCGGATCAGCTCTCGTCGGTGCCCTCGGCCGGGACGTCGGCGAGGTCGTCGAGATCGACGGAATCCTCGTCGTCGTCCTCGAGCACGTCATCGCCCAGGCTGACATCGGAGTCGTTGTCATCCTCGATGACCTCGGCCTCTTCGGCGGGCGCCGCGGCCTTGGCCGGCTTCGCCTTGCGGCTCGAGGCGGTGGACTGCGACTTTGCGCCGGTCAGCGATTCGAGGTCGAAGCTGTGCCCGCAGGCGGGACAGGTCATCGGGTTCCGCTGCAGATCGTAGAAGCGGGTCGAACAATTGGGGCAGAGTCGTTTCACGCCCCATTCTTCCTTGGGCATCAGATTCCTCTTGGCTTTGCTGATGTCGCGTCAATCGGTGCCAACTGCCAAAATGGCGAGGCTTTGTCAAAGCCTTTCCGCAGCCGCGAAACGCCGGGCGATTTGCCCCTGCATCCGGCGTGGTTTTGGCGCATAGTCCGGGACGGGAAGTTGGCGAGGGACCAGGCCGGATGACAGAGCTGACATTGCCGGGCGATCCACCCGTCGCGGTGAAGCTGAGACGGTCCGCGCGGGCGCGGCGGCTGTCGCTGCGGGTCTCGCGGCTGGACGGGCGGGTCACGCTGACCCTGCCCCGCCGCGTGCCCGAGCGCGAGGCGCTGGCCTTCCTGCGCGAGAGGGCGGGCTGGCTGCGCGCGCATGTGGCCGAGGCCCGCCCGCGGATCGTGCCGGCGGTCGGGGGAACCCTGCCCTTCGAGGGCCGGACGCTGGAGATTCGCCCCGGCACGGGCCGGACAGCCTGGGCGGAGGACGGCGCGCTGCACGTGCCGGGCCGGCCCGGGCAGGTGCCCGCCCGGCTGCGGGCGTTCCTGATCGGGGCCGCGCGGGCGCGGCTGGCGGCGGCCTCCGATCTGCATGCGGCGGCGCTCGGACGCGGCTATGCCGGGATCACGCTGCGAGACACGCGCTCGCGCTGGGGGTCGTGTTCGGCGCGCGGCGGGCTGATGTATTCGTGGCGCCTGGTGATGGCGCCGCCCGAGGTGCTCGACTACGTCGCGGCGCACGAGGTGGCGCACCTGGCGGAAATGAACCATTCCCCGGCCTTCTGGGCGGTGGTCCGGCAGCTCTGCCCCGGCTACGAGGCGCCCCGCGCCTGGCTCCGGGCCGAGGGGCCCGCCCTGCACCGTTTCGATTTCGGCAGTCGTTGACCGCACCGCGGAACGTGATCACAATCCGCCCATGCTGATATCCCCGCGCCCCGCCGACACGACCGCCGCCGCCCATGACCGGGTCTACCGCAAGCTTCGCACGCAGATCATGCATGGCGAGCTGGCCCCGGGCCAACCCCTGACGCTCAGGGGGCTGGCCAAGAGTTTCGGTGTGTCGATGACGCCGGCCCGCGAAGCGGTCCGGCGGCTCGCGGCGGAAGGCGCGCTGACGCTGTCGTCCTCGGGGCGGATCACCACGCCGGATCTTGGCCCCGAGCGGATCGAGGAGCTTGCGGCGTTGCGCGCGCTGCTGGAACCGGAACTGGCCGCGCGGGCGCTGCCGCGGGCGCATATCGCGCTGATCGACCGGATGCAGAGCATCAACGCCACGATCGCGCAGGTCATCGCCAAGCAGGACTCGGTCGGCTATATCCGCGCGAACCTGGAATTCCACCGCAGCCTCTACCTTCGGGCGCAGGCCCCGGCCATGCTGGCGATGGCCGAGACGGTCTGGCTGCAGCTCGGCCCCACGATGCGCCATCTCTACGGCCGGCTGCAGCGCACCGAGCCGCCGCTCAATCACCGCATGATCCTGGCGGCGCTGCGCGCGGGTGACGAGCCGGGGCTCCGGCTGGCCGTGCGGACGGACGTGACCCAGGGCCTTCGCATGCTGGTGGGCTAGGGCAGGGGGCTTTCCGCCCCCTCTTGGCCCCGCGGGCGGGGCCAATTCACCCCCGAGGATATTTCCGGAACGATGAAGCGCGCCTTTACCCTGCCTTAACCCCGGCGCGGGAGGGTACCGGCGCGGCACAGGCGGGGACGCCGATGGCCGTGAACGGTGAAGCCCCCTGTCCCGGGCGGGGCAGGGGGTGCCGCGTCAGCTGTGGATCGGCCCGTCGCCGCAGGCGAGGGCGGCCTCGCGCATGGCTTCGGAGAAGGTCGGATGCGCATGGCAGGTGCGGGCGAGATCCTCGGCCGCGGCGCCGAATTCCATCGCCACGCAGACCTCGTGGATCAGGTCGCCCGCCATCGGCCCGATCACGTGGGCGCCGAGGATCCGGTCGGTTTCCTTGTCGGCGAGGATCTTGACGAAGCCGTCTGCGGCGAAGTTGGCCTTGGCGCGGCCGTTGCCCATGAAGTTGAACTTGCCGGCCTTGTAGGCGCGGCCCTCGTCCTTGAGCTGTTCCTCGGTCTTGCCGACGGCGGCGACCTCGGGATGGGTGTAGATGACGCTCGGGATCACGTCGTAATTCACATGGCCCGCCTGGCCGGCGATGGACTCGGCCACGGCCATGCCCTCGTCCTCGGCCTTGTGGGCGAGCATCGGGCCGGCGATCACGTCGCCGATGGCCCAGATGCCGTCCACGCTGGTCTTGCGGTGCGGGTCCGTCTTGACCATGCCGCGCTCGGTCGTCTCGACGCCCGCGGCCTCGAGACCCAGCCCGCCGGTGTAGGGGCGGCGGCCGGTCGCGACCAGGACCACGTCGGCATCGACGGTCGCGTCGCTGTCGTCCTTGCGGAGCTTGTAGGTGACCTTGCACTTGGTCTTGAGTTTTTCCACCGACTGCACGGCCGCCCCCATGACGAAGTCGAGCCCCTGTTTCTTCAGCAGCCGCTGGAAGCCCTTCTGCACCTCGCCGTCCATGCCGGGCGTGATGTGATCGAGATATTCGACCACGGTGACCTCGGCGCCGAGGCGGCTGTAGACGGAGCCCATCTCGAGCCCGATCACGCCGGCGCCGATCACCACCATCTTCTTCGGGATCTTCGACAGCGCCAGCGCGCCGGTGGAGCTGACGACGGTCTTCTCGTCGATCTCGACGCCCGGCAGGCTGGCCGGCTCGGAGCCGGTGGCGATCACGATGTTCTTGGCCTCGTGGGTCTCGTCGCCGACCTTGACCTTGCCCTGGCCGGCGATCTGGCCCCAGCCCTTGATCCAGTCCACCTTGTTCTTCTTGAACAGGAACTCGATGCCCTTGGTGTTCTGCCCGATGGTGTCGTCCTTGTAGGCCATCATCGCCTTCCAGTCGACCGACGGCGCCTTGCCCGTCAGGCCCATCTTGGCGAAGTTCTCCTCGGCCTCGTGCAACTGGTGCGTGGCGTGCAGCAGCGCCTTGGACGGGATACAGCCCACGTTGAGGCAGGTGCCGCCGAGGGTGTCGCGCCCCTCGACGCAGGCCGTCTTCAGTCCCAGCTGGGCGCAGCGGATGGCGCAGACATAGCCGCCGGGGCCGCTGCCGATCACGATGACGTCGTAGCTTGCCATGTTCTTCTCCTTGGGCCTTTGCCCCTATTCACAACACATGCGGGCGGGTTGCACAAACCTTATGCACCGCCCAGCGCCCCCCGGAGGGCTGCAATTATGATCAGAATGGATGATCCGAAGCCGACCAGCCAGATCACCGACCGCCAGGGTCGCCAGCCGAAGGCGTAGGCCGGGATGTAGAGCACCCGCGCGGCGAGGTAGAGCCATGCCAGCGCGGCGGTGAGCGCGGTCGCCTGGTTCGACAGGGTGACGACGACCACGGCCAGGGTGAAGAGGATCAGCGCCTCGAAGTGATTGTCGAGCGCCCGCACCAGGCGACCGGTCCGCGCCGAGAGCACCCGCGGCGGCGCGTCGTCGCGCGGCCCGGCCGTGTAGCCCGGGCCAAGCTCCAGGTTGGCGGGCACGGCCATCAGCACGTACTGGACCGCCTGCAGAAGCCCGGCGAGCGCGAGGACGGTGAGTTCCGCCGACATCCGCTCAGAGCGCGAGCAGGTAAAGGATGATGGTGGCGAAGAAACCTGCGGCCCAGGCCAGCGAGCGCACGCCGATAACCCCGAAGGCATAGGTGGGCACGTAGATCACCCGCGCGATCAGGAACACCTGCGCGGCCATGAGCGTGGCGTCCGAGAAGGCGCCGCGCGCCTCGAGGATCAGGACGGCCGGTGCGAAAAGCGCCATCGCGCTGACCGAGTTCCAGAGCGCGCGTTCGAGCCGGGCGGCCATGCCGCTGGCGGTGCGCCCCTCGTCCCGCGAGGACAGCAGGTAGCCCATGCCGAGCTGCTGCATCGCGCCCGTGGCCTGCAGGACAAGGGTGATGGCGACATAGAGCCCGTAGAGGGCGAGTATGGAAAGCTCGTCGTTCAACATCGGGGATCCTCCTCAGAGATCCATCAGCAGGCGGCGCGGGTCCTCGAGCGCCTCCTTGACGCGCACGAGGAAGGTCACCGCCCCCTTGCCGTCGACGATGCGGTGATCGTAGCTGAG
>CAJXYS010000018.1 GCA_913063035.1 uncultured Maritimibacter sp. | reverse complement strand
AGGTCGATGTCGAGATAGGGCAGGATCAGCTTCTGCTTGATGAAATCCCAGATGATCCGGGTCATCTCGTCGCCGTCGAGCTCGACGACCGGGTTTTCGACTTTGATCTTGGACATTGGAACGCCCCTCGCTGGAAATGAATCGATCTCGCGCGCTCTATATCGTGAAACGACGCGCCTGGCTAGATCGTATGCGACGGTATACTGATCAGCCGCCACCGCCCACGATCATGCCGACGGCGAAGGCGACGACGGCGCAGGTGCCGCCGACCAGCACCGTCTCGCCCACGCAGCGCCGCAGCCGCTCGCCGGTGGCGTTCCAGCGCAGCAGGCCGAGCGCGACCAGCGCGAGGAAGGTCGCGCCGACCGAGAGCCGGAAGGTCGCGCCCGTGGGCTCCATCAGGAAATAGGGGATGAGCGGCACCGCGCCGAAGAGCACGAAGGAGACGAAGGTGAAGAGCCCGTTGACCGCCGGCGTGTCGTCGCGCGGGTCGGCCATGCCCATCTCGTAGCTCATCATCCAGTCGGCCATGATCTCGGGATTGCGCACGAGGATCTCGGCCGTGGTCTCGGCATCCTCGCGCGAGAGGCCGCGCTGGCGCAACTGCTCGAACACCTCGCGCGCCTCCTGTTCGGGCTGGCTGCGGATCTCCTCGAGCTCGCGGGCCCGCTCCCCCATGTAGAGATCGCGCTCCGAGCGGGCGGAAAGGAACTCGCCCAGCCCCATCGACACGGCATCGGCGAAGAGATTGGCCAGCCCGAAGACGAGCACGGCCAGCGCGCCGATCTCGGCCGCGCCCTCGGCGCCGGCGCCGGCGAAGCCCGCGACGATGGCGAAGGTCGTGACGATGCCGTCATTGCCGCCATAGACGATCTGGCGCAGATAGCTCTGCAGCCGGTCGAGCCGGTGCGCGGCGCGCCGGTCGGCGGATCCGTCGATATCCATCGGCGTGGTCCCTGCTGGTGCCCGGCTATCCTAGGCACTGGCGCGGGGTCTGCAAGCGATGCCGGCGCGGGCCTTGCGGGCGGTGCATGGCGGTCTCCCGGAATTTCCCGTTTCATTTTCTGCCAAAGGGACTATTTTCCGGGCAGGAAAGAGGAGCTTCATGCGAGATCTGAAAATCCCCGAGCAGCGCCACCCAGAGAAGGCGCATCGCCCCGACAACGCCCAGCCGCGCAAGCCCGACTGGATCCGGGTCAAGGCCCCGACGTCGGAAGGCTACAAGCAGACCCGCGACATCATGCGCGAGAACAAGCTCGTGACCGTCTGCGAAGAGGCCGGCTGCCCCAATGTCGGCGAATGCTGGAGCGCGGGCCACGCCACCATGATGATCATGGGCGAGATCTGCACCCGCGGCTGCACCTTCTGCAACATCGCCACCGGCCGTCCCGACGCGCTGGACGTGTTCGAGCCTGCGCGGGTGGCCGATGCGGTGCAGAAACTGGGCCTGAACCACGTGGTGATCACCAGCGTCGACCGCGACGACCTCGAGGATGGCGGCGCCGAGCATTTCGCGATGACGATCCGCGCGATCCGGCGCAAGTCGCCCGACACCACGATCGAGATCCTGACGCCCGATTTCCTGAAATGCGATCCGTCGGTCCTGGAAACCGTCGTGGCGGCGAAGCCCGACGTCTTCAACCACAACCTCGAAACGGTGCCCGGGCTCTATCCCGACGTGCGGCCCGGGGCGCGGTATTTCCATTCCCTGCGCCTGCTGCAGCGGGTGAAAGAGATCGACCCGAGCATGTTCACCAAGTCCGGGATCATGGTGGGGCTCGGCGAAGAGCGTCAGCAGGTCACCCAGGTCATGGACGACATGCGCGCGGCGGACGTCGATTTCCTGACCATCGGCCAGTACCTGCAGCCGACGCCCAAGCATCACGCCGTCGACCGGTTCGTGACGCCCGAGGAATTCGCCAGCTACGAGAAGGCCGCCTATGGCAAGGGGTTCCTGATGGTCTCGGCCACGCCGCTGACGCGGTCCTCCTACCACGCGGGCGAGGATTTCGCGCGGCTGCGCGAGGCCCGGCTCAGGAAGCTCGAGGGCGCGTAAGCCTCATTCCACCGCCGGCACGGCCTTGAGATAGGCCGCGATCGCCGCGAGATCCTCGCGCGGGAGCTGCGAGAGATTCTCGACCACCTCCGCCATCTCGCCGCCGACCACGTCGTATTCGGGGGTGAACCCGGTCTCGAGATAGGCCGCGATATCGCCCTCGGACCAGTCGAGCCCGCCCGGCGTGATATTGGGGATCCGCCCGTCCCCGGCCGGGTTCGCCGCCCCGCCGAGCCAGGCCGCCATGTCGAGCTGTCCCAAGGCGCCCCGCGGCGTATGGCACTCGCCGCAATGACCGAGGCTCTCGGCCAGGTAGCGCCCGCGCAGCGCCTCGGGCGAGAGCCCGTCGCCCGCGACCACCCAGCCGTCGTCGCCGAAGAGGCGTTTCCACGCGCCGAGACTGCGGCGGATGTTGAAGGGAAAGCCGATCTCGTGCGGGGCGTTTGGCGTGGCATCGGCGGGCAGCGTGTCGAGATAGGCTTTCAGATCGACGACGTCCTGAACCGAGGCCCGCGCGTAAGATGTGTAGGGAAAGGCCGGGTAGTAATGCGCGCCGCCGGGCGAGACGCCGTGCTGCATGGCGTTGACCAGGTCCAGCGTGTCCCAGCCGCCGATGCCGTGTTCCGGGTCGGGCGAGATGTTGGGCGCCACGAAGGTGCCGTAGGGCGACTCGAAGCGACGTCCGCCGGCCAGCACCAGCCGGGCCTCGTCCTCGGCGTCGGGGGCGGCGTGACAGCCGGCGCAGCCGCCGGCATGGAAGACGGCCGCGCCGCGCGCGGCGTCGCCGGTCAGGCCGGTCAGCGCGTCGGGATCGGCGGTCACCGGCCGGGTCACCAGCCAGAAGCCCAGCGCCCCGGCCGTCGCGAGGATCAGGAGAAAGAGAAAAAGGCGTTCCATCGGGGGACCTCAGAGACGCGGACAGGCGGCCCGGCGGACCGCCTGCCCGGATCGTGTCTTACAAATCCGTCAGTCGTTGGACTGGCGGTAATCCTCGTGGCAGGCCCCGCAGGCCTTGCCCACGTCGCCGAGCGCGGCGCGCAGCGAATCGAGGTCCTGCCCGGCCGCGGAGGCCAGCGCGGTCGTTGCCTCCTCGAGATCGCCCGAGATCTTCATCACGTCGTCGATATTGTCCCAGAGCGCGGGAAGCGTGCGGGTCTCCTCGCCCATGGCGAAATTGTCGCTGCCCTCGGGCCAGTAGCGCGCCTGGTTCATGGCCGCGAGATCGGCGAGGTTGGCCGCGGCGGCTCCGGCGGCCGCGGCGTCGTAGTCGATTTCACCCTTGGCCATGCCGCCCAGCTGCCCGAGGTTGAAGGCGTAAAGCTGCATATGGGCCTTGCGGGCCTTGACGGCCGCATCGAGATGCCCGTCTGCGAGCGCCGGGCCCGCGAAGACGCCCAGGCCGAGAAGGGCGGCGGTGAAACTGCGAAGAATGCTCATGGAAGACTCCTGAAAATATGTCGAACCGGCAATTTGAGTTTACCTGTGAATTTCTCGCTGAAAACTCTGCGATTTCGCAATATAGTTGTGCGATGAATCACAACTCGTCCTGGGATGACCTGCGCTACGTCCTTGCCGTGGCCGAGGCCGGATCGGTGAATGCCGCGGCCAAGCAGCTTGGCGTGAACCACGCCACCGTCCTGCGCCGGATCGCGGGTTTCGAGGATCGCCACGGCGTAACCCTGTTCGAGCGGACGGCGCGTGGCACGCGTGTCTCGCCAGAAACGCGTCCGCTGCTCGAGGCCGCGCGCGCCGTGCAATCGGCCGTGCACGGGGTCGAGCGGGTCCTGTCCGGCCATGATTCGGCGCTCCGGGGGCGCGTGCGCGTGACCTCGACGGACACGATCATGCAGTATGTCCTGCCGCGGCTGATCGGCCGCTTCCGCAAGCGCGCGCCGGAGGTCTTCGTCGACCTGGTCTGCACCAATGCCCATCTCGACCTGTCCCGGCTCGATGCCGAGGTAACGGTGCGCCCGGCGCTCGGACTGCCCAAGGGCCTGCGCGGCGCGGCACCCGCCCGCCTGGGTTTCGCCGCCTACGAGCCCGTGGGCGCGCTGCCCCCCGCGGCGGGGTGGATCGGGCTCGGCGGCACGCTGTCGCGCTCCGTCGCCGGGCAATGGATGGCCGACGAGGTGCCGCCCGACCGGATCGTGGCACGGTCCGACAGTTTCGTCGTCGCCTGCGAGATGGCGGCGGCGGGGATCGGCCGCGTGCTCTTGCCCTGCGTGGTGGGGGATGCGGATCAGCGCCTCGTCCGCAGCCCGGACAGGGGCACGGATATCAGCGTGGATCTCTGGGTGGCCAGCCATGCCGACATGGCCGACGTGCCGCGTATCCGGGCGGTGCGCGAGGCCCTGATCGAAGGGCTGGCCGCGGACCGGGATCGCCTCGCCGGCTGAGCGCTCAGAACCGGGGCAGGGCGGCGCCCGGGGCCCGCCCCGGCACCAGCGCGTCCGGCCAGCCGAAGACAAGCTCGAAGGCGGCCAGCAGCAGGCAGGCCGCGACGACGGCCAGCACCAGCACGACATGCCGCGGGGATGGCGGGCGATGGACCCATTTCGCGGCCCGGAGCAGCCAGCGCAGCTGCATCGGCTCAGGCCTTGCGCCGGACCTTGCCGATATGCGGCAGGTTGCGGTTGCGCTGCGCGTAATCGATCCCGTAGCCGACGACGAACGCGTCGGGGATCTCGAAGCCGGTCCAGGTGGCCTTGATCTCGACCTCGCGGCGCGACGGCTTGTCGAGCAGCGCGCAGACCTCCAGCCGTTTCGGCTCGCGCGAGCGGAGCAGCTTGACCACGTGGGCGAGCGTGAAACCGGTATCGACGATGTCCTCCACCACCAGCACGTCGCGCCCGCCGATCTCGCCGCGCAGATCCTTGAGGATCCGCACCTCGCGCGAGCTTTCCATCGCGTTGCCGTAGGAGGACGCCTCGAGGAAGTCCACCTCCACCGGCAGGTCAAGCTCGCGCACGAGATCGGCGATGAAGACGAAAGACCCGCGCAGAAGCCCGACCACGACCAGCTTGTCGGTGTCCGCGAAATGCGCGTGGATCTCGCGCGCCAGTTCCTCGACGCGCGCGGCGATCGACTTGGCCGAGATCATCTCGTCGATCACGTAATCGGAATGGTCCATGATGTCCCCTTGCATTCCCGATGCCATCCTAGGAAAAACGGCGCCGCGGTTATACCGCCGGAACACAGAACAGGCGAGCGCCATGCCGACGCATGCGGAAAAACGGAACCTGCCCTATTCGGCGCAGCAGATGTACGACCTGGTGGCGGATGTGAACTCTTACCCCGCGTTCCTGCCCTGGTGCGCGGCCGCGCGCATCCGCGGGCGACACCCCTTCGACGAGGGCGAGGTGCTCGATGCCGACCTGGTGATCTCGTTCCGGGTGTTCCGCGAACGGTTCGGGTCACGCGTCACGCTGCGGCCCGACCAGACGATGATCGACGTCGAGTATCTCGACGGTCCGTTCAAGTACCTGAACAACCACTGGCATTTCACCCCGCAGCCCGGGGGCGGCTGCGAGGTCGATTTCTTCGTCGATTTCGAGTTCCGCTCGCGCACCTTGCAGGCGCTTATCGGCGTCGTTTTCAACGAGGCGATGCAGCGCATCGTGGCGGCTTTCGAGAAACGGGCGGAGGCGCTCTATGGACGCGAGAGCTGACGACGCCGCACCGGTGACGGCGCGGCTTGGCGCCTTCGCGGCAGAGATGCCGGCAGACGGTATCCCTAGGCCGACGCGCGCGATGATGCGTCTTTCGCTCTTTGACTGGGCGGTCTGCGGCATCGCCGGCCGGGACGAGCCCGTGGCACGGATCACGCGCGGGCTGGCGCTGGCCGATGGCGGCGCCGCGGAGGCCAGCGTGATCGGCGCCGGCCCGCGCCTGCCGGTCCGGGCGGCGGCGCTGGTCAACGGGGCGACCAGCCACGCGCTCGACTACGACGACACCCACTTCGCCCATATCGGGCACCCCAGCGTCGCGGTGATTCCCGCCGCCCTGGCCTTGGCCGAGAGAACCGGCGCCGATGGCGCGGCCCTGCTGGACGCGGCGCTGGTCGGCGTCGAGGCGTCGGTCCGGGTGGGGGTCTGGCTCGGGCGCGGGCATTACCAGACCGGGTTTCACCAGACCGCGACGGCCGGCACCTTCGGCGCGGCCGCCGCCGCGGCGCGTCTGCTCGGGCTGGATGCCGGCCGCGCGGCCCATGCGCTTGGGCTGGCCGCGACGCGGGCGGCGGGGCTCAAGTCGCAATTCGGCACGATGGGCAAGCCCTATAACGCCGGCATCGCGGCGCAGAGCGGGACCGAGGCGGCGCTGCTGGCCGCGGCCGGGTTCGTCTCGACGCCCGAGGGGATCGAAGGCGAACAAGGCTTCGGCCCGACCCATGCCGGGGCGGCCGATCCCGCCGGGCTGGCCGGTCTCGGGACGGATTGGCTTTTCGACGGGATCAGCCACAAGTTCCATGCCTGCTGCCACGGCACCCATGCCATGCTCGAGGCGCTTGGCGAGATCGCGGGTCAGGGGGTGGCGCCCGGTGGCGTGGCGGCGGTGACGGTCACCACGCATCCGCGCTGGCTGCGGGTCTGCAACCAGCCCGCGCCGCGGACCGGGCTCGAGGCCAAGTTCAGCTATCGCCTGACGGCGGCGATGGCCCTGGCCGGGCGGGACACCGGCGCGCTGGACACCTTCGGCGACCGGGCCGCGTCGGACCCGGCGCTGGTCGCGCTCCGTGACAAGGTGACGGTCGAGACGGACGAGACCCTGCCCGAGACCGCCGCCCGCGTGTCGGTGTGGCTGAGCGACGGGCAGCGGCTGGAGGCCGCGCATGATCTCGCGGCACCGATGCGCCTGGAGACCCGCCAGGCGAAGCTTCGCGCCAAGGGGGCGGCACTGCTGGGCGCCGAGGGGGCCGAACGGCTCTGGTCGGCGGTGACGGCAGGCGACGTCGCGGCGCTGGCGGAGCTGTTGCGTCAGCCGGCCTGAGCCGCCCGGATCAGCAGGCGCAGCGCGTGCTCGACGGTCGCGCGGCGCACGGCGTCGCGGCCGAGCGCGCCGAAATCCACGGTCTCGGCGACGGTGGCGGCGCCCTTGCGGGCCAGGCCGAAGCAGACGCGCCCCTCGGGCTTGCCGGGGCTGCCGCCGCCCGGCCCGGCGATGCCGGTGACCGACACGGCGAGCCCGGCCGCGGACCGTGCCAGCGCGCCCGTGGCCATTTCCTTCGCCGTGGCCTCGGAAACCGCGCCGTGGGCGTCCAGCGTCGCCGGCGCAACGCCGAGCATCTCGGTCTTGGCGGCGTTCGAATAGGTCACGAAGCCGCGATCGAATACGTCCGAGCTGCCGGGAATGTCGGTGATCGCCCCGGCGATCAGCCCGCCGGTGCAGCTTTCGGCCGTGGCGAGCGTCATGCCCGCGGTGCGGCAGGTCGACAGCAGGTCCTCGGCCAGGGCGCGGGTCACATCAGCATCCCGTGCGAGATCGCCGCGGCCAGTGCCACGCCGATCGCCGCGAAGAGGCCGGCCACCACGTCGTCCAGCATGACCCCGGCGGCGTTGGGCTGGCGGTCGGCCCAGCCGACGGGGCCCGGCTTCCAGACGTCTAAGAGACGGAAAAGCAGGAAGGCCCCGAGAATGCCGGGCCAGAGCGCCGTGAACCCGGCGCCGACATGCCAGGCGCCGGCCGAGACGGGGAAGAGCGCGATCCACTGGCCGACCACCTCGTCGATGACCACCTCCGAAGGATCGTGATCGGTCTTTCCGCGGGTCCATTCCGTCGTCGCCCACCAGCCGAGCGCCAGCGTCAGGATCGTGGCGAGGGCCAGCAGCGGAAAGCCCCCGGTAAGGTGCAGGGCCCAGGCCGCGGGAATCGCCGCCGCCGAGCCCCAGGTACCAGAGGCCGGGCGGAGATGCCCGACATAGCCGAAGGTCGCGATGAGGTGCGGCATGTTCATGTGCTGACCAGTGTCGCCGCGGCCATGGCGGCGATCCCTTCCTCGCGGCCGGTGAAGCCCAGCCGTTCCGATGTCGTGGCCTTCACGCTGACGCGATCGTGCGCGATGGCGAGCAGTTCCGCCATGCGGGCGCGCATGGCGCCGGCATGGGGGCCGATCTTGGGCCGCTCGCAGATGATCGTGCAGTCCACGTTGGCGATGCGAAAGCCCCGCGCCGCGACCCGTGCCACCGCGTGCGCGAGGAAAATATCGCTGGCCGCGCCCTTCCATTGCGGATCGTCGGGCGGGAAATGCTGCCCGATATCGCCCTCGGCCAGCGCCCCGTAGAGCGCGTCGGTCACCGCATGCATGGCGACGTCGGCGTCGGAATGGCCCTGGAGCGCCCGGTCATGGGGCACCTCCACGCCGCAGAGCGTCACCCGGTCACCCGGGCCGAAGCGGTGCACGTCGTACCCGGTGCCGCTGCGCACGTCCATATCCGTCTCCAGCAGTGCCGCGGCGCGGTCGAAATCCGCCGCCGTGGTCAGTTTCATGTTGGCCTCATCCCCCGCGACGATGGCCACGTCAAGCCCGGCGGCGCGGGCCACGGCCACGTCGTCCGCGGCGCTGCCGTCATCCGCGCGGTGAGCCGCGAGGATCGCCGCGAAGTCGAAGCCTTGCGGCGTCTGTGCGCGGTAAAGCCCGGCGCGATCCTCGACGCCGGTCACGACGCCCGCCGTGCCGCGCCAGAGCGCGTCCGTGACCGCCAGCGCGGGGGCCGCCGCGGGGGCGGTGTCCAGCGCGGCAAGGACCCGGTCGATCACCGCCGGGGGCAGCAGCGGGCGGGCCGCGTCATGGATCAGCACCCGCGCGACGCCGTCGCCGGCGAGCGCCTCGAGCCCCGCGCGGACAGAACCGCCGCGGGTCGCGCCGCCCGGCACCGTCTCGATCCCGTGACCGATGCACCCGGCGAAATGGGCGGCGTCGTCGGGATTGGCCACGACGAGGATCCGGTCGATGGCCGGATGTGCGCGAAACACGTCCAGCGTCCGCGCCAGCACCGGCCGCCCCCCGAGATCGCGATACTGTTTCGGAATCCCGCCGCCCGCGCGGATGCCGCGCCCGGCGGCGACGATCAGCGCCGCTGTCCTGTCCTGCCCCGTGGTCATGGGCGTTCTCTAGGCGGGAATCCCGGGGCTGTCCATCTCGGTCGCATTGCCTTCCATGCCTGTTTGCGCTAGCTAATTGGCATAAATGCACAAGGATTAGGCATTTGACCATTCAAGTGGCAGATATCCCGCTCTCACCGCCGGTTTTTCTGGCACCCATGGCCGGCATCACCGATCTTCCGTTTCGAAAGCTCGTGGCGCGGTTCGGCGCCGGGTTGGTGGTATCGGAAATGGTGGCAAGCCAGGAAATGGTCGAGGCGAAACCCTCCGTGCGGGCGCGCGCCGAGCTTGACGCCGGCGACGGGCGGACTGCCGTGCAGATCGCCGGGCGCGAGGCGCACTGGATGGCCGAGGCGGCCCGCATGGCCGAGGATCTTGGCGCCCGGATCATCGACATCAACATGGGCTGCCCGGCCAAGAAGGTCACCAACGGGCTCTCGGGCTCGGCGCTGATGCGCGACCCGGACCACGCGCTGCGCCTGATCGAGGCGGTCGTGCGCGCGGTGCGGGTGCCGGTGACGCTGAAGACCCGGCTGGGATGGGACGACGACCTGCTGAACGCGCCGCAGATCGCCGCGTGGGCGCAGGGGGCCGGGGTGCAGATGATCACGATCCATGGCCGCACGCGCTGCCAGTTCTACAGGGGCGCGGCCGACTGGGACGCGATCCGCGCGGTCACCGAGGCCGTCTCGGTCCCGGTCATCGCCAATGGCGACATCACCTCCGCCGAGACCGCGCGGCAGGCGCTGGCGCGCTCCGGCGCGGAGGGGGTGATGGTGGGGCGCGGCGTGCAGGGACGGCCGTGGCTTCTGGCCCGTATCGCCGCCGATCTCTTCGGCACGCCGGCGCCCGACGTGCCCGAAGGCGCGGCCTTCAGCGACATGGTCGCGGCGCATTACGAGGACATGCTGGCCTTTTACGGCCGCGACCTGGGGGTGCGGGTCGCGCGCAAGCATCTCGGCTGGTACATGGACCGGGCCGGTGTCGACGCCGCGACCCGGCGCGCGATCCTCACCGAAAGCGATCCGGACCGGGCCCGCAGGCGGCTGGCCGATGCCCTCGCCCCGTGCGAGGCGGCCGCATGAGCGGCCCGTCCTCTGAAACCATCTGGGCGTCGCTGCCCGTGCCGGCGCTGATCGTCGGGGCCGATGACCGGATCGAGGATCTGAACCCGGCCGCCGAGCTGTTCTTCAACACCTCGGCCAAGGGGCTGATCGGGGCGCCGGTCTGGGACCGGCTGATGGTCGACGCCCCGATCGAGGACAGCCTCGCCCGCGTGCGCAACGGTCATTCCGCGCTGTTCATGAACGATGTCGACGTCGGCACCGGCGACCGTGCGCCCACCGTCTGCAACATGCAGGTGGCGCCGCTTTCCGATCGGTCGGACGCGGTCCTGCTGCTGATCGCCCCGCGCGAGATCGCCGGCCGGCTGGGCCGGGCGATGGGCGTCAAGAGCGCGGCGAAATCCGCGATCGGCATGGCCGAGATGCTGGCCCACGAGATCAAGAACCCGCTGGCCGGGATCACCGGCGCGGCCCAGCTGCTGTCGATGAACATCGGCGCGGAAGACCGCGAGATGACCGACCTGATCGTGGCCGAGACCCGGCGCATCCTGGGGCTGCTGGACCAGGTGGAACAGTTCGGCAACCTGCGCGCACCCGAGATGCGGGCGGTCAACATCCACGACATTCTCGACCGGGCGCATAAGTCGGCCGCGCTCGGCTTCGCGGCCAAGATGACGATCCGCGAGGATTACGACCCCTCGCTGCCGCCGACCTGGGGGGATACCGACCAGCTGCTGCAGGTGGTCCAGAACCTGATGAAGAACGCCGCCGAGGCCGCCGGCCCCGAGGGCGGGACGATCACGCTGCGCACCTTCTACGAGCTCAGCCTCCGGCTGCGCAAACCCGACGGCAGCGCCGGGGCGGTGCCGCTCCAGGTGGAGATCATCGATGACGGGCCGGGCCTGCCGCCCGAGATCGCCGGCGACATCTTCGAGCCCTTCGTCTCTGGGCGCGAGAACGGCACCGGGCTCGGGCTGGCGCTGGTCTCCAAGATCGTCTCAGAACATGACGGCTGGATTGCGGTCGACTCGGTGCCCGGCCGCACCGTGTTCCGCGTCTCGCTGCCCGTCGCCCCGAAAGAGGAACGCCCCGAATGACCCAGGAGAAACACTGATGGACGGCACGGTCCTGGTCGCCGATGACGACCGCACGATCCGCACGGTTCTGACCCAGGCGCTGACGCGCGCCGGGTGCAAGGTGCACGCGACCTCGTCGCTGACGACGCTGATGCGCTGGGTCGGCGAGGGGCGCGGCGACCTGGTGATCTCCGACGTCATCATGCCGGATGGCAACGGCTTGGAAATGCTGCCGAAAATCTCGGCCGACCGGCCCGAGCTGCCGGTGATCGTGATCTCGGCGCAGAACACGATCATGACCGCGATCCAGGCCGAGGAGGCAGAGGCCTATGATTACCTGCCCAAGCCCTTCGACCTGCCGGACCTGATGAAGCGCGCCGCGCGCGCGCTCCAGGCGCGGCGCCGGGCACCGGCGCGCGCCGTTCCGGGCACACGGGCCGACGCCGAGCAGGACGAGCTGCCGCTGGTCGGCCGCACGCCGCAGATGCAGGCGCTCTACCGCCTGGTCGCACGGGTGATGAACGCCGAGTTGCCGGTGCTGATCAGCGGTGAAAGCGGCACCGGCAAGTCATTGATTGCGCGTGCGATTCACGATTTCAGCGATCGGCGGACGCAACCCTTCGTCGTCGCCTCGGCCGAGGATCTGGCCGGTGTCGACGGCCCCTCGGCGGTGATCGCAAAGGCCAAGTCGGGATCGATCCTCTTCGACGAGGTGGGCGATTTCGACGCCGAGGCCCAGCTGCGCATCGTGCGGATGCTTGACAGTTTCGGCGACAGCGGCCCGCGGGTCATGGCGACGTCCCAGCAGGACCTGTCCCGGCGCATGGATGACGGCGCGTTCCGCGAGGACCTGTTCTACCGTTTGAGCGGCGTGACCCTGACCGTTCCGGCGTTGCGCGAGCGGGTCGACGACATCCCGCTCCTGACCGAGCACTTCCTGGTTCGGATCGGGCGCGACGGCTTCAGCCAGAAAACCCTGTCGGCCGATGCGATGGAGATGCTCAAGACCTACAGCTGGCCCGGCAATGTCCGCCAGCTCGAGAACACGATCCGCCGGCTCGCCGTCACCAGCCCCGAGGACGAGATCACCCGCGTCGATGCCGAGGCCGTCCTGTCCGGCCAGCCCGCGATGGAGCCGGTGGGCAGCGCGGGCGAGGGCGACAAGCTCTCGGCCTCGGTCGCGGCCCATCTGCGGCGCTATTTCGATCTGCATGGCGGGGTGCTGCCGCCGCCGGGGCTCTACCAGCGGGTCCTGCGCGAGGTGGAGACCCCGCTGATCGAGATCGCGCTCGACGCCACCGGCGGCAACCAGGCCAAATGCGCCGATCTGCTCGGCATCAACCGGAACACGCTGCGCAAGAAAATCACCGATCACGATATTCGCGTGACTCGGCGCCGGAAATTGATGTAATCTCGCAACATCTTATGTGGCCGATTGGCGTCTCCCGCCAGTCGGGCTCTTCGACGGCACGCAAGGCAAGAGGGTGGCGTGAGCAACAGCCGCGCGGGCAGGGTAAGCTGGGAGCGTCTGAACCGGCTGCGCAAGCAGCGTCGTTTCCAGAACGCCGCGACACTGGGGCTGGTGGGTCTCGGGCCGGTTCTCGCGGTTGCGACCTTCCTGATCCTCAATGTCTTCGATCCCGGCGCCAGTGCCTTCAGCCTGCGGGCGATCCTGCTGGCCGATCTCGTCTATGTGCTGGCCATCGCCGCGCTGGTGCTGCAGCGGGTCGCGCGCATGGTCGCGGCCCGCCGCGCCAAGTCCGCGGGCTCGCGCCTGCACCTGCGGCTGACCGGCGTTTTCGCGATCATCGCGCTGATTCCCACCGTGCTGGTCGCGGTCTTTGCCGTGCTGACGGTGAATTTCGGTCTGGAGGGATGGTTCTCGGACCGGGTGCGGCAGGTGGTCGGCAATTCGCTGGCCGCGGCCGAGGCCTATGAACAAGAACATCGCGACGACCTGACCGAGGATGCCGAGGCGCTGGCGGGCTTTCTCGGCCGCGCCAAGGCGCGGACCCAGTTCCTGTCGGACGGCGAGCTGCGCCAGCTGCTCACCCAGGGCCAGGCCCAGATCCAGCGCGGGCTGCGCGAGGCCTATGTCATCGACGGGGGCGGCGATCTCAGGGCGCGGGGCGAACGGAGCTATCTCTTCGATTACGAAGAGCCGGCCCCGGCGCAAATCTCCCGGGCCCAGGCCGGCGAAACCGTCATCATCCGCGACTGGGACAACAACGAGTTCCGCGCGCTGATCGCGCTCGACAGTTGGGCGGACCGGTATCTCTATGTCTCGCGCAACGTCGACGGGCAGATCCTGAACCTGCTGGACGAAACCCAGGAGACCGTGCGGCTCTACCAGCAACTGGAAAACGAGCGTGGCAGATTGCTGTTTGAATTCGGGCTGTTGTATCTCGGCTTTGCAGTGATCCTCATCCTTGCCGCGATCTGGCTGGGGCTGTGGTTCGCCGAACGGCTGTCGCGCCCGGTGGGCCGGCTGGCGAGCGCGGCCCAGCGCGTCGGCGCGGGCGACCTGGACGTGCAGGTCAAGGTCGCGGACAGCGACGACGAGATCGCCATGCTGGGGCGGCTCTTCAACCAGATGACGCGCCAGCTCAAGGGGCAGCGGGACGCCTTGCTCGACAGCCATCGCCAGACCGAACGGCGCCGGCGTCTCTTCGACAGCGTGCTCTCGAGCGTGACCGCCGGGGTCATCGGGCTCGATTCCGAGGGGCGGCTCGATTTCATGAACCGCTCTGCCATGCGGTTGCTGCTGCTGGACGAGGCGCGCGACAGCGACGTGGCCCTGCGGGCCGCCGTGCCGGAATTCGCCGGCCTTTTCGAGACGATCAGCCAGGGCGGGGGCGAGGTGGCGCAGGAAGAGATCAAGGTCTCGCGCGACGGCAAGCTCGAGAGCCTGCTGGTGCGCATCGCCACGCGGCGCAACACCGCCGGCCGGCTGGAAGGCTACGTGGTGGCCTTCGACGACGTCACCGACCTGGTCAGCGCGCAGCGGATGGCGGCCTGGGGCGACGTCGCCCGGCGGATCGCCCACGAGATCAAGAATCCGCTGACGCCGATCCAGCTATCGGCCGAACGGCTGCGGCGCAAGTTCCGCCCGCTCGCCGGCGACGAGGCGGCGGCGCTGGAACAATACACCGACGTGATCGTGCGCCAGACCAACGACCTGCGCCGGATCGTCGACGAGTTCTCGAAATTCGCCCGCATGCCCGAGCCTGACCGGAACGAGCAGGACCTGGCGGCGCTGGTGCGCGATGCCGTCTTCCTGCAGCGCGAGGGCATGCCGGAGGTGGAGCTGACCCTGGACTGCCCCGAGGGGCCGCTGCCCGCGGATATCGACCGGACCATGATCTCGCAGGCGCTGACGAACCTCATAAAGAACGCGGGCGAGGCTATTGAAAGCTTTAAGGAAAAAGTGGGTGACAATATCAAGCCGGAGATCCGCGTCGCGGTCCGCCAGTCGGACTCGCGGATCGAAGTCACCATCGCCGATAACGGCATCGGCCTGCCGGAGGATCGCTCGCGGCTCTTCGAGCCGTACGTGACGACCCGCGAGAAGGGCACCGGCCTTGGCCTGCCGATCGTCAAGAAGATCGTCGAGGAACACGGCGGCACGCTCGAATTGCTGGACGCACCGGTCTTCGAGGGCGCCGATCACCGCGGCGCGCTGGCGCGGATGACGCTGCCGCGCGCGACGCCGCGCAAGAAGGGACTGACAGGGAGGCATGTGGCCTGAGGGCCGGCAGTGAAAGAACATGAGCGACATTCTTATTGTGGACGACGAGCGGGATATCCGCGAACTGATATCGGACATTCTCGGCGACGAGGGCTATGCCACGCGGCTGGCCGCCAATTCCGAGGACTGCATGCGCGAGATCAACACCGAGCCCCCGGCGCTGATCGTGCTCGACATCTGGCTGAAGGACAGCAAGATGGACGGGATCGACATCCTCAAGACCGTCAAGCGCGACAACCCCGATGTGCCGGTGGTCATCATCTCGGGGCATGGCAACATCGAGATCGCGGTCGCCGCGATCAAGCAGGGTGCCTATGACTTCATCGAGAAACCGTTCAATATCGACCAGTTGCTCGTCGTCATCTCACGCGCCATGGAAGCCGCAAAGCTGCGGCGCGAGAACATGGAACTGCGCCGCCGCGACATGACGACCGCCGAGATGATCGGCGGCTCCACCGCGTTCAAGGCGCTGAAATCCCAGCTCGAGAAAGTCACCAAGTCCAACGGCCGGGTGATGCTGTCGGGCCCCGCGGGCGCGGGCAAGGAGGTTGCGGCGCGCTTCATCCATGCCGGCTCGACCCGCGCCGGGGCGCCCTTCATGAGCATCAACTGCGCCTCGGTCGAGCCCGAGCGCATGGAGGAGGTGCTGTTCGGCCGCGAGACCGCCGAGCGCGGCGTGGAGCCGGGCCTGCTCGAGCAGGCCCATGGCGGTGTGGTCTTCTTCGACGAGGTGGCCGACATGCCGCCCGGCACCCAGTCCAAGATCCTGCGCGTCCTGGTCGAACAACAGTTCCAGCGTGTCGGCGGTGCCGACAAGGTGCGCGTGGATATTCGCGTTATTTCCAGCACCAGCAGGGACTTGATGGCCGAAATTCAGGCAGGGCGCTTCCGCGAGGAGCTTTACCACCGCCTGAACGTCGTCCCGATCGAGGTGCCCGCGCTGGAGGAACGGCTGGAAGACATCCCCGTGCTCGCGGCGCATTTCATCGACGAGTTCCACCGCAGCCAGGGCCTGCCGAAACGCGAGCTGTCCTCCGAGGCCGAGGCGCTGCTCCAGACCATGCCGTGGCCGGGCAATGTCCGCCAGCTGAAGAACGTGATCGAACGCGTCCTGATCCTGGGCGACGGCACCGGGCCGATCGAGGCGCGCGAGTTGCCCACGGTCGAGGCCGAGGCGGGTTCGGGCTCGGGCCTGTCGCTGTCCGGGTCCATCGCGACGCTGCCGCTGCGCGAGGCGCGTGAACTGTTCGAGCGCGAATACCTGCTGACGCAGATCAACCGTTTCGGCGGCAATATCTCGCGGACGGCCAGTTTCGTCGGGATGGAACGCTCGGCGCTGCATCGCAAGCTCAAGTCGCTCAACGTGGTCACCACCAACCGCGGGGGCGCGCGGGTGGCGCGAATCCAGGACCACGAGACCGGCGAGGCCTGATCTGAAGGGGAATTGACCCCCCGCGCGGGCTCTGCCAAGAGGGGAGCCTGGACCGTTTTCGGGAGACCGTGATGAAGGTCATCATCTGTGGGGCCGGCCAGGTCGGGTGGCAGATCGCGCGCCACCTGTCCTCGGAACGCAACGATGTCACGGTCGTGGACAGCAACCCGGATCTGGTGCGCCGCGCGTCCGACACGCTGGACGTGCAGGGCATCACCGGCTTTGCCTCCTATCCCGACATCCTCGACCGCGCCGGTGCGCGCGACGCGGACATGATCATCGCCGCGACCCATTCCGACGAGGTCAACATGGTCACCTGCCAGGTGGCCCATTCCGTTTTCTCGGTGCCGCGCAAGATCGCGCGGCTGCGCGCGCAGAGCTATCTGAACGCGATCTACTCGGATCTCTACCGGCGCGACCACCTGCCGATCGACGTGGTGATCAGCCCCGAGCGCGAGGTTGCCGAGGCCGCCCTGCAGCGGCTGTCCGCGCCGGCCACCTTCGATACCGAGAGCTTCCTCGAGGGCCAGGCGCAGCTGATCGGGCTCGTGCTGGACGAGACCTGCCCGGTGCTGCACACGCCGCTCCGCCAATTGTCGGAGCTGTTCTCGACGCTGCGGGCCATCGTGGTGGGCGTGCGCCGCGACCACACGCTCTTTACCCCCGATCCGGGAGACCAGCTTTTCCCCGGCGACCAGATCTACGTCTTCACCCATACGGAGGATCTGAACCGCACGCTCGAGATTTTTGGCAAGTCCACGAAAAAGCAGGAACGCGTGATCATCATCGGGGGCGGCAATGTCGGGCTCAGCGTCGCCAAGCGGCTTGAGGCCCGCGCCGAACGTATCCGCGCCAAGGTGATCGAGAAGAACCGGGCCATCGCGGAACGGGCGGCCGACGCGCTGGAGCGGACGATCGTGCTGAACGGCGACGGCCTCGACATGGAGTTGCTCGACGAGGCCAACGTGACCCGTGCGGACGCGGTCCTGGCGGTGACCGACGACGACAAGACGAACCTGCTGGCCTCGGTGCGGGCCAAGGCCGCGGGTTGCCCGCTGGCCATCGCGCTCGTCAACGATCCGTCGCTGACCTCGCTGATGAAGCCGCTCGACATCGACGCCTTCATCAATCCGCGGATCACCACGGTCAGTTCGATCCTGCGCCATATCCGCCACGGGCGGGTGCGCGCGATCTATTCCATCGGCGACGCCGAGGCCGAGGTCATCGAGGCGCAGGTTCTGTCGACTTCGCCCATCGCCGGCCAGCAGATCCGCGACATCGACTTCCCCGAGGGCGTGCTGGTGGGCGCGCTGATGAAACGGGGCAAGGTCGTGCGCCCGACCGGCAGCATGCGGATCGAGGAGGGGGACGTCATCACGCTGTTCGCCATGGCCGCGGACGTGGCCGAGGTCGAGCGGCTGCTCCAGGTCTCGATCGATTTTTTCTGAGCCGATGCGCGCGCTGCTCGATCTTCCGCTGTTCGTCATCCTGCTGGGCGTGGCGCTCCTGGCGATGTACGTGCCCGCGATCCATGGCGCCGTCGCCGGCGATTACGACATCGCGCGGTCATTCTTCTATCACGGCACGCTGGGCCTGTTCCTGACCGGCATGATGGCGCTGGCCACGCTGGGGTATCATCCGAAGAATTCCGCCAGGAGCCACCTGCTGGCGCTGGTGGCGGGCTTCGTCGCGCTGCCGGCGGTGCTGGCGCTGCCGATGGCTCAGGTCGTGGTCGACGCGCGCTTCGTCAATCTCTATTTCGACATGGTCGCCAGCCTGACCACGACCGGGGCCAGCGCCTTCGACGATCCGCGGCGGCTGGCGCCGACCCTGCACCTGTGGAAGGGGCTCGTCGCCTGGCTCGGCGGGTTCCTGTTCTGGCTGAGCGCGATCGCGATCATGGCGCCGCTGAACCTCGGCGGTTTCGAGGTCTTCGCCCGCGGGCCGGCCAGCCAGCAGGTGCGCGCCGGGGCGCAGATCCGCGTGGCCGACGCGACCGAGCGGCTGACCCGCTTTGCCGTCAAGCTCGTTCCGATCTATGGCGGGTTGACGCTCGTGCTCTGGGTCGGGCTGCTGATCCTCGGCGAAAGCGCGCTGGTGGCGCTCTGCCACGCGATGGCGACGATCTCGACCAGCGGGCTTTCCCCGGTCGGGGGGCTGGCCAACGCCGAAGCCGGGCTCGCCGGGGAGGCGCTGATCTTCGTCTTCCTGTTCTTCGCCGTCTCGCGCGCGACCTTCTCCGAGGGCCTGCGGCTCGGCACGCTGGCGCGGCTGCGGGCCGATCGCGAGTTCCAGCTCGCCGTCGCCATCGTGCTGCTGATCCCGGCCGTGCTGTTCCTGCGCCACTGGATCGGGGCGCTGGAGGTTAACGAGGACGAGAGCGTGATAGAGGGGCTGCACGCGCTCTGGGGCGGGGTGTTCACCGTGCTGTCCTTCCTGACGACGCACGGCTATGCCAGCCTCGACTGGGTGGCCGCGCGCGACTGGTCCGGCCTGCAGACACCGGGGCTGATCCTGATGGGGCTGGCGCTGACCGGGGGCGGGGTCGCCACCACCGCCGGCGGGGTGAAGCTGCTGCGGGTGCACGCGCTCTACAAGCACGGGATCCGCGAGATGGAAAAGCTGGTCCATCCCTCGTCGGTGGGGGGCGCCGGGGTGCAGTCGCGCCGCATCCGCCGCGAGGGTGCGCAGATCGCCTGGGTGTTCTTCATGCTGTTCCTGATCTCGGTCGGGCTGCTGATGATCATGCTGTCGCTGACCGGGCTGGATTTCGAGAGCGCGCTGACCTTCTCGATCGCGGCGCTGTCGACCACCGGGCCGGTGGCGACCTTCGCGGCCGAGACGCCGCTGTCTTACGGAACGCTGACCGACGCGGCAAAGCTGATGCTGTCCGGGGCAATGATTCTCGGCCGGCTGGAGACGCTGGTGATTATCGCGTTGCTGAACCCGGATTTCTGGCGCTAGAGCGCCCGGCGCGACAGTTTCGACCGAGAAATCCCCATGATTCGGGTGGAAATTCCGCTCGCTCCCATCCATATTTGGGCGCGATGCATAACAACGGGCTGCCGCCGCCAAGGCAGACAAGACAAAAAGGCAACGAAGAATGGCCGCCGATAAACAGAATTTGCAAGACGCATTCCTGAACCACGTTCGCAAGACCAAGGTTCCCGTGACGATTTTCCTGATCAACGGTGTCAAGCTGCAGGGTGTCATCACCTGGTTCGACAATTTCTGCGTACTTCTGCGCCGCGACGGGCAATCGCAACTCGTCTACAAGCACGCGATCTCGACCGTGATGCCCGCGCAGCCGATCAATCTCTACGACGGGGACGCGGACAGCTGATGGCGCGCGTCTCGGACGGGGGCTAAGTGCGCGCCTACGTCCTTCACCCCGATATCCAGAACGAGCCGGAGCGCCGCGACCCGGCCTATGCGCTCGAAGAGGCGCTGGCGCTGGCCGAGGCGCTCGGCGACGTGGAGCTTGTCGGCGGCGAAATCGTCCCGCTGCCGCGGGCGCGGGCGGGCTACCTGTTCGGCAAGGGCAAGATCGCCGAGCTCGGCGCGCGGCTGGAGGCGGCCGAGATCGGACTCGTCCTGGTCGACGGCCCCGTCACGCCGGTCCAGCAGCGCAATCTCGAACGCGAATGGAAGGTCAAGGTGCTGGATCGCACCGGGCTGATCCTCGAGATCTTCGCCGACCGCGCCCGCACCCGCGAGGGCGTGTTGCAGGTCGAGCTGGCGGCGCTCAGCTACCAGCGGACCCGGCTCGTCCGGGCCTGGACCCACCTCGAACGCCAGCGCGGTGGGCTCGGTTTCGTGGGCGGCCCCGGCGAGACGCAGATCGAGGCCGACCGCCGCGCCATCGACGAGCAGATCGTGCGGCTTCGCCGGCAGCTTGACAAGGTGGCCAAGACCCGTGGCCTGCATCGCGCCGCCCGGCGCAAGGTGCCTTATCCGGTGGTTGCCCTGGTGGGCTACACGAATGCCGGGAAGTCCACGATCTTCAACCGCTTGACCGGCGCCGATGTCATGGCCAAGGACATGCTCTTCGCCACGCTCGATCCCACGATGCGGGCGATCACCCTGCCGTCCGGCCGCGACGTCATCCTGAGCGATACGGTGGGCTTCATCTCGGATCTGCCGACGCAGCTCGTCGCGTCCTTCCGCGCGACCCTCGAAGAGGTTCTGGACGCCGACCTGATCCTGCATGTGCGCGATATCTCGCATCCCGAAACGGATGCGCAGGCCGCCGATGTTCGCGAGATCCTCGACGATCTCGGCGTGGCGCGCGACCGGGCCGACCGAATGATCGAGATCTGGAACAAGATCGACCGCGTCGCCCCCGACCACCGCGCCGCGCTCGAGGCGCGGGCGGCGCGCGACCCGCAGGTGCTGGCGGCCTCGGCCTGGACCGGCGACGGGATCGGCGCGCTCCAGGATGCCGTCGACGCGGCGCTGGCCGAGCCGGTCAGCACCGCGCATCTGCATCTCGGCTTTTCCGAGGGCCGGAAACGCGCCTGGCTCTACCAGCAGGGGGTGGTCGAGGACGAGGCGCAGACCGAGGACGGGTTCGACCTGACGGTCACCTGGACCGAAACCCAGGCGCGGCGTTTCGAGAAACTCTGAACCGTCTCAGCCGTCGCGCGGGCGCAGCACCGTGACGCCGACCGCCGCGGCCCGCGCGAGATCGGGGTCGAGCGACATCGGGATGTATTCGCCCCGCCGCCAGAGCTCGCCCAGGTCGTCGTAGTGGCGGGACAGGAAATGGCCCGACTGCCCGGTCGAGATCACGAAGACGGAACTGTCGGGATCGGCGAAATCGTAGACACCGCGATAGCCCGCACCGTGCACATTGGCAAAGGGATCGGGACCGCGGCCCTTGGTCAGCCCGCGCAGGAGCGTGTTGTCGCCGCCGCTGGTGGACTGGCGGATGTTCACGAACCAGTTCAGGAGCGGCAGCTCACCCAGCACCTGGTGATCATGGCGGGCCTGGTGGGCATCGCCCCAGCGCCAGCTCTCGACATTCTCGCCATAGCGTTCGGCCAGCCAGATCAACGCGTCGTCCAGGGCGAGGCGCGCGATGTCGGTGCAGGTCTCGCGGCGGGTCGACTGGGCCACGTCGCACCAGGCGGCCGCGCCGTCCACGTCGCGGAACACGCGCTCGATGAAAACCGGGTCGGGATGGGTGAACTCGGCGGCGAGCGGGCCCAGCTCGTCCTGCGAGAGGCGGTTCTGCAGTTCGCGCAGCCAGGCGGCGTAGATCAGCGGCTCGGGCAGGTGCTCGTTCATCTCGCCGTTCCAGTCGGCCAGCATGTCGAGCGCGCGCTGGCGCCGGCGTTCGGGCGTCCCGGCCGGGGCGGGTTCGCCCGTGAACCAGAGATCGCGTGCGATCAGCGGCAGGAGCGCGCGCGCGGTGAAGGACACGGTGTCGAGCTGGCCCTCGATGAAGCTGTCGCGGGTGTGAACGTCGCGGTTCTTCATCAGGCGCAGCCAGCGCTGGATACGCTGGGTGTCGCCCCAGGCAAAACTGACATGCAGCGGGAAATCGCGGTCGATCACCTTGTTGTTGGTGTTCCCGACGATCCCGCCGGCGGGATCGGTGAAACGCGGGTTGACGGCATAGGGCAGGCGGCCCTGCCAGCGGTTCACCTCCTGCCAGCCGGGGGCGGGCAGGCGGCCGCTGGTGCGATGGCCGGGCAGGCGGCCGGGCATCGCGCCGACCATCTGCATCGCCACCCCGTCGGTATCGGCAATGGTCAGGTTCTGCGAGGGCGCGACGAAAAGCTCGCCGGCTTCCAGGGCTTCCGCGACGCTGCCGGCCCGCATCAACCTGAGGCCGGCGGTCATCGAGGTGTCGGCGGCGTCCAGCGCGGTCCAGCCGATGGCCGCGACATGACCCTTGGGTGTCACCGCGGCCAGGTCGTAATGGCTGCCGGGCAAGACCGGGCCGTTTTCCGTCCAGCGCAGGGTCAGCGGCACCGCGGGGGCATCCTTGACCTCGATCAGGCTCTTGCGGGTCTCGAAGGGCACGTAGCCGTCGGGCGTGAGGTATTCCTGCGGATTGTCCGGGTTGAGCCGCTCGATAAACACGTCCTGGTCGTCCATGTAGGACGAGGTCAGCCCCCAGCCGAGCCGGGCGCTGCGCCCGGTCAGGATCAGCGGCATGCCGGGAATCGACCCGCCGATCACCCCGCCCGAGGACAGCTCGAGCCGGGCGAGATACCAGATCGAGGGCGCCGACAGGCCGAGATGCGGATCGTTGGCCAGCAGCGTGCCGCCGGCCGCGGCGCGCTCGGGCGCGGCCGCCCAGGCGTTGGAGGCCCCGGCAAAGCCGCGGTCCGGCACCGGCGAGAGCGGATCGCGCGGCGCCTCCGGCAGGGCGGCATAGCGGGGCAGGCCGGGGAACAGCGCGGCGTAGTCGCTGAGCGCCGCGACCCCCTCGCCGGGCGCGTCGGGCATGATGTCGGCCACGCGCGCGTCCGCCAGCATCAGCGAGACCCGGGCGCGCAGCACCTCTTCGCTCAGGTGGCCGGAGAGTTGCAGCGCCATGATCTTCAGCACCGCAAGGCTGTCGGCGGGCTGCCAGGGGGCGATACGGTTCGAAAACAGGAAGAACTCCGGCGCGCCGCGGCCAAGCGCCTCGTCGTTGACGCGCCGGATCCAGGCGTTGACGCCCGCGGCATAGGCCTCGAGCGCCGCGCGGGTCTCGGCGTCCTGCGCCGCCACGGAGTCCCGGGCCAGCCCGTAGAGATCGAAGCGCCGCAGCAGCTCGTCCGTGCGGACCGTGCGGCTGCCGAACAGCTCCGAGAGCCGGCCCTGCGCGGTACGGCGCAGCATGGTCATCTGCCAGAGCCGGTCCTGCGCATGCGCGAAGCCCAGCCCGAAGAACACGTCCGCGTCGGTCCCGGCGAAGATGTGGGGAACGTTGTGGTTGTCGCGGACGATCTCGATGCGGCCCTCGGCGCCGGTCACGTCGTGACGCGCATCGTAGTCCGGCAGCGACCGGCCGGCGAGCCAGTAGACGAGGAAGGCCGCGACCAGCCCCAGCGCGGACAGCGCCAGGAAGGTCCGGAGAAGCCAGCGGAAGGTTCTTGCCATGCGACTCGCGCCAGTTGAGGGTGATGCGTCAGCAGTTTAGGTAGTTGGAAACGCCGCACGGCGCAAACGCAAGGGAGGATACGCATGGCGAATGTCGCTTTTCTGGGTCTCGGGGTGATGGGCTACCCGATGGCGGGGCATCTGGCGGCTGCCGGCCACGATGTCACGGTCTACAACCGCACCGCCGCCAAGGCGGAGGACTGGACCGCAACGCATGGCGGCGCGCATGCGCCGACGCCGGCCGAGGCCGCGCGGGGCGCCGATTTCGTCATGACCTGTGTCGGAAACGACGATGACCTGAGAGCGGTCTGCACCGGGCCCGACGGGGCGTTTGCCGGCATGGCGGCAGGCAGCGTCCTGGTCGATCACACGACCGTGTCGGCCGACGTCACGCGCGAGCTTTACGCCACGGCCGGGGACGCGGGAATCGCCTTCGTGGACGCGCCGATATCGGGCGGGCAGGCCGGCGCCGAGAATGCCCAGCTCGTGGTGATGTGCGGCGGCGACGCCGACGCCTACGGGCGCGCGGAACCCGTGATCGACGCCTATGCCAAGCTCTGCAAGCGGCTCGGCGAGAGCGGCGCGGGACAGATGACCAAGATGGTCAACCAGATTTGCATCGCCGGGCTGGTCCAGGGGTTGGCCGAAGGCTTGCATTTCGCCGAGAAAGCGGGGCTCGACGGGCGCGCGGTGGTCGACGTGATCGGCGGCGGGGCGGCCGGCAGCTGGCAGATGATCAACCGCTACGAGACCATGATCGACGACAAGTTCGATTTCGGCTTCGCGGTGGACTGGATGCGCAAGGATCTGGGCATCTGCCTCGGCGAGGCCGACAACAACGGCGCGAGCCTGCCGGTCACGGCGCTGGTCGACCAGTTCTACAAGGATGTCCAGAAGCTGGGCGGCGGGCGCTGGGATACGTCCAGCCTGATCCGCCGCCTGCGCGCTCTGGAAAGCTGAGGACGGCGCGGCCGGCCGGCCGCGCCGCGCAGGCTCAGCGCACGATGCGCGTGTACTTGTTGCCCTTGAGCGTCGCGCCCACGATCAGGCCGGACTGGCCGTAGACCACGGCGATGACCGGGGCGAGTTCGGTGGTGGTCTCGATGCCGAGGCTGGTGCCGCGTTCGGGCACCGCGTATTCCACGTCGCCGCCCACGGCCCAGCCGTCGGAGCCGCGGAAATCGGCCAGCGCGTCCGGGGTCATGAAGAACAGCGTGTGCGCGAATTGCTGCGCGCCGATCTGCAGCCCGAAGGTGGCCTGCGCGGTGGAATAGTAGTCCACGGTCACCCCGTCGATCAGCAGCGCGCCCTCGCCATAGGCGCCGCCGACCCCGAAGCCGGCCTTGGTGACCAGCGGCATGACCAGCATGCCGGAGGCTTTCGCGGCCAGGTCGCGGCTGCCCGGAACCTCGGAATACATCAGGTTGAGCGCGCGCTCCACGCGCATGTCGATGACGTCGCCCGCGCCGCTGCGCGTGCCGTTGCCGCAGCCCGCCACGACCGCGGTCGCGGCGCCCAGCCCGGCCAGGAATGTCCTGCGGTGATACCTGCTCATGTCTTGCCCTTTCAGCTTGCCCCGGTTGGCCCGGGCTTTCTGCGCGCATCATAGGCGATCGTCGCGCGGCTGTCATCAGCGAGCGCCGCCCCCCGGCGGCACGGGCATATCCTTGCCGCCGCGGCCCCGGCGCCGCGTCAGGCCTCGGCGAGCAGCCTCGCGGCCTGCGGCGCGAAATAGGTCAGGATGCCGTCGCAGCCCGCCCGCTTGAACGCGCCGAGGCTTTCCATCATCGCGCCCTCGCCGTCGAGCCAGCCGTTCTGCGCCGCCGCCTGGATCATCGCGTATTCCCCCGAGACCTGGTAGGCGAAGGTCGGTGCGCCGAACGTGTCCTTCACGCGGCGGCAGATATCGAGATAGGGCATGCCCGGCTTGACCATCACCATGTCGGCGCCCTCGGCCAGGTCGCGCTCGACCAGGCGCAATGCCTCGTCGGTGTTGGCGGGATTCATCTGGTAGGTCTTCTTGTCGCCCTTGAGCGCCCCCGAGGCGCCCACCGCGTCGCGGAAGGGGCCGTAGAAGGCGGAGGCGTATTTCGCCGAATAGGCCATGATGGCGGTATCCTTGTGCCCTTCGCGCTCAAGCGCGTCGCGCATGCGCCGGATGCGGCCGTCCATCATGTCCGACGGGCCGAGGATATCGGCACCGGCCGCGGCCTGGGCCAGGGTCTGGCGTTCCAGCGCGTCCAGCGTCTCGTCGTTCAGCACCACGCCCTCCCGCACGAGCCCGTCATGGCCGTCGGCATTGTAGGGGTCGAGGGCCACGTCGAGCATCACCGCCACCTCGGGCACCGCGTCCTTTATCGCGCGGGTGGCGCGGTTCACGAGGTTGTCGGGGTTCCAGGCCTCGGCGCAGTCGGGGGTCTTGAGCGCCGGATCGGTGTAGGGGAAGAGCGCGATCACCGGGATGCCGAGCGCCGCCGCCTCGCGCGCCGCGGCCGCGCAGCGGTCGACCGAGCGCCGCTCGACCCCGGGCATCGACGGCACGGGTTCGGCAAGGTCCGCGCCGTCGCGCACGAAGATCGGCCAGATCAGGTCGCCCGCGGACAGCGTCGTCTCCTGGACAAGCGCGCGCAGGGCGGGCGTGCGGCGCAGGCGGCGGAAACGGGCGAGCGGGTAGGGCGCGGCGGTGGGGCGCATGGGCTTTCCTCCTGTCTCGGGTCGATCCTGAGTTGCACGATCCCGCCCGTTGCGGCAAGACGAAACCCCGCGACGTGATGGGAATCCCCCGCCACGGGCGCTAAGCTCGCCGGACAACGGGACGAGGACACGCATTGGACTGGTATCTCACCGTATTCGAACTGATCGACATGCGGTCCTTCAGCAACCTCTGGTACTGGATCATGCTGGCGGTGCTGTGGTCGAGCGCGAGCCATTTCGTGATGGGCGTGCCTTTCGACCTGATCACCCGCGCCCGCCGGCACGGCGGCCGCGCGGCGGAGGATGTCGAGATCCTGGTCAGGGTCCAGTGCAACCGGCTGCTCTACATCTCTGAAGAGGCGGGCACCTGGCTGGTCGCGCTGGCGACCTTCGTGCTGGCCGGTCTCGGGACGCTCGGCTTCGGCTACGGGGTCGAGTTCTGCCAGGCGGTCTTCCTGATCCTCGCGCCGCTCGGCCTGGTGGGGCTGCTGTCGGTGCGGATGGCCCGACGCATCCGCGGCACGGCGGCCGAGGGCGAATGGCTCTACAAGCTCTTGCGGCGGCACCGGCTGGCCACCCAGGTCATCGGGATGCTGTCGATCTTCGTCACGGCCTTCTGGGGCATGTGGCACAACATGAACACGCAGGTTCTCGGCGGTTGACAATCCTGCCCCGATCCCTAGCTCGGCTCCGATGTCCCAGATGACCCCCCAAGGCGAACAGATCACGGTCGGCGGCGTGCCCGAGGGCTACGACGCGCGGCTCATCCTGCAAGAGATGGCGCGCACGGGGCAGCCGGTGCTGCATGTCGCGCGCGACGACCGCCGCATGGCGGCCACGCGCCAGGCGCTCGAGTTCTTCGGCCCCGACGTCGCGGTGCTGGAATTCCCGGCCTGGGATTGCCTGCCCTATGACCGGGTCTCGCCGAACCCGGACATCTCGGCGGCGCGCATGGCCACGCTGGCGGCGCTGGCGCAGGGGATGCCCGGACCCTTCGTTCTGCTGACCACGCTCAACGCCGCGACGCAGCGCCTGCCGGCCCGCGCGGTGGTGGAGGCGTCCAGCTTCACAGCGACCGTGGGCCGCCAGATCGATGAAGCAGCATTGCGCAACTTCTTGGTCCGCATGGGTTTTTCACAGGCCCCCACGGTGATGGAGCCGGGCGACTACGCGATCCGGGGCGGGATCATCGACGTCTACCCGCCGGGCAGCGAGGGGCCGGTGCGGCTCGATCTGTTCGGCGACGTGCTCGACGGCGCGCGGCGCTTCGATCCGGGCAGCCAGCGCACCACGGCCCAGCTCGACCGGGTGGAACTGGCACCGGTCTCGGAAATCATCCTCGACGAGGCCGCGATCACCCGGTTCCGCCAGAATTACCGGATCGAGTTCGGCGCCGCCGGCACCGACGACCCGCTCTACGAGGCCGTGAGCGCCGGGCGCAAGCACCAGGGGATGGAACACTGGCTTCCGTTCTTCCACGAGAGTCTGGAAACCCTGTTCGACTACCTGCCCGATGCCACCGTCTGCCTCGACGACCAGTCCGTCCCGGCGCGGCTCGCCCGCTGGGAGGCGATCGCGGACCAGTACGACGCCCGGCGCGAGGCGATGGCGCAGAAATCGCGCATCGACACCGTCTACAAGCCCTGTCCACCCGATCTGCTCTATCTCGACGAGGCCGCCTGGGACGCGGCCGTGGCCGATCACCGGGTCATGGCCTTCCACGTTCTGCCGCAGGGCTCAGGGCCGGGCGTCATCGATGCGGGCGGGCGGATCGGGCGCAGTTTCGCGCCCGAACGCCAGCAGGAGAACCTGAGCCTTTTCGGTGCCCTGGCTGATCATGTTCGCGCGAAGCGCCAAGCGGGTCAGGTGGTGATCGCCAGCTGGTCCGAGGGCGCGCGCGAGCGGTTGCAGGGGCTTCTCGAGGACCAGCAGATCGCCGACGCGGCACCGGTCGCCCATGCCCGCGACATCCCCGAGGGCCGGGGCGGGCTGTTCCTCGCGGTCTGGCCGCTGGAGGAGGGGTTCGAGGCCCGGGGCCTGACCGTGATCTCGGAACAGGACGTGCTGGGCGACCGGCTGATCCGCGCCCCGAGGAAACGGCGCCGGGCCGAGAATTTCCTGACCGAGACCCAGAGCCTCAGCCCCGGCGACCTTGTGGTCCATGTCGATCACGGGGTGGGGCGCTATAACGGGCTCGAGACGCTCGAGGCGATGGGCGCGCCCCATGAATGCCTGGCCCTCGAATATGCGGGCGGCGACCGGCTTTACCTGCCGGTGGAAAACGTCGAGCTGCTCAGCCGCTACGGACACGAGGAAGGGCTGCTCGACAAGCTTGGCGGCGGCGCGTGGCAGGCCAAGAAGGCGCGGCTCAAGGAACGCATCCGCGAGATGGCCGACAAGCTGATCCGCGTCGCGGCCGAGCGTGCGCTGCGCACGGCGCCGATCCTCGAACCGCCCGCGGATATGTGGGATGCCTTCTCGGCCCGTTTCCCCTACCAGGAAACCGACGACCAGCTCTCCGCGATCGAGGCGGTGCTCGCGGACATGGGATCGGGCGCCCCGATGGATCGGCTGATCTGCGGCGACGTGGGCTTCGGCAAGACCGAGGTGGCGATGCGCGCGGCCTTCGCGGCCGCCATGTCCGGCGTGCAGGTGGCGGTGATCGCGCCGACGACGCTGCTGGCGCGCCAGCATTACAACAGCTTCGCGGAGCGCTTCCGGGGCTTTCCCGTGAATGTGCGCCAGCTGTCGCGTTTCGTCGGCCAGAAAGAGGCCGCCGAGACCCGCAAGGGCATCGCCGAGGGCACGGTGGACATCGCCATCGGCACCCATGCGCTGCTCGCCAAGACGGTCAGGTTCAAGAAACTTGGCCTGCTGGTCATCGACGAAGAGCAGCATTTCGGCGTCGCCCACAAGGAACGCCTGAAAAGCCTGCGCACGGATATCCACGTGCTGACCCTGACGGCCACGCCGATCCCGCGGACGCTGCAAATGTCGCTGTCGGGCGTGCGCGAGCTGTCGATCATCGGCACGCCGCCCGTCGACCGGCTGGCGATCCGGACCTATGTCAGCGAGTTCGACGCGGTCACCGTGCGCGAGGCGCTGCTGCGCGAGCATTACCGCGGCGGGCAGAGCTTCTTCGTCGTGCCGCGGGTGCGGGACCTGGGCGAGATGGAGGAATTTCTCTCCGAGCAGGTGCCCGAAGTCTCCTATGTCGTGGCCCACGGGCAGATGGCGGCGGGCGAGCTCGACGATCGCATGAACGCCTTCTACGACGGGAAATACGACGTTCTGCTGGCCACCACGATCGTGGAGTCGGGGCTCGATATCCCGACCGCCAACACCATGATCGTGCACCGCGCCGACATGTTCGGCCTCGCCCAGCTCTACCAGATCCGGGGGCGCGTCGGCCGCGCCAAGACACGGGCCTATGCCTATCTGACGACGAAGCCCCGCGCGCCGCTGACGCCCACGGCCGAAAAGCGGCTGCGCGTTCTCGGCTCGCTCGACAGTCTCGGGGCGGGGTTCACGCTGGCCAGCCAGGATCTCGACATCCGGGGTGCGGGCAACCTGATCGGCGAGGAACAGTCCGGCCAGATGCGCGAGGTCGGCTTCGAGCTCTACCAGTCGATGCTCGAAGAGGCCGTCGCGAAGATCAAGTCGGGCGAGATGGAGGGCATCTCGGAGGTGGATGACCAGTGGGCGCCGCAGATCAATCTCGGTGTTCCGGTCCTGATCCCCGAGGATTACGTCCCCGACCTGGACGTGCGGCTGGGGCTCTACCGGCGGCTATCGGAACTGACCACGAAGGTCGAACTCGAAGGTTTCGCGGCGGAACTCATCGACCGTTTCGGCACGCTGCCGAAGGAGGTGAATACGCTGCTGCTGATCGTGCGGATCAAGGCGATGTGCAAGCGCGCGGGCATCGCGCGGCTGGACGGCGGCCCCAAGGGTGCGACGGTGCAGTTCCACAACGACAAGTTCGCGAACCCGCAGGGGCTGGTCGAGTTCATCCAGTCCCAGCATGGCCGGGCCCGGGTGAAGGACAACAAGATCGTGCTGCGCCGCGACTGGCGCAAGGACAGCGACAAGATCAAGGGCGCCTTCGCCATCGCCCGCGACCTGGCCGAGAAGGCGGCGGCGCAGAAGGCCGCCTAGGCCTCAGCCCGGTTCGGCCTCGGCCTCCTTGGCGTTGGTCAGCATGAGGACGAGCGCCAGCGCCGAACAGACCGTGACACCGACGGTCAGCGGCAGTGGCGTGCCGTCATAGGCCAGGCCGATCGGGATCGCGATGGCCACCGCCAGGATCGTCGAGACCGACCCCACGATCGCGGCGGCGAAGCCCGCGATATGTCCCATCGGCTCCAGTGCCAGGGCGTTCAGGTTGCCGAAGGTCAGCCCCACCATGAAGAACGCCACGCACATATAGGCGAAGAAGGCGGGAAACAGCCAGTCATAGGGCAGCGCCCCGGCCGAGAGTGCCGTCGCGAGCACCCCCGAGACCGCGAACTGCATCATGAAGGCGGCGGTGGCGAGCTTCCGCATCCCGAGCCGCATCACCAGCTTCGCGTTGACCACGCTGGCCGTGCCGGCAAAGGCGGCGACGCCCGCGAACCAGTAGGGAAAGCTCTCGCCGCGGTCCAGCACCTCGGTAAAGATCTGCGGGGCGGAGGACAGGAAGGCGAACATCTGCCCGAAGCCCAGCGACAGCGCGGCCGTGTAGGTCACCACCACGCGCGAGCCCAGGACCTCGCCCAGCGCCGACAGCAGCGCCGGCAGGCGCAGCGCGCGGCGCCGGTCGGGCGGCAGGGTTTCCGGCTGGCGAAGCGTCAGCCAGCTGCCCGAGATCAGCCCGAAAGCCACGAAGGACAGGAACACCGCGCGCCAGGAAAAGGCATCGATGATCAGCGCGCCGATGGATGGCGCGACCGCGGGGACCAGGATGAACACCATCATCACGAAGGACATGACCCGCGCCATGGCCCGGCCCGCGAAGAGATCGCGCACCATGGCCAGCGTCACGACCCGCGGCGCCGAGGCGCCGAGCCCCTGGACGAAGCGCGCCGCGAGCAGCACTTCCAGCGACGGCGCCGTCGCGGCCACCAGCGCGGCGACGATATAGACGGCGATGCCCGCCACGACCACCGGCTTGCGCCCATAGGCGTCCGAGAGCGGGCCGGTGAAGAAGGTGCCGATCCCCATGCCCAGCACGAAGATGGTGACGATCAGCTGTGCGCGGTTGACGTCTTCGGGCGTCAGTTCCTCGCCGATCACGGTCAGCGCGGGCAGCATCGCGTCGATGGAAAACGCGATGGTGGAAAACAGCATCGCCAGCAGCGCCACGAATTCCGTGAACGAGAGGGAGCGGTCCGCGACCGCGGCATCCCGGGTGGAGGCGGGCTCAGTCATCCGGCGTCCCCGCCAGTTCCGCGATGACGTTTTCCCAGAGTTCGGGCGGCTGTGCGCCCGGCACCACGTGGGTATTGGCCACCACGAAGGTCGGCACGCCGGTCACGCCCCGCGCGCGGGCATGGTCATCGCGGGCGCGGATCTCGTCGAGATCGGCATCGCCCTCCAGCAGGGTGCGGGTCATCTCCATGTCCATGCCGGCCTTGTCCGCGACGGACAGCAGAACCTCCGGCTCGCCGATATCGCGGCCCTCGCGGAAATAGGCCCGGAACAGGAACGAGACGACCGGTGTCTGCCGGCCCTCGATTCCGGCCCAGTGGATCAGCCGGTGCGCGTCGAGCGTGTTGGGCGTGCGGGTGATGGTCGACCAGTCGATTTCCAGCCCGGCGGCCTCGGCGGCCTCGGCGATCTTGGCATAGACCTCGGCCGCGCGATCCTTGCCGCCGAACTTGGCCTCGAGATAGGCGGCGCGGTCCATGCCTTCGCGGGGCATGTCCGGGTTCAGCTGGAAGGGGTGCCATTCGATGGCGAAGGGGTGCTCGGGATGTTTCGCCAGCGCCCGGTCCAGCCAGCTCTTGCCGATATAGCACCAGGGGCAGATCGGGTCGGAGAGGATGTCGAGCTTGATCATGTGCCGTGTCCTTTCCAGCCCTCTCGGAGCGCCTTGCGCCGGATCTTGCCGTTTGCGCCCTTGGGCAGGGCGTCGAGGTGGACGAAAAGCCGGGGGCACTTGTACCGGGCCAGCCGCGCGGCGCACCAGGCGTCCAGGTCGGCCGCGTCGAGCGCGGTCTCGGCGGCGTAGAAGCCCGCGATGACCTCGGCGCCGGCCTTGATCTCGACCGTCGTGGCCGCGGCCTCGGAAATCGCCGGATGCGCGGTCAGGGCCGCCTCCACCTCGAGCGGCGAGACGCGGAAGCCGCCGGCGTTCATCATGTCGTCGTCCCGGCCCAGATAGGTTACCGAGCCGTCCGCCGCCATCGCGACCGTGTCGCCGGTCAGGAACCACTCGCCCGAGAACCGCGCCGCCGTCTCGGCCTCGGCGCCGCGATAGCCCAGCATGAGGCCCGGGTCGCGTTTCGAGACGGCCAGCACGCCGGGCGTGCCGACGGGCACGGGCTGGCAGGTCTCTTCGGACAGCACCGCCACGCGGCGGCCCGGCTGCGGGCGGCCCGAGCTGCCCTGCGCCGGCGGGTTCGACGGGCTGCCGGAGATGAAGGTCGAACACTCGGACATGCCGAGCGCCTCGTAGATGCCGGTGCCGCTGCGGTCCTGCCATTCCCGGGCGACGGCCGGCGGCAGCTTTTCGCCGGCCGAAAGCGCGTGGCGCAGGCCGGGGATATGCAGGTCGGCATCCGTCTCCACGATCTGGCGGATCACCCCGGGGGCGGCGGCGAAGATCGTGGCCCCGTAGCGCCGCAGAAGCAGCGGCAGGCTGTAGCGATCCGCGCCGGCCCCCGGGATCAGCGCTGTGGCGCCCACGGACCACGGATCCATCAGCCCCGTGCCCAGCGTGTAGGTCCAGTTGAAGGCACCGGCATGAAGCAGGCGGTCGTCCTCGGTCAGGCCGTACCAGCCCTGCCACATCATGCGGCGCGCCCAGATCGCGCGGTGGGCATGCATCACGGCGCGCGGCTGGCCCGAGGTGCCGGAGGTGTAGATGATGTAGCCGAGCCGGCCCGGATCGCCCATCGCGTAGTCCGCCGGCGGGTTGTCGTGCATGTCGTGCAGCCGGGACGCCGGCAGGACCGGGCAGGGGGTGTCGTCCGGCACCGCCACGCCGGTGCCCTGGACGATCAGCGCCGGCGCGAGCCCGGGCAGGAGTTTTTCCACCTCCGCCGCGGTCAGCTGCGAGGAGGTGGGCACCGGCACCAGGTCAACCGCCAGCGCCGCGAGGAACAGGATCGGGAATTCCACCGTGTTCCCGAGCCGCATAAGCACCCGGTCGCCGGGTACGAGGCCCATCTCCAGGAGGCCCGTGGCCGTGCCGCGCACGGCGGCCTCGAGCCGGGCATAGCTCCAGCGTTCGGCGCCGCGCGGGGTGACGACCGACAGGGCGATCTTGCCCGGCCGGTCGGCCGCATGGGCAAGCACATAGGCGGCCATGTTGAAGGGCGCGGGGCAGGGGGGCGGCGGCCCCTCGTCGAAGAGCGAGACGGTCAGCATGGCGCCGGTGCTATGCCGCCCCGGTCGGAGTTGCAAGCCCGCAGGGTGCGCACTAGAACCTGCCCATGAGCGATACCGAACCGAGCCTGATCCGCCTCGCCCGCGAAAGCGGCGCAGAGACCCAAGTCGCCCCGCTCCGGCTTGGCCCGCGCGTGCGCGAGCTGCGCAAGGCCCGGGGCTGGACGCTGGAACAGGCCGCGCGGGCGGCCGGGCTCGCACGCTCGACGCTTTCCAAGATCGAGAACGGGCAGATGTCGCCCACCTACGAGGCGATGCGCAAGCTGGCCGAAGGCCTCGGCATCGGGATGCCGCAGCTTTTCGAGCCGCCGCGCCGCCAGCAGGTGCTGGGGCGGATGGATGTCACGCGCTCGGGCGAGGGCGCGGCGCATCCGACACCCACCTACGAGCACGAGCTGCTCGCCGCCGGGCTCACGCGCAAGCGCATGCTGCCCTACCGGGCGCGGGTGCGCGCCCGAAGCATGGAAGATTTCGATGGCTGGGTGCGCCATGACGGCGAGGAATTCCTCTACGTTCTGACCGGCGCGGTCCGGCTTTACACGGAATTCTACGAACCCGTCGAGATGCGCCGCGGCGACAGCGCCTATTACGACGCCTCGATGGGTCACAACGTGATCTCCGTCAGCGACGACGACGCCACGATCCTCTGGGTCACGTCGCTCGGCTAGCGGGGGCGTCGGCCTCCGGGAACCAGTGGCGCGTCCGGTTGGCCACGGCCACCAGCGACAGCATGACCGGCACCTCGACCAGCACACCCACCACCGTCGCCAGCGCCGCGCCGGAATTGAGCCCGAAGAGCGAGATCGCCACGGCCACCGCCAGTTCGAAGAAATTCGACGTGCCGATCAGGCAGGCGGGCGCGGCCACGCGATGCGGCAGGCGCAGCGCCAGCGCGCCGGCATAGGCCAGCACGAAGATGCCGTAGGTCTGGATCAGGAGCGGCACCGCGATCAGCCCGATGGCGAAGGGGTTGGCCAGGATCTTGCCGGCCTGGAAGCCGAAGAGCAGCACCACCGTGGCGACCAGCCCGATCACCGACCAAGGCTTGACCCGTCCGAGGAAGGCCTCGACCCCGCCTCTGCGCCGCTCCAGCCTGCGGCGCGTGACGATCCCCGCCACGAGCGGCAGAACCACGTAGAGCACGACCGACAACAGCAGCGTCTGCCAGGGCACCGCGACCTCGGTCACGCCAAGGAGGAAGGCCGCGATGGGGGCGAAGGCGAAGACCATGACGACGTCGTTCACCGAGACCTGCAACAGCGTGTAGTTCGGATCGCCCTTGGTCAGCTGCGACCAGACGAACACCATGGCCGTGCAGGGTGCGACGCCCAGCAGGATCATCCCCGCGATGTATTGCGTCGCGTCCTCGGGCGCGACGAGATCGGCCCAGATCACCCGGAAGAACAGCCACCCCAGCGCGGCCATGGTAAAGGGCTTGATCAGCCAGTTGACGACCAGCGTCAGCGCAAGGCCCTTGGGCCGGCGCCCGACCGCGCGGATCGCGCCGAAATCGACCTGGACCATCATCGGGTAGATCATCACCCAGATCAGCACCGCGACGACGAGGTTGACGCGGGCGATCTCCAGCCCCGCCAGCGCCGCGAAGAGTTCCGGAAACAGCGTGCCGAGCCCGACGCCGGCGGCGATGGCCAGCCCGACCCAGACCGTCAGGTAGCGTTCAAAAGCGCCCATATCCGTGCCTTACCCCTGGCGGGCCGCGGCCGCCGTGCCGCCGCGCGCGAGCCCGCCCGCGCAGATCCAGCTCAGCGCGGCCATCGTCGCGGCGGTGCCCAGGCATCCTGCGAGCCCGGCCAGCTGGTAGCTCGCGCCGGACAGCACGGTGCCCAGCAGCCGCCCCGTTGCGTTGGCCATGTAATAGAAGCCGACATCCATCGTCACCCTCTTGTCCTCGGTGAAGGCGAGAATGAGGTAGGAATGAAGCGAGGAATTCACCGCGAAGACCGCGCCGAAGGCCAGCAAGCCCGCGATCAGCGTGACGGTCAACCAGGGCGCCGGGTCGCCGGCGGCGGCGACCGTGACCGCCAGCGCCGCGATGATCGCCGTCAGCCCCCCGACCCAGCGCCGCGCCTCGCGCACGATCTCGGCCTGCGGGCGGCTGGCCGCGCGCAGCAGGCGCGGCGCCCAGGCCTGCACACCCCCGTAGAGGATGATCCAGACCGCCATGAAGCTGCCGATGGTGAAGAAGGCCGCGCGGTTCCCGGCCTCCGACCCGTCCGACAGCACGGCGTAGAAATAAACCGGGATGCCGACGACGAACCACACGTCGCGCGCACCGAACAGGAAGACCCGCGCCGCCGAAAGCCAGTTGACGTTCCGGTTCCGCGAGAAGACTTCGCGGAACCGGGCGTCCTTGCGGCCCGTCGGAAGGCCGCGCGGCATGCCGATCAGCACCGCGACCAGGATCACCGCCAGAACCGCCGCCATGCCGAGCACCGCCGGCACGAAGCCGGCCACCGCCAGCAGCGCGGCCCCCAGCAGGAAGCCGAGCCCCTTGACCGCGTTCTTCGAGCCGGTCAGCCATGCCACCCATCGGAAGAGCCCGCCGGCCTCTTTCGGCGCCAGGAGCTTCACCGCCGATTTCGACGACATCTTGGCGAGGTCCTTGGCCACGCCCGATGCGCCCTGCACGACCATCACATAGGCGACCGAGAGCCCCATCGCCCAGCCCGGGTCGAGCCGCGCCAGCGCCAGCAGCGCGAGAACCTGCAGCCCGAGACCCGCGTAAAGTGTCGAGGTCAGCCCGAAACGCGCCGCGATCCAGCCCGCCGAGAGGTTGGTGATCACGCCGGCGATCTCGTAGAGCACGAAGAGATAGGCAAGCTGCACCGGCGAGAAGCCCAGCGTGTGGAAGTGCAGCAGCACCAGCATGCGCAGCGCCCCGTCGGTCAGCATGAAGGCCCAGTAGGCCGCCGTGACCGCGATATAGGCCGAGAGCCCGTCGGGCCGGGTCACGGCGCCGCCCCGACCATCAGCGCGACGTCCACGAGGCGTTGGGCATAGCCCCACTCGTTGTCGTACCAGGCATAGACCTTCACCTGGGTGCCGTTCACCACCATGGTCGACGGGGCGTCCACGATCGAGGAGCGCGGATCGTTGGTGTAGTCGGTCGAGACGAGCGGCCGTTCCTCGTAGCCGAGAATGCCCTTCAGCGGGCCTTCGGCCGCGGCCTTGAAGAGCGCGTTGACCTCCGCGACCGTCGTCTCGCGCGCGACCTCGAACACGCAATCGGTGAGCGAGGCATTCAGCAGCGGCACGCGCACCGCATGGCCGTTCAGCTTCCCGGTCAGTTCCGGGTAAATCAGCGTGATGGCGGTGGCGCTGCCGGTGGTGGTGGGGATCAGGCTGTTCAGCGCCGAGCGCGCCCGGCGCAGATCCTTGGCCGGCCGATCGACGATCGTCTGGGTGTTGGTGACGTCGTGGATCGTGGTCATCGAGCCGTGGGTGATGCCGATCCCCTCGTGTATCACCTTCACCACCGGCGCCAGACAGTTGGTGGTGCAGCTCGCCGCGGTGACGATCCGGTGCCGCGCCGGGTCGTAGATGTCGTGGTTGACGCCGTAGACCAGGTTGGCGGCCGAGTCTTCCTTCACCGGGGCGGACACCACGACGCGCTTGACCCCGGCCGCGAAATAGGGGGCGAGCCGCGCCTCGGTCTTGAAGGCGCCCGTGCAATCGATCACCACGTCCACGCCGTCGAGCGGCAGGTCCTCGATGCGCCGCGCGTTCAGGACGGGCAGGCGGGTTCCGTCGATGCTGAGGCTCTCGGCGTCATGCGCGAATTCCGCGGGCCAGCGCCCGTGCACCGTGTCGAATTCCAGAAGATGGGCATGCATTTCCGGATCGCCCGTGGCGTCGTTGATCCAGGCGATCTCCGCGCCCCGTTCCAGCAGGGGGCGCAGCGCCAGCTTCCCGATCCGGCCGAGCCCGTTGAGGGCATAGGTGGTCATGCGGTGGTCTCCTCGTTCCCGGCGGCGGCGATCCGGTCGACGGCGCTCTGCCGGGCCACGCGGTCCAGCGTTTCCAGCGGCAGCGCCGCGAAGGCCCGGATACGGTTGCGCAGCGCGCCATAGGCCTGCTGGAAGGCCAGCCGCTTCTCGGCATCCGTGCCGGTCGCCTTGACCGGGTCGGGCATCCCCCAATGCGCGGTGACGGGCTGGCCTTCCCAGGCCGGGCATTCCTCGTTCGCGGCCTGGTCGCAGACCGTGAAGACGAAATCCAGCAGGGGCGCCTCGGCCCCCTGGAACTCGGAGACGTTCTTCGCCCGCAGCGCCGAGACGTCGTGACCCTTGGCCTCGAGCATCTCGACGGCGAAGGGATTGAGCTCGGAATAGGGACGCGTTCCGGCGGAATGGGCGACGAAACGGTCGCCCGCCTCGGCCCGCAGGATCGATTCGGCGAAGATCGACCGGGCGGAGTTCCCGGTACAGATGAACAGCACGTTCAGGCGGCGGTCGGACATGAGGTCTGTCTCCTCTGGGGCAAGGGCGGCGGCGGTCCGGGGCGCGCAGAGCGCGGGGCGGCCGCGGCAGCAATCGGCGGCGAGGAAATCGATCAGGGCGCCGGCCCGGGCCATGTCGACCCGGTAATAGATGGCCTTGCCGCGCCGCTCGGACGTGACGAGACCCGCCTCGGCCAGCGCCGAGAGATAGACCGAGAGCGTGTTCGGCTTCAGCGCGAGCGCCTCGGCCATCTCGCCGGGACGGACCGCGCCCGGCGCGCGCCGGGCGAGCAGGCGGAACACGCCCAGCCGGCCGGGATGGCCGAGCGTGGCGAGGCTGCGGGCTTGCGATTCGATCGTTTCCATATTTCATGAATATTGGAAACGAGCGTCGCCGCCAAGTGAAGCTTTCGTGACGGTCTCAGCCGAAGGTGGCCGGCAGGTCGACCGATCCGCGCCGGCCGAGATCCGCCACATGCGCATCCAGGAAGGCAGAGGCCGCCGCGCGTCCGGCCGCCTTCAGGCGATGGAGCACGACCGGCGTCGGAACCAGTTTCGTCGCCACGGAGAGCTGGGTCATCAGCGCGTCGTCGGCGATCATGTGAAGCCGCACGTCCTTCATGGCGTCGTGCTCCACGCGGCCCTCGGCGATCAGGCGTTTCGCGAAGGCGATGGCGCGCAGTTCGCGCAGCAGCGCGGCGTTGAAGCTGATCTCGTTGATCCGGTTCTGGATGTCGCGCGCGGTGACCGGCACGCGCTCGCGGTGCAGCGGGTTGATGTTCACCACCACGATGTCGTCGGGCAGGGCCGGGTCGAAGAGCGGGAAAAGCGCGGGGTTGCCGGTGTAGCCGCCATCCCAGAACGCCTCCCGCCGCCCGGTCCGCGGATCGTCCCATTCGACCGCGCGGAACAGCGTCGGCAGGCAGGCCGAGGCGAGGATCGTGTCGGTGCAGATTTCATCGCCCTCGAAGACGCGGATCTTGCCCGTCCGCACATTGGTCGCGCACACATAGAGCGCCGGGCCCGCATCGGCGCAGACGCTGGCCCAGTGGAACCGCCGCACGATCCGGCGCAGCGGGTTGTCCATCGGTAGGCCATAGGGGCTCAGCATGCGCGCGACCCCGTCGGCAAGGTTGAACCCGGGCGAAAGCTCCACGAGGTCCGAGAGGATCCCGGCCTCGGGGCTCGCGGCGCTCATCCAGCCGGCCAGGGTCTCGTTGCGCAGCGCGCCCACCTGCTGCCAGAGCCAGTCGAGATTGCGCCGGGCCCCCGCGCGCCCGCCCTCGATCAGCCCGGCCTTGAGCGCGGCCCCGTTGAGCGCCCCGGCCGAGGTCGCCGAGATCCCGGCGATCTCGATCTCCTCGGCGTCGAGCAGGCGGTCCAGCACCCCCCAGGTGAAGGCGCCATGCGCACCGCCGCCCTGCAGGCCGAGAGTGATGCGGATCGCCGCGCCCATGCCGTGCCCCTTCATCGTTCCGGAAACATCCTCGGGGGGTGCGGGGGGCAGACAGCCCCCCGCCGCCCGCCGCTCAGAGCGCCGTCCACCCCCCGTCGACCGAGATCGTCGTACCGGTGATCTGCGCCGCCGCCTCGGAACAGAGGAACACCGCCGTGCCGCCGATCTGGCCGGTGGTGGCGAAGGCCTTGGACGGCTGGCGGGCCAGCATCACCTCGCGCACCACCGTGTCCCGATCCATGCCATGGGTCTTCATCTGGTCGGGAATCTGCGCCTCGACCAGCGGCGTCAGAACGTAGCCCGGGCAGATTGCGTTGGCGGTGATCGGCTCCTCCGCTGTTTCCAGCGCCACCGTCTTGGTCAGCCCGACCACGCCGTGCTTGGCGGCGACATAGGCGGATTTGAAGGGGCTGGCGGTCAGCCCGTGGGCCGAGGCGATATTGACGATCCGCCCCCAGCCGGCCGCGCGCATCAGCGGCAGCGCGGCGGCGGTCGTGTGGAAGGCCGAGGAGAGGTTGATCGCGATGATCGCGTCCCACTTCTCCGCTGGGAAGCTCTCGACCGGGGCGACGTGCTGGATGCCCGCGTTGTTGACCAGGATGTCGCAGGCCCCGGCACGGTCCACCAGCGCGCGGCAATCCTCGGGCCGGGACATGTCGGCGGCGATGTAGCGCACCGTCACGCCATGCGCCGCGGCCAGGTTCTCGGCCAGGGCGTGATCCTCGTCGCGGTCGGTGAAGCTGTTGAGAACGACATCCGCACCGGCCCGTGCAAGCTCCTCGGCCACGCCGTAGCCGATTCCCGAGTTCGATCCGGTGACGATGGCGGTTTTTCCGGCGAGCGACATGGCGGCCTCCTCTGGTGCAGCGGGTTTCGCTCCGCAGCATATGCTGCGACTGCGAAATGTCCATGTCGTCCGGGGACGGGGCGGCGCCAAAAAAAACGCCGGCGCAAGGCCGGCGTTCAGTTATTGAGGCAGGTTTCATACAGGCAAGAAACCTATCGAGCAGTACGTCCCTTATATGCGAAGACGCGCCACGGGCCAAGTTAAAAGTTTGAAAATCCTCAAGCCCGTCAGTAGCCTGACCCCGAGGCCTCGGGCAGTTTGACAGGGATGTGCATCATGAGTTGGACAGGACGGACGCGCCGGGTCCTCGCCGCCGCCGCGGCGGCGGGCCTGGTTCTTGCATCGGCGGCCACGGCCGAGCCGCGGCATGGCATAGCTATGTATGGGGCGCCCGCGCTGCCACCTGATTTTGTGTCGCTGCCCTATGCGAACCCCGACGCGCCGAAGGGCGGGCGGATCGTTTTCGGCGAGGCGGGCGGCTTCGACAGCCTCAATCCGTGGATCGTCAAGGGCCGCGCCCCCTGGGGGGTGCGGGCGCATATGTACGAGACCCTGATGGGGCGCAGCTGGGACGAACCCTTCACGCTTTACGGGCTGCTCGCCGAATCGGTGGAGACCGGCCCGAATCGGGAATGGGTCGCCTTCACACTGCGCGCCGAGGCCGCCTTCTCGGACGGCACGCCGGTCACGGTCGAGGACGTGATGTGGTCCTTCGAGACGCTCGGGACCGCGGGGCATCCCCGTTATCACGCCGCCTGGTCGAAGATCGCGGGGATGGAACAGACCGGCCCGCGCACGCTCCGGATCACCTTCAACAGCATCGATCGCGAGCTGCCGCTGATCCTGGGACTCCGGCCGATCCTGAAGAAGGCGCAATGGGCCGACCGGCCCTTCGATGAAAGCTCGCTCGAGGTGCCGATCGCCTCGGGTCCCTACGTCGTGGCAGATTTCGAGCCGGGCCGGTTCCTCAGCCTGAAGCGCGATCCGCAATACTGGGGCCGGGATCTGCCCTTCAACCGCGGGCGGCACAATCTCGACGAGATCCGCTACGAGTATTTCGGCGACGGCAGCGTGGTGTTCGAGGCGTTCAAGGCCGGCGCGGTCACCAGTTACCGGGAATGGAACGCGGCCAAGTGGGAGAGCGCCTACGACTTCCCCGCGATCGCTGACGGGCGCATCGTGAAATCCGAGATCCCGCATCAGCGCCCGACGGGCATCTCCGGGTTCGTGATGAACACGCGGCGCGACGTCTTCGCGGATTGGCGGGTGCGCGCGGCGATGATCCATGCCTTCAACTTCGAGTTCATCAACCAGACGCTCAACGGCGGCACCCAGCCGCGCATCCAGTCCTATTTCGACAACTCGGTGCTGGGCATGCGGCCGGGACCGGCCGAGGGCCGGGTGCGTGCGTTGCTCGCACCCTACGCCGACACCTTGCCGCCGGGCGCGCTGGACGGCTACAGCCTGCCGGTCTCGGACGGGACGGAACGCAACCGGGGCAATCTGCGCAAGGCGGTCCGGCTCCTGGCGGAGGCGGGCTGGACGGTCCAGGACGGGGTGCTGAAAGACGCCGACGGGGCGCCCTTCCGCTTCGAGATCCTGCTCAAGGTGGGCGCGCAGGAGAACCAATCGATCATAGATATCTACACCCGCGCGCTGGCCCGGCTCGGGATCGATCCGCAGGTCAGCACCGTCGACGACGCGCAGTACACCGAACGGACCAACACCTATGATTTCGACATGGCCTATTACCGGCGGGGCCTGTCGCTGAGCCCCGGCAACGAGCAACGGCTCTACTGGGGGTCGGAGGGCGTCGAGAAACCCGGCACCCGCAACTGGATGGGCATCGGCAGCCCGGCCGCCGACGCGATGATCGACCGGCTGCTCTCGTCGGAAAGCCGCGAAGACTTCGTCGCCGCGGTCAGGGCGCTCGACCGCATCCTGATGTCGGGGCGCTACGTGATCCCGATCTGGTACTCGAATATCTCGCGGCTGGCGCATTCGGCCCGGCTGAAGTATCCGGACACATTGCCGATGTATGGCGACTGGATCGGCTTTCAGCCGGATGTCTGGTGGTATGAGGAGGAATAGACAGGTGAGACGGATTGTTCTCTTGGCCGCTTGCCTCGCGCTCGCGTCCTGCGGCACGGTCGAGGGGTTCGGGCGCGACATTTCCGACGGGGCCCGCGCGGTACGCAGCGCCTTTTAGAAAACCGACGCCAGAAGCCCCGCGGCGATCGCCCACATCACGGCGCCGATCCCTGCGTCGAGAACGCGCCATGTGCGCGGCGTGCGCATCACCGGCGCCAGCAGCCGCGCGCCGTAGCCGAGGGCGAAGAAGAAGGTGAAGGACGCCGCGACGGCCGCGGTGGCAAAGGCGGCTTTTTCGGCCGCGGGGGCGTATTGGGTCGAGATCGCACCGATCAGGCCCAGGGTGTCGAGATAGACATGCGGATTGGCCCAGGTGATCGCCGCGGCAGTCAGCATGGTCGGCCAGAACCCGCTGCCGCCCCCGTCGAGGTCCAGGCTGTAGCTGCCGATCCAGGCGTCACGGAAGCGCAGCAGTCCGTAAACGACCAGGAACGCCGCGCCCGCCAGGGCCATGATCGTCGGAAAGCCGGGCCAGAGCGCGACCAGCCGCCCGAAGCCCAGAACGCCCGCGGTGATCAGCACCGCGTCGGAGACCGCGCAGAACAGCACCAGCGCCAAGACGTGGCGCCGCATCAGGCCCTGGCGCAGCACGAAGGCGTTCTGCGCCCCGATGGCCAGGATCAGGGACAGGGCGGTCAGGTAGCCCGTGACGGCGGCACCGAACATGCGCGCGGTTACTCGGCGGCGGCCGGGTGTGCCTCGGCGGGGCGGGTCGGATCCTTGGGGTTGGGGTAGACGAGCCCGGCCGAGATCACCAGCTTGGCGGCGTCTTCCACCGACATGTCCAGCATGATCACGTCCTCGCGGGGCACGAAGAGCAGGAAGCCCGAGGTCGGGTTGGGGGTCGTCGGCAGGAAGACCGACAGCATCTGGTCATCGACCGGGATGCGGTGGGCCACCTCGCCCTTCGCGCGGGTCGAGACGAAGGCGATCGCCCAGATCCCGCGCCGCGGGTATTCCAGCAGGCAGGCCTTCTCGAAATTGGAATCGGTCTGGCTCAGCACCGTCTCGGCGATCTGCTTCAGCCCGCCGTAGAGGGTGCGCACGATCGGCATCCGCTCGACCAGGCGCTCGCCCCAGCCGATGAAGGTGCGCCCGATCAGCCCCTTGGCCATCCAGCCCACCACCATCGTGAAGATGAAGAAGATGATGACGCCGACGCCGCGGACATCGATCCCGATATAGGTCGAGGGCTGGTAGCGCGCGGGCACCCATGGCAGCACCCAGGCGTCGATCACGCCGATGGTCCACCAGACGAGGTAGAGCGTCAGGCCGACCGGCGCGACGACGACGAGCCCGGTCAGGAAATTCGCGCGCAGCGACGCGAAGAGACCCGGCCGCTTGCGGCGCGGTTCCAGTCCGCTGCTATGCTCGTCGTCCGTCATGGGGCCTCCGGCTACCTTCCGGGTATTTACGCATGGGCGCATGTCAAAACAACAACTAGCACACCCTGCGATGCGCGCGGACCGGTCCCTGCCTCAAAATGCGGCAGTTATGCCGCCGGGCCGGGCGCGGCGTCAGCCGCGGGCGATCTCGGCCGCGATCGCGGCGGCGAGGCGCGCGTTGTTGAGCACCAGCGCGATATTGGCCTCGAGCGACCGGCCCTCGGTCAGTTCGAATATCCGCGACAGCAGAAACGGCGTGACCGCCTTGCCCGTGATCCCGGCTTCCGCGGCCTCGGCCTGGGCCGCGGCGATCACCGGCGCGAGCCGCTCGGCCGGTATCTCGGCCGCGTGCGGGATCGGGTTGGCCACCAGCTGCCCGCCCGGCAGGGCCATCGCCGCGCGCATCCGGTGGGCCGCGGCGATCTCGGCCGGGGTGTCCATCCGGATCGGCGCGGCCAGCCCCGAGGCGCGCGACCAGAAGGCCGGGAAGTCGTCCGTGCGATAGCCGATCACCGGCACGCCCAGCGTCTCGAGCATCTCGAGGGTCTTCGGCAGGTCGAGGATCGCTTTCGCCCCCGCCGCGACCACCGTGACCGGCGTCTCGGCCAGCTCGCGCAGGTCGGCCGAGATGTCGAAACTGTCCTCCGCACCTCGGTGCACCCCGCCGATCCCCCCGGTGGCGAAGACCGCGATCCCGGCCAGGCGCGCGCAGATCATCGTCGCGGCGACCGTCGTGGCCCCGGTGCCGCCCGCCGCGACCCAGGCGGCGAGATCGGCCCGGCTGAGCTTGCGGACGTCCTTCGTCTGCGCCAACGCGTCCAGGGTGCCGGGCTCGAGGCCGACATGGATCCGCCCCGCGATCACGGCGACGGTGGCCGGCACCGCGCCGGCCGCGCGCACCGCGTCCTCGACGGCGCGGGCGGTCTCGACATTGCGGGGCCAGGGCATGCCATGGGTGATGATCGTGCTCTCGAGCGCGACGACACCGCGGCCCGCGGCCTGTGCCTCGGCCACCTCGGCGGAGCGGGTCAGGGGCAGGCTCACGGGTTCTTCTCGCTGGAAATATAGGCGGCCGCGGCAGCGAGCGCGGCGTCGAGCGCGGCGCCGCGATCCGCCGTCTGCCGCCCGGCGGCGATATGGGCGGCCATGAAGGTGTCGCCGGCCCCCGTCACGCGGGCGACGGTGACCTCGGGCGGGGGACGGGTGACCACGCCTTCGGCCGTCGCGTCGGCAGCCGGATCGCCGCCATGGGTGACGAGCGCCCGCGCGAGCCCGCGTGCCACCAGCGCGGCTGCGGCGTCCCCGGCCGTGGCCGGGCGCCCGCCGAGAAGCAGCCCGGCCTCCTCGAGGTTGACGTAGAGCGTTGCGCGCGGATGGGCCAGGAACGGCCGCAACCGGTCGGCCTTGCCGGGCGAGGCCGGCGCCACGCGGAGATCGGCGGCCGCGAAGAGCGGGCTGTCGGCGATCTCGGCCATCAGCGCCCCCGTGAGGTTCCCGTCGAGCGCCACGGGGCCGGCCCAGGGCGCCGCCGCGCTGCCCAGCCGCCCGTCCGCGAGCGGCGCGAGGATCCGGTCGCCCGCTGCCTCGAGCGAGCGCGCATCGGCGATGGCGGCGATCAGCCCGTTGGCGCCCTCGACGGCCATGTAGCGGTCGGTGGGCAGGTCCTCGGCCACGTGGACATGGTCGGTGTCGAGCCCCAGCGCACGCGCGGCCGCCAGCAGGTCGCGCCCCTCGGGATCGGTGCCGAGCGCGGTCAGAAGGGCCGGGCGCATCCCCATCCGCCGCAGCGTCATGGCGATGTTCATCGCGACGCCGCCCGGCAGCCGGGTGATCCGGCCCGGCATGTCGGCGCCATGGCTCATCGTCACGCCGGCGCGGCCGATCACGTCCCAGAGGACGGAACCGATACAGAGGATGTCGGGCCCGGTCATGGACAGGTTTTGCCGTGGACCGCGCCGCACGGCAAGCCTTGACTGCGGGGCAGGGCGGGCGCATGTGACCGATACGGGCTTGCCAACCCTCCCGGCATGGAGTAATGGCACGCCACTGAAATCCGCAGGCGGGGTCTGGGCCGCGCGGGGAGACATCCCGCAAGGTCCGCCGGTTGGGCAGATGCCCTGAAGCCCCGCCAAGGCGCAAACCGGAAAGGATAGGATATGGCGCTTCCTGAATTCTCGCTGCGTCAGCTTCTTGAAGCTGGCGTGCATTTCGGCCACCAGACCCACCGCTGGAACCCCCGCATGGCCCCGTTCATCTACGGGGACAAGAACGGCATCCACATCGTCGACCTGACGCAGACGGTCCCGATGCTGGACGCCGCGCTCAACGTGATCCGCGAAACCGTGTCCAAGGGCGGACGCCTGCTCTTCGTCGGCACCAAGCGCCAGGCACAGCGTCCGATCGCCGACGCGGCCGAGAAGTCGGCGCAGTACTACATGAATCACCGGTGGCTGGGCGGCACGCTGACCAACTGGAAAACCGTGTCGAACTCCATCGCGCGGCTCAAGCAGCTGGACGAGCGGCTCGACGGCGGGGCGGAGGGCCTCACCAAGAAAGAGCGTCTCGGGATGGAGCGCGAGCAGGCCAAGCTGCAGGCGTCGCTCGGCGGTATCCGCGAGATGGGTGGCATCCCCGACCTGCTTTTCGTCATCGACGTCAAGAAAGAGCAGCTGGCCATCGCCGAAGCCCAGAAGCTCGGCATCCCGGTCGTGGCCGTGGTCGACACCAACTGCTCGCCCGAGGGCGTGGACTACATCATCCCGGGCAATGACGACGCCGCCCGCGCGATCTCGCTCTACTGCGATCTCGTGGCACGCGCGGCGCTCGACGGCATGTCCGCCCAGCTGGGCGCGGCCGGCGTCGATGTCGGCGAACTGGCCGAGGGCATGGAAGAAGAGGCCGTGACCGGCGCGGACACCGGCGAGACCCCGGCCGGGGAAGAGCCCAAGGCCGAGGCCTGAGCCCAGCCCGTCACGAAACAGACACAGGGTCGGGCTAAGCCCCGGCCTGAGATGCAATCGAGCATTTAGGAGACCGATCATGGCAATCACCGCAAAGCAGGTGAAAGAACTCCGCGACCAGACCGGTGCGGGCATGATGGACGCGAAGAAGGCGCTGACCGAAACCGACGGTGATCTCGAAGCCGCCGTGGACTGGCTGCGCACCAAGGGCCTGGCCAAGGCGGCCAAGAAATCCGGGCGCACGGCGGCAGAGGGGCTGGTCGCCCTGGCGGTCGAGGGCGGCACGGGCGTCGCCGTCGAGGTGAACTCGGAGACCGACTTCGTGGCCAAGAACGCCGAGTTCCAGGCGATGGTGAACGACATCGCCAAGGCGGCGCTGAACGCCGACGATCTCGAGGCGCTGCAGGCGGCCGATCTCGGCGGCAAGAGCGTGGCCGACACGCTGACCGACAAGATCGCCACCATCGGCGAGAACATGACCCTGCGCCGGATGGCCAGGGTCGAAGGCGACGCCGTCGCGGCCTATATCCACAACCAGGTGACCGACGGCATGGGCAAGATCGGCGTGCTGGTCGGACTCAAGGGCGCGGATAACGGCATCGGCAAGCAGATCGCCATGCACGTCGCCGCCGCCAACCCGGCCTCGCTCTCGGAAGACGACATCGACCCGGCGCTGGTCGAGCGCGAGAAGGCCGTGCTGACCGAGCAGGCGCGCGAATCCGGCAAGCCCGAGCAGGTCATCGAGAAGATGATCGTCGGCCGGATGAACAAGTTCTTCGAGGAAGTCACGCTTCTGAAACAGAAATTCGTCATCAACCCGGACGTCACCGTGGGCGAGGCCGCCGCCGAGGCCGGCGTCGAGATCACCGGCTTCGTCCGGCTGGAAGTCGGCGAAGGCATCCAGAAGGAAGAAGAGGATTTCGCCGCCGAGGTGGCGAAGGCCGCCGGCCACTGAGCCGACGCGGACGGGACGAAAATGGACGGTGCCGCCCCGGGGGGCGGCACCGTTTTATTTTGCCTGGGTCTGGGGATGAAAGACCGCATTGGCAATGCACCGGGCCGCAGGCCGAAAAAAGACCCTTGCCCGGCATCCGGGGGTCCCGGACCCGGCCACCGCGTGCCAGAAATACCTGGACCCGGCGCCGGATGTTCGATGGCATCAATTGCCACCACTCACGGAACTTTCTCAGGATGACAGGTTACCCTGCGTCACAAAAGTAAGGGAAACCATACCCCCGGCGTGAGGAGGGCTTTCACTCGATCAGGAAAATCTGGTTCTGGATCGCCGCCTTCATGATCGCATGGGCGGTCGTCTCGGCATCGAGGGCCTGGCGCGCGCGGCGCAGATGCTTTTCCACCGTTGCCGCGGTCAGGCCCATGACGCAGGCCACGTCCTGCACGGTCTTGCCGTCGGCGACCCATTGCAGCACCTCGCGCTGGCGCGGCGAGAGCCGGTCGCCCTTGCGGTAGGGAAGCTGCAGCAGCTTCAGGTGCATCACGTTGTTCATCGCCACGATCTCGCCGCCCGAAATGGCCCAGAGCGCGTCGACCGCCTCCTGGCTCATGCCGGAGCGCGCGCAGAGCCCGATGGCCCCGATCGAGATCGCCGAGACGCCCTTGAAGCTGATCGTGTAGCCGGCCGTCAGGCCATGGGCGCGGTTGAACTCCAGCACGCGCCGTTCCTCGTCCGAGAGCAGCCCGCGCTGCATCCGCTCCGCGGCATAGGCCCAGCTGAGCGCACCGGGATTCTCAGCCGCCCAGCGAACCATCGCGGCCTGGGTGTAGAGGCCCTCGTCGATATAGGCGCGGCGGTAGTCCTCGCTGTGATTCGTCAGGATCACCGCGTCGTGCATGTCGGCCATCGTGACCGTGCTGCGAAACCGCGTGAAACCATAGATCATGCGGTCGAAACCGAACTCGGCCATCTTGTCGATATGCCGCGCCCAGACGTCTTCCATCGACCGGGCGAGGGTGATTTCGCGAATATGCTCAAGCGTCGAGGCGCTCACAGTCACATCCGTATCGCGCATCAGCTCGCTCCGGGCGCCAGGAGCCCGGCGAGGGCATCCATCGCCAGGACGTATCCGCGTGGACCGAAGCCGCAGATCTGTCCGGCGGCCACCGGGGCGATGTAACTCTTGTGACGGAACGCCTCGCGCGCGTGGATGTTCGACAGGTGCAGCTCCACCACGGGCAAATCGACGCCGGCGATCGCGTCCATGAGCGCGACGGATGTATGGGTATAGGCGCCGGCGTTCAGGACGATCCCGTCATGGCGGCCCACGGCCTCGTGGATCGCGTCGACCAGCGCGCCCTCGTGATTGGACTGCGCAAAGGCCAGGTCGACGCCGATGGCAGAGGCGTGCGCGCGGCAGAGAGCCTCGATATCGGCCAGGGTGGTATGGCCGTAGACCTCCGGCTGGCGCCGGCCGAGCAGGTTCAGGTTCGGGCCGTTCAGAATCAGGATGGAGGTCATGAGGCTTTGTCCCTTAAGCCTTGGCAAACTACAGAGAAACTGAGCTATCTGTCGAGGGCGCGACGGTGATTCCGATGCAGGTGTTGCCGCCGCATGACGCTGGGTCAGCTGAAGGAGGCCGCCGGTGCCGGACCGGAAGAGCTACGACGTGGTCATCGCCGGCGGGGCCGTGATGGGCAGCGCCTGCGCCTACTGGCTGACACGGTTGTCCGGGGGCAGGGCGCGCGTGCTGGTGGTCGAGCCCGACCCCGGCTACGCGCGTGCCTCGACCGCGCTGAGCGTCGCCTCGATCCGGCTGCAGTTCTCGAACCCGGTCAATATCGAGATCTCGCGCTTCGGTCTGGAGTTCATCCGCAATATCTCCGCCTATCTCGGCCCGGCGGGCGGGCCCGGCGATCTGGGACTGCGCGAGAATGGGTACCTGTTCCTGGCCGGCACGGAGTCGCAAGCCAAAAATATGCGCCAGAACAGGGATATACAGGTCTCTCTTGGCGCAGAGACAGAACTTCTGGACCGGGCGGCGCTGGCCGCGCGGTTCCCGTATCTGGCGCTCGGGGATGTGAGGCTCGGATCCTTCGGCCCGCGCCACGAGGGCTGGTTCGACAATATGGGTCTGCTGGGCGGGCTGCGCCGGGCTGCGCGCGCCGCGGGCGCGGACTACCTGCAGGACAGCGTCACCGGTATCGACGCGGCCGACGGGCGCGTAACCGGGGTGCTCTTGGCGTCTGGACGCCGGGTGACGGCCGGGCATGTCGTCAACGCGGCCGGCACCCACGGCGCCGGGATTGCCCGGATGGCAGGCCTGGATATTCCCGTAGAGCCAAGGAAACGAACGGTTTTCCTGATCGACGCGCCGCGCGCCAAACATCCCGACGCACCGCTTCTCGTCGATCACACCGGGTTTTACCTGCGGCCCGAGGGCGATCACTGGATCTGCGCGACCGTGCCCGAGGACGATCCGGCGGTCGATCACGATGATTTCGAACCGCGCCACTGGGAATTCGAGGACGAGATCTGGCCGCGTCTCTACGCGCGCGCGCCGGAATTCGACGCCGTGAAAGTGCTGCGGATGTGGGCCGGGCATTACAGCTTCAACCGGTTCGACGCGAACGCGATCGTCGGGCCGCATCCGGACCGCCCGAATTTCCATTTCGCCAACGGCTTCAGCGGGCACGGGCTGCAACAGGCGCCCGCGGTCGGGCGCGGCGTTGCCGAGGCGATCCTTTACGGGGAGTTTCGCAGCCTTGACCTGAGCGAACTGTCGATAGGGCGCATCCTCGCGAACCGGCCGTTCCGGGAAAAAGCCATCGTGTAAGGGATTTACACGCAGGGCTTCGCCGGGGCTGCCATCTCGAGTTATTACATAATACATATTATGAGAATCTTTGGTGACCGATACGGGCGGTCGATGGGCAAGCCACCCCGCCTGTTGCAAGGATCACGGTCCCGCGTTCCGATCCGCCGTTTCGGCGATCGGCAGGATCACCGAGAACGTGCTGCCATGGCCGCGTTCGGACTGGATCTGGAATCGCCCGCGATGGCGGTTGATGATGTGCTTGACGATGGCCAGCCCCAGCCCGGTGCCGCCTTTCTCGCGCGACCGGTGGCTGTCGACACGGTAGAAGCGTTCGGTCAGCCGCGGAATATGCACCGGATCGATGCCCTCGCCCCGGTCGATGACGTCGATCCTAAGCGCGGGTCCGCGGAAGCCCGCGAAATGCTGCACGATCCTGGCCTCGACGCGCACCACGCCGCCCGAGGCACCGTATTTCAGCCCGTTCTCGATCAGGTTGGAGATGACCTGGGTCAGCTGGTCCGGATCGCCCGCGACGGTCGCCGTGTCACATTCGGCCAGGAGGTCGATCTCGGCGCCGGCGCTTTCGGCCAGCGGCCGCAGCGCGGCGATCGTGCTGCGGATGAGCGCGATCACGTCCACGAGGTCGCGCGGGCGGACGCGCTCGTTGACCTCGACCTTGGTCAGTGACAGCAGATCGCTCACCAGCCGGTTCATGCGGTTGGCCTCGCGTTCCATGATGGTCAGGAACCGGTCGCGCGCGGCCTCGTCGTTGCGGGCCGCGCCCCTCAGGGTCTCGATGAAGCCGGCCAGCGCGGTCAGCGGCGAGCGCAGCTCGTGGCTGACATTGGCGACGAAGTCCCGGCGCATCTGCTCGGCTTCCTCGACATGGCTGATATCCTCGAAACTGACGATCACGCCCGAGAGCCCCGATCGCGCCCGGTCCAGCGGAATGGCGACCATGCGATAGGTGGTCTCGGTCGAGGCGCCGGCCCGCATGAAGCGCCCTTCCGACCGGCGGCGGTGGCGCAGCGCGTTCTCGATGCAGTCGAGCGCGCCCGGTTGCCGGATCACGGCGACATAGTTGCGCTCGGCCGGTTCGCTGCCCAGCAATTCGCGCGCGGCGTCGTTGGCGATCCGAATGCGGTTTTCCGAATCCACCACGAGCAGCGGGTGCGGCAGCCCGGCCAGAACGGAATTCAACTGGTTAAGGTCCATCGCCCCCTGCCCTCGCTCGGCGTGTCGGATCGCGGACGGCCGCGACACCGCTCCCCTGCCCTGCGAATGTAAAATTTATATGACAAGGCCGCGCGGCCGCCACCGGATCCGCGGGTGTCAGGCGCGTTCCTCGCGCAGGTTGCGCGGCGCCGCGGCCCGTGAAGCCGCCTCGATCGCGGTCTCGAGTTCGGCCTTCAAGAGCTCGATATCCTCGATCCCGACCGAGACCCGGAAGAATCCCTCGACCAGCCCCAGCGCGTCGCGCTCGGCCGCGCTGAGCGCGCGGTGCGACGAGCTTGCCGGATGCGAAAGAGTCGTGCCGATGTCGCCCAGGGTCGGCGCGAAGGCGATGTTCGGCGCGGCCTCGACCAGCGTGTTCGCCGCGGCACGCCCGCCCGGCAGCACGAAACTGACCATGTTGCCGCAATTCCCGTTGAACAGGCGCTGCGCCAGCGCGTGATCGGGATGGTCCGAAAGCCCCGGATAGATCACCTGCGACACGCCTGGCACGTCCTCGAGGAAATGCGCGAGTTCCTCGGCGTTTTCCTGGGCACGATCGAACCGCACCGCGAAACTGTGCAGCCCCCGCTCGGCCAGCCAGCAGTCGAACGGGCTGGCCGTCATGCCCCAGGTCGCCACGGTGTCCGAGATCGCCTGGGCAATCTCGGGATCGCGCGCGGCAACATAGCCGAGCGTGGCGTCGGAATGCCCGGCGAGCAGCTTCGTCACCGAATGCACCACGATATCGGCGCCGTGATCGAAGGGCCGGAAGGCGCGCGGCGTGGTAAAGGTGTTGTCGACCAGCAGCAGCACCTCGTGTTCCGCCGCGATCCGCGCGATGGCCGGGATGTCGGCCACGCGCAGGGCCGGGTTGGACACGGTCTCGATCACGATGACGCGGGTCTCGGGGCGGATCGCCGCGGCGATGGCGGTCGGGTCGGCGGGATCGGCAAGGCTGACCCGGACGCCGAAGCGCGGCAATTCCTGGCGCAGCATGCGCAGCGTCCGGCCATAGAGCTGCGTGCCGCCGATGACGTGGTCGCCTTCGGACAGCACCGCGAACAGCGCCGCCGAGATCGCCGCCATGCCGGACGCGGTGACGACGCCGCCCTCCGCCCCTTCGAGCCAGTCGATCTTGGAGGCGAGCACATCCGCGTTCGGGTGCCCTTCGCGCGCATAGGCATAGCCGGGCGCGCGGCCTTCATACATGTCGTCGAGCGCGTCCGGGCTGCCCGCCGCATAGACCACCGACGGCATGACGGGTGTCACCACCGGCCGGAAGCTGTTCTCGGGCATGCGGCTGCGTCTCACGATGGAGCGGCTCTCGTCGTCGCGATCGGACATGTCAGTTCCTGGTTAACCTGTTCTCAAAAACCATGACGCGGCTGATCTTACAAGGTATTTCAGCCCCCCCGATACCCTCTCTCGTTGCAGGGACGCGCGCATCGGGACAGCTTTGCGCAAGTGTATCAGTGCTCCGTCCATGTGAGAGGTTTACCAGTGATGATCCGTAGAAACACCGTTTCCATTCTGTTGACGATCGCGCTCTGCCAGGGTGCCCTGGCATTCCGCGCGGCGGCGGACGACACGTCCGCGCTGACCGTACACCTGGACGGGGTGACCGGGGACGGCCCCGTCTATATCGGCCTCTACGCTTCCGCCGAAACCTTCCTCGATGACAGCGCGTCCGCCTACCAGCTTCGGGTCGCCGCGGGCGTCACCGAAGTCGAGCTGCCCGATTTCGCGGCCGGGCTCTACGCCTTCGCCGCCTATGAGGACCGGAACGGCAACGCGGCACTCGACACCGGTTTGTTCGGCGCCCCGTCGGAACCCTACGCCTTCTCGAAGAACGCGCGGCCAATGTTCGGCGTGCCGAAATTCTCGGCCTGCGCGATCATGCTGGAGCCGGGGGACAGCGTCACGCTCAAGCTGCGATAAACCCGCCCTGTGCCGCGTGAGTTTCGCCGACGAAGTACTTGATTCTGCGCCGGGACCGCGCATGGCCGCAAGGTTCCGCGGGTGTCGTGGGGCGTGATTGTGATCTGGCGGTCCCGACAGGATTCGAACCTGTGACCTCATGCTTCGGAGGCATGCGCTCTATCCAGCTGAGCTACGGGACCGCACTGCGGGTGGTCTATAGCGGCTCGCCGACGCCGCTGCAATCGGGAATCAGGCGAAAAGCTCGTGGCAGAGTTCCAGCGCATCCACCAGCGCGTCGACCTCTGCCCGGGTGTTGTAAAGCCCGAAGCTCGCCCGGCAGGTCGCGTTCACCCCCATATGCGCCATGAGCGGCTGCGCGCAGTGGTGCCCGGCCCGCACCGCGACACCCTTCTTGTCGAGCACGGTGGAGATGTCGTGGGCATGGGCCGCACCTTCGAGCGTGAAGGAAAAGATCGCGCCCTTCGTCGCGGAGGTGCCCTGCATGTTGAGCCAGTTGAGCCCGCCGAGCCGCTCCATCGCGTAATCGCGCAGGCCGGCCTCGTGCGCGGCGACGTTCTCCATCCCGAGATCCATCAGGTAATCGAGCGCCGCGCCCATGCCGATCTGCTGCACGATGCCGGGCGTGCCGGCCTCGAACTTCATCGGCGGATCGTTGTAGCTGACCGCGTCCTTGCCGACCTCGCGGATCATGTCGCCGCCGCCCATGAAGGGCTGCATTTCCGCCAGCCGTTCGCGCTTGGCATAAAGCGCGCCGGACCCCGAAGGGCCATAGAGCTTGTGCCCGGTGATCGCGTAGAAATCGCAGTCGAGCTGCTGGACGTCCACGGGGCCGTGCACCGCGCCCTGGCTGCCGTCGACCAGCACCGGCACGCCCTTCGCATGCGCCCCGGCGCAGATCGCCTCGACGTCCACATGCGTGCCGAGCACGTTGGACATGTGGGTGACGGCGACCAGCTTCGTCCGCGGCCCGATCGCGTCGATCACCGCCTTCGGGTCCAGATCCCCGCGGGAGTCGACATCGACCCATTTCAGCACCACGCCCTGGCGCTCGCGCAGAAAGTGCCACGGCACGATATTGGCGTGATGCTCCATCACCGTCAGCACGATCTCGTCGCCCGGCTCCATGCGGGGGGCGGCCCAGCCGTAGGAGACGAGGTTGATCGCCTCCGTCGTGCCCGAGGTGAAAACGATTTCGTCCTCGGAGCCCGCGTTCAGGAAGCGTTGCACCTTGCCGCGCACCGCCTCGTATTTCTCGGTCGAGAGGTTCGACAGGTAATGCAGCCCGCGATGGACATTGGCGTAATCCTCGGCATAGCCGCGGGTGACGGCGTCGATGACAGCCCGCGGTTTCTGGGCCGATGCGCCGTTGTCCAGGTAGACCAGCGGCTTGCCGTTCACCTCGCGCGACAGGATCGGGAAATCGCTGCGGATGGCCTCGACGTCATACACTTTGCGGAACCCCCGGAATGAAAGATGAGAAGAGCCCGAGCAAGATGCTCAACGCGAAGATAATGCCGATCATCGATGCGACAATCCCGGCGAACACCGCACCGGCCGAGGAAAACCCGTGAAGTTCGGTCACGAAGAGCGTGAAAATCCAGAAGAACAGCACGATCGAGACAAGTCCGATCATGGCGGCGAGGGGCGCGAAAAGGATCAGCGCCACGAATTGTGCCGCCTGCACCAGCAGCATCACCACCTGCATCCAGGCCACGATCTTGAGCGAGGCGTCGAAGCTGCCCCGCCCGCCGAAGGCGCGGCCGATCTGGTAGGTCGCGAGCACCGTGACCACGAAGATCGTGCCGTGAGCCCCGAGGACCAGCGCCGGGTTGGACAGCATCTCGGCCATCGGGCCCATCGCGGTCGACGGGTAGAGCAGCGTCGACAGCTGCGAGATAATCACGCTGAGCACGACCGCCAGCGCCCCGATCATCCAGAGCGCCTGGCGCGGCACGTCTATGGACAGCACGGCCCGGGCCCCGTCTCGCGGCGCGGTCAGGCTCAGCCGCGCAAGGCCGATCATGTCGTTCAGCATGGGACTCCCGGGGTTGGCTGGATCCGCTGGCGCGAAGATAGAGCCGCCCCGTCCCGGCAGCAAGGGCCGGCGGTCATCCTGCCGGTCCGCTGCGGCGTTCGGCCTCGAAGAGCCCTGCCAGCCAGAAAAACAGGAAAACGGCACCGGCAAGACTGCCCGTGACCGTCAGCGCCGGACCGGCGCCGATGAATCCGGCCACCAGCCCCCGCAGCAGCATCAGCGGCGCGGCCGCCAACAAGGCCCAGAACAGCGCGATCCGGGCACCAAGCCAGCCCCCCTGCCCGCCGAAAATCCGCGCGACGAGATGGCTGAGCGCCGCCAGCCCGTAGAACATCAGCGGGGCGATCACCACCGCGCCCAGCAGCGCCCCGGAGGCCAGCGCCGCAAACGGCGGATCCCCGCCCGAGAGATGCGCCTCCCGCGCAAGCGCGGGCAGTTGCGCCGCGAAGAGCAGCACCGCCGCGGCCATGAGCCATGTCAGCGCCCGGCCCTCGCTCGGCCCGTCGGACAACAGGCGCCGCAGGGTTTCCCGCGGCGCCCGATAGGTGCGGAGAATGTCGCGCGCGACGGACATCAGCCCTGGCGGCGCCGTGCCATCCAGCCTTCGAGCCGTCCGAGCAGCTCGTCGGCAAGCGTCCGGTCCTCGATCTCTTCCAGCGCCTCGGCGAGGAAGGCGATGACCAGCATGTCCTGCGCCTCGGCCCGCGGCACGCCGCGCGCGCGCAGGTAGAAGAGCAGGTCCTCGTCGATTGCGCCCGAGGTCGAGCCGTGGCTGCACTGCACGTCGTCGGCGTAGATCTCCAGCTCGGGCTTGGCGTAGAACTGGCTGTCCTCGTCCAGCAGCAGCGACTGGCTGATCTGGTAGCCATCCGTGCGCTGCGCGTCGGGCTTCACCAGGATCTTGCCCTGGAAGACCCCCACCGCGCCGTTGCGCAGCACCTTCTTGAAGACCTGCCGGCTCTCGCAATCCTGCGCGTCATGGGTGACGAACACGGTGTCGTCCTGGTGGAACACCCCGTCGCCCACCGCCGCGCCGGCCACGTGGGTCACCGCGCGGTCGCCGGTCAGCTCGATCACGCATTCGTTGCGGGTCATCACGCCGTTCACGGTGAGCGTGAAGGACTTGAAGACGCTTTCCTCGCCGAGCCGTGCGAAGACGTGGGTGGCCGAGCGCCGTTCGTGGTCGCGCCCTTGCGCGCAGACATGGTGGAACGTGCCGCCGTCGGCGACGTCCACTTCCATCACCTTGTTGAACCGCGCGGCGGCCGGACCGTTTTCCAGCACGGTCAGTTCCGCGCCGCTTTCCACCCGGATAACATGATGGAGGTAAGCGTCGGAACTATCTGACTTATGGAGGTAAATCAGGCTGACGGGTTTCGGCGCCCTGCCGGTGGCCCGGATCACCACGCCATCTTCGGCCAGCGCCGTGTTCAGCGCCGCAAGCGGGCGGTCGACCGGGGTCTGGCCGCGGGTCTCGAGCGCGCCGTAGAGATCCCTGGCCCAGTGGATGTCGGTCCCGGCGGCCTCGCTCAGGCGCTGGATCTCGATATGCTCCATGGCCAGTTCGTCGGATTGCGCGGGATCGAACACGCCGTCGACGAAGACCACCTTCAGGCGGTCGACCGCGCCGAAGACCGGGCTTTCGCCCGTTTCCAGGACCGATGCCGCGGGCGGCTCGGCCTGGACCAGCGTCGCCGGGTTGGTGAACTTCCAGTACTCGTCGCGCCGTCCCGGCAGGCCCATGGAGCGCACGCGCGCCAGCGCGGCGGCGCGGGCCTCGTCGGCCCATTTCGCCCCCTTGGGCAGCGGCCGGTCCGCGATGCGGGCCTCGGCGGCTTCGCGCTTCGCTTCAGCGACCGCCATCAGGCCACCTCCTTCAGGATATCGCCGTAGCCGTTCTCCTCGACCTCGAGCGCCAGCTCGGGCCCGCCGGTCTTGACGATCCGGCCATCGGCCATGATGTGGACGACGTCGGGCACGATGTGGTTCAGCAGCCGCTGGTAATGGGTGATGACCAGGAAGGACCGGTTCTCGGTCCGCAGCCGGTTCACGCCGTCCGCCACCAGCTTCATCGCGTCCACGTCGAGCCCCGAGTCCGTTTCGTCGAGAATGCAGAGCCGCGGCTCGAGCACCGCCATCTGGAGGATCTCGTTGCGCTTCTTCTCACCGCCCGAGAAACCGACATTGACCGGGCGCTTCAGCATCTCCTGCCCGATTTCCAGCTCCTTGGCCTTCTCGCGCACGAGCTTCAGGAAATCGGCAGAGGAAATCTCCTCGTCGCCGCGGGCCTTGCGCTGCGCGTTGAGCGCGGTGCGCAGGAAGGTCATGTTGCCGACGCCGGGGATCTCGACGGGATACTGGAACGCCAGGAAGAGACCGGCCGCGGCGCGTTCCTCGGGATCCATGTCGAGGATGTCCTGGCCGTCGAAGGTCGCGGTCCCGTCGGTGACCTCGTAGCCCTCGCGGCCGGAGAGGACATAGGACAGGGTCGACTTGCCCGATCCGTTCGGCCCCATGATCGCATGGACCTTGCCGGGCTCCAGCTTCAGGTCGACCCCCTTGATGATCTGCTTGTCCTCTTCCTCAAGTTTGACGTGCAGGTTCTTGATTTCCAGCATTTTCGTCTCTTTCTTCGCGTGTGTTTCAGGCAATGGTCACGGCCGTGCCGCTGGCCGAGACCATCAGCATGTTGTTGATGACTTCGTAGTCGAGATCGACGCCCACCACGGCGTTGCCGCCAAGCGCGCGGGCGCTCTCCTCCATCTCGCCAAGCGCGACGCCGCGCGCCTTGGCGAGTTCTTCCTCATAGGCGCCGGAACGCCCGCCGAGCAGGTCGGTGATCCCGGCGAAAACGTCGCGGATGACGTTCGCGCCGAGGATCGCCTCGCCCACGACGACGCCGTGATAGGCGGTAATGGTCTTGCCCTCGACCGAGGGGGTGGTGGTCACGATCATCTCGGGTCTCCTTGCACGGGACGGCGGGCCGTCAGCCCACCGATCCCTCGAGCGAGATCGCCACGAGTTGCTGGGCTTCCATGGCAAACTCCATGGGCAGGGCCTGCAGCACCTCCTTGGCGAAGCCGTTGACGATCAGGGCGACCGCCTCTTCCTCGTCCATGCCGCGCTGGCGGCAATAGAACATCTGGTCGTCGTCGACCTTGGAGGTCGTCGCCTCGTGCTCCACCCGGCTCGAGTTGTTCTTCACCTCGATATAGGGAACCGTGTGCGCGCCGCACTTGTCACCGATCAGCAGGCTGTCGCACTGGGTGTAGTTGCGGCTGTTCTTGGCCTTGGGATGCATGCTGACGAGGCCGCGATAGGTATTCTGCGCGCGCCCCGCGCTGATCCCCTTGGAGACGATGCGCGACTTGGTGTTCTTGCCCAGATGCACCATCTTGGTGCCGGTATCGGCCTGCTGGTAGTTGTTGGTGAT
>CAJXYS010000017.1 GCA_913063035.1 uncultured Maritimibacter sp. | reverse complement strand
CGGGCGTTCTTGATGACCTGTGCCTGGTAGGTCTTGAATTCCGGCCGCAGCGCCTCGCCGAAGGCCACGGCCTTGGCCGCGATCACATGCATCAGCGGCCCGCCCTGGATGCCGGGGAAGATCGCCGAGTTGAACTTCTTCGCCAACGCCTCGTCGTCGGTCAGGATCATGCCGCCGCGCGGGCCGCGCAACGTCTTGTGGGTGGTGGTGGTCGCGACATGGGCGTGCGGGAAGGGCGAGGGGTAGTGGCCGGCGGCCACCAGCCCGGCGAAATGCGCCATGTCCACCAGCAGGTAGGCACCCACCGTGTCGGCGATCTCGCGCATTTTCGCGAAATCGATGATCCGCGGGATCGCCGAGCCGCCGGCGATGATCATTTTCGGTCGATGCTCGGCGGTCAGCGCCGCGATCTGGTCGTAGTCGATCTCGTTGTCGCTCTCGCGCACGCCGTACTGGACGGCGTTGAACCACTTGCCGGACTGGTTCGGCCGGGCGCCGTGGGTCAGGTGACCGCCCGCGTCGAGGCTCATGCCGAGGATCGTGTCGCCGGGCTGCAGCAGCGCGGTGAAGACGCCCTGGTTGGCCTGGCTGCCGGAATTCGGCTGCACGTTGGCGAAGCCGCAGCCGAAAAGCCGTGTGGCCCGGTCGATGGCGAGGGTCTCGGCCACGTCGACGAACTGGCAGCCGCCGTAATAGCGCCGCCCCGGGTAGCCCTCGGCATATTTGTTGGTCATCACCGAGCCCTGCGCGTCCAGCACGGCGCGGCTGACGATGTTCTCGGAGGCGATCAGCTCGATCTCGTCGCGCTGGCGGCCCAGTTCGTCCGCGATGGCCTTCGCGATCTCGGGATCGCGGTCCGAAAGGGACTCGGTGAAAAAGCCGCTGTCACGATGGGGTGCGTTCATCTCGGATCTCCTCTCCACGGGGCGGGACCATGTTTCCCGGCGCTATGTATCCCGGAACCGGACATATCAAAACCCTGAATACGACCAAGGCGACGATATGCGCGGCAATCCTCGTGCCGATCGGCCCCTTGTGTTTCGGTCGCGCCCGGGCGATGACTTTCGGAAACGGGACGGTGTCGATGGCCCAGACGAGACGGATCGCATTCCTCGCGAGCACCACGGAGATCGCGCAGGCCGCCGAGGCGCGGCTCAGCGCGCGCTACGGCAATGTCGCGCCGGAAGAGGCGGACCTGATCGTGGCGCTGGGCGGCGACGGCTTCATGCTGCACACGCTGCACGATACCGAGGCGCTGCCGGCGCCGGTCTACGGCATGAATTGCGGGACCATCGGCTTTCTGATGAACGAATATGCCGAGGAGGGCCTGCTGGAGCGGCTCGACGCGGCGGAGCTGACGGTGATCAACCCGCTCCGGATGCGGGCCGAGGGCGAGGACGGCACCCTGCACGAGGCGCTGGCGATCAACGAGGTCTCGCTCTTGCGGGCCGGGCCGCAGGCGGCGCGGCTCAGGATCAGCGTCGATGGCCGGGTCCGGATGGAGGAACTGGTCTGCGACGGCGCGCTCGTCTCGACGCCGGCCGGCTCCACGGCCTACAACTTCTCGGCGCACGGGCCGATCCTGCCCATCGGCTCGGACGTGCTGGCGCTGACCGCGATCGCGGCGTTCCGGCCGCGGCGCTGGCGCGGCGCGCTGCTGCCGAAGACGGCGCGGGTACGCTTCGACGTGCTGCAGCCCGAGAAGCGCCCGGTGATGGCGGATGCCGACAGCCGGTCCGCCGGCAAGGTCGTCAGCGTCGAGATCGAGAGCGATCCCGGCATCGCCCACCGGATCCTGTTCGACCCCGGCCACGGGCTCGAGGAACGGCTGATCCGCGAACAGTTCGTCTGAGCCACTCAGGCCGCGTCCGGGTCGACGCGGTCGGGGCTGTCCCAGGTGCCGGCGTTCTCGAGGATGAAATCGGCATCCTCGTAGGCCGCGCGCAGAAGCCCCTCGTAGAGCGCGCCCTCGGCGGCGCGGTCGAGCGGTGCGTCGGCCCCGGCACGCTTCATCAGCGCGGCTTCCAGCATCTCCACCGTGCCGGAGCCCTCGTCGAACTGGGCCTTCTTGCGCCAGACCAGATCCGTCGGCAGGAGATCCGCGCAGGCCTTGCGCAGGATCCATTTCTCGGTCGTCTCGCCGGTGGATTCCAGCGCCCCGGGATCCGTGTGGCGCAGCTTCAGCGTGGCCGGGATAGACTGGGCGAAGTCGATCAGGTCGCGGTCGAGGAAGGGGGTTCGGGCCTCGAGGCTCTCGGCCATGGTGATGCGGTCGACACGCTGCAGGTTGATGTTGTGCATCGCGTTGAGCGAGCGGGTCAGCTCGTCGGCCAGCTCGCGCGGGGTGTCCACATAGGCGTGATGATAGCCGTAGCCCGCGAAAAGCTCGTCCGCGCCTTCGCCGGTCAGCACCGCCTTGACGTGTTCGCGCGCGAGACGTGCGGCGAAATGGGTGGGCACGGCGCTCCGGACCAGGTCCACGTCGGCGCTTTCCAGGTGATAGATCACATGGGGCAGCACCGCTGCCACGTCCTCGGCGGTGAAGGCGTATTCGTGATGGTCCGAGCCGATATGCGCCGCCACCCGGCGCGCGGCGCGCAGGTCCGGGCTGCCCTCGGCCCCGACCGAGAAGGTCTTGAGCTGCCCCGGCGCCGCCCGGGCCGCGAGCGCCGCGATGATCGAGCTGTCGAGCCCGCCCGAGAGGAAGGCGCCGACCTCGACATCGGCCACCATCCACTTGGTGACGGCCTCCTCGAGCACCAGCCGCAACTCGCGCGCGGTGGCCTCGACATCGAGATCCTCTTCCGGTTCCGCCGCGCCGTGGGGCGTGCGGTACCAGCGCCGCGGGCCGTCCTTGCTGTCGAAGAGACTGCCGGGCGGGATCGCCTCGATCCCGGTCAGGTGCAACCCGTCGAAGGCCTTGAGCTCCGAGGCGAAGGCCAGCCCGTCGCCGATCCGCGCCATGTAGAGCGGCTTGATCCCGAGCGGGTCGCGCGCCGCGATGATCCGTTCGCGGGTGGCGAGGACGAAGGCGAACATCCCATCGAGCCGCGACACCCAGCGCAGTTCGCCCGAGCGGAACATGTGCAGGATCGCCTCGCTGTCGCTTTCGGTTTCGAAGGCGCTCTCGCCAAGGATCGCGCGAAGATCGGCGTGGTTGTAGATCTCGCCATTGGCCACCAGCAGGTCGTCGTCCTGGTAGATCGGCTGGCTGCCGTCCTCGGGGCCGATGATCGAGAGCCTGCAATGGGCCATCACGACCGGCTTGCCGCGGCCTTCGATCACCTCGACGGCGTCGGGGCCGCGATGGGCGATCTTGGTGATCATGCGGGTGGCGAGGGTCTCGTCACCGACGTTCCAGAGGCAGACAAATCCGCACATGGGTGTAGGGGCCTTCCTGTTCAGGGGTCATGTGCCGTCGCCGTGATCCTGGCCATGCCGGCACCGCCGCCGCGGCACCGGGCCGGACGGTTGGGGGCGTGGATATGTCGGCAGAAGGTCGGATCGGTCGGCTTCGGCTGTTCCATCCGCACCTTAACGCGACAGCGGAGCGGGCACAAACGGGGCCGCGGGGCTTGCATGGGCCGGGACGTTGCGTCATGACCTTGAACGGCATGGAGGGCACGGGACATGGCGCTGCCGGTTCGCGAACAGGCCAAAATCTGGGGAATCGCCGCGGCGATCTTCTTCGTGCTGCTCTGGTACCTGGGCGACGTGATGCTGCCCTTCATCGTCGGCAGCGCCGTGGCCTATTTCCTGGATCCGGTGGCGGACCGGCTGGAGCGGCTGGGGTTCTCGCGGGTGCTGGCGACCGCGACGATCACGGTTGCGACGGTTCTGCTCTTCATCCTCGCCGCGCTGATCGTGATCCCGCAACTGGTCAAGCAGCTGACGGCGCTGGTCAATATCACCCCCGAGATCGCGCGCGGGCTCTATGGCTTCGTGAACGAGCGCTTCCCGCAGCTGCTCGACGAGGGATCGGTCCTGCGCCAGAGCCTCGACGGGCTGGCCAACACGGTCAAGTCGCGCGGCGGTGAATTCGTCAACGGCCTGCTCGCCTCGGTGCGCAACGTGGTCAGCGCCATCGTCTTCATCCTCGTCGTACCGGTCGTCGCCTTTTACATGCTGCTGTCCTGGGATCGCATGATCGCCCATGTGGATGCCTGGCTGCCCCGCGACCACGCGCCCGTGATCCGGCGGCTCGCCGGCCAGATCGACGCCGTGCTGGCGGGTTTCGTGCGCGGGCAGCTTTCGGTCTGCCTGATCCTTGGCGTCTTCTACGCGGCGGGGCTGATGCTGGTCGGACTCGATTTCGGCCTCGTGGTGGGCGCGATCGCCGGCATCCTGACCTTCATCCCTTACGTGGGCGCCATCGTCGGCGGTGCCCTGGCGATCGGGCTGGCGCTGTTCCAGTTCTGGAGCGATCCGCTGATGATCGCGGCGGTGGCCGTCATCTTCTTCGTCGGCCAGTTCGTCGAGGGAAATTTTCTCACCCCGAACCTGGTCGGCGGCTCGGTCGGGCTGCACCCGGTCTGGCTGCTCTTCGCGCTGTCGGCCTTCGGCTCGCTCTTCGGCTTCGTCGGCATGCTGGTGGCGGTGCCGGTCGCCGCTGCGCTTGGCGTGCTGGCCCGTTTCGCGGTCGAGCAGTATCTCGACAGCCGGCTTTACAAGGGGCTCTCGGACAGGGGCGAAGACTGATCTTGGCCCGCCAGCTCGCATTCGACCTGCCCGCGAAACCGGCGCTGGGCCGCGAGGATTTCTTCGTCTCGCCGGCCAATGCGCTGGCGGTGCGCGCGGTGGAAGGCTGGCGCGACTGGCCGCAGGGCAAGCTGGTGCTGATCGGCCCCGAGGGCGCGGGCAAGACCCATCTGGCGCATGTCTGGGCCGCCGAGGCCGGGGCGCGGATCGTCGCCGCGGCCGCACTGCCCGCGCTCGATCCGGCCGATCTGTCCGGCGCGGGGCGCGTGGCGGTGGAGGACGTGCCCGGGATCGCGGGCGTTCCCGCGGCGGAGCGCGCGCTCTTTCACCTGCACAACATGCTGGCCGCGGCCGGCGGCCGGCTGCTGCTGACGGGCACGGGCAATCCGGTGCGCTGGCCGCTGGCGCTGCCCGACCTCGCCAGCCGGGTGCAGGCGGCCTCGGTGGCGACGCTGGAGGCGATGGACGACCAGCTGCTGACCGCGCTGCTGGTCAAGCTGTTCGCCGATCGCCAGCTGATCGTCGGCCCGCCGGTGATCGCCTACCTGGTGCGGCGGATGGAACGCTCCTTTGCCGCCGCGCAGCGGATCGTGGCGGCGCTTGACCGCCGGGCGCTGGCCGAGCAACGCCGCGTCACCCGCGCGATGGCGGCGGAGATTCTGGACAAGGCCCATGGCGAGGCGCGATAACTGTCATCCACGTTTCATTTTCTGCCCCGATAAGGCGCCCATGGTTGATGCTGATTTTCTGAACGCTCCCTTCGTGGAGCCCGTCGAACTGCCCGAGGCCGAGCGCACGGGTCCCAAGCGGTTCTTCAACCGCGAACTGTCCTGGCTCGCCTTCAACTGGCGGGTCCTGGAAGAGGCGACCAACCCGAAGGTGCCGCTGCTGGAACGGGTGCGCTTCCTGTCGATCTCGGCCACCAATCTCGACGAGTTCTACACCGTCCGCGTGGCGGGCCTGTGGGAACTGGCGCGGGCCGGGAACACCACCCCGGCCGCGGACGGGCTGACACCGTCGGAACAGCTGGTGCTGATCGACAAGGATGCCCGCCAGTTGATGAAGACCCAGCAGACGATCTGGAACGATCTCAAGAAAGAGATGGAAGCCGCCGGGATCAGCCTGTTGACCCGGTCGAAGCTGAATGCCACCGACCGCCGCGAGCTCGAGGGGCATTTCCTGACCAAGGTCTTTCCCGTGCTCTCGCCACTGGCGATCGACCCGGCCCATCCCTTTCCGTTCATCCCGAATGCCGGGTTCTCGCTCGCCCTGCAGCTGGAGCGGAAGTCGGATGGTCGCCAGCTGCAGGCGCTGCTGCCGATCCCGCACCAGATCGACCGCTTCGTGGCGCTGCCCGACGGCAAGGGCGGGCGCGCCCGGTTCCTGCCGCTCGAGGAACTGCTGCTGGAACATGTCGGCGATCTCTTCCCCGGCTACGTGGTCAAGGGGCACTGTGCCTTCCGCGTGCTGCGTGACAGCGATCTTGAGGTCGAGGAAGAGGCCGAGGACCTGGTGCGCGAATTCGAGACCGCGCTCAAGCGTCGCCGACGCGGCGAGGTGATCCGGCTTACCTTCTCGGCCGGCTCGCCGGAAAAGCTGCTCAAGCTGGTCACCGACGCCATGCATGTCAGCCCCTCCGAGGTCATCGAGATGCGCGGCATGATCGGCATCGCCGACGTCAAGGAACTGGTGCTCGACAGCCGGCCCGACCTGCTCTGGCCGACCTTCACGCCGCGGGTGCCCGAGCGCGTGCAGGACCATGACGGCGACATGTTCGCGGCGATCCGCCAGAAGGACATGCTGCTGCATCACCCCTACGAGACCTTCGACATGGTCGTCCGCTTTCTGCAACAGGCGGCGCGCGACCCGGACGTGGTGGCGATCAAGCAGACGCTCTACCGCACCTCGCGCGACAGCCCGATCGTCGAGGCGCTCTGCGAGGCCGCGGAGGCCGGCAAGTCGGTCACCGCGCTGGTCGAGCTGAAAGCGCGCTTCGACGAGGCCGCGAACATCCGTCAGTCACGGCGGCTCGAGCGCGCCGGCGCGCATGTGGTCTACGGCTTCATCAACTACAAGACCCATGCCAAGATCTCGACCGTGGTGCGGCGCGAGGGCGACCAGCTGGTGACCTATTCGCATTTCGGCACCGGCAACTACCACCCGATCACGGCGCGGATCTACACGGACCTGTCGCTCTTCACCTGCGACGGGGCGCTCGGGCGGGACGCCACCAAGGTCTTCAACTACGTCTCGGGCTACGCGACGCCGGGCAAGCTCGAGAACCTCTCGATCTCGCCGATCACGCTGAAATCGACCCTGATCGACTCGATCGAGCGTGAGGCCGAACATGCCCGCGCCGGCCGCCCGGCCGAGATCTGGGGCAAGGCCAATGCCCTGATCGAGCCCGACGTGATCGACGCGCTCTACAAGGCCAGCCAGGCCGGGGTGCGCATCCACATGGTGATCCGCGGCATCTGCGGGCTGCGCCCGGGCATCAAGGGGCTGTCCGAGAATATCCGCGTGAAATCCATCGTCGGGCGCTTCCTCGAGCATTCGCGGATCATCTGTTTCGGCGACGGGCACGGGCTGCCGTCCAAGAAGGCGCGGGTCTACATGTCGTCGGCCGACTGGATGGGGCGTAACCTCAACCGAAGGGTCGAGACCCTGGTGGAGATCACCAACCCCACGGTCCACGCGCAGATCATGAGCCAGATCATGGCCGCCAACCTCGCCGACCAGGCCCAGAGCTGGGTGCTGCAGCCCGACGGCCACTTCCTGCGCCACGAGGGCAAGCCGGACGCGCATCTCTTCAACTGCCACCGGTTCTTCATGGAAAACCCCTCGCTGTCGGGGCGGGGGTCGGCCGGGGCCAAGGACGCGCCGAAACTCGCGCATTCCAGGGACTGACGGAAGATTGACGCAACCGGTCCAACAGGGCAGGTTGCCGTCAGGCAAGGACGAGGCCATGGACGGCGCACACGACGGATACGCCGGCACCGAGGGCGGCGCCTTCAGGCGGCCGCTTTTCGAGGACGCGACAGCGCGGGCGCTGAGCCGTGTCGGCATCGTCGACGTGGGCTCGAACTCGGTCCGGCTGGTGGTCTTCGACGGCGCCGCGCGTTCGCCGGCCTATTTCTACAACGAAAAGATCCTATGCGGGCTGGGGACTGGCGTGAGCGCGACCGGGCGGCTGCATCCCGAGGGCCGCGCACGCGCCCTGGCGGCGCTGAAGCGTTTCGCGGCGCTGGCCGAGGGCATGGCCATGGCGCCGCTGACGGGCGTGGCGACCGCCGCCGTCCGCGAGGCCGAGGACGGCCCGGAATTCTGCGCCGAGGTCGAGCGCGAAACCGGCCTGCGGCTCTGGGTCGCCAGCGGCGAGGAGGAGGCGCGGCTCTCGGCCCAGGGGGTCCTGCTCGGCTGGCCCGGCGCCGAAGGGCTGGTCTGCGACATCGGTGGCTCCTCGATGGAACTGGCGGAACTCAGGGCAGGGCGCCCGGGGCACGCGCTCAGCAGTGCGCTGGGGCCGCTCCGGCTCGAGGGGATCAAGGGTGGAAAGAAGGGCCTGAAAAAGCACATCGCGGCCACGCTGGACGATTTGCGCGCCGAGATCGATGGCGATTACGAGACGCTCTATCTCGTCGGCGGCTCCTGGCGGGCGATCGCGCGGATCGACATGGAACGCCGCGACTACCCGCTCAAGGTGCTGCACGAATACGAGATGACCCCGGCCGCGGTGCGCGCAACGCTGAAATACATCGCCGAGAACGATCTCGACGAGGTGCGGGCGCGGACCGGCACCTCCGCCGACCGGATGAAGCTGGTGCCGACGGCGGCACTGGTGCTGAAGGCCGTGGTGCAGAAATTCCGCCCGCGGCGGATCGCGATTTCCAGTTATGGCATCCGCGAGGGCCTGCTCTACGGACAGATGCCCGACGTGTTGCGCGACCGCGACCCGCTGATCGAGGCTGCCCGTTTCGCCGAGGCCTCGTCGGCCCGGATCCCGGGCTTCGGCAAGGTGCTCTACAACTTCCTGCTGCCGCTCTACCGCAACGCGCGCCACGACCGGCTGCGGCTGGTCAAGGCGGCCTGCCTGCTGCACGACACCGCCTGGCGCGCGCATCCGGATTACCGCGCCGAGGTCTGCTTCGACAACGCGACGCGGGCCAATCTGGGCGGGCTGACCCATGCCGAGCGCGTGTTTCTAGGGCTGGCGCTGATGCATCGCTACAAGAACTCGCGCAGCGAGGCCTTCACCGCGCTCGCCGGCCTGATGCCCGAGAAGGACGTCGAGGCCGCCGAGGTGCTTGGCAAGGCGATGCGCTTCGGCGCGATGCTGTCGGTCAATTCGCCCGAGAAGATGGGCGCGCTCAAGTATTTTCCCAAGCGCAAGGTGATCGAGCTGGTGATCAGCCCCGGGACGCGCGACCTCTTCGGCGAGGTGGTCGAGGCGCGCTTCGAGTCGCTGGCCAAGGCGCTGGGCTGCCGGCCGGAGGTCACGCTCCGCTAGAGTGCCGCGCGCCCGCCGGGCGCGCGACGCCCCTGACGGCGCGCCCTGGCGGGCGCGCGATGCCTCCGGCGGGGATATTTCCGCCACTTGGACGGGCGCCGGGGCAGGCTTGCCTGACCCTGCCCGATGGCATAGACGGGCGGCAACGCAGATGAGCCAACGAGGATGCCGATGCGCCTGTCCCGCTACTTCCTGCCCGTGCTGAAGGAAACCCCCGCCGAGGCCCAGATCGTGAGCCACCGCCTGATGCTCCGGGCCGGCATGATCAAGCAGGCCGCGAGCGGCATCTATTCCTGGCTGCCGCTGGGCTACAAGGTGCTGCGCAGGATCGAGCAGATCGTGCACGAGGAACAGGCGCGCGCCGGCCATATCCCGATGCTGATGCCCACGCTGCAATCGGCCGATCTCTGGCGCGAGAGCGGGCGCTACGACGACTACGGCGAGGAGATGCTGCGCGTCACCGACCGTCACGGGCGCGACATGCTTTACGGTCCGACCAACGAGGAGCTGATCACCGACATCTTCCGCGCCCATGTCGGCAGCTACAAGGACCTGCCGCTGACGCTCTACCACATCCAGTGGAAATTCCGCGACGAGGTCCGGCCGCGCTTCGGCGTGATGCGCGGGCGCGAGTTCTACATGAAGGACGGCTATAATTTCGACGTCGACAAGGACGCCGCCGTCCATGCCTATAATCGCCACATGGTCAGCTACCTGCGCACCTACGAGCGCATGGGGCTCAAGGCGATCCCCATGCGCGCGGATACCGGGCCGATCGGCGGCGATCTGAGCCACGAGTTTCTCGTGCTCGCCGAGACCGGCGAGTCGGAGGTGTTCTACGACGCGGCTATCGCGGATCTGAAATTCGGCGACCGCGACGTCGACTATGACGACCGCGGCGAGTGCGCCGGCATCGTCACCGAGTGGACGACCCCCTATGCCCGCACCGACGAGACCCACGACGCGGCGGTGTTCGAGGAATCGGTCCCCGAGGATCGCCGGCGCCGGTCGCGGGCGATCGAGGTGGGCCAGATCTTCTATTTCGGGACCAAGTACTCCGAGCCGATGGGCGCCACCGTCGTCGACGATCACGGGACGCATGTGCCGGTCCATATGGGCAGCCACGGCATCGGCGTCTCGCGGCTGGTGGGCGCGATCATCGAGGCGAGCCATGACGCGAACGGAATCATCTGGCCCGAGGGGGTGACCCCCTTCCATTGCGGGATCGTGAACCTCAAGCAGGGGGACGCCGAGGCCGATGCCGCCTGCGAGACGCTCTACGCGGCGCTGACCGCGCGCGGGCTCGAGCCGCTTTACGACGACCGCGACGAACGCGCCGGCGCCAAGTTCGCCACCATGGACCTGATCGGGCTGCCCTGGCGGATCACGGTCGGTCCGCGCGGGCTGAAGAACGGTGTCGTGGAGCTGACGAGCCGGCGCAGCGGGGAAAGCACCGAGATGACGCCGGAAGACGCGGTGGCGCGGCTCGTGGAAATCTACGCACCGCATCGCGGCTGAACTGCGGCGACATCGCGCTAGAGGCGCATCGCCTTTGAGGGTACGCTTTCTGCACGAGTTTTTGTGAGGGATAGGTGATGTCGAGTTGCGATGCGGGATCTGGCTGTTCGATCAGTTGCAGCGGCGGCTGCGCGGCGATCTACTGGCACGATACGGGCGAATGTTACACCGCCTGCTACAACACCAAGGCGGCTCCGATCGCGGCGGCCTTGTCGGGTACGTTGTCGATTGCCGTGTGCGAGATGCCGGCCGGCGCGCTGGCGGGGCTGCTTGCGCAAACGGCACTGGGGCCGCGGCTTGCCGGGCTGCTGCGCTCGTCGGCGCCGACTCTCTCAAGCTGGAGGAGGCCGGCACCGAGGATGTCATCGCGGCGCTTTTCGCGGCGGCTTCCTGAGGCGCGATGTCGTCCGGACTCCCGCGGGACGGCCTGACGCGCGGGCGGGCGTGACGGAACGCTGCGGGCGCTTTGTGCAGGGCGTGGGAGCCTGCTAGTCTTTTCCCATGTTGCGTCGCCTCACTTGTCTCGCTGCTCTGACCCTTTTCGTCCCTCTGTCCATAGCGGCGGCTGATCCGGTTGATGCCTTCGCCGAATGGGCCAATGCACAAGGCGCCTCCGAGACTGCCATAGCCGTTCTGCGTGGCGGTGCACTCGCCAACGTACAAGACGCGGAGAGACCGCGGGATCTGGCCTCTAATTCCAAGGTGATCACGGCGCTGTGCATTCGCGCGTTGATTCAGGACGGCGCGCTGGCATGGGACACCCCCTGTCCGACGCGCTGGGCATGGCGGCGCCCGCCGCCACTCTGGCCGAGCTTGTCACCCATACCGGCGGTATCGGGCCCGACAGCACACAGTTGCGAATGGCGTTCTGGCTGAATGAGAAGCACCCGCGTCACGCCGATGTCGCCCGCACCGTTCTGAAGCGCGTTCGACAGAGCGGAACGCGAGGTGCGTTTTCTTACAATAACGAGAACTATGCCCTTCTGGGGCGGATCATCGAAACCGTGACCGGGCAGCGATATGAAGTTGCTTGCCGGGCCCGCGTGTTGACTCCGGCGGGTGTCAGTGGTGCGTTGTCGCCTCGCTTCGGCGCGTTTGCCGCCTGGGGCGGATGGTGCATGAGCATGAAGGACCACGCGCGCCTCGTCACCCATTGGTTCGGGCCGGGTCGGCCTTTGGGAATGGATCCGCTGGCCGGGCCACATGTGGAAGTCGGGCGGGGGCGTTTCTATGGCCTTGGCATGACCTACAAACGCCAGGATGACGGCCTTGTCATGTCGCATGCGGGGGCAATTTCCACTCCCTTCGGCCCGAAGACCGGCGCCTATATGCTGCGCCTGCCCGATGGAACGGTTGCTTCCATGTCCTATGATGTCGCCGTGGCCAGCCCTGCCGCGTTTCGCACTCTTGCTTCCGCCCTTGCCGCGGCGCTGCGCGAGACCCCGATCCGATAGAAAGGGACCGGCGGCTATCTCTCGCATCCTTGCGCTGCTCGACCGGCTTGCGAGCGGCGCCACTACGATTGGTTTCTTGGCATTTCCCGCGGTCCTCCGATGTGAAACGGTGGTTCGGCGACGTGGTTGACGCGCTGGACTGCGCCGCTGTGGTGGAGATTTACGGCATGGCCTGACGCGCGGGCGGGCGTGACGGAACGCTGCGGGCGGCTATGTGTTAGGATGGCGATCCCAACCGACCGCGAGGTGTCCCGATGCCCGACCGTCTCACATGTCTCGTCGCCGCCGTTCTGGCGGCACTGGCCCTGCCTGCCGCCGCCCAGACCGGTGCGCCGGTGGATCAGGGTCCCAGGAACGTGCCCGAGTTCAGCCCCGCCTTCCCCAACCAGACGCGGGCCCCCGCCATGGAGAGCGGCATGCGGTTCGCCGTCGAGACCCTGGCCGACGGGCTCGTGCATCCCTGGGGCATCGCGGTGCTGCCCGGGGGCGGCTACCTGGTGACCGAGCGCGCCGGGCGGCTCCGTCATCTCGCGGCGGACGGAACGCTCGGCCCGGCGATCGCCGGCGTGCCCGAGGTGCTGGCCCAGCGCCAGGGCGGCCTGCTCGACGTCGCGCTGGCCCCGGATTTCGCGCAGAGCCGGGTGATCTTCCTCAGCTATGCCAAGCCCATGGGGCGCGGGCGTTCCGCCACCGCCGTCGCCCGGGCCGAGCTGGGCGCGGATTTGCGCCGGCTCGAGGCGGTGCGGGACATCTTCGTGCAGACGCCGCCCTCGCCGACGCCGGCGCATTACGGATCGCGCGTGGTGGCCAGCGGCGATCACGTCTTCATCACCACGGGCGAGCATTTCACCGCGCGCGAACGCCAATTCGCCCAGCATCCCGACAAGAGCTACGGCAAGGTCATGCGGCTGACGGCTGATGGCGATGTGCCGGCCGACAATCCTTTCGCGGGGGACGCCGATGCGCTCGGCGGGGTGTGGAGCCTCGGGCACCGCAACCCGCAGGGCGCGGCGATCCGGCCCTCGACCGGCGCGCTCTGGACGCTGGAACACGGCCCTGCGGGGGGCGACGAGCTGAACCGGATCGCGCCGGGCGCCAATTACGGTTGGCCGGTGGTCAGCTATGGCGAGAACTACTCGGGCCGGCCGGTGGGCTCCGGCGCGCCGCGGCGCGCGGGCTTCGTCGAGCCGCGCTACTACTGGGATCCGGTGATCGCGCCGGGCGGCTTCGTCTTTTACCGGGGCGACATGTTCGCCGACTGGGAGGGCGACATCCTGGCGGCCTCGCTCAATCCCGGCGGGCTGGTGCGGCTGCGTCTCGAGGGCGACCGGGTCGCGGGCGAGGAACGCTTCTTCACGGGCGAGGCGCGCGTGCGCGACGTGGCCATCGACCGCGACGGGGCGCTCCTGTTGCTGACGGATGCGCGGAACGGCGCGGTGCTGCGCCTGACGCCGGGCGGGGGCTGACGGGGCGCGGGCGGGCTTGACCCGGCCCGCGCCCCGGCGCAGTGTCGCCGCGGATTTCTCTTGGAGCGCGCATGACCGGCCGCACCGCCCCCTTCGCGGGCTTCGAATGGATGATCGCCTGGCGCTACCTGCGCGCGCGCCGCGCCGAGGGCGGCGTCAGCGTCATGACCTGGATCTCCTTCATCGGGATCGCGCTGGCGGTCTTCGCGCTGATTGCCACGCTGGCCGTGCGGTCTGGCTTCCGGCACGAATTCGTGGGGACGATCCTGGGCGCGAATGCCCATGTGACCGTCTATTCCGGCGCCTACGAGACCGCGGCCGGCGGCGTCAGCCGCGCGATAGACGACTACGACGCCATGGCCGGCCGCGTGGCCGCCGTGCCCGGCGTCACCCGGGTGGCCCCGATCATCCGGGGGCAGGTGATGGCGGCCGGGCAGGGCCGCAATGCCGGCGTCGAGGTCTTCGGCACCCGGCGCGACGATCTGCGAACGGTGCCGCTCGTCGCCACGCCCGAACGGGCGCGCGGGGATCTCGACCGGTTCGGCGAGGGGATCGCCATCGGCTCGGGCGTCGCGCGCGCGCTGGGGGTCGGGGTGGGCGACCGCATCCGGCTGATTTCACCCGAGGGCGTCAAGACCGCCTTCGGAACGTCGCCCCGCGTCAAGGCCTACGAGGTCGTCTACATCTTCACCGTGGGCCGGTACGACATCGACCGGACGCGGGTCTACATGCCCTTCGCCGAGGCGCAGGGCTATTTCAACCGCGAGGGCGTCGCGGACGAGCTGGAGATCTTCGTCGACGATCCCGACGCGGTCGATGCCATGGTGCCCGCGCTGCTGGAGGCCGCCGGCCCCCGGGCGCAGGTCTGGACCTGGCGCGACGCCTCGGGCGCGTTCCTGCAGGCGCTGAAGATGGAAGACAACGTGATGTTCATCATCCTCTCGATCCTGGTGCTGATCGCGGCGATGAACATCGTCTCGGGCCTGATCATGCTGGTGAAGAACAAGGGGCGTGACATCGGCATCCTGCGCACGGTGGGGCTGACCGAGGGCGCGGTGCTGCGGGTCTTCTTCATCTGCGGCGCGGCCGTGGGCGTCGCGGGTACGGCGCTGGGCGTGCTGATGGGGTGCCTCTTCGCGATCTATATCGATCCGATCTTCGACGCGGTGAACTGGATCCTGGGCGGCGGCGTGTGGGATCCCAGCGTGCGCTATCTCTCGGAATTGCCGGCGCGGCTCGAATGGGGGGACGTGCTGTCGGCGGTGGCGCTGTCGCTGGGGCTGTCCTTCGGGGTCACCATCCTTCCGGCGCGCCGGGCCGCGCGGATGAACCCGGTGGAGGCGCTGCGCTATGAATGAGGCGCCGATGCTGCAACTGTCGGGGGTGCGGAAGGTCTATAACCAAGGCCTGCCCAGCGAGGTCCGGGTGCTGGACGGCGCCGAGCTCGCCGTGGCCGCGGGAGAGGTCGTCGCGCTGGCCGCGCCCTCGGGCGCGGGGAAGTCGACGCTGTTGCACATCGCCGGGCTGCTCGACACGCCGGACGCGGGCGCCGTGGCCATCGCCGGCGAGACGCTGAGCGGGCTCGGCGATCGGCGGCGCACCCGTGCGCGGCGCGCCGATATCGGCTTCATCTACCAGTTCCATCACCTGCTGCCGGAATTCACCGCGGCCGAGAACGTGATGCTGCCGCAGCGGGCCAATGGCGCGACGCGGACCGACGCGGCGGCGCGGGCGGCGGAGCTGCTCGACCGGGTGGGGCTCGGCGCGCGGGCCGATCACCGGCCGGCCGCGCTCTCGGGGGGAGAGCAGCAGCGCGTGGCCTTCTGTCGGGCGCTGGCCAACGCGCCGCGGGTGCTGCTGGCCGACGAACCCACCGGCAATCTCGACCCGGCGACAAGCGACCGGGTCTTCGGGGTGCTGATGGCGCTGGTGCGCGAGACCGGGCTCTCGGCGCTGATCGCCACCCATAATGCCGAGCTGGCCGCCCGGATGGACAGGGTCGTCACGCTGCAAGAGGGCCGGATCACCCCGGGGGCGATCTGAAAGGTGGCGCCCCTGGCGGGGCGCCGGGTCTTTCGTCTCGCGCCCTCGCGGGCGCTCGGGGCCTCCGGCCGGGATATTTGGCCCACTTGGAGCGGTTCACTCGCCGCAGATTCCCTGCAGGCTCACCCAGGCCCCGTCGGACAGCAGCCGCGGCGGCGTGCGGCCGCGATAGGGATCGGCCTCGATCAGCGAAAGCGTGGTTTCGCCGGTGGCGTCGCGGGCATAGGCATAGGGCGTGCTCGGCAGGCCGGCCGCGTCCAGCGCGGCGAGGAAAGCGGTCTCCGGCACCGCGACCGGCGGCGCCACCAGGAGATCGCCGGCATAGGACTCGAGCGCGGCGGCGGGGATCGTGCCGGTGGTCAGCAGCCGGAAGCTGGCCAGCGCCCCGGCATGATCGAGGAGCCGCGCCAGCGGATCCCGGGTCTCGGCGCGGAGGCGTTCCAGCACGACATGCGCGGCGGCGACCTCGGGGCCCTCGTGATCCTCGACCAACGCGGCCGACAGCAGTACGATCCCGCCCGGCAGATGGGCGCTGCCGCGCACCCCGCCGTCAAGCACGAGCAGCCGGCCGCGGCCGGGCAGCAGCCGGGTCTCGATCCGGGCCAGCGCCGCCCTGCCGAGCGGGGTGCGGCAGGGCGGCCCCGCAAGCGCGGTGATATCGGCCAGGAGCGCCCGGCCGATCTGGGCGCGCTTGGCCTCGGGCACGACCCGCGTCGCGTGGTTCACCAGCGCCCCGGGCAGCCAGAAGAGCGCAAGCGCCACCAGCGTGGCCACCACCAGCCCGAGCGTCGCGAGCCGCAGCCGCCCGGGCTGTGGCCGGCGCCGCGCGATGGCCGCGCGGACCTTCTCGATCGCCTCGATCATCGTGGTGTCGTCGATCTCGAGGGTTTCGCCGCCCTCGGGGTCGGGCGAATAGACCGCGGGTTCCGCGCCGGGATTGCGCCGGTCCACCGCGGGCAGGGACCAGTGCGCGATGGCCATTTCCGTGCGCGGATCGGCGATGACCAGCGAGGCGTCCCCGAAGCTGACGAGCACCTCGCGACGCTGGGCCTCGGGCCCGGCGCGCCAGAGCCCGCCCGACTCCAGCCGTTCGTATTCGCTCAGCGCTGTCATGGGGCCTGTCGGGCTTTCTGCTCGGTGTGGTTATGGCCCCGATGATAGCGCAGGCCCCGGGAGGCGGCAACGCCGCCCGGGCTCAGAGCGCCCTGGCCGCGTCGCGAAGCTCGAACTTCTGGATCTTGCCGGTGGAGGTTTTGGGCAGTTCGCGGAATACCACCTTCTTGGGGGTCTTGAAGCCCGCCAGCCGCGCGCGGCAAAAGGCGATGAGTTCGTCCTCCGACGCCTCGGCGCCGCGCTTCAGCTCCACGAAGGCGCAGGGCACTTCGCCCCATCGCGCGTCCGGTTTCGCCACCACCGCGCAGACCCCGACCGCCGGGTGATGGGCGAGGGCGTTCTCAACCTCGACCGACGAGACGTTCTCGCCGCCCGAGATGATGATGTCCTTGGCCCGGTCGGCGATCTTGATGTAGCCGTCGGGATGGCGGTAGGCGATGTCGCCCGAATGGTAATACCCGCCGGCGAAGGCTTCGGCGGTGGCCTCGGGATTCCTGTAATAGCCCTTCATCACGCAGTTGCCACGATGCATGATCTCGCCGAGGCTCGCCCCGTCGCGCGGCGTTTCGGTCATGGTCTCGGGATCCATGACGGTCACGTCTTCCATCATCGGCATCGCGATGCCGGTGCGGGCCTTGATCGCGTAGCGCTCTTCCTCGGGCAGGGGATCCCAGTCCTCGGCGCGCCAAAGGCACTCGGTGACGTGGCCGTAGGTCTCGGTCAGGCCGTAGACCTGGGTGACGTTGAAGCCCAGCGGCTCCAGCGCGCGCAGCGTGGCCGCGGGCGGCGGGGCGCCGGCGGTGAAAACCTCGACGACATGGTCGAAGGGCCGGCGCTCGGCCTCCTCGGCGTGGATGATGGCGCCGAGCACGATGGGCGCGCCGCCGAAATGGGTCACGCCCTCGTCGGCGATGGCATCGTAGATCGCCCCCGCGGTGATGTCCCGGCAGCAGACCAGCGTGCCGCCGACCAGCGGCATGAGCCAGGTGTGGCACCAGCCGTTGCAGTGGAAAAGCGGAACGATGGTCAGGAAGACCGGGTGCAGAACCATGCGCCAGGCGACCACCGTGCCCATCGTCATCAGGTAGGCGCCGCGATGGTGGTAGACGACGCCCTTGGGCCGGCCCGTGGTGCCGGAGGTGTAGTTCAGCGCGAGGCTTTCCCACTCGTCCTCGGGCATCACCCAGTCGAACCCCGGGTCGGCCGCGGCGAGCAGGCTCTCGTAATCGGTGTAACGCCCGCTCGCCGTGAAGCCCGCCTCGGCGTCGGCCACCTCGATGATGCGCGGCGGCGCGCCCTCCATCGCGGCGATGGCGGCCTCGGCCAGCTCCAGCAGCGCCGCGTCGACCAGCACCACCCTGGCACCGCCATGGCCGAAGATGTAGGCCACCGTGTCCACGTCGAGCCGCGTGTTGATCGTGTTGAGGATCGCGCCACAGGCGGGCACGCCGAAATGCGCCTCCGCCTGGGCGGGGATGTTGGGCAGGAGCGTGGCCACCACGTCGCCCGGCGCCACGCCCAGCCCTGCGAGCCCCGCGGCCAGCCGCGTCACCCGCGCGTGGTATTCGGCGTAGGTCTTGCGATGACGTCCGTGCACCACCGCCAGGCGGTCCGGGAACACATCCGCGGCGCGGCGCAGATGCGAGAGCGGCGTGAGCGGCACGAAATTGGCCGCGGTCTTGTCGAGACCCCGTTCGTCGGGCAGCCAGCCCATGGCAGTCCTCCCTGGTCGTTATGTGTCTTTTAGGCCGCCAGGAATATTGCGTGGGCGAGGCTTCTTTGAAAAGAGAAAAGACGGGAGGGCGCGATGCAGGACAGCGACGACGGACGGCCGCTTCTGGCGGCGCTGCATATCCTGGGGGCGGTCACGCTGCTGGGGCTCGTCGACAACACGGTGCGGCTGATCGCGGCCGAGGCCGGGCTCTGGCAGTTTCACCTGACGCGCTCGGCCATGGTGGCGGTGGTGCTGGCCGCCGGCGCCGCAGCCCTCGGCTGGCGGCTCCGGCCGCGCCGATGGCGGCCCGTGCTCTGGCGCAGCGCCTTTCTCTCCGGCGCGATGGTGCTCTATTTCGCGGCACTTGCCATGATGCCGATCGCCGAAGTTGGGGCGGGGCTCTTCACCGCGCCGATCTTCGTCTTGCTGATCTCGGTCTTCGCCTTCGGCCGGCGCATCGGGCGCTGGCGGGTGCTGGCCGTGGCGGTGGGCTTCGCCGGCGTGCTGCTGGTGCTGCGGCCCCAGGCCGGGGGTTTCTCGGCGCTGACCCTGCTGCCGGTGGCGGCCGGGTTCCTCTACGCGCTGCAGGCGCTGGTCACCCGCCGGCATTGCGCCAGCGAGAGCACCATGTGCCTGCAGGCCGGGTTTTTCGCCGGCCTCGCGGTCTGGGCCGTCCTCGGGCTCGCCGTGGTGCATCTCGTCCTGCCCGCGCCGGGCACCGCGTTCTTCGACCGCGGCTGGGTCCCGGCGACGCCGGCCTTCCTGTTCTGGACCGGCGTGCAGGCGGTCGGGTCGCTGCTGGCGCTGGGGCTTCTGACGCGGGGCTACCAGCTGGCCGATCCGAGCTATCTCGCGGTCTTCGAATACGTCTTCCTGGTGTCGGCCGGCGGCTGGGCCTGGGTTCTCTGGGGCGAGGTGCTGCCGCCCACCGCCTATCTCGGCATCGCGCTCATCGCCGTGGCCGGCATCGTGATCGGCCTGCGCAGCCGGGATCCCGGCGCGGCCCGGCGCCAGGCGGTGCAGCCGTGATCGTCTCGCGCGGGCGGCGCTATATCTTCGTGCACGCGCCGAAAACGGGCGGGACCGCGATGACGCTGGCGCTCGAGACCCGCGCGATGGCCGACGACATCCTCGTGGGCGACACCCCCAAGGCCCGCCGCCGCCGCCACCGCCTGGCGGAGGTGCAGACGGCGGGGCAGCTCTGGAAACATGCGCGCCTCGCCGATATCGCGGGGCTCGTGACCCCCGACGAAATGGATGCCTTCTTCGTCTTCACGCTCGTCCGCAACCCCTGGGACCGGATGGTGAGCTATTACCACTGGCTGCGTGCGCAGGGCTTCGCCCACCCGGCGGTGGCCCGCGCGCAGGCGCTCGATTTCGGGGGCTTCCTCGCGGATCCGGGACTCGCCGCCTCGGTCCGCGCCAATCCCTACGGCGCCTATGTCCGGCGGCCGGACGGGCGCGAGACCTGCGATCTCTTTCTCCGGCGCGAGCATCTGGACGATGATATCGCGCCGCTGGCGGCGCATCTGGGCTTTCGTCCCGTGCTGCCCCCGGGGGTCAACCGGTCGGATCGGCAGCGCGACTGGCGGCCCTATTACGGCGACGCCGAGGCGGCGCGGGTCGCCGATCTCTGCGCCGAGGACATCGCCCGCTTCGGCTATCGCTTCGACGATCCCGTGCCCGGGTAGCGGCTTCATCGTTCCGTAAATATCCCCGCCGGAGGCACCGCGCGCGCCCCGCGGGGCGCGCGCGCAACGCAACGGCTCGGCGGCGAAGCCGCCGCGATCTGGCCGCCGGGTCAGGCCGCGGCGGACCCGGGCCCGAAGCGGCCGTAGAAACTCTCGCCCCGCGCCGCCATCTCGCGCAGGAGCGCGGGCGCGGCGAAGCGGTCGCCATGGGCGGCTGCCAGCCCCTCGCAGATCTCCACCGCCCGCGCGGCGCCCAGCATGTCGAGCCAGCCGAAGGGGCCGCCCGACCAGGGCGCGAAGCCCCAGCCGAGGATCGCGCCCACATCGCCCTCGCGAATGTCCTCGAGCACGCCCTCCTCCAGCGCGCGCACGGCCTCCAGCACCTGCGCGAAGAGCAGCCGATGCTGCACCTGCGTCACGTCGGGCTGGCGCGCGGCCTCGGGGAATTCCGCGCCGAGCCCGTCCCAGAGCCCCGTGCGCTTGCCCTTCTCGTCATAGTCGTAGAAGCCCGCCCCCGCCTTGCGCCCGAGCCGGCCCCGGTCGGCCAGCCAGAACAGCACCGCGTCTGAGGCGTCGTTGGGGTAGGCCGCGCCCATGGCGGCCTTCGTCGCCCGGGCGATCTTCACGCCCAGTTCGATAGAGGTCTCGTCGGTCAACTGCAGCGGGCCGAGCGGCATGCCCGCGAGCTTGGCGGCGTTCTCGATCAGCGCCGGCGTCACGCCGTCCCGCACCATGCGCACCCCTTCGTTGATATAGGGGATGATGCAGCGGTTGGCGTAGAAGAAACGCGCGTCGTTGACCACGATCGGCGTCTTGCGGATCTGCCGCACGTAGTCGAGCGCCTTGGCCACCGCGCGGTCGCCGGTCTCGCGGCCCTTGATGATCTCGACCAGCATCATCTTCTCGACCGGGCTGAAGAAATGGATGCCGATGAACTGGCCGGGGCGCGCGCTGGCCCCGGCGAGATCGCTGATCGGCAGCGTCGAGGTGTTGGTGGCGAAGATGCAGTCCGGGCCGGCGGCGGCCTCGGCCTTCGCGGTGACCTCGGCCTTCACGCCCGGGTCCTCGAACACCGCCTCGATGATCAGGTCGGCGCCCGCGAGGGCGGCGTGGTCGGTCGTCGCCGTGATTCGGTCCAGAACCTCGGCCTTCTTGGCCTCGGTCGCCTTGCCGCGTTTGATGCCCTTGTCCATGTAATCGGCGGTATAGGCCTTGCCGCGATCGGCGGCGGCCTGGTCGGCGTCGATCAGAACGACCTCGATCCCGGCCTGCGCCGACACCAGCGCGATCCCCGCACCCATCATGCCCGCGCCGAGCACGCCCAGCTTCCGCACGCGCTGGTCCGGCGCCTCGGGGCGGTTCGCGCCCTTCTCCAGCGCCTGCTTGTTGATGAAGAGCGAGCGGATCATCGCGCTCGAAGAGGGGTTCATCAGCACGTGGGTGAACCAGCGCGCCTCGATCTTCAGCGCGGTGTCGAAGGGCACCAGCGCGCCTTCATAGACCGCCGACAGCAGCGCCTTGGCGGCGGGGTAGACGCCTTGCGTCTTGCCGTTGACCATGGCACTCGCGCCCACGAAGGTCATGAAGCCCTGCGGGTGATAGGGCGCGCCGCCCGGCATCTTGTAGCCCTTCTCGTCCCAGGGCTTGACGATGTCCTTGTCGCCGGCCTCCAGAACCCAGGCCTTCGCCGCGGCGAGGGGGTCGTCGGCCACCGCGTCGATCAGGCCCGCGGCCCTGGCCTTGTTCGGGTCGCTGAGCTTGCCTTCCAGCAGGAAGGGCGCGGCCGCCATCGCGCCCATCTTGCGCGCCAGGCGGGTCGTGCCGCCCGCGCCGGGGAAGATGCCGACCATGATCTCGGGCAGACCGATCTTGGCTTTGGGATTGTCCGCGGCGAAGATGCGGTGGCAGGCCAGCGGGATCTCGAGGCCGATGCCGAGCGCGGTGCCGGGCAGGGCGGCCGCGATGGGTTTGCCGCCGCGGTTCCTGTCGTCCATGCCCGCGCGCTCGATCTTGCGCAGCACCCCGTGCATCCGCATCACGCCCTCGAAGAGACCGCGCGCCGGGTCGTCGCCGGCCTCGTCCTTCATCCGGGCGAGCACGTTCAGGTCCATGCCGGCGGCGAAGTCCGGCTTGGCGCTGGTGATGACGGCGCCCTTGATGGCGTCGTCGGCCAGCACCCGGTCGATCAGCGCGTCGAGCGCCTCGAAGCCCTGCATGGACATCACGTTCATGGATTTGCCGGGCACGTCCCAGGTGATGACGGCGACGCCGTTCTCGTCCACGGCACAGGTGAAATCGGTCATCTCGTGTTCTCCTTCGGATCTCGTGCCGCGCGCTCAGACGCGCTCGATGATGGTGGCGGATCCCATGCCGCTGGCGACGCAGAGCGTGGCGAGCCCGGTCTCCAGGTCGCGGCGCTCCATCTCGTCGAGCAGCGTGCCGAGGATCATCGCCCCGGTCGCGCCCAGCGGATGGCCCATCGCGATGGCGCCGCCATTGACGTTGACGCGGGCGTGATCGACCCCGAAGGCCTGCAGGAAACGCAGCACCACGGCGGAAAACGCCTCGTTGACCTCGACCAGGCCGATATCGCCGATCTCCATGCCGGCGGCCTTGAGCACCTTCTCGGTGGCGGGCACCGGCCCGGTCAGCATGATCGTCGGATCGGTGCCGACCTTGGCGCTGGCGCGGATGCGGGCGCGGGGGGTGAGCCCATGGGCCTCGCCAAAGGCCTTCGAGCCCACCAGCACCGCCGCGGCGCCGTCGACGATCCCCGAGCTGTTGCCGGCATGGTGGACGTGCTCGATCCGTTCGAGGTGCGGGTATTTCATGATCGCGACCTTGTCGAAGCCCGGCATCGACTCGCCCTGTTCCTTGAAGGCGGGCCTCAGCCCGCCGAGCGACTGCATGTCGGTGCCGGGGCGCATGTGTTCGTCGCGGTCGAGGATCGCCAGGCCGTTCTGGTCGCGGACCGTGATGACGGATCTGGCGAAGCGTCCGTCCTCCCATGCCGCGGCGGCGCGGCGCTGGCTTTCGACCGCGTAGGCGTCGCAGTCGTCGCGCGAGAAGCCGAATTCGGTCGCGATGATGTCTGCCGCGATGCCCTGGGGGACGAAGTAGCTTTTCATGGCCAGTGACGGGTCCACGGCGATCGCCGCCCCGTCGGAGCCCATCGGCACCCGGCCCATCATCTCGACGCCACCGGCGACATAGGCCTCCCCCGCGCCGGCGCGCACCTGGTTGGCGGCCATGTTCACCGCTTCGAGCCCGCTGGCGCAGAACCGGTTGATGGCGACGCCCGGCACACGCTCGTCGAAATCGGAGGCGAGCACCGCCGACCGGGCGAGACAGCCGCCCTGTTCGCCGACCTGGGTGACGTTGCCCCAGATCACGTCCTCGACCGCGCTTGTGTCGAGGCCGTTGCGATCCTTGACGGCGTTCAGCACCTCGGCCGAGAGGCGGAGCGCCGTCACCTCGTGCAGCGCGCCGTCCTTGCGGCCCTTGCCGCGGGGGCTGCGCACGGCGTCGTAGATATAGGCGTCGGACATCTGTGTCGTCTCCTGTCAGCAGGGTCGGATATGCGGATGGGTCAGGCCCGGTCGGACGGGCGTCCGGGCATCAGGTCATAGGGATGTTTCCAGCCCGGCTGTTCGGCGATCCGGTCGAGCCAGGCGTCGATATTCGGCCAGTCGGCGCGGTCGAAGCCGAAGGGCTCGGGATAGTAGAGGTAGCCGCAGCAGGCGATGTCGGCGATGGTGAAGACGTCGTCCACCAGCCAGTCGCGCGTGCCGAGTTCCGCGTCGAGCACCTTGTAGGCGGACCGCAGCCGCGCCTGCAGGAAAGCGATCACCGCCGCGTCCGGGCGCTTGTCCTCGGGCAGGAAATTCATCAGGAAGCGCACCGTGCCCGCTTGCGAGCTGAGCTTGTGGTTGTCCCAGAACACCCAGCGGAGCACTTCGCGGCGCTCGGCCGCGCTGCGCCCGCCGAGCTTGCCGCTCTTGGATGTCACGTAGTCCTGGATCACGCCGGACTGGCTCAGCGTCACGTCGCCGTCCACCATGACCGGAACCTCGCCCATCGGGTTCAGGGCGCGGAACTCGGGCGTGCGCGTCTCGCCGTGGAAGAAGTCGACGAAGACGGGCTCCCAGGCGAGGCCCGAGAGTTCCAGCGTCAGGGCCGCCTTGTAGGCGTTGCCGGACTCTCCGAAGCAGTAGAGCTTGATGGTCATCTCTCCCCCTTGCCGGTCAGTCGCCGGCGGTCTGGCCGTGCCGGGCCACATAAAGCTGCAGGCGGTGCTGGAAACGCACCTCCTGTTCCAGGTCGCCGAGGTTTTCGAGGATGAAGGTCAGCGCCCTGTCAGGGTCGAGCCCGGTCCTGTCGGCGAAACGGCGCAGCTGGCGGTGCGCGGCGTCGGACGTGGCGACGGGGAAACGGCGGGTCAGGCGCTCGGTCCTCGGCATCTGTCTCCTCCTCTGGCGGCCCCCGCGCCGGACGCGGCGGCGGTCTGCACTGGTCCCCTTGCTAGAACGCCTCGGCCTCGAGCGCCATCACCGTCTCGTCGCCCGACTCGATCCGTGCCAGGTGCAGCGCGGTCGCCGGGAGCTGCCGGGCCATGTAGTAACGCCCGGTGACGAGCTTGCCCTCGTAGAAGGCCGCGTCGCCGGTGCCGTTCTCCAGCCCCGCATACGCGGCCTTGGCCTGCCGCGCCCACATCAGCCCCAGGCAGACATGCCCGAAAAGGTGCATGAAGTCGTAGGAGCCGGCCAGCGCCGCATTCGGGTTCTTCATGCCGTGCTGCATGAAATAGGTGCCGGCGGCCTGGAGATCCTTGGACGCGGCCTTGAGCGGGTCGAGAAACCCGGCCTTCAGCGCCTCGTGACCCTCGTTCTCCTTGATGAAGGTTTTCACCAGCTCGAAGAAGGCCATGATCGCCTGGCCGCCCCTGGACGGCAGCTTGCGCCCCACGAGGTCGAGCGACTGGATGCCGTTGGTGCCCTCGTAGATCATGGCGATACGGGCGTCGCGGACGAATTGCTCGGCGCCCCATTCCTTCACGTAGCCCGAGCCGCCATAGGTCTGCTGCGCGAGCACGGTCGTCTCGAAGCCCTTGTCGGTCAGGAAGCCCTTGATCACAGGGGTAAGCAGCGAGATCATCGCCTCGGCCTCGGGGTCCTCCGCGCGCATGGCGCGGTCGATCATCTCGGCGCCCCAGAAGGTGAAGGCGCGGGCGCCCTCGACAAAGCTTTTCTGGTGCATCAGGTTCCGCCGCACGTCCGGGTGGACGATGATCGGGTCGGCCGGGCCGTCGGGGTTCGCGGCGCCGGTCGCGGCACGTCCCTGCAGACGGTCCTGCGCGAAGGCGCGGGCGTTCTGGTAGGCCACCTCGCCAAGCGCGTAGCCCTGGACGCCGACGCCGATGCGGGCCTCGTTCATCATGGTGAACATCGCCTTGAGGCCGGTATGCGCTTCGCCGACCAGGTAACCGGTCGCGCCGTCGTAATGCATCACGCAGGTGGCGTTACCGTGGATGCCCATCTTGTGCTCGAGCCCGCCGCACTGGACCGCGTTGCGCACGCCGGGGGCGCCGTCCTCGGTGACCAGGAATTTCGGCACGATGAAGAGAGAGATGCCCTTGGTGCCCTCGGGCCCGCCGGGGATCTTCGCCAGAACGAGATGGATGATGTTCTCGCTCAGGTCGTGTTCGCCGGCCGAGATCCAGATCTTCTGCCCGGTGATCCTGTAGCTGCCGTCATCCTGCGGCTCGGCCTTGGTGCGGATCAGTCCCAGATCGGTGCCGCATTGCGGCTCGGTCAGGTTCATGGTGCCGGACCATTCGCCGCTGACCATCTTGGGCAGATAGGTGGCTTTCTGCGCCTCCGATCCATGGGCATGGATCGTCGAGTAGGCGCCGTGGGTCAGGCCCTGGTACATGTTGAAGGCCATGTTCGCCGAGACGAACATCTCGCCCACCGCCGTGCCCAGCAGGTAGGGCATGCCCTGGCCGCCATAGGCGGGGTCCGCGTCGAGCCCCATCCAGCCGCCGGCGCGCATTTCGTCATAGGCGTTCTGGAACCCCTTCGGCGCGCGCACCACGCCGTTCTCGAAATGGCAACCCTCGGCGTCGCCCACGGGGTTCAGCGGCGCGAGGACCTCGGCGGCGAGCCGGCCGGCCTCCTCCAGCACGGCAGAGGTGACGTCCGGCTCCAGCTCGTCATATCCCGGGATGTCGGAGCCGGTGACGTTCAGCACCTCGTGCAGAAGGAACTGCATGTCGCGGGTCGGGGCGGTGTAGTGCGGCATCTGCGTCGGGCTCCCTGCAGGATTATTCGGCGGCGTCCGGGCGCTTCAGCGACTCGATCATCTGCGCGCCCCAGTCGAGCTGTTGCTTCAGCTCCGCGATGGCCTCGTCCAGTTCGGCGCGCTGGCGTTCCATGTCCGCGAGGCGCTCCTTGGCGATGTCGTAGGTGCGCGTCAGCTGGGTGATCTGCTGGTCGTCCATATCGTAGAGGTCGAGCAGCTGGCGGATCTCCTCGAGGCTGAAGCCGAAGCGTTTGCCGCGCAGGATGAGTTTGAGCCGGGCGCGGTCGCGCTTGGTGAACAGCCGTTTCTGCCCCTCGCGCACCGGGAACAGGAGTTCCTTGGATTCGTAGAACCGTAGTGTCCGCGGCGTGACCCCGAAGGCCGCGCACATTTCACGGATGGTCATGAGCTGATCGGACATCTCACTCCCCCAATCTCGTCAACTGCCCGGAATTTTGCGGTGCGGCGTCGGCAGATCAAGGGGAAATGTTGACGTTGACGTAAACGTTACGCGACGTCATGGGGCCCCGGCAGGCGGTGTGCGGCTGCCCGGGGGGGCTGCCGCCGGCTCACGACGCAGACCCCGTTTTCCCCCCGACGACGCCGCAGGCCCGGGCGCATGGCTCAAGCTCAAGACGGGTCGGTTGTGAAATTGAGAAACGCTCTCACCTGCGAGACTTTAAGCTTGCAGAGAGGAAACCAAGCGCGAATACATGGACCCGACGCGACAAGGGGACGGCCAGGCGCCATGACCGAGTTCGACAGCGACAGGAAGGCCCGGATGGCCCGCCAGTTCATCGAGGCGATCCCGCATTCGAAGGCGCTCGGGATGGAACTCGAGGAGCTGGGCGACGGCAGGGCGGTTATCTCGATGCCCTATGACCCGCGGCTGGTGGGCGATCCCAAGACCGGCGTGATCCATGGCGGCGCGGTCTCGGCGCTGATGGACACCTGCGGTGGCGCGGCGGCGATGTCGCACCCCTCGGCCCCGGCGGGCACCGCGACGCTCGACCTGCGGATCGACTACATGCGCCCGGCCACGCCCGGCCAGCGGATCACCGCCCGGGCCGAATGCTACCACGTCACCCGGACCGTCGCCTTCATTCGCGCCACCGCCGAGGACGAGGAAACCGGCGCCCCCGTCGCCACCGCGGCCGGCGCCTTCACCGTGGAGCGACCCAGGGAGGGCAGCGCGTCATGAGCCGCACCCCGCCCGAACCGGTGCAGGTCGTCAAGCAGCGCCGCGACGCGGTGCTGACCGCGCTGGTGGACCAGGTGCCCTATATCGGCTTTCTCGGCATCCGCTTCGAGCGCCGCGGCGACGAGCTGACCGCGATGCTGCCCTTCGACGAACGCCATATCGGGAACCCGTTCCTGCCCGCGCTTCATGGTGGCGTGACCGCGGCCTTCCTCGAGGTGACCGCGATCATCGAGCTGTCCTGGTCGCTGATCTGGGAAGACATGGAGCAGGGGCGCCTGGCGCTGGAGACGCTGGAAACCGAACCGCTGCCGCGGATGCCGAAGACCATCGACTTCACCGTGGACTACCTGCGGTCGGGGCTGCCGCGCGATGCCTATGCCCGGGCGCGGGTCAACCGCTCGGGCCGGCGCTATGCCAGCGTCCATGTCGAGGCCTGGCAGGACAACCGCAGCCGTCTCTATGCCCAGGCGACCGGCCATTTCCTGATGCCGAGTCGCGATGGCTGATATTGCCGTCGGGTCGGTGACCCACAGGCGGGTGCTGCGGATTGCCGTGCCCATCGTGCTGTCGAACGCTACCGTGCCGATCCTGGGCGCGGTCGACACCGGCGTGGTGGGGCAGATGGGCACGCCGGAACCGATCGGGGCGGTCGGGATCGGCGCGGTGATCATCACGGGGATCTACTGGATTTTCGGGTTCCTGCGGATGGGCACCACCGGCCTGACCAGCCAGGCGCAGGGCGCCCGGGACGGTGCCGAGGTCGACGCGCTGCTGACCCGCGCGCTGATCATCGGTCTCGTCGCGGGGGCGGTCTTCATCCTGTTCCAGCTGCCGATCTTCGGCGCCGCGCTCGCGCTCGCGCCGGCCAGCGCCGAGGTCGAATCCATGGCGCGGGACTACATGGCGATCCGGATCTGGTCGGCCCCTGCCATGATCGCGATCTTCGGCCTGACGGGCTGGTTGATCGCGCTCGAGCGCACGCGTGCCGTGCTGGCGCTCCAGCTCTGGATGAACGGGCTCAACGTCGTGCTTGATCTCGTCTTCGTCCTCGGGCTCGGATGGGGGGTGAACGGCGTGGCTTTCGCCACCTTCCTGGCCGAGTGGTCGGGCCTCGCGCTGGGGCTCTGGCTGTGCCGGGATGCCTTCCGGGGGGCGGCCTGGCGCAGCTGGGCGCGGGTCTTCGACGCCGCGCGGCTTAGGCGCATGGCCAAGGTGAATTCCGACATCCTGCTGCGGTCGCTGATGCTGCAGGCGATGTTCATCTCCTTCCTGTTCCTAGGCGCCGATTTCGGCGACGTGCCGCTGGCGGCCAACCAGATCCTGCTGCAGTTCCTGGAGATCACGGCCTACACCCTGGATGGCTTCGCCTTCGCCGCCGAGGCGCTGGTGGGACAGGCGATGGGCGCGCGGGCGCGCCCGGCGCTGCGCCGGGGCGCGCTGCTGACGAGCTTCTGGGGCCTCGTCTGCGTGATCGCGCTGGCGCTGGGCTTCGCGATCTTCGGCGGCGCCCTCATCGACGTGATGACCACGGCCCCCGAGGTGCGCGAGACGGCGCGGGTCTACCTGGCCTACATGGTGCTGGTGCCGCTGCTGGCCTTGCCGGCCTGGATGCTCGACGGGATCTTCATCGGCGCCACCCGGACCGCCGACATGCGCAACATGGCGGCGCTGTCGCTGGCGATCTACGGGCTGGCCGTGCTGCTTCTCGTGCCGGCCTACGGCAATCACGGCCTCTGGATCGCCTTCCTGATTTCCTTCGTGGCCCGCGGCCTGACGCTCGCGCTGCGCTACCCGGCGCTCGAGGCCGGCGCCGGGGCCTGAGCGCTCAGAGCAGCGCCAGCACCGCCTCCGGTGGCCGGCCGAGCGCGGCGTCACCATCGGCGAAGACGATGGGTCGCTCGATCAGGATCGGGTGCTCTGCCATGGCCGCGATGAGTGCCTCCTCCGGGCTGTCCCCGGTCAGACCGAGATTTCGAAAGACGGGCTCCTTCATCCGCGTCAGCGCCGCCGCGGAGAGGCCGAGCAGGTCCAGCGCGGTGCGGATCTCGGCGGCGCTCGGCGGCTCCTTGAGGTAGAGCCGGACGTCCGGCGCGGCGCCGTGCGCCTCGAGCAGTTTCAGGGTCTCGCGCGACTTCGAACAGCGCGGGTTGTGCCAGATCGTCACGAGGCTCACAGCCAGTCCTCCCGTCCCGTGCCGACGGCGTCCGCAAGACGGGCAAAGCCGTCGCGTTCCAGCAGCGCGTCCAGGTCCCGCAGGATGCGCGGGACGACCGATATCCCCTCGTAGACCAGCGCGGTGTAGAGCTGCACCGCCGATGCGCCGGCGCGGATCTTGGCATAGGCGTCCCCGGCGGAGGAGATCCCGCCGACCCCGATCAGGGGCATCGCACCGTCGGTCAGCGCCGAGAGCCGTGCCAGCACGCGGGTCGAGCGCTCGAAGAGCGGCCGGCCGGAGAGGCCGCCGGTCTCGTCGCGTTGCGGGTCGGTGAGCCCGTTGCGCGAGAGGGTGGTGTTGGTGGCGATGATCCCGTCGAGACCGGCCGCGGTCGCGACCCCGGCGATCCCGTCCAGCTCGGCCTCGGTGAGATCGGGCGCGATCTTCAGGAAAACCGGGATCGGCCGGTCGAGCGCCGCGCGCGTCTCCATCACGCCGCCCAGCAGCGCGGCCAGTGCCTCGGTGCCCTGCAGGTCGCGCAGTTTCTCGGTATTGGGCGACGAGACGTTCACCGTGGCGAAGTCCACATGCGGCCCGCAGCGCGCCAGCACCGCGGCGTAGTCTGCGGCCCGGTCGGGGCTGTCCTTGTTGGCCCCGAGGTTCAGCCCGACCACGCCCGATGCGGGCCGGGCCGCCAGCCGCGCCGCGATCGTCTCGGCACCGTCGTTGTTGAAGCCGAAACGGTTGATCGCCGCCCGGTCCGCCGACAGCCGGAAGAGCCGCGGGCGCGGGTTGCCGGGCTGCGGACGGGGCGTCGCCGCACCCACCTCGACGAAGCCGAAGCCCGCCCGCAGCAGCGGCGCGATCGCCTCGGCGTTCTTGTCGTACCCCGCGGCCAGCCCGAGCGGGTTCGGCAGGTCGAGCCCGGCGATCCGGGTTCGCAGGCGCGCCGTGCTCACCGGGCCGGGCAGGGGAACCAGCCCCGCGCGCAGCGCGCGGATCGACAGGCCGTGCGCGGTCTCGGGATCGAGCCGGTGCAGCGCGGCCAGCCCGGCACGTTCGACCCAGCTCACGCCAGGTCCTCGGGGAAGACGTGCCCCTCGGGGCCGAGCGGCAGGTCGGCGTGCCAGGTCACGTCGGAGATCAGCAGCCGGCGGTAGAGATGCGGAAAGAGATCGCCGCCGCGGGACGGCTCCCAGGCGAGGGTGTCGCCGACCGTTTCCGGCGCGACGGCGACCAGCACCAGCCCGTCTTCGCCGGCGAAATGCCTGGCGGCGGTCGTGCGCAGCTGCGCGGCCGTGGAGAAGTGGATGAAGCCGTCCGCGAGATCGACCGGCGCGCCGGCGGTCTCGCCCGCGGCGCGGAAGGCGGCCCATTCGGGGGCGCGGAATATCTTGTAGATCAGCATGGCGCCCACATGCCCGGGCCGGGCGCCCCGGTCAAGCGTCCTCGGCCGCGAGATGCTGGACCGAATCGAAGACTTCCAGCTCCGGCGGGCCGAGATAGATGTCGGCATGGGTCCCGGCGCCGCGATGGGCCTGGCGGAACGCCTCGGATTTCGTCCAGGCCTCGAAGGCATCGCGGCTGGCCCAGAGCGTGTGCGAGGCGTAGAGCCGATAGCCCGCATCCGGGTTCTCGTCGCCCTTCATCAGGTGGAAGGCGACGAAGCCGGGCACCGCCTTCAGCTGGCTGTCGCGGGTCTTCCATACGGTCTCGAAGGCGTCCTCCTGGCCGAGGCGCACCTTGAAGCGGTTCATCGTCAGAAACATCCGGGTCTCCCGTCTCGGCGCTATCGCGTTTCGAAATCTCTGCTACAGTTTGGTCATATAGTCGAGGGAGGCGGCCGGCCAATGCGCGGGTGCGCCCGCCCCTCGGGTTTCTTGGAAGGAAAGATCCCATGACCCCACGCATGCTGATTTCCGTGGCCGCGCTGGCCGTCTGCGCCACGCCCGCCGCCGCCGATTATACGCTCACGATTCTGCACACCAACGATTTCCACGCCCGCTTCGAGCCGATCTCCAAGTATGATTCCGGCTGCTCGGAAGAGGACAACCAGGCCGGCGAATGCTTCGGCGGCTCGGCCCGGCTGGTGACCGCGATCGCCGAGGCGCGGGCGCGTACGAACAACCACATCCTCGTCGATGGCGGCGACCAGTTCCAGGGCACGCTCTATTACACCTACTACAAGGGCAAGGTCGCGGCCGAGATGATGAACAAGATGGGCTACGACGCGATGACCGTGGGCAACCACGAGTTCGACGACGGCCCCGAGGTGCTGCGCGGCTTCACCGAGGCGGTGCGGTTCCCGATCCTGATGTCGAACGCCGACATCTCGGGCGAGCCGCTGCTCAACGACGTGATCCGCAAGAGCGTGGTGATCGAGCGCGGCGGTGCGCGACTGGGCCTGATCGGCCTGACCCCCGAGGACACCGACGAACTGGCCAGCCCCGGCCCGAACGTCGTCTTCACCGATCCCGTCGCCGCGGTGCAGGCCGAGGTCGACGCGCTGACCGCCGAGGGCGTGAACAAGATCATCGTGCTCAGCCATTCGGGCTATGGCGTCGACCAGCGCGTCGCCGCCGGGACGACCGGCGTGGACGTGATCGTGGGTGGCCATTCCAACACCTATCTTCATGCCGACGACCCGGACGCGGCCGGACCTTACCCGACCATGGTGGGCGATACCGCCATCGTGCAGGCCTATGCCTATGGCAAGTTCCTGGGCGAGCTGAACGTCACTTTCGACGAGGCCGGCGTCGTGACCGAGGCCGTGGGCGCGCCGCTGATCATGGACGCCGCGGTGGCCGAGGACGACACGACCAAGGCGCGCATCACCGAGCTTGGCGCGCCGCTCGACGAGATCCGCAGCATGGTCGTGGCCGAGACGGGCGCGCCGATCGACGGCGACCGGGCCTCCTGCCGCGCCGGCGAATGCGAGATGGGGAACCTCGTGGCCGACGCCATGCTCGAGCGCGTGCGCGCGCAGGGTATCCAGATCGCCATCCAGAACGGCGGCGGGCTGCGCGCCTCCATCGATGCGGGCGACGTCACCATGGGCGAGGTTCTGACCGTGCTGCCCTTCCAGAACACGCTGTCGACCTTCCAGGTGTCGGGGCAGGCGATTCGCGATGCGCTCGAGAATGGCGTCAGCCAGGTCGAGGACGGTGCCGGCCGGTTCCCGCAGGTGGCCGGTCTCAAGTTCTCCTGGGATCCGTCGGCGGAGGCCGGGACCCGCGTGCGCGAGGTGATGGTGCGGGACGCCGGCAGCTGGGTGGCGCTCGATCCCGCTGCGACCTACGGCGTCGTCAGCAACAATTACGTCCGCAACGGCGGCGACGGCTACGCCATGTTCCGCGATGCCATGGACGCCTACGACTTCGGCCCGGACCTGGCGGATGTGACGGCGGAATTCCTCGCCGAGAACGCGCCCTACGCGCCCTACACCGACGGGCGGATCACCGCGGTCGAGTGATCCGGTGTCTGCCGGGGGCCGCCCCTTGCGGGCCCCGGCGGAGCCGCTAGCCTCTCTGCCATGTGCGGGCGTTTCGCGATCACCCTTCCCGACGATGCCATGGCGCGGCTCTTCGATGCCGTGCCGGGCAACGACCTGCCGGCGGTTCCGCGCTACAACGTCTGCCCGACCAACGACATCGCGACGGTCACCAGCGCGGACGGGCAGCGGCGGCTGCGCCCGATGCGCTGGGGGTTCCTGCCGCACTGGTACAAGAGCCCGACCGACGGGCCCCTCCTGATCAATGCCCGCGCCGAGAGTCTGGCCGAGAAACCGGCCTTCCGCGCCGCCTGCCGCGAACGCCGCTGCCTGGTCCCGGCCACGGGCTTCTACGAATGGACGAAGGACGCGGACGGCAACCGGCTGCCCTGGTACATCCACCGCCCCGACGATGCGCCCTTCGCCTTTGCCGGGATCTGGCAGGACTGGGAGCGGGGCGAGGCCCGGTTCACCACCTGCGCGATCGTGACCACGCAGGCCAACGCGGCGCTGTCGTCGATCCATCACCGGGTGCCGGTGGTGGTCGCCGCCGAGGACTGGCCGCTCTGGCTGGGAGAGGCGGGAAAGGGGGCGGCACGCCTGATGACATCGCCGCCGGAGGATTTCTTCGCCTTTCACCGGGTCTCGACGCGGGTGAACTCGAACCGCGTCGAGGGACCGGAATTGACGGAACCGATCGACCCGCATGCGGAGTGACCGCCGCGGCATGCCCCTGCCGGCCCGCACTCCGCGAAAGCGTTACGATCCGTTTAACGAAGGGCCTGAAAAGAGATGCAACTTTTACAAGAATTTCGCTTGCCCCGCACACGCCGATCGGACTAGGTTAACAGGGCAAGCAGCATGTCGGTTGTCGGGCGGGGCCGCACCACCCACCCCACCCCTCGCTCCCAGGCCCCGTTCGGCAACCGAAGCTGCCCGTTCCCCCCGACAATCGCCGCCGCGACCACGGAGTCCCTTGCAGAGGGGCGACGCATTGACGATAAACGGGCCCGTCAGCCAAGGAGATCTGCCATGCGCGCGCGAATCTACAAGCCGGCCCGGAACGCGATGCAGTCCGGTACTGCCAAGACCCGGCACTGGGTGCTGGAATTCTCGCCCGCCTCGCCGCGCGAAGTCGATCCGCTGATGGGCTGGACCAGCTCCGACGACATGCTTTCGCAGGTCAAGCTGAGCTTCGATTCCAAGGAGGCGGCGCTGTCCTACGCGCGCGAGCACGGTATCGACGCCATCGTGATGGAGCCCAAGGCGCGCCGGCACAATATCCGCCCGCGCGGCTACGGCGAGAACTTCGCGCCCAACCGCCGGGCCACCTGGACCCACTGACCGGTCCGCCGCCGCGCGGCTTAGTCTTGATCTCGCGCCCCCGCTGGCGCAAAACCGCGTCAGCGGTCCCGTAGCTCAACTGGATAGAGCAGCTGACTTCTAATCAGCAGGTTCGGGGTTCGAGTCCTCGCGGGATCGCCAGAAATCCGGAAACCGGGCGCGGCCCCGGCCCGCGGCCGACACCCGGAACCCGCCGCCGCGCGATATGGCCGGGATCCCGGAACGCGCTAGATGGGTTGGCGTGCGCAGAAACGGCCGTTACACAAGACGCACACATGTGAAAGGGAGGAAACGCATGAACCTGTTCAAGACCCTGGTCGCAACCGCGCTGGTCGCCGGCACGCCGGCACTCGCGCAGCAGCAGCTTTCCGTCGCCACCGGCGGCACCGGCGGTGTCTATTACCCGATGGGCGGCGGTCTCGCCGAGGTCATCAACAACCACATCGACGGCTTTGCCGCGACCGCCGAGGTCACCGGCGCCTCGGTCGAGAACATGGGGCTCGTCGCGCGCGGCGACGCCGACATGGCGCTCGGCCTGGCCGACACGGTGCAGCAGGCGCAGACCGGCACCGGCCGCTTCGATGGCCAGCCGCTCGAGATGCTGCACGGGCTCGCCTCGATGTATGCCAACATGATCCAGATCGTGACGCTGGAAGGCTCGGGGATCGAATCGCTCGCCGATCTTGCCGGCAAGCGCGTGTCGGTCGGCGCGCCCGGGTCGGGCACCGAGGTCAACGCACAGACGGTGCTGAACGCCAACGGGCTCACCTATGACGACATCGACGAGCAGCGGCTGAACTTCAACGAGACCGCCGACGCGCTCGCCAACGGCGACATCGACGCCGGTTTCTGGAGCGTGGGCGCCCCGACGTCGTCGATCCTGAACCTTGCCACCACCAACGACATCCGGATGATCGAGCTGAGCGCCGATGAGATCGCCGCGGCCCGCGAGGCCAACCCGATCTTCGCGCAGACCACGCTCGCCGGCGGCATCTACGAGGGCGTCGCCGAGGATGTGAACGTGCTCGGCGTGCCGAACGTGCTGGTGGCCTCCTCGGCCATGTCCGAGGATCTCGCCTACCAGATCACCAAGGCCATGTTCGAGAACATCGCCGACCTGCAGGCGGTGCACCCGGCGGCGAACCAGACCACGGTCGAGTTCACCCTCGGCGCGACGCCGATCCCGCTGCATCCCGGCGCGATCCGCTACTACGAGGAAGCCGGGGCCGACGTCCCGGATCGCCTGCGTCCGTGAGGCCTGTCATCGGAGGAGGGCTTCTGGCCCTCCTCCTCTTGCCGACCGTGTCACGCGCAGACACGCTGACCGCTACCGTTATCGAAACCGGCGCCGAGATCCTCAGCGCCGACGTGCCCGAGGGCGCGGGGTGGTGCGTGCTCTGGCATCATTCCGTGCAGGGGTTCGAGGTGGAAGACTGCTACGAGAACCGGGCCGGGCGCATGGTGCTCGTCCGCTCGCACCTTCCCGATTTCGCCGCCGGGCTCGACCATATCCCCGGTCGCGGCCGGCAGGTGTCCGACGGGCAGGGCGGCTATTGGATCGAGGATCTCGACGAGGCGGTGCCGGGCGACGCCTATGTCCTGCGCCCCGGCGCCGGCCCCGTGGATCACCGCATCCGGATCGGCGACCGGGTCGTTTCCCTGTCCGACGCGGCCGCCCATGAACGGGTGCGTATCGCGCTGATCGAGGAGGGAGGCTGATGGTCACCGACATGGCCGGGCAGCCGGAGCCCCCCGGGCCGTCCACCGTGGTGCTCAAGCTGATCACCGTCGTTGGCATCGCGCTGTCGCTCTTCCAGCTTTACGCCGCCGGCGTGCAGCCGCTCGGGCTGTTCTACCAGCGCCCGATCCACCTGGGCTTCATCCTGGTCCTGTGCTTTCTGATCCACCCCGCTTTCGGTCCCAACCGGCCCCGCGGCGTGCTGGGCTGGATCATCGACGGGGCGCTGATCGCCTGCGGCATCCTCGTGGGGTTCTGGGTGCCCTGGAACATCGACATCATCGCCAACGCGATCTTCCCGCGCACGATCGACGTGGCCGTCGGCGTCGTCACCACGCTCGTCGTGCTCGAGGCCGCGCGCCGCGCCGTCGGCTGGGTCATGACGCTGATCGGGGGGATATTCCTGGCCTACGCCTTCGCCGGCGGGCGGGGCGAACTGCCCTGGCTGGCCGACTGGATGCCGGGCATCCTCAATCACCGGGGCTATTCGCTCGACCGCCTGTCCAGCCAGATGACCCTCGGGGCCGAGGGGATCTTCGGCATCCCGCTCGGCGTCGCCGCGACCTTCATCTTCGTCTTCGTGCTCTTCGGCGCCTTCCTCGAGGTGACCGGCGCGGGCAAGTTCTTCATCGATCTCGCCTATGCCGCCACGGGCCGCCAGCGGGGCGGACCGGCCAAGGCCTCGGTCATCGCCTCGGCCGGGATGGGGTCGATCTCGGGCTCGGCCATTGCCAACGTGGTGACGACCGGCGCCTTCACCATCCCGCTGATGAAGCGGCTGGGCTACCGCCCGGCCCAGGCCGGCGGGATCGAGGCGGCGGCCTCGACGGGCGGGCAGATCATGCCGCCGCTGATGGGTGCCGGCGCCTTCCTGATGAGCGAGTTCACCCGCGTGCCCTATGTCGAGATCGTCCTGATCTCGATCTTCCCGGCGGTGCTCTATTTCGGGGCGGTCTACCTGCTGGTGCATGTCGCGGCGGTCAAGCAGGGCATGTCCGGCATGACCTCCGACGAGTTGCCGAGCGTGCGGGACGTCATGGCCGAGGGCTGGCATTTCCTGCTGCCGATCGTTGCGCTGATCGCGCTGCTGATCGCCGGCTATTCCCCGATGCGCGTCGGGTTCTTCGCCATCGTCGCGGTGGTGGCGGCGGCGGTGCTGCGGGCGCTCATGGATTTCGTGCTGAAGGGGCCGACGCTGGACGGGTTCGCGGCGCTCTGCCGGGCCGGGGCGGCCAAGACGCTCGAGGCGCTGGAGCTGGGCGCGCGGAACGCCGTGCCGGTCTCGATGGCCTGCGCGGTGGCCGGCATCATCGTGGGCGTCGTGGGGCTGACCGGGCTCGGGCTCAAGTTCTCGGCAATGATGATCGCCTTCTCGGGCGGCAATCTCGTCCTTGCGCTGCTTCTGGTGATCATCGCCAGCCTGATCCTCGGGATGGGGCTGCCGGTGACGGCGGCCTATATCGTGCTGATCATCCTGGTCGGGCCCGCGCTCACCGAGGAATTCGGCCTGCCGATCCTGATCGCGCATCTGGTGGTGTTCTGGTACTCGCAGGACTCCAACGTCACGCCCCCCGTGGCGCTGGCGGGCTTCGCGGGTTCCGCGATCGCCGGATCGAAACCGATGGAAACCAGTTTCCAGGCCTGGAAATTCGCCAAGGGCCTGTACCTGATCCCGCTCTTCATGGTCTTCAACGAACCGATCATCGTCGGCGGGCCGGTGCCGCTGGTGCTCTGGAACGGGGCCATCGCGATCCTGGCCATCGTGGCCTTTGCCGCGGTGCTCGAGGGGTTCCTCTGGGCACCGATCCCGACGTGGCAACGCGCGTTGCTGATCCCGGCCGTGATCGCGGTCTTCTGGCCCGACCTGACGGCCGAGATCGCCGGCGCCGTGCTGATCTGCGGTCTGCTGGCGCTCAACCGAGCCGCCCGCACCAGGACGGGAGAGACGCCTACCACCGCATGACCGCCTGCCGTCGCGGCTATCGCTGACACCCTAATCCGGCGGGCACCGTCCGGGCGCCCGTCCCAAACCGTCGAGGAGAGAGAATGTTCGAGCAGACACCGGGCCTGATGGACGAGATCCGCGGGCGTTTCGCCCATGTCGACAGCTGCCCCTTCCAGGGCGATCGCGTCTTTTTCGAAAACGCGGGCGGCGCGCTGACGTTGAATTCCGTGGTCGAGACCACGACGAAGTTCGCCGCAATCCCCGACAACCAGGGCCGGGATAACCCCGCGGCGTACGCACTGGTCGATATCATCAACCGCGCCAAGGCGGATATGCGGGTGCTCTTCAACGCGCCCGAGGGCCAGTTCTTCGTCGGCGAGAGCGGGACGGAGCTGCTGTTTCGGCTGATCCGCGCGGCCTGTATCGGCACCCGCGGCGGCGGCCGCGTGCTCGGCACGACGCTGGAACATCCCGCCTCGCGCAGCGCCGCCAGACAGTGGAGCGAGATCGCCGGCCAGACCCATGTGCTGGTGGCCCATGACGACGCGACCGGCTCGGTCGATCCGGCGCATTACGCCCCCGAGATCACGCCCGATACGCGGGTGGCCACGATCCTGCACACCTCGCCGGTGACGGGCATGGGCGTGGATGTCGGCGCCATCGCCCGGAAGATCCGCGAGACGGCGCCGGACTGCTACATCATCGTGGACGGAATCCAGCACGCCGCGCATGGCCGGCTGGACATCCGGTCCTACGGCATCGACGGCTACGTGATCTCGCCCTACAAGTGCTTCTCGCGTCATGGCTACGGGGTGGCCTGGGTGTCCGACCGGCTGGCGCAGATGCCGCATGATCACCTGATGGGCGCGCCGGGCGAACCCTGGGAGCTGGGCACGCGGGATACTGGGGCCTACGCGACCTTCTCGGAGGTGGTGGCCTATTTCGACTGGCTGGGCGGCCGGTTCAGCGACTCCGACGACCGCCGCACCCGGATCGAGGCCGCGGGCCGGGCGATCCACGAGCACGAAACGGCGCTGACCGACGCGATGCTGCACGGCACGGGCAACCTGGCCGGGCTGGCCGACATTCCGGGCATCGGGGTGATCGGCGGCATCGACAATCCCCGGCGCGAGGGGCTGGTCTCGATCACCGTCGATGGCGTGCCCGCAGCCGAGGTCGTGAGCCGGCTGAACGCGCAGGGCATCCGCACCCACACGCGCAAGGCCGATCACTACTCGGGCAACATCCTCGATCCCCTGGGGCTCGACAGCTGCATCCGCGTGTCGCTCTGCCACTACAACACCACCGACGAGGTCGCCCGCTTCCTGACCGCGATCCGCGAGATCGCCGAGAGTGCCGCGTGAACGCGGCGCGTCCCACCGGGCGCGGCGCGCGCCCGTGACCGGGACCCGCGCCGGCGAGGTCGCCGCGGAGACCGGCGCACCGCGCGATGCGGGGCTCCGGTTCATCGGCCGGATCGGCACGCCCTGGACCGACCGGGCCGATTGCCCGCGCCAGGGCGGGGCCGATGGCCCGGCATGCCGCGTGGAGCTGTTCGCGCCCTTCGACCGGGCGCTTGCCGGGCTGGAGGCCTACGAAACGGTCGAGCTTCTCTACTGGCTCGACCGGTCGCGGCGCGATCTCCTGGTGCAGAACCCGACGTCGGACGGGACGCTTTACGGCACCTTCGCGCTCCGCTCGCCCGAGCGGCCCAACCCGATCGGCACGGCGCTTGTCCGCCTGGTGGCGATCGACGGACCGGTGCTGACGGTGCGCGGGCTCGACTGCCTCGACGGCACGCCGCTGCTCGACATCAAGCCTGACCGGGACAGTTTCACGCCGAAAGCGCCGCCGAAGCCGGGCACCGGTTAGCAGCCCGGGCGGCCGGCCCGCCGGTATCCCGAAAAAGAGCGTCCCGGCGGATGGGGCCGGGACGCTCCGTACTCGCTACACGGGCACTCGGGAAACCTGTCTCATGGGGATCGTCGCCGTCGCGGGCAGGTCGCCCGGGCGGTCGCGGCATGGGGGGCGGGGGAAAAGGCGGTGGCACGCATGCGGTGCGGGGGCCGCGGCCTTGACAGGGCACGCGCCCGTTCCGTCACGGCCAGGCCGGGATGCCACCTGCACTCGCTCACCCGCAAATCGTTACCCTCCGGTCGCGCCGCACGGGGCAGCCTCACCCGAAGCATCACTTATCCACATCACAGTTTTATGACAGGTCTCGCTCAGTTCAGCCAGATCGGGTTCGACCAGGCCCGCCGCCCGGCCCGGTCGATGACCGTCACCCGTATCCACGGGCTTCGGCGGAAGCGCGACAGCGGCAGCGTGGCCTGGGTCATCGAGATGCCGTGGAGCACCTCGGCGGCGGTGCCCGCGCCCTGGACGATCACCGCGCCCACCGCCGAGCAATCGACCGTGATCTCGCGCGCGCCGAGCGTGATGCCGCGCAACTCGGGGCCCTGGCTGCTGTAGTGCCGCCCGGCCTTCAGCGCCTCCAGCAAGGTCTCGGGGGCGTTCTCCTCGGCCTTGACCATCACCCAGCCGCCGAAATGATCCGGGCCATGGAAATGCGCGTCGTCCGTGGCGACCAGCGACAGGTGCCGCCCCTCGGTCAGCAGCAGGTCGAGCGTGTGCAGGCCATCGGGGCGGTCGGCACCGGTGGCGCAGCCGTGGTTATAGACCTCCACCGCGTGGGCGGCCTCGAGGCTGCGCGCGTCCGCCAGCGTCAGGCCGGACCATTGCGGATGCGCCACCGCGACGAAGGCGCCCGCGTCGCGGGCCCGCGCGGCCAGCTCCGGCCCGGTCTCCTGTCCGTCCACCGGGACAAAGCTCGGCGAGTGGGAGGGCGCGAAATCCGCAGGCAGGCCGACGGCGAGGATATGCCAGAGCTCGCCGTTCGACATGGCCCCGGAATGAAGTTCGGCGCCGGGGATCGTGGTGAAGCCGTTGCCGCGAAACCCCGTCGTATCGGCGATCGGGTAATCGAAGAGCCCGACGAAGTGATCGGTGAGGCTGATGAAGTCGTAGCCCTCGGCCCGGTAACGCCGGCAGACCTCGGCCGGGGACAGCGCCCCGTCTGACAGCGTCGAATGGGTGTGCAGGTTGCCGCGGAAAAAACGGCCGGGGGCGGCGAAGGCGTCGGGCGTCATCGTGTCTCTCCTGGGGCGCGCGCGCTGAAATGCCGGGCTGGCCTAGCATTCGCCTGCGACCCTTTCATGACAGCGCGTCCGGGCTCAGTAGTCGCGCTCGAAGAAGATGCCGATGCCGCTCTCGCCTTCCGCGCCGACGCTGCCGCGCGCGGTCAGGCTCGGGGTCACGTCGAGATTGATCGTGATCTCCGTCTTGCCGTCGGAGCCGATCACCAGGTCCGTGTAGACGTTGTCGGTGATGTATTTCCCGATCCGTGCCGTGGTGCCGCCGTCCTCGCTGGTCTGGATGTCGAGATCGTCCAGCCCGAACTGGTCGCGCAGCCGTCCGATCACCCCGACGCTGCCCCGCCCGCTGAGTTCGGCTATCGCGTCGGCGAGCTGGGCGGCCTGGAAGGCTGACAACTCGTCGATGCCCCGGCCGAAGAAGAGCTGCGCCAGGATCTCGTCCTCGGGCAGCTCGGGTTCCGAGCGGAAGGTGATCTCCGGATCGGTGGCCGCGCCCTCGACGATGATGAAGACGATCACGCCGTCGTCGGTTTCGGACCGCGCGACCAGCCTGACGCGGGGCTCGAAGGTTCCCGCCAAGCTGAGCGCGCCCTCCGTCAGCACCAAGCGCTGGGCCAGGATATCGAGCCGGCCGCGGACCAGCTCGAACTGGCCCGTCGGGATGACCTCGGCGGTCGTCCCGGCCAGGCGCAGCTCGCCGCCAAGCTCCGCGTCGAGCCCGCGCCCGCGCAGGAAGATCCGCCGTGGCGCCGAGATCGTCACGTCGAGCGGGTAGGCCGGCCCGGCCGTGCCGCCATCGCCGTTCGCGTCGCCGTCCAGGAGATGCGCGCGCTGGCGTGTCGTGCGCACGTCGCCCGGTTCGCCCAGGTGGGTGATGGGCGGGATCGCTTCGAGGCTGCCGAAGGTCGAGGTCGGCACCCTCAAATCGGTCTCGCCGAGATCGATGCGGCCCGCGATGCGCGCGCCCCCGGCCAGGGCGCCGTCGACCGTGACGTCGCCGGCGAGGGAGGTGCGGTAAAGCGCCGGATCCTCGAGAACCACGTTGCGCAGCCCGATGCGCAGCGCGCCGGGGAAGCCGGCGTCGGGCGCCAGGATGACGCGGCCGTCGGCGGTAATCCGTCCCCCCGTCTCGACCTCGGCGCCCACGTCGATCTCGACCGCGCCCCCGGCGATATCGGCCCGGGCCTCAACGTCCTGCAGCGTCAGCCGCGCCTCGGGCAGCAGCACCCGCGTGCCGGCGGTCGAGACCCGCCCCGAGAGCGCGCCGATGCCGGGCGGGCCGTCGATGGCAAGATCGAAGTCCAGGTCCCCGCGCAGCCGGACGCCGCCGCCGAGCACCGCGTCGGCCAACGCCAGAGGCAGGCGCCCGTCCACGTCGAGATCGGCGCGGTTCGCCCCGGGTGCGTAGCTACCGGCCACCGTTGCGCGGCTGCCGCCCGGTCCCTCGAGCGCGACGTCGAGCCTGTAGTCCGCGCCGTCCTGTCCCAGTGTCCCGGCGACCGACAATGGCCCCGACAGCGCGTCGGTGAGCCGCGCGACATCGGTGATCCGCGCCGCGACCTCCAGCCGGGTCGCCCCGCTGGCGACGCTGCCTTCCGCCGAAGCCTCCAGACCGGGGGTGGTGATCTCGAAGGCGCGCAGCGTGACGCCGCCGGTATCGCGCCGGGCCGAGAGCGCAAGCCGCCCGGGCCCGCCGACGAGCACGTCCGCGGTCGGCTCGCCGATCGACAGGCCATCTGTCCGTCCCGCCGCCTCGATGTCGAAACTGCCCGAGAGGAGCGTCGCGCTCCCTTCGGCTTGCAGCTCGGCCATGCCCCGCAGCGGGCGTCCGGCGAGACCCGAGAACCGCGACAGGTCCGCAGCCGAGAGCTGCACCGTCCCCCGGGTCGCGATCCCCCCGGCCAGGTCCGAGACCCGCCCGTCGAGCGACAGGCTGTAATCGGCCCCGCCGAGCCGGACATCCGCGAGGTGCAGCGCGCCGCCGGCCTGCCACGACAGGCCCGCCGACGCCGTGACGCGCGGGCCGGTCGCGCGGGCCAGTGCCGCGTCGGCGAAGGCGAGGCCCTCGGCGGTGGCCTCGACCTGCGCCCGCACGGCCTTGATCCCGCCGGTGTCGCGGGGCTGCCGGGTCAGCGTACCCCGCGCGTCGAGCGCCAGCCGATCGATGTCGGTGCCGTCGCGGGTCACCTCCTCGGCCAGGATGGAGCCCTGCCAGCCGCTGCCGCGCTTGGCGTCGTAGGACAGCGTCAGGCGGGCACTGCGCAGGCTGGTCTGCGGCGCGCCTGCCGGCAGGATCACCCGGCCGCCCGACGCGGCGGCGATCCGCCCGTTGAGATCGAAACGCTCGGGGAACCCGTCGGCGCCGATCCGGGCGGTGCCGCCCAGGCCGAACTGCGCGGTTTCGATGTTCAGCCGCTCGATCACGGTCACGCCCGAGGGCGTGCGGTGACCGGCCAGGTCAAGCCGCGTGTCGGCCCCGAAGAAGGCCCGGTAGTCGGCGTCCATCAGCGGGCGGATATCGCCGCCGAGATCGGCGGAGAAGCGCTGCGTTCCGGCGCCGGCGGCGTCCTCGTCCCGTGCCAGCCGAACCCGCCCGGTGAGACGGTCGCGGCCCTCCGTCGCCAGCCGGATATCGGCCGTGAAATCCGAGAGCGCCCCCGTGCCCGCCACCGTCAGCGCGACCGCCGGCCGCCCGGGCAGCTGAAGAAGCCGGGCGGCGATCCCGTCGGCCTCTTCCTGCAGGTCGAGATCCAGCGCGAGGTCCTGCGTCGCGTTGTCATAGGACGCGTCGAGCGCGAAACGCCCGCGCGGGCCATCGACGCGGGCGATCTCCAGCGTGGCCGTGCCGCGCCCGGAGACGAGCGCCAGCCCCCCTTTCGCGGTGAGCGCCGTGGCCTGGCCCAAAACCGGGGCGCCAAGGTTCACACGCTCGGCGCTGATCTCGCCGATCTCCACCGACACGGGCAGCTCCGGCAGGGCGAACTCCTGCGCCTCCGGCGCCGGCGCCGCCGCATCCCCGTCGCCCGCGGGCAGGCGGGGCAGGGCGATGCGCTCGGCGGTCAGCCGGTTGACCTCGACCCGGCCGCGCAGCAGCGCGCCCCGGTTCCAGTCGAGCGTCACCCCCTCGAGGCTGAGCCAGACGCCGTCATCATCGGCGATCGTCAGCGTTGCGATCGTCGCCTCGGAGCTCAGCGCGCCTTCGAAGCCGTCGATCCGCACCTCACGCCCGGCATCGGACAGCAGTTCCTGCAGCTTGCGCGTCAGGAATCCCTTGCCCTCGTCGCCGTCGTCCTGTGCGGCCGCGAGGGCGGGCAGCAACAAAACGGCCAGGGCGGCGCAGATATGTGCCAGCTTTCTCAAAATGCCTGTCCGATACCGATATAGACGTGGATACTGCCGGACTCGCCGCCACGCACCGGGGTGGCCAGGTCGACCCGCAGCGGCCCGATCCCGGTGTCGTAGCGCAGGCCGAGCCCGGCCCCGGCATGCCAGTCCCCGCTGCCGTCCGGTAAGGCTTCCGCGCCGACATAGCCGGCATCCGCGAAAACCGCCATGCCGAAGGGTCCCGTGACCGGCATCCGCGCCTCCAGCGACACGGCGGTGAAGGACCGCCCGCCGATGCTGTCGCCACCGCCCAGATCTATGCCGAGCGATTGGTAGTCCTGTCCGCGCACCGTGCCGCCGCCCCCGGAATAGAACAGGTAGTCGGGCGGCACCTCGCTGCCCGCAGCCCCGGCGAGGCTGCCCAGCTGCAAGCGCCCGGCCAGGACCGCCGGACCGATCTGCCGGTAGGCGCGGCCGTCGAAGGTGAGCCAGAGCCCCGTGGTGCCGGCGTCCAGATCGGTGAAGGGCGTGGCTTCGAGGTCGCCGTAGAGCCCGGCGGTCGGCTCGAGCCGGTCGTCGCGGCCATCCCAGGTCAGCCCGGCGGGCAGGGTCACGAAGGTGAAGTCGCGCTCGCCCTGGTCGTCCTCGACCCGCGCGATATGCGTGCCCACCGCCAGCCGGCCCGTCAGCCGGTCGCCGAAGCGTTCCGAGAAGATGTGCTCGACGCCGATATCGGCCTCGAAGCGGTCGGACAGGTAGTCGGGCTCATCCTCGCGGCCGATCTCGGCACCGATGCTGAGCGTGGTGTCGGGCGTGAAGGTCGCGGGCCGGGTGAAGCGGGTCGAGAGAACGTAATCCACGCCGCCCGTCTCGCCCCCGATCCCGGCGATCTCGGCGTCGAAGCGCAGTCGCTCGGCCCCGCCTCGCAGGTTGCGGTGCAGCCAGAAGCCGCTCAGCGTCAACCCGTCGACGGTCGAGAACTCGGCCCCGCCCCCGATGCGGCGCGGTTTGCGGTCCGAGATCTGCGCGGTGATGTCGAGCCGCCCGTCCGGGCCGATCACCTCGCCTTCCGAAAGCGTGATCGCCCCGAAGGCTCCGGCCCGCCGCAGCCGGCCCGCGGCGCGTTCCAGCGCCTCGGGCGAGAAACGTTCGCCGCTCGGCAGCCCGGCGATGGCACGGATCCGGTCCGGTCGAACGCGCGACTCGCCGGTGACGATCAACCTGCCGAAGCGGGCCAGCCGGCCCGGATCGATGGTGAAGGCCGCGTCCACCCTGCGGTTGCGGTGATCTGCCGTGATGCTCTGGTCCGTCGCACGGGCCTTGGGGCGGCCGGTCTCGCGCCAGCCTTCGATCGCGGTCTCGACGGCCTGCCGCATCGCCGGGGTGCGCGCGGCGGCGCCGGCCGCCACGCTGTCCGCCAGCTCGGTGCCCGGGGCGCGGGGGGCGACCTCGACCCGCCCGAAGGTGAAGAGCGGGCCGGGCCGGACCGTGATCTCGACGCGGTCGACCTGCTCGGGGGCGTCGAGCGGGGCGATGCCGGACGCCTCGCGGCCGTCGACGCGGATCGTGATGACGCCGCCATAGTGGCCCTGGGCGTAGAGCGCGGCCAGCAGCCGTCCGTAATCGGCCTGCGCCGCGGCGACCAGTTCATCCGCGTTGGTCTCGCCGTCGCGCTCGGCTGCCACCAGGAGCGAGGCCGCCTCGAGGGCCGCGGTGAGATCCTCATCCGCCGACGGCGCGGCCAGCGATACCTCGGCGGCATCCGCCGCGCTCGCGGCGGCAAGCCCGCACAGGCCAAGCGCCAGGGCCGCCAATGCACGGCGGACGGGTCCGGGCCGGAAAGACGGCAGGCGCATGTGAACCGATTCCCCACGAAGCATCATGGTAAAGTCTGGCACAGCTAGGCCGGGAGGCACAGCGTCAAGCGCAGCCTGCGGGTTTCCGGGGCGCGACCCCGCTCAGGACCCCGCCCAGTCCTCCAGCCGCGCCCGCATCCGGGCGTGGTGGTCCCCCGCCCAGTAGAGCCGGCCACAGGCCGGGCAGGCGAAATACGGTCCGCCGATGCGGCGTGCGCCGCCGGGCAGCCGGGCGCGCTCGGCCGACGAGGCGGGCCGGAGATGCGCGTTGTCGACGACGCAGCGGGTGAAGGGAGCGGCCAGCCAGTCCAGCCCGAGCCTGCGGCGCAGCTCGCGGGCCTGCTCCGGCACGGCGCTGCTCTCGAGCAGCAGCAGGCGGCCGGTCGCCGCCTTGCGTTCGGCGAACCCCCGGTCCCGGCTCAGAAGCAGCCGGTCCTCGGCGATGGCCGTCCAGAGCACCGCGCGATCGTCCTGGCCGGGCGTGGCGAGCCGCGTGTCGTGGCCGGCCGCGCGGAGCCAGCGCGCAAGCCGGCCCAGCATCTCGTCGCAGAGAAGCCTCATGCCCGGCCTGCCCGGAGCGCGACCGAAACGCGTCTTGGCATTTCCGGGCGCCTGGCCCAAGACTGGCGCAACGGTGAAAGGGGGGCTGCGTGACGACGAACCGGGCGAAGGACCGAGCGGAGATCGACCTGGTCGTGGCCGGGGCGGGCATCGTCGGCATGGCGACGGCACTCTGGGCGGCGAAGCGCGGGCAGCGGGTGCTGCTGTGCGATCCCGCGCCGCCCGGTGCCGGGGCGAGCTACGGCAACGCCTGCACGCTGGCGACCTATGGCTGCCTGCCGGTCAACAGCCCCGATATCCTCGCCAGCATCCCGCGGCTGCTGGCGAGCCCCGAGAGCCCGCTTTCGGTGAATTATCTCCATGCGCTGACGCATCCACGCTGGCTTCTGTCCTTCCTGGCCAATTGCCGTCCCGCCCGGGTCGAGGCGATCGCCGCCACGCTGGCCGCCATCCTCTCGCATGCCGATGCGGGCCTCAATCCCCTGATCGAAGAGGCCGGCGCCGAGGATCTCGTCGTCGCGAACGATGCACTTTACGTCTGGGCGACGCGCGCCGGGTTCGCGGCCGCCGCCGACGGCAACGCGCTCCGGCATCGGCTGGGCGTGCCGGCCGAGGAGCTGGGCCCGGCGGACGTGGCCGCGCTGGAGCCGGACCTGCGTCTCCCGGTGCACCGCGCGCTGCGCTTCACCGGGGCGCGGCACCTGCGCGACCCGCAGGAACTGGTGCGGCGCATGCAGCGCCGCTTCGAGGCGCTGGGCGGCCGGGTGCTGCGGCACGCCGTGACACGGGTGCGGCCGCTGGCCGACGGCGTCGAGGTCACGACCGGCGGCGAGACCCTGCGCGCTGCCCGGGTCGCGATCACGGCAGGGGCCCACGCGACGGGGATCGCGGGCACCGGGGCCGAGCGGCTGCCGCTCGACGTGGAGCGCGGCTATCACCTGCAATACCCCGGCGAGGCGCACCGGCTGTCGCGCCCGGTGGGCTGGGCCGAGGCCGGCTTCTACGCGGTGCCCATGGCGCAGGGCCTGCGGCTGGCTGGCACCGTCGAGATCGCCGGGACGCGGCGCCCGCCGAACCGCCGGCGGCTGCGCTATCTCGAACGCAAGGGGGCCGAGATGTTCGGCCCGCTCAAGGGCCCGGCCGAGGAATGGCTCGGCTTCCGTCCCTCCTTCCCGGACGCGCTGCCGGTGATCGGGCCGTCACCGCGGTCGGACCGCATCCTGCTGGCCTTCGGGCACCAGCATCTCGGGCTGACGCTCGGCGGGATCACCGGCCGGATCGTGGCGGACCTGTCCGAGGGCCGGGCGCCGAATCTCGACATCACCGGCTTCGACGCGGCGCGGTTCTGACGGCATCTTGCCGCAGTCCCGAGGGATGTATCCGAAGGGGATCGTTGTGGAGGCGAGTACCGGACCCGCTACCATTTTTCTAAGTCATTGAATAACTTAGGATACCAAGTGAGAGGTTTCGTTTTGTGTCTCACTTAGGAGTATCACTGTGTAGCCCGGAAGTTGATAAGTTGTCAAAGGGATCACAAAGGAAGCCCGGCAGTAGGATGACCAAGGCTTAGCCTGTTGGGGTGATGCGTGACTTGAAAATGATTGAAAAGTCTTGGGTTGGGATATTGGTTTTGGATTGCGGGGCGAGGTGGATTTCATCGAAGATGGGACAAGCGTGTGTATCAATCGGTTTTGAATATATGTTTCAAAGCATTGATATTAAATGATTTTATAGGATTATGGGTTGATTATCTGGCCAGACAGATACTGGGTCGCATCTTGTCCTAGAGTGTCGGGGGATGGTTTTTCTCATAAAAGCAAAAGGATAGCCCGAAGCGCACAGGATCGGCTTGCCGCTTTCTATCCTATAGGTGGCTCGAATGCGTAAGGCCCTGAAAGCAAACGGTTCGGCTGGGATGGCTTCGCTGCTTCTGTCCTATAGGTAGTGCGAGTGCTTTCTGTGGGCTGGTTCGTTTTGTCTATATGTGAGGAAAAGCCTCCACCTGTCACCCCGCTGCCATGTGGGCGGGCAAAGGAAGCCCATGGAAAACATACAGATACCGCGCGAGACAAGCCGCCAATGCTTCCTCAACGTGTGGGCGGTAGTCCCCCAGTGAGAAGGGGCCATGGGGGAAGTTGCAACCTTGCCAGTGTAAAGATGGCCGCTCGGGAAACTGCGCCGTGAAAAGCCGTTGTGAGCATCGAAGCCATTCGTACTCAGCTTGGAAGCGCCACTCTAGCCTGCCATTAAGCCGAGCGGCATTTATGGCCGACAGTTAGGCAACATGTGTCAGGTGCACATTTGCGACACCTAACACCTCTGCACACAAAATATGCACGCCGCAACTTAATGTTCCCTTGATGTTCTTTTGCCACTATGGCAGAGATATTCCCAGCAACGAACAAGGGCAGAGACATGAACTTCACTGAGCTTCGTCACCAGACAGGGCTTTCCGTCGCTGAGGTCGCAGACCTTCTCGGCAGGCCGATGAGAACCGTTTACAACTGGGACGAAGGACGTGGAGGGCCGAAGCCTGCCGAAGTCGAGAAGGTACTTGCCGCTGTTCGCAGCCACGCCCCACAGACGGGCAAGCCAGCGTTTCGCTTCATCGACCTGTTCGCGGGTATCGGCGGGCTGCGCCGCGCTTTCGATATGGAGACCGGCGTGGGCGGGCAGTGTGTCTTTACCTCAGAGTGGGACAAGTATGCACGCATCACATACTCAAGGAACTATGGTGAGACGGACGACGAGATTGCAGGTGACATAACTGAGGTCAGTGAAACCGACATTCCTCAGCACGAGGTGCTTCTTGCAGGCTTCCCTTGTCAGCCTTTTTCGATTGCGGGTGTGTCAAAAAAGAACGCTTTGAAACGCCCACATGGCTTCGCTTGCGAGGATCAGGGCAACTTGTTCTTCGATGTTGCGCGTATCATCAAGCATCATCGACCGAAGGCGATCTTGCTCGAAAACGTGCGCAACCTCGCGAACCACGATAAGGGCCGTACTTTCAAGGTAATCCAGCAAATACTGAGCGAGGAACTTGAATATGACATCTTTCCCATGATCTTGGATGCAAAGTCATGGGTTCCGCAGCATCGTGAACGGATATTCATTGTCGGGTTCCCCAGAGAACGAGGTATCAAAGACTTCACACTGCAACCACTTAAGGACCGTGATCCACTGAGCGGACCAAAGCTATCCACTATTCTGCATCCCGAAGATGGGACTGAGAAGGCAGAAGGACACTTCACCAGCGGGGCCAAAGCAACGGTTTCTGACAAGTATGTTCTGACAGAGCACTTGTGGAACTACCTCCAACGTTACGCAGAAAAGCACCGCGCCGCCGGGAATGGTTTTGGCTTCGGCCTGAACGGACCTGACAACGTGGCCCGCACGCTTTCCGCAAGATACTACAAGGACGGGTCTGAAATCCTGATCCGGCGTCCCAGCGGCCCGCCGCGCCGTCTGACCCCGCGCGAATGCGCACGCCTGATGGGCTTCGACAAGCCCGGCGAAAGCAAGTTTAAGATCAAGGTATCAGACACTCAGGCTTACAAGCAGTTTGGCAACGCCGTGGTCGCGCCCGTCGCAACGGACGTTGCCCGGCTCATGCTTCCTCACATCGCGGAGATTGCAGGCGTCGCTGAGGCCGCTCAGGAGGCGCTGGAAGAGGTTGCCTGACGTTCACGACCGGGAGACCCGCAGCCGCAACATGTCGGCTATCAGGGGGCGCGATACGAAGCCTGAGAGGGTGTTGCGGTCGGCTCTGCACCGGGCTGGATACCGGTTCCGGCTCAATGCCCGGCTTCCCGGCAAACCTGACCTGACCTTTAGGAAGTATCGGGCCACAGTGTTTGTCCACGGCTGCTTCTGGCACATGCACGACTGCCCCCGGTTCAAACAGCCAAGAGGCGAGAATGCGGCTTTCTGGCAGGAGAAACTGGCCCGCAACGCCCGGCGTGACAAAGAAGTGTCTGACGCTTTGCGGGAGGCGGGTTGGCGGCAACTAGTGGTGTGGGAATGTGCGCTGAGCGGGACCGGGCGCATTGAACTGTCTGAGATCGTGGCAAAGGTCGGGGCATGGCTTGCGTCCGATGCAGAAGCGGCAGAGATCGCGGGAACGTTTGACTAGGGTGGTGCAGTATGGACGTGGCAGACTGGCTGGATGAACACTCAGAAGGGTGGTTCTGGTACATCAAGCGCCTTTCCGGCAACGACACTTTGGCGAACGGATCGCATCAGGCCGGGTTCTACATTCCTAAAGCGGTGTTCTTCCGTCTTTTCCCCTCGCTCGAAACTCACACGCATGACAATGCGGACGCATGGTTTGACCTGACGATTGACAGTCATCCCGACGCGCGGAACGTCCGTGTCGTCTGGTACAACAACAAGATGCGGGGCGGGACGCGCGATGAAGTGCGCGTTACCAACCTCGGTGGCGGTCAGTCGGCTTTGCTTGACCCGGAAAGCACAGGCGCATTGGCTGTGTTCGCTTTCCGGCAGTCGGATGGCAATAACGCAGACAACTGTGCGGTCTGGGTTTGTCGGGACGAAGTTGAGGAAGATTTGGTGGAACGGGAAGTCGGTCCGGTTGAGCCGGGCCGGTGGACGACCTTTCCGCCCGATGGTGGCTTGCTTTCCTTGTTGGCAAAGTCTGTCCGTGCGGATTGCAGGCTGGCCCGGAGTGAACTACCGCCCGAATGGCTGCTTAGGTTCCCGACAGGTGCAGAGATCATCCGAAAGGTAATCGAGTTGCGCCCGGACAGTGAACTTACTGTAGACAAGCGGTTGATGCGCCGCCGGGATTGTGAGTTTGAGTTGTTCCAGTCGCTCGAAGAAGCAGTTGAACTTCCCCGCGCCCAAGCAGGCTTCCACACGATTGCTGACTTTCTCGCTGCCGCGCAGACCGTCCTGCAAAGACGCAAGGCACGGTCGGGGAAGTCGCTTGAACTGCACATGCGGGAAATGCTGATAGAAGAAGCGTTCGTGGAAGGGCGTGACTTCACATACCAGCCGAAGGCCGGAAACAACCCCGATTTCCTGTTTCCGAATGAAGCCCTGTATCTGGATGCCAGCTATCCACGCACACAGTTGCGGATGCTGGCTGCCAAGACAACCATTCGGGACAGGTGGCGTCAGGTAACGGAAGAATGCTCCGACCTTCCTGCACGCCACTTGCTGACATTGCAGGAAGGTGTCTCCGAAGCACAGTTTAAGCTGATCGTGGACGCGGGCATTCGCTTGGTAGTACCGCAGAAGCAGATAGAGAGATACGCCCCGTCTATTCGTCCTCACCTGCTAACTGTCGAAGCTTTCATGGCTGATCTGCGCACTTTGTCACGCAGCTAGCATGGCTCAGATAGTAAATCTGTCTATAGCGTCTTTGAGTTGCCCCAGTGTGAAGCCTTCGCGCAAATATACCGCTTGCGTAACCCCGGCGCGGGCGTGGCCAACGATGCACTGATAGATCGGCTCCGCTACATCTGCTTGCCCAAGCCTAGTAATCATTGTGTGCCTGAGACTGTGGAACACAATCCCCGGCTGCTTGATCCCCAGCTTGGGCAAGAAACTCTCATTGCACCAGCGGCCCAAGTTGCGACCGTAGCCGCCATTGGCGCTGTAGCTGTAGTCCGGGAACAGGCGTGTGCCGTTCCTGCGACTTTCCACGAAGTCGAGAAAGCCAAGGCGTATCAACTCCGAATGCAGCGGCACCTTGCGCCGTCCTGCCTTCGACTTGACGCTTTTAGTGTCGTCGCCTTCATCGGTGATGTTCAGGAACCATGTATCACCGTCCTGCTTCACATCGGCAATGTCGAGTTGGCAAATCTCGTTCAGTCGCGCCCCTGTGAACATGCCCAAGAGCATTCCCCACCTGTGGCTGTCCTTGCGCACAAGCCCGGACGGGTTTTCCGTCAACTCGGTGTAGATCAACCGCGCTTGGTCCGGTGTGAAGGGCTTGCGCTCACTCTCGCTGGCCTTGTCCTTCCGCACCTTCATACCTTCAAAGAGCGTGTGCGGCGCATGTCCGTGCCGTTCCGCCCAGTCGAAGAACATCTTGAACATCTGGATATGGCTGTTGATCGTCTTGGCCGCGATCTTCTTGTGACCGGGTTCCTTGATGACCTGCATCAGCGGCATGGCTTTCAGCTTGGGCTTCGTGTTCCGGCTGGCCGGTAGCGCCCGCAAGACCTTCTTCACCTCGCTCGCATCCTGCTTGGTGATCGTGGCAAGCAGTCGATCCGGGCCAAAATATTCGACAAGGATATTCAGGTACGCCCGGTTCTGACCGATGGTCTTGTCCGCCCACTGGCGCGAATGCTCAGCGATGAAATCGTCCACCGCCGCGCCCAAGGGCGATGACGCTGGCAGAGCGGGCGCAGGAGCGGCAGGAGCGATGGCCGGGGCATCGGCATAGGAGTATCGCTCAAGGCCCTCAGCGGCGTCCAGAACGCGTTTGAGCATGTCCCGGCGGCCTTGGCGAAGCTGGAAGGTGATCCGAGGCTGGCTGGCGTCCCATTGTTCGTCTGACACATCCATGACGCGTTTGAACCGGGAGACGGGCAGCCACATCGGAGAGGGTGTCTCCAACTCTAGCAGGCTTTCATGGTCCAGCATTTCTTCGCGGGCATCGGTCAGGGCGTTCTTCGACAGGCCGCGCCGGTCCAGCCAGTCAAGGTACTGGTCCAGTTGCGCCTTGAAGTAGGTCTGCACTTTCTCGCGTATCTCGCTCTGCCTAAGTCCTGCCAAAGCGTTGCTATCCTTCACTAATCTACCATGTGCAGCCAAGTATCTTGCTAAGTCTGCCGCTTGATGTGGGCATCTTGTTCTTAACGATACCTTAACCGTGCTTCGCTTTTCCCGCCCGGAATGGGGCAGAGGCCAACGGAAGTAGAATATACCGTGTCTGGAAGGGCTTAGGTAGGCTGACAACTTCATGGATGTGTTCCACCATTGTGTCCCACTTGATAGCCATGAAGCTAAGTCACTGATTTAGAATGAAATGGAGGCGAGTACCGGAATCGAACCGGTGTACACGGATTTGCAATCCGCTGCGTAACCACTCCGCCAACTCGCCGCCGGCAACGGCCGGTCTATATCAAGCGCCCGGGGCCGGTGCAAGCGCACATACACCGCGAGCCGAGTTGCCGCGCGCCGGAAACTGTGGCAAGACGACCCCGGTATCAACGCGAAGATTCAAGGCGCTTCCATGACAGATTACGCCGCCCGGCGCAGAGCGATGGTAGACGGCCAGGTCCGGCCATCAGACGTGACCGAATACCCGATCATCGAAGCGATGCTGACCATCCCGCGCGAGGTCTTCGTCCCCGACACCCAGCGTGACCTCGCCTATATGAGCGAGGATATCGACCTTGGCGGCGGCAGGGTCGTGCTCGCACCGCGGGTGCTGGCCAAGATGCTCGAGGCGCTCGACATACGGGCCGATCACCTGGTGCTCGATATCGGCGCGAGCTACGGCTATTCCGCCGCGGTCACCGCGCGGCTGGCCGAGGCGGTCGTGGCCGTCGAGGAAGACGCCAGCATGGCGGCCGAGGCGCAGACGCTGCTGTCCGAGCAGGAGGCCGACAACGTGGCGGTGGTCGAGGCGCCCCTGACCGAGGGCGCACCGCAGCACGGGCCCTACGACATCATCCTGTTGCAGGGCGGGGTCGAACAGGTGCCGGACGCCATTCTCGATCAGCTCAAGGATGGCGGGCGCATCATCGCGATCTTCATGGAAGGCGCGCTCGGGCGCGCGCGTCTCGGCATCAAGTCGGGCGGACGGGTGACCTGGCGCTACGCGTTCGACGCGACGGCGCCGCTCCTGCCGGGGTTCAACGTGGCGCGTGAGTTCGAATTCTGAGCCGGGCGCAGACCCCGGCGGCAACAGCGACGGAGGCAACAGGCGATGAAGGCGATACGCAATGCGGTCTTGGGGGGCCTGGCGGCCGTCTTCGTCGCGGGGGCCGGCACGGCCGAGACCCTGACCGAGGCGCTCGTCACCGCCTATGAGAACAGCAACCTGCTGGACAAGAACCGCGCCACGCTGCGCGCCACAGACGAGGACGTGGCGCAGGCGGTCTCGCTTCTCAGGCCCGTGCTCAACTTCGTCGCTTCCGCCAGCGATACCGATGTCAGCGCCTATCAGGGCTCGCTGAGCCTGACCGCGGGGCTGACGCTCTACGAGGGCGGGCGGAACCGGCTCGGGGTCGAGGCCGCGAAGGAAAACGTCCTTGCGACCCGCGCCGCGCTGGTGACGGTGGAGCAGGACGTGCTCTTCGATGCGGTCAGCGCCTACATGGACATGCGCGCCGAGGCACAGTCGGTCCGGCTGGCCGAGAACAGCTTGCGTCTGACCCGCGAGGAGTTGCGCGCGGCCGAGGACCGGTTCGAGGTGGGCGAGGTGACCCGCACCGATGTGAGCCTGGCGGAATCCCGCGTGGCCGAGGCCCGGTCGCGGCTGGTGGCCGCGCAGGGCGCGCTCGAGGTCGCGCGGGCCAGGTATTTCCTGGCCATCGGCGCCTATCCGGCGAACCTGCAGGCGCCGCCGCCTGCGCCCGAGATCCCCGCCACGCTGGAGGCCGCCAAGGCGCTCGCCAACCAGAACCACCCGGCGATCAAGCAGGTCCAGCACCTTGTGAAGGCCGCGGAAATCAACGTCGAACGCGCCCGCGCGGCCAAGCTGCCCAGGGTGGAGCTGGGCGCCAGCCTGTCGCGCAACCGGAGCGTCGCGCAGGGGACGACGTCTTACGGCGATGTCGCCCGCGGCGAGCTGTCGGTCACGGTGCCGATCTACCAGGGCGGTCGCCTCGACTCGGCGCAGCGCCAGGCGATGGCCAACGCCGAAAGCGTGCGCGCCGAGCTGCTCCAGACCTCGCTGACCATCGAGGACGCGGTCGCCCGGGCCTGGGCCCAGCTCGAGGTCGCCCGGGCCTCGATCACCGCGCGCCAGCAGCAGATCCGTGCCGCCGAACTGGCCTTCGAGGGCGTCCGCGAAGAGGCGAAGCTGGGCGCGCGCACGACGCTCGACGTGCTCGACGCCGAGCAGGAGCTGCTGACCGCGCGCAACGATCTCGTCCAGGCGCGGCGCGACGAATACGTCGCGGTCTACGCGCTGTTGTCGGCGATGGGGCTGCTGACCACGGATCACCTGGGCCTCCAGGTCGCGGGCTACGACCCGTCGGCCTACTACAATGCGGTCAGGAACGCGCCGGTCCATTCGATCCAGGGCAAGCGGCTCGACCGCGTGCTGGAGCGCAGCGGCCGCAACTGAGCCGGGCGCGTTAAACCAGCCGTTGTGTTGAGCCCCGCAGGAGGCTACTATACCTGCACCTTGAACCGGAGAGATCCCGATGTCGAATTCCGTGTCATCCGTGGATGTCGAGGACGTTCTGTCCTCCATAAGGCGGCTCGTCTCGGACGACTCCAAGGCCCCCGAGCAGGCCACCGATTCCGAAGACGCCGCGCAGGCGCCCGCCGAGCCGGTGCAAGACATGAGCCCGGAGCCCGCGGCCACAGAGCCCGAGTCGCCCGCCCTGCCGGACGGGGAGTCCCCGGAAACCCCGGCGGAACAACCCGGCGACCGGCTGCTGCTGACGGACGCGCTGCGGGTCGAAGACACCGCGGCGGTTGAAAGCGACGGCGCCCCCGAAGCCGCTGCGAACCCGGTCGCGGATCCCCCGTCGCCCGATGCGCCTGCGGAGATGCCCGGGACCGTCCAAGACGGCCGGCGCCTTCATCTGAGCGCCGCCTCCGCGCCGGCGGACCGGGCGGACGGGTCCGACGGCGATCCGGGACTGGACGATGGGTTCGAAGACGCGGGCTTCGACGAGGAGGCGCTGCGCGAACTGGTGGCCGAGGTCGTGCGCGAAGAGTTGCGCGGCGAACTGGGCGAGCGGATCACCCGCAACGTCAAGAAACTGGTCCGCCGCGAGATTCACCGGGCGCTGGCCAGCCGCGAATTCGAGTAACCCTGTCGCGCCCGCCCGCCGGGCGGAGCCTGCCATGAACACCCCGGCACACCTGATCATCGGCGCGGCCGCCTTCGCACGGCCCGATGCCTGGCGCGTCACGGCCGCCGCGCTGGCCGGGGCCCTGGTGCCGGACCTGTCGCTCTGGCTGCTGTCCGCGCATGCGCTCTATGTCCAGGGGATCGCCCCGCGCGTCGTCTTCGACCAACTCTATTTTTCCGAGAGCTGGCAAGCCGTGTTCCGCATCGACAACGCGATCCTCCTCTGGGGCCTGCTCTTCGGCGCCGGCGCCTGGCTGCGCCGCGACGCGCTGACGGCCTTCGGCGGGGCGGGGCTGCTGCATGTGCTGACCGACCTGCCGCTGCACCACGACGACGGGCGCCCCCATTTCTGGCCGTTCTCGGACCATGTTGTCCGAAGCCCGGTCAGCTACTGGGACGACGCCCATCACGCCGCCCTGGTCGGCCCGGTCGAGGGGGTGCTGGCGCTTGCCCTCTGCGTGCTGCTCTGGCGGCGCTTCCGGGGGGCGGGCGCGCGGGCGCTGATCGCGCTGGCGGCGCTGGCGGAAATGCTGCCCACGCTGTTCTGGCGGCTGGTCTTTTCAGCCTGACCCCGGCCGGGCCGGCGGCGTCATTCCGCCGCCATGTCCGCCCGGTTGAGCCAGCTCCAGACGCGCAGGGGGGTGAAAGGCATGTCCACCCGCCGGATCCCCCGGTCCCAGAGCGCGTCCTGCACCGCGTTGCCGACGGCGGCCATCGCGCCGACCGTCCCGGCCTCGCCGCAGCCTTTCATGCCGAGCGGATTGGCGGTGGAGGGCACCGGCTCGGAATGGAAGGTGATGAAGGGCGTGTCGATCGCGCGCGGCATCGCGTAATCCATGAAGGTGCCGGTCAGGAGCTGGCCGTCGGCATCGTAGGCCGCGTTCTCCATGATCGCCTGGCCCAGCCCCTGGACGACGCCGCCATGCACCTGGCCCTCGGCCAGCGTGGGGTTCATCAGCACACCGAAATCGTCGACCACGGTGTATCTGACCACCTCGGTCTGTCCCGTCTCCGGGTCGATCTCGACCTCGCAGACATGGGCGCCGTTGGGATAGGACCGGCCCGGCAGCTTCGTCTCCGCCTCGCAGACCAGCAGGTCGTCGCGGCCCTTGTCGCGCGCGGCCTGCGCGGCATCCATCAGCCCGATGAACTTGTTGGTGCCGCGGGCGTGGAAATTGCCGTCCTCGAAGTCGATTTCCTCCGGCGCGGCGTCGAGTTCTTCGGCCACGAAGGGGGTGAAATTCTCGATCAGCCTGGACGAGGTCGCCTTGATCGAGGTGCCCTGCGTCGTCACCGAGCGCGAGCCGCCCGTGCCGCCCCCCTTGGCGATCAGGTCGCTGTCGCCCTGCACGAATTCCACCGCGTCCATCGGGATGCCCGTGAACTCGTTCAGGATCTGGGCGTAGACGGTCTCGTGGCCCTGGCCGTTCGACTGCGTGCCGGCGTAAAGCCGCACCTTGCCCGTGTCGGTGAATTCCAGCTTCGTGGTCTCGCTGGGATCGCCCAGGATCGACTCGATATAATAACACAGCCCGATCCCGCGCAGCTTGCCGGCGGCCCCGGAGTCGGCGCGGCGGGCCTTGAAACCGTCAAGATCGGCCTCTTTCTCGGCCCGCGACAGCACCCGGCCGAAATCGCCCACGTCATAGGTCTCGCCGCTGGCCGAGACGTAGGGGAAGGCGTCGGCGGGGATGAAGTTCTTCTGGCGCAGTGCCCACGGGCTGAGACCGAACTGGCGCGCGGCGTGGTCCATCAGGCGCTCCAGCACGTAGATTGCCTCGGGCCGTCCGGCGCCGCGATAGGCGTCGACCTGCACGGTGTTGGTGTAGATGCCCTTCACCGCGAAAAAGACGTCCTGCACGTCATAGGTGCCGGTCAGCACCTTGAGCGCCAGTTCCGACTGGATGTTCTGGCCGAAGCCCGAATTATAGGCCCCGAGATTGCTGGTCGTGTGCACGCGGTAGCCGATCAGCTTGTAGTCCTCGTCGAAGGCGGCCTCGGCCACCGAGACGAGATCGCGCCCGCCATTGTCGCTGAGCATCGATTCGGAGCGGTCCGCCATCCAGTGCACCGGCCGGCCGGTCTGGCGCGCCGCCTCGGCGACGGCGAAATATTCCGGATAGGCAAAGCCCTTCATGCCGAAGCCGCCGCCGACGTCGGGGGTGGTGACATGCACCGCCCCCTTGTCGAGCCCGAGATTCCGGGCGATCTGGTCACGCAGCCCCCAGACGCCCTGTCCGCTGAAGGAGACGTGCATCCGCGCGCCGTCCCAGCGTGCCCAGCAGCCGCGGGGCTCCATCGAGTTGACGATGATCCGGTTGTCGTCGATCTCGAGCGAGACGCGATGCGCGGCGCCGGCGAAGACCTTTTCGGTCTGTTCCGCGTCGCCGAAGGCCCAGTCATAGGCGAGGTTTTCCGGCGCCTCGGGGTGGATCGCCTCGCCACCGGGGGCGAGCGTCGTCCAGACCGGAAGATCCTCCACGTCCAACTCGATCAGCTCGGCCGCATCCTTGGCTTGCGCCAGCGTCTCGGCCACGATCAGCGCGACCGGCTCGCCCACGTAGCGCACCCGGTCGATGGCCAGGATCGGGCGCGGCGGCGCGGCGCCCCTGGACCCGTCGCGGTTCTTGACCACCGCCGCGTCCATCTGGTTGCGCACGCCGGCCGCGTCCAGCTCGGCGGCGGTCAGCACCGCGTGGACGCCGTCGGCCGCGCGGGCGTCGGCGACGTCCAGCGTCGTGATCTCGCCATGGGCCACCGGCGAGCGGAAGACATAGGCGCGCAGCGCGCCCTCGGGCGCGGTGTCGTCCATGTAGCGGCCGGTTCCATTCAGGAAGCGGACATCCTCGACACGTTTGATCGGTTGGCTGATGCCGAATTTGGACATGAGGCTCCCCTGCTGAGCGCGTGGATTCCGCCCAGACGATAGAGCGATCATCGGGCAGGGAAAACCCCGCTCAGCCGGCCAGCCGTCGCACCGTCGCGGTTTCCAACGCGCCGTAGCCGTTGAAGCCCGTCAGGGTGGCCAGCGAGTAGGCGCCCATCCCCGCGAAAAGGACGTAGTCGTCCTCTGCGAGGTCCGCCGGCAGCGCCGGGTCGCCGGGCAGGCGGTCGAGCGAGTCGCAGGTCGGGCCGAACACCGCGCGCCGCGCGGGCGGTCCGGCGCGGCGGGTCCCGTCGGGCGCGAGGCAGACGATGCGGTCGGTCGCGCCCATGATCGGCAATTCGGCCATCGCGCCGTAAATCCCGTCGTTCAGAAAGACGCTTCCATCCGCGCGCACCGCCTTGACCCGCGCGGCCAGCGTGAAGGCTTCGGCCACCATGGCGCGGCCCGGCTCGCACAGGAGGGCCGGGCGCGCGGCGCCGAAGGCGCGGGCCGTCGCCGCGTCGATGGCGGCGAAGATCGCGTCGAGACATGGGGCTTCGGGTCCGCTCCGGTGGCTTGGGAAGCCGCCGCCGACATTGAGCCGGGCAAGCCGGACACCGGCACGCCGCGCCACGTCGGCGGAGGCCTCGATATAGGCGGTCCAGGCATCGGCGGACACGCATTGCGTGCCGGGATGGAAGGTCATCGACGGCGTGAAGCCGTGCGCCGCCGCCCGCACCAGCAGATCGGCGGCGTGGTCCGGGTCGGTGCCGAACTTGGCGCCGAAATCATAGGTGGCCCCGGCCACGGGCAGCCGCAGCCGGACCGCGATCTCGACGCCGTCGGGCGGCACCAGGTCGGCCAGCTTGTCCAGCTCGCCCAGGGAATCGACCGAGTAGGCGCGGATGCCGGCCGCGGCGGCCGCCGCGATCTCGCGGCGCGAGCGGACGGGATTGTTGTAATGCAGCGCCGCGTCGGGCGCGATCTGCCGAAGCGCGGCAATCTCGGCCGGCGAGGCGACGTCGAAACCCGCGATCCCCGCGGCGGACAGGTTCTCGAGCACCATGGGGTCGGGATTGGCCTTCACGGCGTAGGTCACGAGCCCCGGGAAGCCCGCGCGGAATCGCGCGGCCGTTGCCTGCAGCACCTCCGGCGAGAAGAACATCACCGGCGTGTCGGGCTCCTCGGCGCGCAGGTAGTCCTGCGGCGTCGCCCAGAGTGTCTTGCTCAGCCCCATGGTGGTCGGCTCCTTGTCTGGAGTCTGTATCCGTGTGCTCGGGAAACAGGATCGAGCAATTAGGTGTCGATTTCACCGGGTTAAAGTGTAGAATCGCCAGAAATGATCGGCGATATGACAAAAATCATGGCAAATCGACATGGATGATCTCGACCGCCGTCTGCTGGCCGCGCTGGCGCGCGATGCGCGTGCCTCCGTCTCGACGCTGGCGCGCCATCTCGACGTGGCGCGCTCGACCGTGCAGGCCCGGATCGAACGGCTGGAGCGGACCGGCACCGTCGCGGGCTACACGATCCGGCTGGGCGCCGAAGCCGGCGCCGGGCGCATCCGCGCGACGGTTCTGCTGCAGATCGAGCCGCGCGCCACGCCCACGGTGCTGCAAAGGCTGAAACCCATGTCCCAGGTGGAGCGTGCCCATACCACGTCAGGGCGGTTCGACCTGATCCTCGAGATCGCCGCGGACACCACCCGCGAACTGGACGAGACGCTCGACCGCATCGGCGCGGTCACCGGGGTCCGGTCGTCGGAAAGCCTGGTGCAGCTCTCGACCAAGATCGACCGCGCGGTGGTGTGAGGGGGCGGGACTACGGCCTTTCCCTTCCCGGGCGCTTTCGGTAACAGGGGCGCGAACCCTCAACCGGCACGCGGAACCCGACCCATGGCCATGGACAAGACCTTCGACGCCGCCAAGGCGGAGCCCGAAATCTACGCGAAATGGGAAGCGGCCGACGCTTTCGCCGCAGGCGCGAACGCGACGCCCGGCGCCGAGAGCTTCTGCATCATGATCCCGCCGCCCAACGTGACGGGCAGCCTGCACATGGGGCACGCCTTCAACAACACGTTGCAGGACATCCTGGTGCGCTGGCACCGGATGCGCGGGCACGACACGCTCTGGCAGCCGGGGCAGGACCATGCCGGCATCGCCACGCAGATGGTCGTGGAACGCGAGCTCGCCAAGGAGGGCAAGTCGCGCCGCGATTTCACGCGCGAGGAATTCCTCGCCAGGGTCTGGGACTGGAAGAGCCAGTCCGGTGGCACGATCATCAACCAGCTCAAGCGCCTCGGCGCCTCCTGCGACTGGTCGCGCAACGCCTTCACCATGTCCGGCGC
>CAJXYS010000016.1 GCA_913063035.1 uncultured Maritimibacter sp. | reverse complement strand
AAAGGTCTTCCTGTCAGCCATCGCTCTCGCGGCAATCGTCATCTACTGGCTTTGAAACTCAATGAGTCCAGACCCTAACAGACCCCTCTCAAATCCCATTACCTTCACCCTAGCACGTGCATGGTATGTATCTACAGGGTGAGTGCCAGCTCTGACTATGAATTGTGCCATTTGAGCAAAATTCATATCTGTGGGGTCAGTTCTAAATATTACCCTCTTATTAGGTTCATTAATAAAGTGAAACGGATACGAGAATCCCACATTAGGATGATAGATACTAGATCCACATAGGTTTTCGATTATTTCTTGCTTTGTTCGATTTTTATAAACCTTATTTAAAAGATACTCAGTTGCGGTATCCTCATCCCTTATGTCTTCTTGATCACCTACTCCTTGGATAAAACCATCCAGTGTCATCTGCATGGTTATCTCTTCAAGATATTTGTTACCCTCATATACTAAGAACCTTCTTTGATCATTTGAAAGGTTCTTGGACATGCTAATATCGGCAATACGAATTTTCCCTTCACGGATTTCGTTCCTGTAAAGAGATATAAATGATTGAGAGACGCCAGCATCTTGATCTACTGAGAAGTTTAAATGCCTATAGAGATTTCCAATCTTTTTCTTTACCAGCATTGTATGGGCATAATCAGCAACATCTTGACGCACTCTTGCAGCCTTCTTCAGCAGAAGGATATCATTAGGATCAAATTCTGGTTTTTGTTTCTTCTGGCGCTTTTTGCTTACTGGGTTACTTCTAGAGTAACGAGTATTAATAAACTCAAGATATTCAGAGGCAAACCAAACACGAGCATTATAACGCATAGAGCGTGGCTTATCGAAATCTCCGACTTCCCTCATTCGTTGTTCGATATCAAAGGGACTTACGGAAGGATCCACATCTGTAGTGGACGCAATCACAAATTTACTGTCCTTCTCAACCATACACATGTGACGGACATCAACCAGAACCCTTACCCCTCTATTAGGATAATTAACTGTTAAATTCTGTGTATCGGTTGCGAAATGTGGTGTTCTCCCTTCAAAGCACTTGGGAAGGTCTTTTTCCCGGTCAGCTGAAAACTCCAGACATTGTTGATGGATGAAGTCTATCTTCCGGTAGATCTCTACCATGCTCACATCCAGCACTCTTGCAGCTGATGAGAGGGTCAATCCGTTCATCAAGGCACGGAATACCTTGCCATTCAGGTCAGAGCGGAAGTGACGCCGTGTGGCATGTCCAAGGGAGAAGGTCTTCTTACAGGACTTGCACTGAAACCTGGGATCGCCCTTCGCCGTCTTGCCAAACTTCCTGTATGCACTGGGCATGAGCCTTACAGAGGTCTTGTGCTGCTCACAGTCTTCATTGGGGCAGCATTCCCTCTTTGTTCGCCTGTACACAGAAGAGATGCGGCTATATTCTTGAACAATAGCAATATTTGGTTTTACAACATTTGAACGGTTACAAGACCCACATGTGTAGGCGCGTTCAGTATCTTTACCTCTTACCACCCCTCTTGGTTCGTTAGTCGTTTTATTAGGTCTTTGCCCTCTGCGATCTTCCCTGTCTGGGGGAAGTCCAAAGAATTCGCACATTGGGTTTCTACAGAAGTTAACTGTGAAGCCGCCAATAGGTTTTGGGAGACGAAATTTTTGGGTTCTCGCAACTTTTTGCGAGGCTTTTGATTTTCCTGCCAAACAGAAACTCATTGCTTATTACAAAAACTCCACCCCTTTACCGGATGGGGAATCAGTCGTCAACATTTAGGTATAGAGGCTTGCGCGGGATGCGCCCCCTTTTTTTGCCTGTCCGGGCGACGCCGCGCGCCTAGTGCGTTGTCGCGCCCGGCGCCTCGCCGGCCTTCTCGAGCCGGGCCTGCGCCGCGGCGGCTTCCTCGGCGGCCTCGTCCCACTCGATCGGCTCGGGCTCGCGCACCAGCGCATGCGCCAGGACCTCGCGGACGTTCGAGACCGGGATGATCGTCAGCCCCTCTTTCACGTTGTCGGGAATGTCGCGCAGGTCCTTCTCGTTCTCCTCGGGGATCAGCACCGTGGTGATTCCCCCGCGAAGGGCGGCGAGAAGCTTTTCCTTGAGCCCGCCGATGGCCAGCACGTTGCCGCGCAGCGTGACCTCGCCGGTCATGGCGATGTCCTTGCGGACCGGGATCTGCGTGAGCACCGACACGATCGAGGTGACCATCGCCACCCCGGCCGAGGGGCCATCCTTGGGCGTCGCGCCCTCCGGGACGTGGACGTGGATGTCCATCGTCTCGAAAAGCGGCGGCTTGACCCCGATCGAGGGCGCCATCGACCGCACGAAGCTCGACGCCGCGTCGATCGATTCCTTCATCACGTCGCCCAGCTTGCCGGTGGTCTTCATCCGGCCCTTGCCCGGCAGCTTCAGCGCCTCGATGGACAGCAGGTCGCCGCCCACGCTCGTCCAGGCGAGCCCGGTGGTGACGCCGATCTGGTCCTCCTTCTCGGCCAGGCCGTAGCGGAACCGCTTCACCCCAAGGAAATCCTCGAGGTTGTCCGGCGTGACCACGACCTGCGCGGCGCGCTTGCGGACGATCTCGGTCACGGCCTTCCGGGCGAGTTTCGCGATCTCGCGCTCGAGGTTCCGCACGCCCGCCTCGCGGGTGTAGGTGCGGATCACCTCCTTGAGCGCGGCGTCGGTAAGCTCGAACTCGTCCTTCTTGAGCCCGTGCCCCTTCAGCTGCTTCGGCACCAAGTGGCGCTTGGCGATCTCGATCTTCTCGTCCTCGGTGTAGCCGGCGAGCGTGATGATCTCCATCCGGTCCAGGAGCGGTCCCGGCATGTTGTAGGAGTTCGCCGTCGTGATGAACATCACGTTGGAGAGGTCGTATTCCACTTCCAGGTAATGGTCGGCGAAGGTCGCGTTCTGCTCGGGGTCGAGCACCTCGAGCATGGCGCTGGCCGGGTCACCGCGGAAGTCCTGGCCCATCTTGTCGATCTCGTCGAGCAGGATCAGCGGGTTGGTCGTCTTGGCCTTCTTCATGGCCTGGATGATCTTGCCCGGCATCGAGCCGATATAGGTCCGGCGGTGGCCGCGGATCTCGGACTCGTCACGCACGCCGCCCAGCGAGATGCGGATGAACTCGCGTCCCGTGGCCTTCGCCACCGACTGGCCGAGCGACGTCTTGCCCACGCCCGGCGGGCCGACGAGGCAGAGGATCGGCCCCTTCAGCTTCTTGGAGCGCTGTTGCACCGCGAGATACTCGACGATGCGTTCCTTGACCTTCTCGAGACCGTAATGGTCGTTGTCGAGGATCTCCTCGGCACGGCCGAGATCCTTCTTCACGCGGGATTTCTTGCCCCACGGGATCGACAGCATCCAGTCGAGGTAGTTGCGCACGACGGTGGCCTCGGCCGACATCGGGCTCATGTTGCGCAGCTTCTTCAGCTCCGCCTCGGCCTTTTCCTTGGCCTCCTTGCTGAGCTTGGTCGCGTTGATGCGCTCTTCAAGCTCGTCGATCTCGTTCTGGCCGTCCTCGCCGTCGCCCAGCTCCTTCTGAATGGCCTTCATCTGCTCATTCAGGTAGTACTCGCGCTGGGTGCGCTCCATCTGGCTCTTGACGCGGCTCTTGATCTTCTTCTCGACCTGCAGGACCGACATCTCGGACTGCATCAGCCCGTAGACCTTCTCCAGCCGCTCGGCGACGGAGAGCGTTTCCAGCAGCTCCTGCTTTTGGTCGACCTCGACGCCCAGATGCCCCGACACGGTGTCGGCCATCTTTGCCGGGTTGCGGGTCTCGGACACCGCCGTCAGCGCCTCTTCGGGCACGTTCTTCTTCATCTTGGCATAGCGTTCGAACTCGGTCGCGACCGAGCGGACGAGCGCCTCGACGGTGGCCTCGTCGCCCTGCACTTCCTCGAGCGGGCGGGTGCTTGCCTCGAAGAACTCGGGGTTCTCGACGAATTCGGTGATCTCGACGCGCTCGCGGCCCTCGACCAGGACCTTGACGGTGCCGTCGGGCAGTTTCAGCAGCTGCAGCACGTTCGCCAGCACGCCGACGCGGTAGATCCCGTCCTCGGCCGGATCGTCGACCGCGGGGTCGATCTGGCTGGACAGAAGGATCTGCTTGTCATCCTTCATCACCTCTTCCAGCGCCTTGACCGACTTCTCGCGCCCCACGAAGAGCGGCACGATCATGTGGGGGAAGACCACGATGTCGCGCAGCGGCAGGACGGGATGGGTGCTCATGGGTTCTTGCATGGTGTTTCCTTGGTCTAGGCAGGGAACGCCGGCCCCGGCTTCTCCAGCAGCCTCGGCCCCCTCCGGTTATGGACCATAAGTGGGTCCGGCGCGACGGGGCGTCAAGCCGGACCGGTCTGACTCCGTCCAGGCATCTTGCCCGCCCACCCCAACGGAGGCAAGCGGCGGCACCCGTCGCGGCGGGACCGGGCCGCGAATTCCTCAATACTGCCCAAATTTCGTCAGACAGAAGGGCCAGTTAGGGGCGAGACCCATACCAGACGGCCGAAAACACGGACCAAGGAGACAGCACATGCTGAGGCGCGTATACAGGCAGAGACGTCGGATTCTCTTCGGATCGGCGCTGCTCGTGCTGGCGATTCTGACCGCGGATCGCGCCCAGCCGGGCGGCCTGTCGATCCTGGAAGGGCTCGGCCCGCTGGAACGGCTGACCCTGATCACCCTGATCCTGGGCTTCACCACCTCGGTCAACGCCTTCATCGTCGCCGCGTCGCCGACGCTGCGCCCGGTGGTCGAATGCATCGGCCTGGCGGCGTTCATCCAGGCCGCGCTGACGCTGGTCCTGCCCGACCCGCTGGTCGCGCTGATGTGGCAGACCGGCTATGCCGCGATCGGGCTCTTCCTGCTCTATGTCGCGATCCATCTCGGGCTCTACGGCAGCTTCTCGGATCGGATCCCGGCCTGGTTCGCGTCCAACGGGCGTGTCGCCTTCCCGGTGAAGGCCGACCCGGAGAAGGTCTGGCGCACCGTGGTCCCGGATGTCGGCCACGAACGCAGCCACTGGAGCGGCACGCTCGAATCCGTCGACCGCGACCCGCAGGAACCGGACACGGTGCACGCCCGGTTCGCGCTCGGTCACGGCTATTACGAGCGCCAGACCATCACCTTCTTCGAAAAGAACGCCCCCTGGCACTGCCGCTACTATTTCGTCTGCGAGGCCAGCGCCACGAACGCGGACTTCTCCGAAGGGGTCTACGACATCACCCTGTCCGGGAAGCCGGATGGCGGGACCGAGGTCATGATCGGCCTCGACCGGAGCGAGATGCATCTGCGCATGGCCCTGATGATGTGGTTCGACGACATGATCGGCGACCAGGCCGACTGCATCGCGGCGCGGCTGAACGGCACCCGGGATCACTCGGTCACCGGCCAGTTCCACCGCGAGGTGAAGCGTATCCTGGAAAAGACGGCTGCCGGCCCCGCGCCGGCCGGGCCCGCCCGGCCCAGCGGCGCCTGAGCGAGCTCAGAGAGGCGGGATGTCGCCCTCGGCCCGGGCGGCGTGGAAACCGGCCTGGAACTCCGCCAGCCGGCCCGCCGCGACGGCCTCGCGCAGACCCTGCATCAGCTCCTGGTAGTAATGCAGATTGTGCCAGGTCAGCAGCATCGCGCTGATGATCTCGCCGGCCTTGAAGACATGATGCAGATAGGCGCGGCTGTAGCTGCGGCAGGCGGGGCAGCTGCAGGCCTCGTCCAGCGGGCGCGGGTCGTCCTGGTGGCGCGCGTTCTTCAGGTTGACCTGGCCGTGCCGGGTAAAGGCCTGGCCCGTCCGCCCCGACCGCGACGGCAGCACGCAATCGAACATGTCAACGCCGCGCACCACCGCGCCGACGATGTCGTCGGGCTTGCCGACCCCCATCAGGTAACGGGGTTTGTCGGCCGGCAGCATGGCCGGCGCGTGGTCGAGCACGCCGAACATCGCCGCCTGCCCCTCGCCTACGGCCAGCCCGCCGATCGCGTAGCCGTCGAAGCCGATCTCGGTCAGCGCGGCGGCGCTTTCCTCGCGGAAATCGCGCTCAAGCCCGCCCTGCTGGATGCCGAAGAGCGCGTGGCCGGGCCGGTCCCCGAAGGCCTCGCGCGAGCGCGCCGCCCAACGCATCGACAGCTGCATCGACTCGGCGATGCGGGTGCGGTCGGCCGGCAGCGCGGGGCATTCGTCGAAGCACATGACGATGTCGGAGCCGAGAAGCCGCTGGATTTCCATCGACCGCTCGGGCGTCAGGTCGTGCGTGGAGCCGTCGATATGCGACTTGAAGCGCACGCCCTGCTCGGTCAGCTTGCGCAACTCCGCCAGGCTCATCACCTGGAACCCGCCCGAGTCGGTCAGGATCGGCCGGTCCCAGTTCATGAAGCGGTGCAACCCGCCCAGCCGCGAGATCCGCTCTGCCGTGGGGCGCAGCATCAGGTGGTATGTGTTGCCAAGCAGGATGTCGGCCCCGGTGGCGCGGACGTTCTCGGGCAGCATGGCCTTTACCGTGGCGGCCGTGCCCACCGGCATGAAGGCCGGGGTGCGGATCTCGCCCCTCGGCGTCGAGATCACGCCGGTCCGGGCCGCCCCGTCGGTGGCCTGCAGGTCGAAGGTGAAGCGCGCGGTCATGGCCGGTCTCCTAGACCAGCGCGGGGCCGAGGGGAAGACCGCACTGGACGGGGCCTCTCCTAATCCTTATATCTTTGCTCGGAAATGCGAGGAGAGCCATGTCCGCAGAAACCTCCGAAATGCTCGAGGGCACGCCGCTCATCAAGCCCTCGACGACCGATCATCCGCTCTACGAGGATGTCGTCGCGGCCTGCCGGTCTGTCTTCGACCCGGAAATCCCGGTCAACATCTACGATCTCGGTCTCATCTACACGATCGAGATCAGCGACGAGAACGAGATCGAGGTCATCATGACCCTGACCGCGCCGGGCTGCCCGGTGGCCCAGGACATGCCGGGCTGGGTGGCGGAGGCCATCGAACCCCTGCCCGGGGTCAAGACCGTGAATGTCGAGATCACCTGGGACCCGCCCTGGGGCATGGACATGATGTCCGACGAGGCACGGCTGGAACTCGGCTTTATGTGATCCGGGCCGCCCCGGCCTTGAGACATGGCGCGCGGGCGCTTATCTTCGCTCCAGACGACAAAGGAGCATCCCATGTTCGGCATCCCCGGCAAGCAGGCGGTCACCCTGACCGACCGCGCCGTCTCCCAGATCACCGGTCTGATGGAGAAATCCGGCAAGAAAGGCCTGCGCATCGGCGTCAAGAAGGGCGGTTGCGCCGGCATGGAATACACCATGGACTACGTCGACGAGATCGACGCCAACGACGAGGTCGTCGAACAGGACGGCGCGCGGGTGCTGATCGCGCCGATGGCGCAGATGTTCCTGTTCGGTACCGAGATCGACTACGAGACCGGGTTGCTGGAGTCCGGGTTCCGCTTCAACAATCCCAACGTCTCCGAGGCCTGCGGCTGCGGCGAGTCGATCAAGTTCCGCGACGTCGAGGAACTGTCGCAGCAGGGCTGATCCCCCGAACTGCACCGTTTTCCCGGCCGGCCGTTTGCGCTATCGGTCGGGACGACGCAGCACGGAACGGGAGGATGCGATGCGCCGCAAGATGGCCGCCGGCAACTGGAAGATGAACGGCACCAGCGCCGATCTGGACGAGATCGACGCGCTCGGCGACGCCGTGCCCGATCCCGGCTGCGAGATCGTGATCTGCCCGCCCGCGACGCTGCTACACCGCATGGCCGCCCGCTGCGACGGCGGCCCGGTCGCCGTGGGCGGCCAGACCTGCCACAGCGCGGCGAAGGGCGCCCATACCGGGGATGTCTCGGCCGCGATGCTGGCGGATGCCGGCGCCACCCATGTCATCGTCGGCCATTCCGAACGCCGCCAGGACCATGCCGAGACCGATGCCGCGGTGCGCGCGCAGACCCTGGCCGCCTGGGACGCGGGGCTGACCGCCATCGTCTGCGTCGGCGAAACCGAAGCCGAGCGCGATGCGCTCAACACGCTGGAGATCGTCGGCGGTCAGCTCGCCGGCTCGGTGCCCGACGCGGCCACCGGCGAGAACCTCGTCATTGCCTATGAACCGGTCTGGGCCATCGGCACCGGACGCACGCCGACGCTGACCGATATCGGCGAGGTGCATGATTTCATCCGCACCGCGCTCGAACGCCGCTTCGGCGAAGGTGTCGGCCGCTCGGTCCGCATCCTCTATGGCGGGTCGATGAAACCGGGCAACGCCGCCGAGATCGGCGCCGTCTCCAACGTGGATGGGGGGCTCGTCGGCGGCGCCTCTCTCAAGGCGGCGGATTTCGCGGAAATCGTCCGGGCGCTCTCCTGACCGGGGCCGCCGCCGGCCCGACGCCGCATTGAGCCAGATCAACGTGTCGCCGTCGGGGTGAGGTTAACCTTTCCCCATGATTGCCGGAGGACCCCTTGCGCCACGCCGCGCCGTCCGCGCCCTCGCGGGGGCGGTCCTGGGGCTGCTGCTCGGCCTCGCGCCGGGTGCGGCGGAACAGGGCACGCCGCTCTCGCGCAAGGCCGACCGGACCGTCGAGGCCGCCTGGCCCTTCGCGCCGGAGACCCGCTGGGAGACCTATCTCGCGATCAAGCAGGTCGCGGAGGCGATCCTGCGCGAGCATCGCTTCAACCGGCAGATCGCCACCGCGCGCACCGACACCTTCACGGAATATCCGCGGCTCTTCCTGCTGGACAAGGACGGGAACGGGGCGGCCGATTTCTTCATCTACCACAGCGAGGGGTTGGACCGGCTGACGCTGGAATTCGGGGTGTTCTTCCGGGCCGGCGGACACGCGGCGCCCTATTGGCTGGTCTTCAACTGCGGTCCCTGCGCCGATACCGTCGTGGACGGATCCACCACCTTCTTCCTGGCCACGCACCAGTTCGTGGACCGCAACGCCGACGGTGCCTTCGATCTCTATATCCTGAACGGCTGTGACGGCGACGGCGACGGGCGGCTGCGCGCGCTCGATACCCAGTGGCTTTATGACGACGATTTCGACGGACGGCCCGACCGTGCCGAAAGCATCGTCGCCGGCGAGGTGCGCAGGATCAGCCCCGTGAACGGGATGCTGGCGATGAACTGCCCGGCCGGGTTTCGCTACAGCGCGATCCCGACGGACAGGACTTTCCCGCTCTTCACCTTCATGGACCGGATTTCCGCCGATATCGTGATGGCGCTGAGCGACAGCGCCATCCGCTGATGCGGCGCGCGCCCTACTTGTCGAGATGCTTGCGCAGCCGCGAGGGCGTCGATTTCCGGCGCCCCTTGTAGGGGTTCTTGTCGGCCTGGCTCCGGAAGGTCAGCCGGATCGGCGTCCCGGCCATGTCGAAATGCTCGCGCAGCCCGTTCACCAGGTAGCGGCGATAGCTTTCCGGCAGCTCCTTGGGATGCGAGCACATCACGACGAAGCCCGGCGGCCGGGTCTTGACCTGGGTCATGTAGCGCAGCCGGATTCGCCGCCCGCCCGGCGCCGGGGGCGGATGCGCCTCGGTCATCTCGGCCAGCCAGCGGTTCAGCACCGCCGTCGGAACGCGCCGGTTCCAGATGTCATAGGCCTTCATCACGGCGGCATGCAGCCGGTCGAGCCCCTTGCCGGTCTTGGCCGAGACCGTCACCAGCGGCGCCCCGCGCAGCTGCGGCAAAAGCCGCTCGAATTCCTCGCGCAGGTCCGACAGCCGTTTCTGCTTGGCCGGCTCCAGGTCCCACTTGTTGACCGCGAGCACCACGGCGCGGCCCTCGCGCTCGGCCAGGTCGGCGATCCGCAGATCCTGTGTCTCGAAGGGTTTTTCCGCATCCAGCAGGACCACAACCACCTCGGCGAAGCGCACCGCGCGCAGGCCATCGGCCACCGAAAGCTTTTCCAGCTTGTCCTGCACCTTGGCGCGCTTGCGCATGCCGGCGGTATCGAAGAGGCGCACCGGCGTGCCATCCCACGCGGTGCGGATCGAGATCGCGTCACGGGTGATGCCCGCCTCGGGGCCCGTCAGAAGGCGGTCCTCGCCGAGAATGCGGTTCACCAGCGTCGACTTGCCGGCGTTGGGCCGGCCGATCACGGCGACCTGCAACGGCCGTGCCTCGGTGGGCACGGGCGTGCCCGCCTGCGCCGCCCCGTCTTCGTCGTCCACGGCCACCCCCGTCGCGGGGATCTCCGCGGTGGCGTCGACCTCGTCGGCGATAGGGCTCAGGGCCTCGAGCAACTCCCCCAGCCCCTCGCCATGCTCCGCCGAGAGCCGGATCGGCTCGCCCAGCCCGAGGCTGTAGGCCTCGAGGAAGCCCGACTCGCCCGCGTTTCCCTCGGCCTTGTTGGCGGCGAGGATGACGTGGCGGGCCTTGCGGCGCAGGATATCGGCGAAGGTCTGGTCGTCGGGCAGGATGCCCGCGCGGGCGTCCACCAGGAAGAGACAGGCATCCGCGGATTCCACCGCCTGCTCGGTCAGGCGGCGCATCCGGCCCGGCAGGCTCTCGTCCTTGGCATCCTCGAGCCCGGCGGTGTCGATGGCGATGAACCGCAGGTCGCCGAGCCGCGCCTCGCCCTCGCGCAGGTCGCGGGTCACGCCGGGCTGGTCGTCGACCAGCGCCAGGCGCTTGCCGACCAGGCGGTTGAACAGCGTGGACTTGCCCACATTGGGCCGCCCCACGATGGCGAGCGAGAAGGTCATGGCGTGATACCGGCTGCGAAACTGTCGAGACCCGCCGCCCTACACCCTTTCGCGATCATTGGAAAGCGTGCAGTTGGCCCCGCTGGCTGACGACGTAGAGCCGTCCGTTGACGACGATCGGCGCGGTGGTCGCGCCGCCGGGCAGGTCGACCGTTTCCAGCAACGCGCCCGATTCCGGGTCGAAGCTGCGGAGCAGACCGTCGCTCGAGGCGACGACCACGCGGCCGCCGGCCAGCACCGGGCCGTAATGGGCGTACACATCCTTCCAGCGCCGCGTCGGACGGTTGCCCCTGACGACGTCCGGCAGCGCCGCGCCCCAGATCCGCTCGCCCGTCCGCGCGTCGAGCCGCACGAGTTCGCTGTCGTCGGAGACCAGGAAAAGCGACCCGCCCGCCGGCCAGACCGGGCCGACCGCGCCATCGGGCGCGGACCAGAGCCGTTCGCCGCTGGTGGCGTCATGCGCCGCCGTCTGGCCCGAGTAATTCCCGGCATAGAGCGTATTGCCCTGCAGGACCGGGTCGCCCGTCACGTCCGAGATACCGCCGCGGGCGATGCCGACGCGCTGGCCCGAAACCGCCGCGCGCCAGACGCGCAGGCCCGAATTGCGAAGCGTGGCGACCAGGTCGCCCGTGCCGAAAGGAAAGATGACCAGCCGGTCCGAGACGACCGGGCTGGCGCCGCCGGTCACCACGGCCGGCGCCGCCGCGTCGGTGATTTCCCAGCGAATGCGCCCGTTCGCGACGTCGATCGCCCAGCCGCGCCCGTCGCGCGAGACGGCATAGAGCCGGTCGCCCGCGACCGTCACGGGCCCGGTGATCGGCGCCGGCAGGCGCTGCACCCAGTCGGTCGCGCCGCTGGCCGGGTCGAGCGCGAAGAGATCGCCGAAGCCGGTGCTGACGAAGAGCCGCCCCGCGGCCAGCGTCACCGCCCCGCCCGAGGCGTCGTCTGCCCGGTCCGAGGCCGGCGTCAGGTCGCGCGCCCAGAGCCGCGCGCCATCGGTGCCGTGCGCGGCGACGGTCGCGCGCGAGTCCAGCGTGAAGATCCGGCCGTCGGCCGCGACCGGCGTCGCGGTGATACGGTGCTTGCGATCCTCGCCCGCGCCGATGCCGGCGGACCAGGCGGGGGCGAGCGGCCAGTTCAGCGCGGGATGCGTGATGCGGTGGCGCGTGCTGCCATTCGTCGTCGGCCAGGCGCCGTGATTGACCGGCGCCGCCAGGCGGATCGGCGCGGCGCGGTTTTCCGCCTCCGCGCGGGTCTCGAGACCGTCGACCGTGTCGCGCACGTCGATGCGCTCGCCCGGCAGGATCACCTCGTCCTCGCCGCAGGCCGCCAGCGTGGCCAGCAGGATCGCCGTTGCGGCAAATCGTGTCAGCTTCACTGCTCCTGCCTCCTTCTGTCGCCTGGCCGGGCCCGTCTCACGTGGCCCTGGGGTCCTCGCCCAGGGTCACCATCATCTGTGTCGCGCGCTGACGCAAGCCCGGCGTTGCCTGGGGCGAGTCCAGAATGGCCCGCAGCGCCGCGACCGCGGCGTCGCGCTCACCGGCTTCGAGATGCGCCAGCGCCTTCTGTTCCAGCGCGATGGCGCGGAAGGGCGCGCCGGGCTGCGCCAGCCGGTCGAGCACCGCCAGCCGTTCGGCCGGCGCCATCGTCCCGGCGGACAGGATCGCCGATTTCAGCTCGGCCAGGCTGCGGTAGACCGGCGGGACGTCCTGGCGCGCGGCGATGGCGGCCAGAAGCTCCGCGGCGGCGGGGTCCTCTCCGGCCGCGATCAGGTTGTCGGCGCGCAGGAAATCCGCCAGCGCGGCGGCAGCGCCGTCGGCGACCGCGATCCCGGCCAGCGCCTCTGCCCGGGCTGCCGGGTCGGCCGCCCCGAGCGCCGCGCGCAGCGCATCGCCGGTGGCCTGCGCCTCGGCCCGGTCGCGGGCCTTGGAATACTCGTTCCAGGCCGCGCCGCCCACCACGGCGAGAACCACCACCAGGGCGATCCAGCCATAGCGGCGGAACAGCCGGAACAGCCGGTCGCGCCGGACCTCTTCGGTGACTTCGTCGATGAAACTGTCTGTGTTGCTCACGCCGGCCTCCGCGTCGTTGGGCGGTGTCTTAACGCGAAGCCACGCGGAATGCCAAGTGCAAACACCCCGGCCCGGCCGTCGCCGCATCGCGGAGAATTGTTGGTCAAAAGGCCACGGCGCATCGTAAACTGTTCCAGAAGTGGCTTGCTTAGCGGGTGCGGTGGGCCTATCTAAACGCAACCGTTCAGTTTGTGGCCCACGTAACAGTCGGAGTGGTGCATGCGCCTTCTTCCTCTCCTCACCGCGGTCATGGTTACCGCCGCGCTCTATCTCCTGGTGATGGAGCGCGAGGCGCTTCTGGCGTTCGCCAATGGCGACGCCGGCAGCGCGGCCGAAGCCGCCGCCGAACCCGGCGCCGAGGACGAGGTCCAGCGCGTGCGCGTCGTGGCGCTGCGCTCCAGCGCGCGCGAGGTCGATACCGGGGTCCTGCTGCGCGGGCGCACGGAGGCCGCACGCCAGGTCGACGTCCGCGCGGAGGTCTCGTCCACCGTGATCTCCGAGCCGCTCCGCAAGGGCCGTTTCGTCGAGACGGGCGAATTGCTCTGCCGTCTCGATCCGGGCACCCGCCGCGCCGCGCTGACCGAGGCGGAGGCGCGGCTCGCCGAGGCGCTGGTGAACTACCGCGCCGCGAGCGGGCTCAAGGACCAGGGATTCGCCTCCGAGACGCGGGTCGCCTCGGCCAAGGCGGCGCTGCAATCCGCGGAGGCCGCGGTCGACCGCGCCCAGACCGAGATCGACCGGCTGGAAATCCGCGCCCCCTTCGGCGGGCTGCTGGAAACCGACACCGCCGAGAACGGCACGCTTCTGCAGCCCGGCGCGGTCTGCGCGACGGTGATCCAGCTCGACCCGATCCGGCTGGTGGGGTTCGTGCCCGAGGTGGACGTCTCGCGGATCGCGCTCGGCGCCCCCGCCGATGCGCAGCTGGCCGACGGGGCGCGCGTCCGGGGCGCGGTCACCTTCATCTCGCGCTCGGCCGACCCGCAGACCCGGACCTTCCGCGTCGATGTCGAGGTGGCCAACCCCGAGCTGACGATCCGCGCCGGACAGACGGCCGAGATCCTGATCTCGGCCGACGGCGAGACGGCGCATGCCCTGCCGGCCTCGGCGCTGACGCTGGATGACACGGGCCGGATCGGCATTCGCGCCGTCGTCGACGGCGACACGGTGCGCTTCATGCCGGTCGAGATCCTGCGCGACACCCGCGACGGTGTCTACGTCACCGGGCTGCCGGCCGAGGTCGACGTCATCGTCACCGGGCAGGAATACGTGACCGATGGGCGCAAGGTCGCGGTCACCTACCGCGAGGACGGCGCATGACCGGCATCGTCGACTGGGCCACCGGCCGCGCCCGCATGGTGCTGGCCTTCGTGATCCTCTCCATCGGGGCGGGGGTGATGGCCTATGTGGGCCTGCCCAAGGAAGGCGAGCCCGATATCGAGATCCCGGCACTCTTCGTATCGGTCCCCTTCCCCGGCATTTCGGCCGAGGACAGCGAGAAACTGCTGGTCAAACCGCTCGAGTCGAAGCTGCAGGATCTCGACGGGCTGAAGACGATGACCTCCACGGCGTCGGAGAACTATGCCGGCGTCGCGCTGGAGTTCGAATTCGGCTGGAACAAGACCGAGACGCTGGCCGATGTCCGCGACAAGGTCGACCAGGCGCAGGCCGAGTTCCCGGACGGCGCGGAAGCCGCCAGCATCAACGAAATCAATTTCTCGGAATTCCCGATCCTGGTCGTGGCGCTTTCGGGCGAACTGCCCGAGCGCACGCTGATCCGCGAGGCCAAGGCGCTGCAGGACCGCATCGAGGCGCTGGCCCCGGTGCTGGAAGCCGAGATCACCGGCCACCGCGACGAGATGCTCGAGGTTGTGATCGACCCGATGCGGCTCGAGGCCTACAACGTCACCGCGGGCGAGCTGATCGACACGGTGGTCAACAACAACCAGCTGATCGCCGCGGGCGAGATCGAGTCCGCCGAGGGCGCGTTCTCGGTCAAGATCCCCTCCTCCTTCGACGAACCGCGCGACATCTATGACCTGCCGGTGAAGGTCAATGGCGACCGGGTGGTCACGCTGGGCGATCTTGCGGATATCCGCCTGACCTTCATGGATCGCGACGGCACCGCCCGCTACAACGGCGAGCCGACGGTGGCGCTGCAGGTGGTCAAGCGCAAGGGGTTCAACATCATCGACACGGTCGAGCTCGTGCGCCAGACCGTGGCGGACGCCCAGGCCGACTGGGCGCCGGAGCTGCGCGACTCCCTCCGGATCGATTTCACCATGGACGAGAGCAACACCGTCGCCGACATGGTGGGCCAGCTGCAAAGCTCGGTGCTGACGGCCATCGCGCTGGTGATGATCGTGGTGCTGGCCGCGCTCGGCACCCGCTCGGCGCTGCTGGTGGGCTTCGCGATCCCGACCTCCTTCATGCTCTGTTTCGCCTTCCTCGCGGTGATGGAGGTGCCGATCTCGAACATCGTGATGTTCGGCCTGATCCTCGCCGTCGGCATGCTGGTCGACGGCGCCATCGTGGTCGTCGAATACGCGGACAAGCGCATCCAGGAAGGCACCGGCCCCATGCGCGCCTATGGCGAGGCCGCCAAGCGGATGTTCTGGCCGATCGTCGCCTCGACGGCAACGACGCTCTGCGCCTTCCTGCCGATGCTGTTCTGGCCCGGGGTGCCGGGCGAGTTCATGGGGATGCTGCCCGTCACGCTGATCTTCGTGCTGTCGGCCTCGCTCGTGGTCGCGCTGATCTACCTGCCGGTGGTGGGTGGCGTGGCCGGGCGCATCAGCCGGGCCTTCGGCCGGGCCTCCACCGGGCTGCGGGGTCTGCCCTGGCCGGTCCGGCTCGCGCTGGCGGCAGGGGCGGCCGGGCTGCTCTATGTCGGCGCCATGCAGGCGCTGAACCCGGCCTACCTGCCGGGCCTCGTCGGGCCGGGCGCCATGGGCGTCGCCGCGCTGCTGCCCGGCGCGCTGGTCTTCATGGCCGGGGCGGTCGCGGTGTCGATCACGGTGGGCGCGCTCAAGCGCGAGGCGAAACCGCGCAAGATCCGCGCCGGCTACCGCCGCACGCTGTTCGGGCGGTTCATCGCGCTGATCGCCGGCAACCCGGTCATGCCGCTCGTGACCATCGCCGCCGTGGGCGCGGTGGTCGCCGTCACGTTCATGACCTTCGCCGAGAACAACAACGGCGTCGAGTTCTTCGTCGACACCGAGCCCGAGCGCGCCATCGCCTATGTGCGCGCCCGCGGCAACCTGAGCCTGGAGGAGAAGGACGCGCTGGTGCGCGAGGCCGAACGGCGCACCATGGCCGTCGACGGGGTCGAGTCGGTCTTCGCCTTCGCCGGCGAAGGCGGGCTGAACCAGAACACCGGCGGCGCGCAGGCCCCCGTCGACACGGTGGGCCAGATCCAGATCGAGTTCGCCCGCTGGGACGAACGCCGCGACGGTGACCTGATCATGGACGACATCACCAGCGCGATCCGGGCGATCCCCGGCATCGAGGCCGACGTGATGGAGCAGGCCCAGGGCCCGGCCTCGGGCAAGCCGGTGAACCTTCGGCTCAAGGGCGACGACTGGGACAGGCTGCTGGAGGCCACGGCCATCGCCCGCGACCGGATCGAGCGGACCGAGGGCCTCGTCGATATCGAGGACACCCGCCCCCTGCCCGGCATCGACTGGCAGATCGACGTCGATGTCGAGAAGGCCGGGCGCTACGGCGCCAACGTGACCACGGTGGGCGCGATGGTGCAGCTGGTCACGCGCGGGCTGCTGCTGGACACGATGCGGGTGGAAAGCTCGGACGAGGAAATCGACATCCGCGTCCGCTTCCCCGAGCAAGACCGCGTGCTGGCCACGCTGGACAGCCTGAAGGTCCGCACGCCGGACGGGCTGGTGCCGCTCTCGAACTTCATCACCCGTGCGCCCGTCGACAAGCTCGGCCAGATCGACCGCGTGGACCAGTCGCGCTACTTCGACGTCAAGGCGGACGTGGCGCCGGGACTGACCAATGCCGAAGGCGCGCCCATCAACGCCAACGAGCGCATCGCGCATCTGACCCAATGGCTCGAGAGCGAAAGCCCATTGCCCGATGGCGTCACCTATGAATGGGCCGGCGACACCGAGGACCAGGCCGAAAGCCAGGCGTTCCTGTCCAAGGCCTTCGCCGGCGCGCTGGGCCTGATGTTCGTGATCCTGCTGGCGCAGTTCAACAGCCTCTACAACTCGGTGCTGGTGCTGCTGGCGGTGGTGCTCTCGACCACGGGGACGCTGATCGGGATGCTGGTGATGGGCCAGCCCTTCTCGATCATCATGACGGGCACCGGCATCGTGGCGCTGGCCGGCATCGTCGTGAACAACAACATCGTGCTGATCGACACCTACCAGGAATACGCCTCCTACATGCCGAAGCTGGAGGCGGTGATCCGCACCGCAGAGGCACGCATCCGCCCCGTGCTGCTGACCACCATCACGACGATGGCGGGCCTGACGCCGATGGTGCTCGGGCTGTCTGTCGACTTCATCGGCGGGGGCTACTCGATCGACTCGCCCACCGCGCTCTGGTGGAAGCAGCTGGCCACGGCCGTGGTCTTCGGGCTCGGGGTCGCCACGATGCTGACGCTGGTCTTCACGCCGGCGCTTCTGGCGCTGCGGATCTGGACCACGGCGGGGGCCTATGGCGGCGTCCGGCGGCTGGCGGCCCTGGCGCTGGGCAAGCGCAGCCGGATCGGGCGCGACATGGCGCTGAACCGCGCGGCTCGGCGGCTGAAAGGGCCGCTGATCCTCTGGGAAGAGGACGATGCGCAGGCGACGGCCGATGCCGGCGCCGCGGCGCGGGACGAGGGCGACAGCGCCCCCGGGGAAGCCAGCCCCCGCCCGCCGCTCCGGGCGGCGGAGTAAGGCCCGGGATGCCGGGCTAGGCCGCCGCTTCCTCCGCCTGCTGGCGCTGCCACATGGCGGCGTAGCGCCCGCCACGGGCAAGCAACTGCTCGTGCCGCCCGCTCTCGACGATGCGTCCGGCTTCGAGCACAACGATGCGGTCGGCATCCACCACCGTCGAGAGCCGATGCGCGATGGTGATCACCGTCCGGCCCTCGCCCATGGCGCGCAGGCTGTCCTGGATGTCGCGCTCCGTCTCGGAGTCAAGCGCCGAGGTCGCCTCGTCCAGGAGCAGGATCGGCGGATCCTTCAGCAGCGTCCGCGCGATGCCGACGCGCTGCTTCTCGCCGCCCGACAGCTTCAGCCCCCGCTCGCCCACCTGGGTCTCGTAGCCTTCGGGCAGGCTGGCGACGAAGTCGTGGATCTTGGCCGCGCGCGCCGCGGCCTCGACCTCGGCCCGGCTGGCGTCGGGACGGCCATAGGCGATGTTGTAATAGATCGTGTCGTTGAAGAGCACGGTGTCCTGCGGCACGATCCCGAGGGCGGCGTGCAGGCTTTCCTGCGTCACCGCGCGCAGATCCTGCCCATCGATGCGCAGCGCGCCCTCGGTCACGTCGTAGAAACGGAACAGCAGCCGTCCGATGGTGGATTTGCCGGATCCCGAGGGTCCGACGATGGCCACGGTCTCGCCGGCCCCGACGGCAAGGTCGAGACCCGACAGGATTGGACGGGCCGGATCGTAGCCGAAGGACACGCCATCGAAGACGATCTCGCCGCCGCGCACGTCGATCGCCCGGGCCCCCGGCCTGTCGGTGACGTCGGGCGGCTGCTCGAGCAGGTCGAACATCTCGCCCATGTCCACCAGCGCCTGGCGGATCTCGCGGTAGACCGTGCCGAGGAAGTTGAGCGGCATGGTGATCTGGATCATGTAGGCGTTGACCATCACGAAATCGCCGACCGTCAGCGCGCCGCTCTGAACCCCCATCGCGGCCATCACCATCACGCCCACCAGCCCGGCCGTGATCAGCAGCGACTGGCCGAAATTCAGGAAGCCCAGCGACCACGCGGTCTTGAGCGCGGCCTCCTCGTAGCCCGCCATCGCCTGGTCGTAGCGCTCCGCCTCGCGGGTCTCGGCGCCGAAATACTTGACCGTCTCGAAGTTGAGCAGGCTGTCGATCGCCTTCTGGTTGGCGTCGGTATCCTGCTGCATCATCTGCTTGCGAACCTTCACGCGCCACTCGGTGACCTTGAAGGTGAACAGCACGTAGAGCGCGATCGTCACCGCCAGCACCAGAAGATACCACACGTCGAAGAGTACGAAGAAGATCACGCTGACCATCAGCAGCTCGAGGATCAGCGGCCCGACCGAGAAGAGCAGGAAGCGCAGCAGGAACTCGACGCCCTTCACGCCGCGCTCGATGATGCGCGAGAGCCCGCCGGTCTTGCGGGTGATATGGTAGCGCAGGCTCAGCGCATGCATGTGTTCGAAGGTCTCGAGCGCCAGCTGGCGCAGCGCGCGCTGCGCCACGCGGGCGAAGATCACGTCGCGGAGCTGGGTGAACCCCACGCCCAGCAACCGCGCCATGCCATAGGCGACCGTCAAGCCGACGGCGCCAACCGCCAGCATCCAGGTGCCGGGCGCGGCGCCCTCTGCCGGGGCGAGGGCATCCACCGCCGCCTTGTAGAGAAACGGCGTGCCCACCGCCACGAGCTTCGAGAAGGCCAGCGCAACCAGCGCCCAGATCACCCGGTGCTTCACCCAGGGCTTGTCCGCGGGCCAGAGATAAGGCGCCACGCGTCGGATCGTGCGCCAGCCGCGCGCCCGCTCGCCGGCGGCGTCGAAATCGGGATCTGTGGTGGTCTGGCTCATGCGCGCTCCGCGATCACTGCGCCTTACCTAGGCCGGCCACCCGGGAAAGGCCAGCCGGTCACTCGGCGCCGGCCGACGCGGGCAGCTCGAAGATCTGGCCGGGATAGATCAGGTCCGGGTCGCGGATCTGGTCGCGGTTCGCCTCGTAGATGCGCACATACTCGATTCCCTCGCCGTAGCTGCGCTCGGATATGCCCCAGAGCGTGTAGCCGGGCTGCACCGTCACGATGCTGATGCGCGGCACGGCCAGCCCCTCGCCCGTGCCGCTCCCGGCCCCGCCGGGGCCGGTCTCGGCGATGCGGCGCACATCGGCGGCCGCCTCGCGCTGGAAGGGGGTCTCGATGCGCGAGGTGACGGTGCCCTCTGGATCGATCTCGTCGATGCGAAGCTGGTAGACGCCCTCGGCCACCTCGGGCAGGTCCGTGCGCCAGGTTCCGCCGGGGCTGATCTCGGCGGTCTTGACCGGACGGTTGTCGACATAGACGCGGGCGAAACTGCCCGGCGCGCCCCGGCCCGACAGCATCACCTCGCCCTCGACGTCATAGGAGATCGCGTCGATGGAAATCGCGGTCAGCGCCTCGGGCGCGCCGCCGCTCGGCTGCAGCACGGTCACGCCGTCGCGCGTGGCGAGCAGCACGGCCGGGGCGCGATCCGCGCCGTCCCCGTCTTGCAGGTCGGGTGCCGGGGCCTCGGCCGATGGCGGCGCGGCCGCGTCGGTCGCGCCCGGCGGCGTGCCGGCCGCGGCGGTCTCCTCGACCGGATCGGGCTGTCGCGCCGGCGTGCCGGGTGCAGGCGGCGTCCCGGGGGCCTCGGCCGCCGCCAGGGTATCGGCATCGGCGGTATCGGGCGCCATCCCCGCTTCGCCCACCCGGCGATTTTCCGCCCCGCTGTCCGGCGGGGGCGACAATTCCGCCCCCTCTGTCGCGGCGCCGGGTTCGGGAAGGTCCGGCGCGGCGGGCGCGGCGGGCGTGGTCTCTTCGGCCAGCGCGATCTCCTCTTCCGCGGGGGGCGTGTCCCCGGGCGCGGCGGCGACCGCCCGGCGCCGCGGCGCGACGATCACCTGGTCCTCGGACAGGATGCGCGTCCCGTCGGGGGCGATAGCCGCCAGGCTCACCACCTGCGGCGCGTCGGACTCGGGCATCTGGAACAGCGCCACGAAGCCGCCCGCCCCGTCCGCCCCGGCGGTCGCGGCGCGCGCCGCGTCGACGAAGATCTCTACCTGCTGGCCGGGCATGGCCCGCCCGGCCACGACCGCCCCACCCGCGCGGTCGACCCGCACCACGTCGAAGCTTGGGGCAAGCGGGTCCGGGGCCGGCGCATCGGCTGCCGGGGGCGTCGTCTCGGGCGGTGTCTCGGCAGCCGGTTCGGGGGCGGGTGCGGGTTCGGGTGCGGGCGGCTGCACGGGCGGCGCTTCGCGGCGAACGGCGGTCGTCTCGTCCGGCAGTTCGGGCCATGTGATCACGGTGTAGACCCCGAGCGTCACCGCCGCGGCGATCAGGACCGCCGCCAGAAGCCCCTGTAGCGTGTTGCTGGACAAGACCCGCTCCCGTTACCCGTTTCCCGTTACGACCCCCCAAGGCCTTTGACCCGCGACTTTGCAGCAGCTTGTGGGAGATTGGCAACAGCTATATCACCGGGTCATATTTGTCAGCGCCGAGGTTTCCCGATGACAGTACCCCAAAGGTCCATCTGTGTCTTCTGCGGCTCGCGCCACGGCGCGAACCCGGCCTACAAGGCCGCGGCGACCGCGCTCGGCCGGGCGCTGGCCGCGAATGGCTGGCGGCTCGTCTACGGCGCGGGCGATGTCGGGCTGATGGGCGAGGTCGCCCGCGCCGCGCAGGACGGCGGCGGAGAGACCTTCGGCGTGATCCCCGTCCACCTGCTGCAGCGCGAGGCCGGCAAGCGCGACCTGAGCCGCTTCATCGTCACGGAGAACATGCACGAGCGCAAGAAGGTGATGTTCATGAACGCCGATGCGATCGTGACCCTGCCGGGCGGGCCCGGATCGCTGGACGAGTTCTTCGAAGTGATGACCTGGCGCCAGCTTGGCCTGCACGGGAAACCGATCTACCTGCTCAACACCGACGGCTACTGGGATCCGCTGGTGGGCCTGATCGATCACATCCTCGCCGAGGGCTTCGCCGATCAGAGCTTTCGCGATTTCATGACCGTCGTCCCCGACGTGCCCGCCCTGACCGCCGCCCTGGAACGCGATCTTTCCTGACGGATGCTCTCGGCTGAGTAGAGCGCGAGGCCGGCCCAGATCAGCGGGAAGGCGATGGCGTGCCAGGGCGTGAACGGCTCCAGGAAAACCAGCGTCGCCACAAGGAACTGCAGGGTCGGGTTCAGGTACTGCACGAGGCCCACCGTGGCGTAGGTGAGCCGCTTCGAGGCATAGGAGAACAGGATCAACGGCCCGCCCGTCAGCGGCCCGGCACACATCAGCAGCAGCGTGTCCCGCCAGTCCTGGAGGAACACGGCGCCGGGGGCGGCGGCGAAACCGCTCCATCCCGCCTGGTGCACGCCGATCAGCCAGACGAGCGCCACCGGCGAGAGCAGCAGCACCTCGGTCGTGACCGAGACCACGGGCCCGGCCGGCACCCGCGCCTTGATGAGCCCGTACATCCCGAAGCTGAAGGCCAGCCCCAGCGAGATCCACGGCGCAACGCCAAGCCCCAGCGTCAGTACCGTGACCGCGGCCGCGGCCAGGGCCACCGCCACCCATTTGAACGGCGTCAGCCGCTCTCCCAGCACCACGAAGCCCAGCATCACCGCCACCAGCGGGAAGATGTAGTAGCCGAGGCTCGCCTGGACCGCGCGCTCGGTCTGTACCGAGAAGATGAAGAAGAACCAGTTGGTGGAGATGGCCACCCCCGCCGCGCCGACCACCGCCAGTGTGCGCGGCACGCGGAAGACGCGGACGATCTCGATCAGCCGGCCCTGCAGCGCCAGGACCACCCCGAAGAACAGGACCGACCAGAGCGTGCGGTGTGCCAGCACCTCGAGCGGCGGCACATGGGCGACCATCTTGTAATAGATCGCCGACAGCCCCCAGACCGTGCAGCACCCCACCAGCGCCAGTATGCCCTTGACCTCTTCGCGCATCCGCCCTCCTCGCGGGGTCCCTTAGGGCACGGGCGCCGGGGAATGGCAAGGCCCGGCCCGGCATCAAAAAGGGCCGGCGGATCGCCCCGCCGGCCCCTCTTCGGTCACGCGGTTCGCGCGGATCAGGCCTTCGACAGCCGCTCGGCCACGTTTTCCCAGTTCACGAGGTTGTCCAGGAAGTTCTGCAGGTAGGCCGGACGCTTGTTGCGGAAGTCGATGTAGTAGGAATGCTCCCACACGTCGCAGCCCAGAAGCGCCGTCTGGTCAAAGCACAGCGGGTTGACCCCGTTCTCGGTGCTGGTGACCTTGAGCGTGCCGTCCTGATCCACGACGAGCCAGGCCCAGCCCGACCCGAACTGGCCGGCGCCCTTGGCGGCGAAGTCTTCCTTGAACTTCTCGACCGAGCCGAACGCGTCGGTGATGCGGCTTTCCAGCTCGGACGGCATCGCCGAGGCGCCCGGGCCCATCATTTCCCAGAACTGGGCGTGGTTCCAATGCTGGCTGGCATTGTTGAAGATGCCGGTCTGCGCCACGGCGCCCGGCTGGTAGGTGCCCTTGACGATCTCTTCGACGGTCTTGCCGTCCCACTCGGTCCCGGCGATCGCCTTGTTGCCGTTGTCGACATAGGCCTTGTGGTGAATATCGTGGTGATATTCCAGCGTCTCCTTGGACATGCCGAGATCGGCAAGCGCATCGTGGGCATAGGGAAGATCGGGCAGTTCAAAAGCCATGTGGAAACCTCTCCTTGTCTGATTGGGACAGCGTCCCTGGGTTAGTGGCGTGTGCGGGGCGGCGGCGTCAAGGCCGAACCCCGCGGTTCGACGTCAGACCGGCAGCAGCGCCGCGGCGATGCGGCGGCCTTCGGACAGAAGCACGTTGTAGCTGCGGCAGGCGGGCCCGGTGGCCATGACCTCGACACCGATCCCCGCGGCCTCGAGACGGTCGCGCAGCGCGGCCGGGATGTGATCGATCTCGGCGCCGGTGCCGACGAACAGCACGTCGATGGTGCCGGCCAGATCGTCCAGCGCCGCGGCATCCGCGTAGCCGCCCCAGGGCGCCACGCCCTCGGCGCGGATGACGACGGGGCCGTCCACCCGCTCGCCGCCGATGCGGAAAAAGCCCGGCCCGTAGCCGTCGATGGGCGGACCGGCGTCGAAAGTGACCTCGTTCAGGCGCATCGGGGTCTCCTCAGTCGAAGAGCGGCAGCCCGCTGAGCGCGGACCCCGCTATGATAACATAAGCCGCAGCGCGGTAGGTTCGTTCCCTCTCGGGGCGAAAAATAGCGGCCCCGGCGAGATTTGCCAGCAGGTAGACCGGCAGAAGCAGCCCGCCGATGGCCAGCGGCACCGCCGAGAGCATGTCGTTGAGCCCGAAGACCGTCATCATCAGCACGTCGACGAGCAGCAGGTACAGGATCAGGTTGGCGCGGATCGCCGCCGGGCCATGGGTGCTGGCCATGTAGAGCATGATCACCGGCGGCCCGGCGAGCCCGGTCGACCCGGCCAGCCCGCCGCCGAGCACGCCAACCCCCGTCACCATGGCCGGAGACAGTACGCCGCGATAGCGCCAGCCCGCCACCAGCGGCAAAAGCAACGCCAGAGCCAGCAGCGAGACCGCCCAGCGAAAGGGCGCCTCCGGCAGCTGCGACAGCGCCAGCACGCCGAAGGGCAGCGCCACCACGGCCCCGAGCCCAAGCCGCAGCATGTCGCGCCGGTGCCCGTCGCGCAGCGCCCGCGGCAGGTGCGGCAGCGGCCCGATCAGGTCGATCATGACGAGGGTAATCAGGGTCCAGACCGGCGGCAGCACCGTGGCCGCCACGGGCACGTAGACCAGCGCCGTGCCGAACCCCGAGAAGCCGCGCACCACGCCCGCCACCGCCACGGCGAGGAAAAGCCAGCCTAGACCCTCCGTCGCCCAGGCCGCGGCGACGGCGTCGCTCACGCGTCCACGTTGGCGAACTGGGTGCCGGCGGTGCCGTCGGGTTTCGACCAGTCGCGCTTGACGCCGAGGCGCAGCAGGATCACGCCCGCCACGAAGACCGAGGAATAGGTGCCGACCACCACGCCCCAGATCATCGCGAAGACGAAGCCGCGGATCACGTCGCCGCCCAGCACGAAGAGCGAGATCAGCGCCAGCAGCGTCGTGACGGAGGTCATGACGGTCCGGCTCAGGGTCTCGTTGATCGAGAGGTTCAATACCTCTTTCAGCGCCAGCTTCTTGTACTTGCGCAGATTCTCGCGAACCCGGTCGAACACGACCACGGTGTCGTTCAGCGAGTAGCCGACGATGGTCAGCAGCGCGGCGATGGTGGCCAGGTCGAAGCGGATCTGCAGCAGGCTGAAGACCCCGATGGTCAGCACGATGTCATGCACCAGCGCCGCCACCGCGCCCAGCGAGAACTGCCACTCGAAGCGCAGCCAGATATAGAAGAGCACCGCGCCGATCGACAGCAGCACCGCGATGACGGCGGTCTGGATCAGCTCGCCCGAGACCTTGGGTCCGACGCTTTCGACGGACGGAAACGCCATCGCGGGATCGACCGCGCCGCGCAGCGTGTCCTGCACCGCGTTCACGGTCTCGGCGGTCACGGATTCCTCGCCCTCCTGGGCCTGGATGCGGATCATGGTCACGTGCTGGTCGGGGCCGAAACTCGGATCGAACACCTCGGTGATCGACACGTCGCCCAGCCCGAGCGGGTCGAGCGCGTCGCGGTAGGCGCCGACATCGACCGGTTGCGCGCTTTCCGTCCGGATCGTGGTGCCGCCCCGGAAGTCGATCCCGAAATTCAGCCCGACCACGAAAAAGAGGATGATCGACGCGATCATCGCCACGATCGAGGCGCCGAAGGTGACCTTGGCGAAACGGAAGAAATCCCAGCTCGTGTCTTGGGGGACCAGTTTCAGGCGCATGGGTCTCTCCTCATACCGCGATGGTCTTGGGCCGGCGCCGCTCGAACCACATGATGACGAACAGCCGGGTGACGAAGAGCGCCGTGAAGACCGAGGTCATGATCCCGAGTCCGAGCGTGACCGCAAAGCCCCGCACCGGCCCCGAGCCCATGGCGAACAGGATCACCGCCGCGATGAAGGTCGTGATGTTGGCGTCCAGAATGGCCGAGAACGCCTTTTCATAGCCGAGATCGATGGCCCGCGACGGCCCCTTGGCCGTTTTCAGCTCTTCGCGGATACGCTCGAAGACGAGCACGTTGGCATCCACCGCCATGCCGATGGTCAGCACGATCCCGGCGATGCCCGGCAGGGTCAGCGTGGCCCCGATGGCCGACAGCAGCCCGAAGATCAGCGCGACGTTCGTCAGCAGCGCGAGATTGGCAAAGAGCCCGAAGAGCCCGTAGCTGGCCGCCATGAAGACCAGCACGCCGGCGAAGGCCACCAGGCTGGCGATGCGGCCGGCCTCGATACTGTCCTGGCCAAGCTCGGGGCCGATGGTGCGTTCCTCGAGGAAAACCATCTCGGCCGGCAGCGCGCCCGCGCGCAGCAGGACGGCCAGCTCGGTCGATTCCTCGACCGTGAAATTGCCGGTGATGATGCCCGAGCCGCCGGGAATATGGTCCTGGATCACCGGGGCCGAGATCACCTCCTCGTCGAGCACGATGGCGAAGGGCGAGCCGATATTCTCGGCGGTGTAGTTGCCGAACTTGCGCGCGCCCGTGGGATCGAAGCGGAAATTCACCGCCGGCCGGCCGTTCTGGTCGAAGGACGGCTGCGCGTCGGTCAGCTCCTCGCCGGTGACCACGGGCGTCTGCTCGACGACGTAATAGGTCCCTTCCTGGTCCATGGACGGGTAGAGCGCGTTGCGCGCACCGGGGGCGGCCTCGGCATTGTCGGTGCGCCGCACCACGGGATGGAAGGTCAGGCGCGCCGTCGTGCCGATCAGGCTTTTCAGCTCCTCCGCCGAGCCGATGCCGGGCACCTGGATCAGGATGCGGTCGGTGCCCTGCCGCTGGATCGTCGGCTCACGCGTGCCGACCTCGTCGACGCGGCGGCGGATGATCTCGAGCGACTGCTGGATCGTCCGGTTCTGCGTCGCGACGCGCTCGGCATCCGTCAGGCGGACGACGACCTCGTCGCCGTCGGCCGAGACCTCGATGTTCATCTGACCGACGCCACTCAGGCTCGAGACGGGCTGGGCCATGCCCCGCACGGCCTGCACGGCCGCCTGGATGTTATCGGGGGTCGAGATCCGCACCCTGAGCTCGTCGGCCGCGCCGTCCTGGCGGCGGATCGTGCCCACGGTCTCGCGTTCCTCGCGCAGAAGGTCGCGCACCTCCGGCCACATGGCGTCCAGCCGGCTGGCATAGACGTCTTCCATCTGGACCTCGGCCAGCAGATGCGCGCCACCGCGCAGATCGAGCCCGAGATTGATGATGGTGGCCGGCATCCAGTCGGGCCAGCGGGCCGCGGCGCTCTCCAGCTCGGGGCCGGACTGGCCGGCCTCGAGCGACTTGACCGCATCGTTGTGACTCTCGACCCGCTCGTAGAACAGGTTCGGCATCGCGAAGAGGATGCCGAGCGCGCAGAGCGCCCAGATCAGCACCCGCTTCCAGAGGGGAAAGTGCAGCATCGAAGCTCCTGCGGCCCTGCGGGCGTCAGCTGGCGGGCTCGGTCTTGTTCAGAACCTGGGCGATGGTCTGCTTGACCACCCGGACCTTGACGCCCTCGGCGATTTCGACCTCGACCTCGTTGTCATCCTTGACCTTGGTCACCTTGCCGATCATGCCGCCCTGGGTGACGATCTGGTCACCGCGCCGCAGTGCCTCGACCATGGCCTTGTGTTCCTTGAGCTTTTTCTGCTGCGGACGGATCAGCAGGAAATACATGATCGCGAAGATCAGGATCAGCGGGATGAAGCTGGCGAAGGCGCCCCCGGCCCCACCACCGGCGGCCTGCGCATAGGCTGGGGTGACTAGCATGTTCGGTCCTCATGTGAATATGGGCGGGAACCCCCGCCGGAATTTCGGCGCACCCTACTCGCGGCGCCGGGGCTTGGCAAGGCGATGCGGCGGGCGCCCGCGGGGCGGGTGTGCAAGGGTTTCATGGCCTTTCAAGCTAGGGTGCGCCGCGGGTCGCGGACAGGGGGGTGGGCGTTATGGCGCAGGCCCGGCGCGGCCCCGGCGCCGGGCCGGCAGCGCCCGCGCGCCCCGTCCCCTACACCCGGCGCGAAATCTGGTGCATAAGCGGCGGGAAACGAGTCGACCAGCCAGGGACGCATCACATGCATGACATACGCCTGATCCGCGAGACCCCCGAGGCCTTCGATGCCGCGCTGGCGCGGCGCGGGCTGGCGCCCGTCTCGGCCGAACTGCTGGCCATCGACGCGGCACGCCGCGCCAGGATCCTGGCCGCCGAGACCGCCCAGGCCGAGCGCAACGCCGCCTCCAAGGAGGTGGGCGCGGCCAAGGCCCGCGGCGACGAGGCGGAATTCGACCGCCTGCGCGCGCTCGTGGCCGAGAAGAAGGACGAGATCGCCCGGCTCGAGGACGAGGCCAAGGCCGAGGACGCGAAACTGCGCGAGCGGCTGATGGAGTTGCCGAACCTGCCGCGCGAGGATGTTCCCGAGGGCGCGGACGAGGCCGACAATGTCGAACTCCGCCGCGTGGGCACGCCCCCGGCCTTCGACTTCGCGCCGAAGGAGCATTTCGAGATCGCGGGGGTCAAGCCGGGCATGGACTTCGAGACCGCGGCCAAGCTCTCGGGATCGCGCTTCGTGGTCATGTCCGGGTCGGTCGCGCGCATCCACCGGGCGCTGGCGCAGTTCATGCTCGACACCCATATCGAGGAGAACGGCCTGACCGAGACCTGGACGCCCGTGCTGGTGCGCGACGAGATGATGTACGGCACCGGGCAGCTGCCCAAGTTCGGCGAGGACAGCTACAGGACCACCAATGGCTGGTGGCTCGTCCCGACGGCCGAGGTGACGCTGACCAACATCGTCAGCGGCCTCGTCCTGGAAGAGGACGACCTGCCCCGGCGCTATGTCGCCCACACCCAGTGCTTCCGCTCCGAGGCCGGGAGCGCCGGCAAGGACACCGCCGGCATGCTCCGCCAGCACCAGTTCGAGAAGGTCGAGATGGTGTCGGTCACCCATCCCGAAGCCTCGGATGACGAGCTGGAGCGCATGACCCGCTGCGCCGAGGGGATCCTCGAGAAACTCGGGCTGGCCTATCGCACGGTCGTGCTCTGCACCGGCGACATGGGTTTCGGGGCGCGGCGTACCCACGACATCGAGGTGTGGCTGCCCGGCCAGGACACCTATCGCGAGATCAGTTCGGTCTCGGTCTGCGGCGATTTCCAGGCGCGGCGCATGAACGCCCGTTTCAAGCCCGCGGGCGGCGGCAAGCCAGAATTCCTGCACACGCTGAACGGGTCGGGGCTGGCGGTGGGGCGGTGTCTCATCGCCGTGCTGGAAAACGGCCAGCAGGCGGACGGGTCGGTGACGCTGCCGGGCGTTCTGGCCTCCCGGCTCGGCGGCAAGACCACCCTGACGCCCGACGGCCGGCTTGCCTGATCCCGGCCCGGCGTCCAACCGAGGAGGCGCCCGAGGATGCGCATGAAAGCCATACTGGTGCTGACCGCGGCGATCGCCTTCGCCGCGGCGCCTTTCCAGTTCCCCGAGTTCCGCGGCTTCGATCCCGACCTCTACCCGGTGCCGCAGGTCGATCCCCCGGTGCAACCCGCGGGCTACGCCTTCGGGATCTGGGGGGTGATCTATCTCTGGCTGTTGGGCCATGCGGGCTACGGCCTTTTCGCCCGCGCCGACGACGCGGCCTGGGACGCCACGCGCTGGCCGATGATCGTCAGCCTCGTCATCGGGGCGGCCTGGCTCGGCGTGGCGCTGACCAGCCCGCTCTGGGCGACGCTCCTGATCTGGGTCATGCTGGTCGCGGCGCTGGCGGCGCTCTTGCCGGCCGCGCGGGGCGGCGACCGGGCCTGGCTCGCGTTGCCCGTCGGGCTCTATGCCGGCTGGCTCACCGCGGCAAGCTGGGTCGCGATCGGCCTGACCGGCGCGGGCTACGGCATCGGGCCGGGCCAGACCGGCTGGGCGGTGATCGGCCTTGCCGGCGCCATCGCCACCGCGGCGGCGGTGCAATGGCGGCTGCCGCGCACCCCCAGCTACGGAATCGCGGCGGTCTGGGCACTGGTCGCGGTGGTGGTGCGCAACTTCGGCACGGCGCCGGGGCTTGCGGCGCTGGCCGCGCTCGGCGCATTGGCGCTTGCCGGGCTGCTGGGCTGGCAATGGCGCTTGCAGCGCGGCAGCTGACGCATATCAAGGAGGGGTTCCCGGCGGGCGTTCGGCCCGCCGCGTATCCGGAGGCCCGCGATGACCACGGCACTCGGCGTCGTTCTGTTCCTCCTGCTGGCGGTGGCCGCGGCCACGCTGCGACTCGGGTTTGCCCGGCGGATCCGGGCACTTGAACGGGCGGCGATCGCGCCCGATCTGCGCCCGGTGCGCGGCCTGCCGGACGCGCTGGCGCCCCTGGCGGAGCTGACCGACGAGCCGCTGCCCGAAGAGGCCGTCGCGATCCGGCTCCACCAGACCGGGGAGATGCGGCTTTCCGAGGACAAGCCGTGGCAGCCCTTCACCGCCGAACAGGTGATCTCGCTGACCAAGCCCGCCTTCGCCTGGGCGGCCCGGATTCGCGTTGCGCCCGGGCTCTCGGTCGTGGTGCTCGATGCCTTCGACGGGACGGACGGGCATCTCGAGGCCCGCCTCGCGGGCATCCTGCCCGTGGCCCGCGCCGACGGGACCGGTGTCGCCGAGGCGGAGGCCCAGCGCTACCTGGCCGAACTGGCCTGGGCGCCCGGCGCGCTGGCCCGGAACGGCCATATCGACTGGCGCGCGACGCCAAGCGGCGTGACGGCCGCCACCCTGGCCGGCAGGCACATCGCCAAGGTCGAACTGCGCCTGACCGGGGACGGGCTGATCGATGCCGCCGGCAGTCCCGCCCGGCGCCGGGGCACGGGGCCCGACGCCCCGGCCGAGCCCTGGGGCGGTGTCTTCGACGACTGGGGCGAGATCGGCGGGCTGGTCATGCCCGCCCGCGCCGAGGTGTTCTGGGATCCGCCCGGCGCGCGCTTCGCCTATTTCCGCGGCCGTGTGACCCGCGCGGTGCCGCTCGATGCGGCGGGGCGTCCGATCGGCACCTGACCGGCCGACCGCCGCTTTACGCCTGCCCGGCTCTGGCCTAAGAGTGCGGTAGCGGCAAACGGGGGCAGGATGCGCATTCTCATCACCAATGACGACGGGATCAACGCGCCGGGGCTGGCGGTGCTCCAGGAGATCGCGACCGAGCTGGCCGGCCCGGGCGGCGAGGTCTGGACCGTCGCGCCCGCCTTCGAGCAATCCGGCGTCGCGCACTGCATCTCCTACACCCACCCGACGATGATCGCCCAGCTGGACGAGCGCCGCTTCGCCGCCGAGGGCTCGCCGGCCGACTGCGTGCTGGCGGGGCTGCATGACGTGCTGGCCGGCGGCAAGCCGGATCTCGTGCTCTCGGGCGTGAACCGCGGCAACAACGCCGCCGAGAACGCGCTCTACTCGGGCACCATCGGCGGTGCCATGGAAGGGGCGCTGCACGGGATGAAATCCGTGGCGCTGTCGCAGTATTACGGACCCGACAATCTGGGGCTCGACGACCCGTTCGAGGCCGCGCGCGCCCACGGCGTGCAGGTCATCCGCGCCCTGCTTGAAAAGGGCATCTGGCATGATGCCGATTACGGCGTCTTCTACTCCGTCAATTTCCCGCCGATTTCGGCCGGGGCGGTCAAGGGCACGCGGATCGCCCCGCAAGGCTACCGCCACGACACGAATTTCTCCGTCGACCCGCATTACTCGCCCTCGGGGCGCAAGTTCCTCTGGGTCAAGGGCGGCCCGCAGCACACGCCGACCGCGCCGGGCACCGATGCGGCCGTCAACCTCGACGGGTTCATCTCGGTCACGCCGATGCGCGCCGACCTGACCGCGCATGACGTGCTCGACACGCTGAAGGACCGCTTCCAGTGACCGACGACGCCGAGCGGATCATGCGCTTCGTCTACGCGCTCCGCTCGAAGGGCGTCACCGACAAGCGCGTTCTGACGGCGATGGAACGGATCGACCGCCGCGCCTTCGTGCGCGGGCTCTTTGCCCACCGCGCCGAAGAGGACATGCCTCTGCCCATCGCCTGCGGCCAGACGATCAGCCAGCCCTCGGTGGTGGGTCTGATGACCCAGGCGCTCGACGTGCAGCCGCGCAACAAGGTGCTCGAGATCGGCACCGGGTCCGGCTACCAGGCCGCGGTCCTGAGCCAGCTCGGCCGCCGGGTCTATACGGTCGACCGCCACCGACGCCTGGCGCGCGAGGCCGAGGCGACCTTCGAGTCGCTCGGGCTGACAAACATCACCGTCATCACCGGCGACGGCAGCCGCGGCCTGCCAGAACAGGCGCCGTTCGACCGTATCATCGTGACCGCCGCGGCCGAGGATCCCCCCGGCCCCCTCTTGGCGCAACTGCGCGAGGGCGGTATCATGGTCGTGCCGGTGGGACAGTCGGACACGGTGCAGCGCCTGATCAGGGTCGAACGCACCGCGTCGGGCTTCGAGTATACCGAGCTCAGGGCGGTGCGGTTCGTGCCGCTCGTCGAAGGGATCGCCGGAGACTGACCAAGGCCCGGCCACAAGGGCCGCCCAGACGCCTGGAATTGAGGACGGAGCACATGCCCGAGACCGCCGGCCGCCGCGCCACCCGCCTTGTCGCCACCACCGCCCTGCTCGCGCTGATTGCCGCCTGCGGGCGGGACGTCGACTTCCGCCAGCTCGGCCCGGACCTGCGGTCGCGCGAGCCCGTGCGTACCGAGACCGAGCCGCGCCCGGAACCGGACGCCCGCGGCGTGATCTCCTATCCCGGCTACCAGATGGCCGTGGCCCGGGGCGGCGACACCGTGACCGACGTGGCCGACCGCGTCGGCATCCCGCCGCGGGAACTCGCGCGGTTCAACGGGCTGGAGCAGGGCTACCGCCTGCGCCCGGGCGAGATTCTGGCGCTGCCCTCGCGCGTGGCCGCGGGAACGCCCGGCACGGCCGGCACCGGACGCGGGCTCGACATCGAAAGCATCGCGACAGAGGCGATAGACCGCGCCGGCGACGGGCGCAGGGAGCCCGACCGGCGCACCGCCGAGACGCGGGACGGGATCGAGCCGGTCCGCCACCAGGTAGAGCGCGGCGAGACCGCCTATTCCATCGCGCGGCTCTACAACGTCTCGGTCCGCGCCTTGGCGGACTGGAACGGACTGGGCCCCGATCTCGAGGTGCGCGAGGGCCAGTACCTTCTGATCCCGCTCGCCGTCGAGGAAGAGCGCCAGGCGCCAAGCCGCCAGGCCGCGGCCGCGCCGAGCCGGCCCGGCGAAGGGTCCCCGGCGCCGGAACCGCCCAGCGCCAGCAACCCCCTGCCCGAGGAAGTCGAGAGCGCGGAACTGCCCGCGTCACCCGCGCTGGCCGAACAGGACAGCGCGCCGGCCGACGACTCGCGCTTCCTGCGCCCCGTCGGCGGCGAGGTCATCCGCGGCTACGCCCCGGGCGAGGGCAGCGACGGCGTCGATTTCGCGGCCGCGCCGGGAACCGCCGTAAAGGCCGCGGACGATGGCGAGGTCGCGCTGATCTCGCGCTCGGTGGGGCAGAGCACCATCGTGCTGATCCGCCATGGCGAGAACCTCTACACGGTGTATTCCAACGTGGTCGACGTGAGCGTCGAGAAGGGCGAGACGGTGCGGCGCGGCCAGCCCGTCGCCAGCGTGGCCGATGCCAGCCCGAGCTTCCTGCATTTCGAAGTGCGCCGCGGGACCGAGGCCATAGACCCGATGCCGTTCCTGAACTGACGCGGCGGCGGGCTCAACCGAGCCGGATCGGCACGCCCCGCCGCGCCGCGAGATCGGTGAAATACTGCCAGGCGACCCGGCCCGACCGGGCGCCACGGGTCTGCTGCCACTCGATCGCCTCGGCGCGCAGCGTCGCGTCGTCGATCTCCACGCCCCAGGCATCGCAGTAGCGGCGGATCATCTCGAGATAGGCGTCCTGGTCGCAGGGGTGGAACCCGAGCCAGAGGCCGAATCGGTCCGAGAGCGAGACCTTCTCCTCCACCGCTTCCGACGGGTTGATCGCCGTGGAGCGTTCGTTCTCGATCATGTCGCGCGGCATCAGGTGGCGGCGGTTCGATGTGGCGTAGAAGATCACGTTGTCCGGCCGTCCCTCGACGCCGCCGTCGAGCACCGCCTTGAGCGACTTGTAATGGCTGTCGTCATGGCCGAAGGACAGGTCGTCGCAGAACAGGATGAACCGGCAGGGCGCGGCGCGCAACAGGTGCAGAAGCCGCCCGATCGACGGCAGGTCCTCGCGCAGGACCTCGACCAGTTTCAGCTCCGGCGTCGTGGCCGCGGCCTCGGCATGGACGGCCTTCACCAGCGAGGATTTGCCCATCCCGCGCGACCCCCAGAGCAGGGCGTTGTTGGCCGGCAGGCCCTGCGCGAAATGGCGGGTGTTCTCCAGCAGAATGTCCGACGCGCGATCGATCCCCACGAGCAGCGACAGCGGGATACGGTTGACCGCGGCGACGGGTTCCAGCCTGTCGGGCGACACGTGCCAGACGAAAGCCTCGGCACCGGCATAGTCCGGGGCGGCCGCCGGGGCGGGGTTCATCCGCTCCAGCGCGGCGGCGATCCGCTCCAGCACATCCCCGGTCATTTGTCGTCGTCGTCGCCCAGCAGCTCGTCGGCCTCGGCCTCGAAATCGTCGTCCTCGTCGTCGAGGATCCCTTCCTCGCGGAGCCGCGCGTCGCGGTCACGCTCGACCCGGCGGACCAGCCAGATGGACAACTCGTAAAGCCCGTAGACCACGACGAAGAGAATGACCTGGGTGATGACGTCGGGGGGCGTGACCAGCGCGGCGAGCACCAGGATGGCGACCACCGCGTATTTGCGCACCTCGCCCAGGCCCTGCGACGACACCAGCCCCGCCTTGCCCATCAGCGTCAGCAGCACCGGCAGCTGGAAGCAGAGCCCGAAGGCCAGGATGAACTTGATCGTCAGCGACAGGTATTCCTGCACCGAGCCCTGGAAGGTTATGCCGGCCTGCGCCAGCGCACCGGCCTCGCCCTCTGCGCCGCCGCCCCCCGTCAGCGCGCCCGGCTGCTGGAAGCCCAGGAAGAAGTCGAAGGCCAGCGGGATGACGATGTAGAAGGCGAAGGAGGCGCCCAGCGCGAACATGATCGGCGAGGCCAGCAGGAACGGCAGGAACGCGCCCTTCTCGCTCTTGTAGAGGCCCGGCGCCACGAAGCGCCACATCTGGAAGGCGATATAGGGGAAGGCCAGGACGAACCCGCCGAGCAGCGAGATCCGGATCGCCACGAAGAAGCCTTCCTGCAGCTTGATCAGGATCAGCCCGCAATCCTGGTTGCGCGCCGCAAGCTGGTCGCAGATCGGCTGGGTCAGGAAGTTGAAGATCGGGTTCCAGACGGTGAAGCAGATCACCATCCCGACGATGAAGGCGGCGGCCGAATGGATCAGGCGCGTGCGCAACTCCGCCAGATGCTCGATAAGGGGGGCGCTCGATTCCTCGATCTCGTCGTCGTCGGTGCGGTCGCTCATGATGCGTCGTCGGCCTTGCTGGATGCCTTCGACTTAGCCGCGGTTTTCCGCGCCGTCGAGGAGGATTTCTTGGCCGCGCCGCCCCCGGCCTTGGCCTTGCCCGCGGCGCCGGTCTTGGCGCGGGCCGTCTTGGCCCTGGTGCCGCCGCTCTTCGCCGCCGGCTTGGCGGGCTTGTCGGCGGCCGGCGCGTCGGCCGTATCGGCGCCATGCTCCTGCGCCGCCTCGGCGGCGCGGCGTTCGCGCGCGGCCTGCGCCGTGCGCTCGTGGATCTTCCGCGCGGCCTCGGCACGATCCTCGGCCAGCTTGGAGGTATGCGTGCCCCGGTCGTTACCCTCGGCCGCGTCCGCCGCGTCGGACTTCACCTCGTCGCGCGTTTTCCAGCTGTCGAAATTGGTGGCTGCTTCCTTGACCTTGTCCAGCCCCATGTTGCGGGCCGACGCGGCACTGCGCAGATCGGAGGCCACGTCCTTCACGCCGGTCTCGTCCGCCGCTTCCTCGAGCGAACGCTGAAAGTCCCGGGCCATCGACCGCAGCCGGGCCGTCACCTTGCCCAGCGTGCGGAACATGCCCGGCAAGTCCTTGGGCCCCACCACGATGAGGGCCACGATTCCGACGAGGAGGAGCTCGGTCCAGCCGATATCTAACATGTGCGGATCCGGTCAGAAGGCCCTCAGGCCTTGTCTTTCTCGGTCTTTTCCTCCGGCGTGACGTCGCGGGCCTGTTCGACCGACGCGTCCTCGATTTCCTTCTGGCCATCGGAGACGCCTTTCTTGAAGGCGGTGATCCCCTTGCCGACCTCACCCATCAGCGACGAGATCTTGCCGCGCCCGAAGAGCACCAGCACGACCACGGCGATGAGCAGAAGGCCGGGAAGCCCGATATTGTTGAGCATGACTCTCTCCCTTTGCTGGGCCGGCGCAGCGCGCGCCCGCCCCAATGCGTCATCCCGCACATTTATTCACTATCGCCACCGGATCAAAGACCCAATCGGCCGCTCGGCGCGATTTCTTGCCTTTCCCCGGCGCCGGGGGATTGCCGCGATGCCCGAGCGTGGCACATCCTGACCGGGGACGAAACAACGCAAATTCCAAAGGAGCGACCCGGATGAAAACGGAACAGATCGACGGCGGCACCCTCGAGACCTGGACGGTCGAGGAGGTCGAGAAAGGCCTGGCGGATCACAGCATCGTGCTGATCGACGTCCGCACGCCACCCGAATACATGTTCGAATGCATTCCCGGCGCGCTGCTCGCGCCCATGTCCCATTTCGACGCGGCCCAGATGCCCGAGGAAGGGAACAAGCGGATCGTGTTTCACTGCGGCTCCGGCATCCGGTCAGGCAAGGTCGCCCAGCGATACCTGGCCGCGGGCCATGACCGCATCGCCCATCTCGAGGGCGGCTTCGGCGCCTGGAAACAGGCCAAGAAGCCCTTTATCGGGATCGATCCCGCCAGCGGCAGCCAGCGCGCGGTGAACGGCTAGCCGGCATAGGGATCGGCGACGGTCGTCTGGCGCTTGCAGGGCATCACGAAGCAGCGGTCGCGCCGGATCGACAGCCAGAGCGGCGTGCCCGGCGCCGGCAGGAACACCGCCGGGACCGTCGCCTTGATCTGGGAGCCGTCGAATTCCATGCGGAATTCGACCAGGCTCTCGGAGCCCATGAACCGCGCCCGCTCGACCACCGCGCGGGCGGGCACGCCGTCCGTCGAGGTGGGGTTCGGGCCCTTGCCGCCGCGGTCGAAATCCATCTTCAGGTGCTGTGGGCGGATGATGATCTCGACATCGGTGCCGTCGACCATGCCGGGCGTCAGGAAGCGCCCGAACGGCGTCTCGGTCTGCATATTCTTGACCACGCCGTGGATCACGTTGATGTCGGAAAAGAAGGCCGCCGCCTCCTTGTCGACCGGCGCGTTGTAGATGTTGTAGGGCGCCCCGCGCTGCACGATCCGCCCCCGGCGCATCAGCAGGATCTCGTCGGCCATGCGCATCGCCTCGTCAGGCTCGTGCGTGACCAGCAGCACCGCCGTGCCCTCCGCTTTCAGCACCGAGAGCGTCTCGTCGCGGATCTCGTCGCGGAGCCGGTTGTCGAGCCCCGAAAACGGCTCGTCCATCAGCATGATCCGCGGCCGCGGCGCCAGCGCCCGGGCCAGCGCCACGCGCTGCTGCTCGCCGCCCGACAGCTCATGGGGGTATTTCTCGGCGAAGCCGGCGAGATTGACCTTGTCGAGCTGCTCACGCACGCGGGCCGCGATCTCGTCGCGCGGCCCCTTGAGTCCGAAGCCCACGTTCCCGGCGACGGAAAGATGCGGGAAAAGCGCGAAATCCTGGAACATGAGCCCGACCGAGCGCCGCTCGGGCGGGACCTGCACGTGATCGTCGGACACGGTGCGGCCCTCGATGCGCACCGCGCCCTTGTCCTGGCGGTCGACGCCCGCGATGATGCGCAACATGGTGGACTTGCCGCAGCCCGACGGGCCGAGCAGGCAACTCACCTGCCCCGCCGGCACGTCCAGAGACACGTCGCGCACCACCTCGATGCCGCCGAAACGGCGCGTGAGGCCGATCGCTTCCAGCCTTGGTGTGGTTTCCGTCACCGTCTGACCTGTGCCCTGTCTTTCCCGATAGAAATAATCGGATTAGGGCCGGTTACCACCCCGCCGGCCCCCGGGCAAGCCCGTCGGACGATCAGAGCGTGCTGTTGACGGCGCCGCCGTCGAGCAGCAGGTTCTGGCCGACGATGAAGCCCGCATGCTGCGAACAGAGGAAGGCGCAGGTATGGCCGAATTCCGAGGCCGTGCCGTAGCGGCCCACCGGGATGGTGGCCTCGCGCTTGGTGCGAGCCTCGTCCAGCGTGATGCCCTCGCGCTCGGCCACGCCCGTGTCGAGCGAGACGGCGCGGTCGGTGGCATGGATGCCCGGCAGCAGGTTGTTGATGGTCACCCCCTTGCCCGCGACCTGGCGCGAGGTGCCGGCGACATAGCCGGTCAGGCCCGCCCGGGCCGAGTTCGACAGCCCCAGGACCGGGATCGGCGACTTGACCGACTGGCTGGTGATGTTCACGACCCGGCCCCAGCCGCGATCCATCATGCCGGGCACGGTCGCCTTGATCATGGCGATCGGCGCCAGCATGTTCCCATCCAGCGCCTTGATGAAATCCTCGCGGTCCCAGTCGGTCCACATGCCCGGCGGCGGACCGCCGGCATTGTTGACCAGGATATCCGGCGCACCGCAGGCGGCGAGGATGGCCTCGCGGCCCTCGGGCGTGGTCACGTCGGAGGCCACGGCCGTCACCTCGACGCCATGGGCGCTGCGAATCGCGTCCGCCGCCTCGTTGAGCGGGCCTTCGCTGCGCGCGTTCATCACCAGGTTCACGCCGGCCTCGGCCAGCGCCTCGGCGCAGCCGCGCCCGAGACCCTTGGACGATGCACAGACGATGGCCCATTTGCCCGAAATTCCCAGATCCACGGCTGATCCTCCCTCGCTCCGCTTCTTTCATGCCTTGGTTTGGCACCCCCGGCGCCGAAGTGCAACTTGGCGATCGCGCGGTGACCGCGCAAAGCATAGGGCACCGCCGCGCCGGGGCAATTGTGCTCGGCCCCGGGCTCGCCTATATGGCGGCCATGCTCGACCGCACGCACAACGCCCCCGCCCTGCCGCCCGAGATCGCGCGGCGCCGCACCTTCGCGATCATCTCGCACCCCGATGCGGGCAAGACGACGCTGACGGAGAAATTCCTGCTCTATGGCGGCGCGATCCAGATGGCCGGCCAGGTCCGCGCCAAGGGCGAGGCGCGCCGGACGCGCTCGGACTACATGCAGATGGAAAAGGATCGCGGGATCTCGGTCTCGGCCTCGGCGATGTCCTTCGACTACGACGGGTATCGCTTCAACCTGGTCGACACGCCGGGCCACTCGGACTTTTCCGAGGACACCTACCGCACCCTGACGGCGGTGGACGCCGCGATCATGGTGATCGACGGCGCCAAGGGCGTGGAGAGCCAGACGCGCAAGCTCTTCGAGGTCTGCCGCCTGCGCGACCTGCCGATCCTGACCTTCTGCAACAAGATGGACCGCGAGAGCCGCGACACCTTCGAGATCATCGACGAGATCCAGGAAAACCTGGCCATCGACGTGACCCCGGCGAGCTGGCCCATCGGCATGGGGCGCGATTTCATCGGCTCGTACGACATGCTCAACGACCGGCTGGAGCTGATGGAACGCGCCGACCGCAACGTGGTGGCCGAGTCCATCGCCATCGAGGGGCTCGATGATCCCAAGCTGGACGAGACCATTCCCGCGCACCTGCTCGAGCAGCTGCGCGAAGAGGTCGAGATGGCGCGCGCGCTGATGCCGGCCTTCGACCGGCAGGCCTTCCTCGATGGCACGCTGACGCCGATCTGGTTCGGCTCGGCGATCAACTCCTTCGGCGTGAAGGAGCTGATGGACGGGATCGGGAATTTCGGCCCCGAACCCCAACCCCAGAGCGCGGAGCCGCGCCAGATCGCCCCGGACGAGGGCAAGGTGACCGGCTTCGTCTTCAAGGTGCAGGCCAACATGGACCCCAAGCACCGCGACCGCGTGGCCTTCGTGCGACTGGGCTCGGGCCATTTCAAGCGCGGCATGAAGCTGACCCATGTGCGCTCGAAAAAGCCGATGGCGATCTCGAACCCGGTACTGTTCCTCGCCTCGGACCGCGAGCTGGCCGAGGAGGCCTGGGCCGGCGACATCATCGGCATCCCAAACCACGGACAGCTCCGGATCGGCGACACCCTGACCGAGGGCGAGGCGCTGCGCGTCACCGGCATCCCGTCCTTCGCGCCGGAGCTGCTTCAAAGCTGCCGCGCCGGCGACCCGATGAAGGCCAAGCACCTCGACAAGGCCCTGATGCAATTCGCCGAGGAGGGTGCGGCCAAGGTCTTCAAGCCGGCGATCGGCGCCGGCTTCATCGTGGGCGTGGTCGGCCAGCTTCAGTTCGAGGTGCTGGCCAGCCGGATCGAGCAGGAATACGGCCTGCCCGTGCGCTTCGAGCCGACGCAGTTCACCAGCGCTCGCTGGGTGACCGGCCCCAAGGTCGATCTCGACCGGTTCCTCAATGCCAACAAGGGCCATATCGCCCACGACCATGACGGCGACCCGGTCTACCTGACCCGACTGCAATGGGACATCGACCGGGTGGAACGCGACTATCCGGCGCTGACCCTCTCGGCCACCAAGGAAATGATGGCCTGACCGGCGCGCTCAACGAAACCGAAACCGGTTTGCGTGACAGTGACCGCCAGTGACCGGCGCGCGGTGGAGGCGCGCAGGGCGCGGCGGTATGGTTGACGAGCGATGGGTTACAGGCTTGCAGGCAGCGTGACGGGCCGGGATGCGGCGCACGGTTTCTCCGGCGACGCGGACGGCGTCCATCGGCGCCTCGGCCACCCGATCCCGGCGGCAGCGGCGAACGGCTAGGCCATGGGCTACCGGTTCATTGGGGATATCGCGGGTGGCGGCTTCGGTCAGGATGTCAGCCTGATCGCCGATCTCGACGGCGATGGCGAGGCCGAGGTCTTCATCGGCTCGCTGCGCGGTCTGTCGCCCGAACCGGTGGGCTACCTGATCGCCTCGTCCGACCTGGGCACGCTCGACGCCGCGGACGGTGTCGTGGACGGCGAGATCGACCTCGCCCATGTCGGCAGCGGCGCCGGCGGCCTTGAAATCCTTGGCGCCTCCTATGCCCGCGACAGTTCGGACGGCCTGCTGCTCTCGACCGCCGAGGTCGGGGCTGGAACAGTCTATTCGGTATCCGGTGCAGACATTGCCGCGCTCGACGCCGCCGACGGCGCGACGGATGGCACCCTCGACCTTGCCGCCCTCACCGGCCCCGAGGCCTATGTCTTCGAGGGCGTGGACACCGGTGACCACACCGGCCGGATCCTTGCCGGGCTGGACGATATCGACGGCGACGGAGCCTCCGAGGTTCTGATTTCCGCCGCCCTTTCCGATGCCGGGGGCACCGAAAGCGGCGCGGTCTGGCTGCTGAACTCGGATGATTTCGACACGCTCGACGCCGGCAGCAGCGGCGGTGCGGACGGCACGATCGGTCTGGCCGATATCGGCGACGAACTGGCCGCCGGCGCCGGATACCTGTTTGTCGGCGGGGCGGCCGGGGATCGCCTCACCGCGCGGGAGACCGGGCTGCTGGAGGATATCGACGGCGACGGCGCCCGCGACCTTCTGCTGACCTCCTACTGGGCGGACCCGAACGGCAGCAACGCCGGCGCGGTCTACCTCGTCTCGCTCGATGACCTTGCCGACCTCGATGCGCGGGACGGAACCGACGGGCGGATCGACATGGGCGAGGTCGGCGCCGCGCAGGCCGGCGGCGGGCGGTTGGGCTACGTGTTCGAGGGTGCGAGCGCGGGCGACAAGGCCGGTGTCGCCGTCACGACGGTTTCCGATATCGACGGCGACGGGCGTGACGAGATCGCGATCTCGGCGCCCTTCGCCGACCGCGACGGCACCCTTCCGGTCGAGACGGCCGGCAACGGGATCGTCTATCTCGTGAACTCCTCGAGCCTTGACGCGCTCGACGCCATGGACGGCGCGGACGGCCGGATCGACCTCGGCAACGTCACCGCGACAGATGGCGACGGTCAGCCCTTCGGCTATCGCCTTGTCGGACCCGACGAAAACCCGGAAATCGAAATGGCCGGGGTGACTCTTGCCGCCGCCGGCGACATTGACGGCGATGGCGCCGAGGACCTGGTGATCGGCGCGCTGCGCGGCGGGACCGATGCCCAAGGCAAGACCTACATCGTGTCGATGGCCGACCTTGCCGAACTCGACGGGTTCGGCGGCGCGGCTCAGGACGGCACGATCGATCTGGAGGATATCGGGGCCACGGGCGGCGACGGCGCGCCGCTGGGCTACTCGGTTCTTGGCGCCTCGCCCGGCGATTTCGCCTCCGGCAGCCTGTCGGTCATCCCCGGACACGACGGAAGCGGGCAATCGGACCTGCTGATCGGGGCGCGGCTGGCCGATGACGGCGGCGCGGACGCGGGCGAAGCCTATCTGTTGCGCGGCGAACAACTGGACGCGATGGACGCGGCCGACGGCAGCCTTGACGGGCAGATCAGCCTTGCCAACGCCCCGGTCTGCTTCGTGCGCGGCACCCTGATCCTCACCGACCGGGGCGAGGTGGCGGTGCAGGATATCCGCCCCGGCGACCGTGTGATCACGCTGGACGCGGGGCCGCAGCCGGTGGTCTGGACCGGCATGACACGGCGCCGCGCCGCGGGGTCCGTGGCTCCGGTCCGCATCGCGGCCGGCGCGCTGGGCAACGCCCGCGACCTCTGGGTCTCGCCGCAGCACCGGATGCTGGTGCGCGGCCCGGACGGGGCCGAGGGGTTCCGCCCCGCGATCCACCTGGTCGACGGCCGGACGATCCGGCAGGTCGCGGGCGGCACGGTCACCTATTTCCACCTGATGTGTGCCCGCCACCAGGTGATCCTGGCCGAGGGCACCCCGGCCGAAAGCTTCTTTCCCGGCCCCGAGGCCTGGAAGAGCCTGCCGCCCGCGGCGCGCGCCGAGCTGCTGGGCCTCTTCCCCGGCCTCGCCCCCGCCGCCGCGACCAGGCCAAGCGGACGCCCCGGCCCGCCCCCCGTGCCCGGCTTCGGCCCGCTGGCCCGGCCGGTGTTGCCGCGGCCCGCCTCCGCGCGGCCGATGGCGCGCGCCGTCTCGACCGTTCCGGCCTGAGCCGGCTGCTCCGGCCATGCTGGTGGCGGTCCCATCCATCCCCCGGCGCTGCGGCGGGTCGGCGTCGCGGTGGTCTGCGCGGGGCGGCTGCTGATCCCCTTCGCCCCGGTGCCGTTTCCGGCCTTCGGGATCGGGCAGATGGCGCACCTGCTCGGGCCCGGTCTGACGGGCCGCGAAGGCGCCGCAACGCGGATCGGCTTCGCTGCGCTGGCATGGGTGATGGGAAAGATCGCCTTCCGGTTGACACACCCTACCCTTTTTTGGGTGAGAAATCGCCGCAACTGCCCGATATGGCGCAAAAACCCGCGCCGCACGTTGACCAGTCCCGGCGATTCGCGTAGGGAAACGGTGTCGACGGCAGCACCAAGGGCCCTAGGCTTCTTCAACGTGCGCCACACCGATCTTGCGGCAAACGGAAACCGGCCGCACCAGACGGATACACATGACCAAATTCACCGACCTCGATCTCGACCCGAAAGTCCTGAAAGCCATTGCCGAAGCCGGCTATGAGGAACCCACGCCGATCCAGGCGCAGGCGATCCCACATGCGCTGCAGGGCCGCGACGTCCTCGGCATCGCGCAGACCGGCACGGGCAAGACCGCCAGTTTCGTGCTGCCGATGATCACCCTGCTCGGCAAGGGCCGGGCCCGCGCGCGGATGCCGCGCAGCCTCGTGCTGGCGCCGACGCGGGAGCTTGCCGCGCAGGTGGCCGAGAACTTCGACACCTACGCCAGGCACACAAAGCTGACCAAGGCGCTCTTGATCGGGGGGGTCTCGTTCAAGGAACAGGACAAGCTGATCGACCGGGGCGTCGACGTGCTGATCGCGACGCCCGGCCGCCTGCTCGACCATTTCGAACGCGGCAAGCTGATGCTGAACGGCGTCCAGATCATGGTCGTGGACGAGGCCGACCGGATGCTCGACATGGGGTTCATCCCCGATATCGAGCGGATCTTCAAACTGACTCCCTTCACGCGGCAGACGCTCTTCTTCTCGGCCACCATGGCCAAGGAGATCGAGCGCATCACCAACGAGTTCCTCACCGCCCCTGCGCGGGTCGAGGTGGCGCGCCAGGCCACGACGGCCGAAACCATCGACCAGCACGTGATCGAGTACAGCCCCAGCCGCCGCGACCGCGCGGCCAAGGAAAAGCGCGAAGTGCTGCGCGCGCTGATCGACCAGGAAGGCGAGAAGCTGACGAACGGCATCGTCTTCTGCAACCGCAAGAGCGAGGTCGATATCCTGGCCAAGTCGCTGAAAAAGCACGGCTACGACGCCGCGCCGATCCATGGCGATCTGGACCAGTCGCTGCGCACGAAGACGCTGGACGGGTTCCGCGACGGCGAGATCAAGCTGCTGATCGCCTCCGACGTGGCCGCGCGCGGGCTCGACGTGCCCTCGGTCAGCCACGTGTTCAACTTCGACGTTCCGAGCCATTCGGAAGACTACGTCCACCGGATCGGCCGCACGGGCCGCGCCGGGCGCGAGGGGCGCGCCCTGACCATCGCGATGCCGGCCGACGAGAAGTATCTCAAGGCGATCGAGGATCTCCTGCAGCGGGAAATCCCGCGCATGGAAAGCCCCTACAATCCTGCGCCGACCCGGTCGCGCAGCAAGAAGGCAACGGACGCGGACACGGCGCCCGCGCCCGATGCCGCCGAGGACCCCGGGAAGCCGCCGGCGCGCCGATCGCGCCGGTCTGCCGCCAAGACCGCGGCACCCGCCAAGGCGGAACCCGCCCCGCCGGCCGCCGAAGACGCGGCGCCGAAGGCCGAGGCGCAGCCCAAGCCCGAGGAAAAGACGAAGCCTGCCGCCAGGTCGCGCGGGCGCGGCAAGAAGGGCGGCGAGGACAAGCGGCGCCAAGACGAGGTCGTCGGCATGGGCGACCACCTGCCGAGCTTCATCGCCATGAGCTTCGAGGAACGCATGGCGGGCTGACGGCCCGCCCTGCCCGGCTGGCTGGCCCGGGGTCTCGCCCGGACCGGCCCGCCGGTCGCCGCTACTGGGCGACCAGCCGGCTGATCAGCACCGTGACCTCGGGTTTCTTGCCCAGAACCTCGTTCACCGCCATCCGGGCGGCGCGGTGGACCAGCTTCTCCAGTTTGTCGTCATCCATCACCGTCCGCGTGTCGGCCCGGGCCAGCACGTCGCCCACGGCATCCTCGACCGCCTCGACCAGCGGGGCGCCGCTGGCGCCGGTCTCGGGCAGGCCCATCAGCTCCACCCAGGCATCTTCCAGAACCTCGTCGTCCTCGTCCACGATCACGCCGACCGTGACATGCCCGTTGAGCGCCATGCGGATACGGTCGCGGACGATGCCGTCCATCGCCCCGATCAGGACGTTGCCGTCGAGATAGGTGCGCCCGGCCTCGATGTTGTCGATGACCCTGGGGCGGTCGCCGGTGAGATCCAGCATGGTGCCGTTCACCGCGATCGCGGCGGCGATGCCGCGGGACTCGGCCAGGCGGACATGCTCGCGCAGGTGGCGATGCTCGCCATGCATCGGGATGACCATCCGGGGCTTCACCAGGTCGTGCATCGCCTCCAGGTCCGGGCCGTTGGCATGACCCGAGACGTGGTAGCGATCGTCGTCCTCGACCACGTCGACATCCATCTCGGAGAAGGCGTTGACGATGCGGCCGACGCCGACCTCGTTGCCCGGGATGGTCTTGGAGGAGAACAGGAACATGTCGCCGGCCTTCATCTGCAGACCCATGTAGCGGCCATTGGCCAGCTGCGCCGAGGCCGCGCGACGCTCGCCCTGGCTGCCGGTGACGATCAGCATCAGGTTCTCGCGCGGCAGGTCCTGCGCGTCCTCGGGCGAGATCGTCGGCGGAAAGCCCTTCAGCACGCCGGTTTCCTCGGCGGTGGACACCATGCGGCGCATGGCCCGGCCCAGCAGCACCACCGAGCGGCCGGCGGATCGCCCGGCCTCGGCCAGGGTCTTCACCCGCGCCACGTTGGACGCGAAGGTCGTGACCACGACCATGCCCGGCGCATCGGCGACGAGGTCGCGGAGGCTTTCGGTCAGCGTCTCTTCGGACCGGCCGGCATGGGTGTTGAAGACATTGGTGGAGTCGCAGATCAAGGCCTGGACCCCGCCTTTCGCCGCCTCTTGCCAGAGCGCGGGATCCCAGGGCTCGCCCACGCGCGGCGTCGGGTCGAGCTTGAAGTCGCCGGTATGGATCAGCTTGCCCTTCGGTGTCTCGATCACCAGCGCCGAGGTCTCGGGGATCGAGTGCGACACCGGCAGGAAGCTGACGCTGAAGGGACCCGCCTCGACCGTCTCGGGGAAGGGCTTGACGATCCGGACATCGTCGGGGTTCCGGCCGCGTTCCTCCATCTTCATCTGCGCCAGCGTGCCGGTGAAGCGACGCGCATAGACCGGCGCGCGCAGCCGGTCCCACAAGAGCCCGATGGCGCCGACATGATCCTCATGCGCGTGGGTGATGAAGATCGCGTCCAGGCGGTCGCGGCGCGCCGCGATCCAGTCGATATCCGGCATGATCAGGTCGACGCCGGGCGAGGTTTCCATGTTCGGAAAGGTGACGCCGGTATCGACGATGATGAACCGTTCCTTTCCCTTCGGCCCATAGCCGTAGAGATACATGTTCATGCCGATTTCCCCGGCGCCGCCGAGGGGGAGGTAGATCACTCTGTCACTGCTCATGCGTTGCCGTGTTCCTTGTTGAAAGCGTGGATGACCGTCAGGCCATGCATCGTCAGGTCGTCCTCGATCGCGTCGAAGAGCACGTCGCCCTGCGCGAAAAGAGAGGCCAGCCCACCGGTCCCGATGATCCGCATCGGGGTCTCGTATTCGGCGCGGATGCGGTCACAGACCCCGCGCACCAATCCAACATAGCCCCAGAAGACGCCGGACTGCATGCAGGCCACCGTGTTGGTGCCGATCACCGCCTGCGGCTTGGTGACGTCCACATGGGGCAGCGCCGCCGCCGAGGCGTGCAGCGCCTCGAGGCTGAGATTGACGCCCGGCGCGATGACGCCGCCGACATAGGCGCCGTCATGGGCGACCACGTCGAAGGTCGTGGCGGTGCCGAAATCGACCACGACCAGGTCGCCGCCATGGCGGTCGAAGGCGCCGGCGGTGTTGACCAGCCGGTCCGGCCCCACCTGGGTACCGGCATCGACCCGCGGCGCGGCCGGCAGGAGACACTCCTCCTTGCCGACGACCAGCGGCCGGCAGTCGAAATACCGGTTGCAGAGAACCCGCAGGTTGAAGACCACCCGCGGCACGGTCGACGAGATGATCACCTCGTCGATGTTCATCGGGATGCCGTGATGGGTCAGCAGCGTCGAGAGCCACACGTAATACTGGTCGGCGGTCCGCTGATGCTCGGTCGAGGTGCGCAGCGTGCACAGGAAGCGCGCGCCGTCCCAGATCGAGAAGACCGTGTTGGTGTTGCCGCAGTCGATCGCCAGAAGCATGGGCCTGACCCTGTCAGAAAAAAACGTCTGCCGCGGGGATCGCCCTGCGGCCATCGCCCGTCTTTAGAAGAAGATTGCCGGTCTCGTCCACCGTCTCGAAGGTTCCGGTCAGCGTCTCGCGGCCGGTCCGGGCGGTCACGGGCGCGCCCAGCCTGGCGGCATGCGCCAGCCACGCGGTCCGGATCGGCGCGAAGCCGTAGGTTACGAACTGGCGTTCGCGGCGATCATAGGCCGGCGCCAGCGTCTCGAGGAACTGCAGCGGCGTGACACTCACCCCGGTTTCCGCGGCCAGGCTGGCCGGCGGCACGGCCTCGGGGCCCAGCAGCGCGGCCGCCGGCGCCCGGGCGAGGTTCACGCCGATGCCGATGGCGAGATGTGCCATGCCGCCGCCCTGCCCCGCGCTTTCCAGCAGGATGCCGGCAAGCTTGCCGCCGTTGACCAGCACGTCGTTGGGCCATTTCAGCCGGAACGCCGCCTCCTGGCCGGTCAGCGTCACCAGCGCATCGCGCAACGCCAGCGCGGCGACGAAACTGCGCAGCGCGGCCTGTGCCGGAGGTTCGGTTGGTCGCAGGACCAGCGTGGCCGCGAAATTGCCCTGCGGGTTGGCCCAGGCCCGCCCCCGGCGCCCGCGCGCCGCGGTCTGGCGCAGCGCCATGATCCAGCAGGGTCCGGCCAGGCCCGGCGCGATGCGGGCGGCCTCGGCATTGGTGCTGTCGACGCTCTCCAGAACCCGGCGATCGACACCCTCGGGCCAATCGCCCATCTAGCGGACGAGCGTTTCGGCGGCGGCGGCGGCGAGGCCCTCGATCCCGAAGAGGTTGACGACACCGACGACCATGATCGCGGCCGAGGCCATCAGCGCCACCCACTGCACCGCCGGCATGGAACTGTCCAGGGCCTCGCGCGGTTCGCCGAAATACATCAGGTAGACGATCCGCAGGTAGTAGAAGGCGCCGATCACGGTGGCGATCACGCCGGCAATGGCCAACCAAGCCATGTCGGCCTCGACCGCGGCCTTGAGGACGTAGAACTTGCCGAAGAACCCCACCAGCGGCGGGATCCCGGCCAGCGAGAACAGCAGCACCAGCATCGCCAGCGCCTTGAGCGGCTCCGCCCGGGAATAGAGGCTGAGCGACGCGATCTCGGTTACCGGCTCGCCGTCGCGCTTCATCGACAGGATGAAGGCGAAGGTGCCGATGTTCATGGTCACGTAGATCGCGAGGTAGATCAGCAGCGCCTGCACGCCGCCCACGGTGCCCGCGGCCAGCCCCATCAGCGCGAACCCCATATGCGCGATCGAGGAATAGGCCATCAGCCGCTTGATGTCGGTCTGGCCGATCGCGGCGATGGAGCCGAGGAACATCGACAGCACCGACAGGAGCGCGACGATCTGGCTCCAGTCGTCGACGGCCGAGCCGAAGGCGGAATGCGCAACCCGGGCAAAGAGCACCGCCGCGGCCACCTTGGGCGCGGTGGCGAAGAAGGCCGTGACCGGGGTCGGCGCCCCCTCGTAGACATCGGGGGTCCACATGTGGAAGGGCACCGCGGAGACCTTGAAGGCCAGCCCGGTGACGATGAAGACCAGCCCGAAGAGCAGGCCCAACGACATGCCGCCGCTGGCGGCCTCGACGATGCCGGAGAACAGGGTCGTGCCCGCGAAGCCGTAGGTCAGCGACGCCCCGTAGAGCAGAAGCCCCGAGCTGAGCGCGCCAAGCACGAAATACTTGAGGCCCGCCTCGGTGGAGCGGGCGGAATCGCGGCGCATCGACGCCACGACATACAGCGCCAGGGACTGCAGCTCGAGCCCCACATAGAGCGCCATCAGGTCGTTGGCCGACACCATCATCATCATGCCGAGCGTCGCCAGCGCCACGAGTACCGGGTACTCGAAGCGTAGAAAACCGTGACGCGCCATGAAATCCTGGCTCATCAGCAGGACGATCGCGGCGGCGATCAGCATCGTCACCTTGGCGAACCGCGCGAAGCCGTCATCGATGAAGGAGCCGCCGAAGGCGGTTTCGGTGCCGGCGGGGGCCAGCCCGATCCAGAAACCCAGCCCGACCATGACGGCCGCGGTCAGCCAGATCAGCAGCGGCGCCTCGCGGTCCTTGCCGGTATAGACCCCGTACATCAGCGCGGCCATGGCATAGACGGCCAGGACCAGCTCGGGCAGGACGACGGAAAGATAGGTACCAATCATCAGGCGGTTCCCTTAATTGCCGGCCAGCTGCACGTCGCCAGCCTCGAGCAGTGCGGTCTCGTACCCGGAGATGAGCGCGCTCACAGACGGGCCGGTGACGTCGAGGATCAGGCTCGGATAGACGCCGAGCAGCAGCGTCATCGCCACCAGCGGCGCGAAGATCCAGCGTTCCCGCGGGGTCATGTCGGTGATCGACTTCAGGCTTTCCTTGATCAGGTCCCCGAACACCACGCGCCGGTAAAGCCAGAGCGCATAGGCCGCCGAGAAGATCACGCCGGTGGCCGCGACGAAGGCGATCCAGGTATTGGCCTGGAAGGCGCCCATCATCGTCAGGAACTCGCCCACGAAGCCGCTGGTGCCCGGCAGCCCCACATTGGCCATGGTGAACAGCATGAAGACCAGCGCATAGGCCGGCATCCGGTTCACCAGCCCGCCATAGGCCTCGATATCGCGGGTATGCATCCGGTCGTAGATCACCCCCACGATCAGGAAGAGCGCGCCCGAGACGAAGCCGTGGCTGATCATCTGGAAGATCGCGCCGTCGATGCCCTGCTGGTTGGCCGCGAAGATGCCCATCGTCACGAAGCCCATATGCGCGACCGAGGAATAGGCGATCAGCTTCTTCATGTCGTCCTGCATCATCGCCACCAGAGAGGTGTAGACGATGGCGATGACCGACAGCCACATCACGAAATCGGCCAGCAAGTCGGAGGCGACGGGGAACATCGGCAGGCTGAAGCGCAGGAAGCCGTAGCCGCCCATCTTCAGCAGGATCGCCGCCAGCACCACGGAGCCGGCCGTCGGCGCCTGCACATGCGCGTCGGGCAGCCAGGTATGCACCGGCCACATCGGCATTTTCACCGCAAAGCTGGCGAAGAAGGCCAGGAACATCAGCGTCTGCAAGCCGCCGGCGATCTGCCAGCCCAGCAGCGTGATCGGCCCGGAGGAGAATTCATGGGTGAGCAGCGTCGGGATATCGGTGGTGCCGGCATCCATCCACATGGCGATCATCGCCACGAGCATCAGGACCGAACCGAGGAGCGTGTAGAGGAAGAACTTGAAGGCCGCGTAGATGCGGTTCTTGCCGCCCCAGATCCCGATGATCAGGAACATCGGGATGAGGCCCGCCTCGAAGAAGAGGTAGAACAGCACCAGGTCCAGCGCCATGAACACGCCGAGCATCAGCGTCTCGAGCACCAGGAAGGCGATCATGTATTCCTTGACCCGCTCGGTCACGTTCCAGGCCGAGGCGATCACCAGCGGCATCAGGAAGGTGGTCAGCAGCACGAAGAGCACGCTGATCCCGTCGACGCCCATCTTGTAGCTGAGCCCGAGCAGCCAGTCGCGCTCTTCCACGAACTGGAAACCGGTATCGGCGGGGTCGAACGCGGCATAGACGAAGAGCGAGACGAGGAAGGTCGCCGTCGTCGCCACCAGCGCCAGCCACTTGGCGTTGCGCTGTGCCGCCGCGTCGTCGCCCCGCAGAAGCGCCGCCAGGATGACGGCCGCGATCAGCGGGATGAAGGTGATGATCGAAAGCACGTTATCCATCAGTTCGCGCCCCCGCTGATGGTGATCCAGGTGACAAGGACCACGAGGCCCAGCACCATGGCGAATGCGTAGGTGAAGATGTATCCGGACTGCATGCGGTGGCTGAGCCGCGCGAAGAAGGGCACGATGCCCATCGCCACGCCGTTGATCGAGCCGTCGATCACGTCGCCGTCTCCCCGCTTCCAGAAGAACCGGCCGAGCCACTTCGCGCCCCGCACGAAGACGACGTCGTAAAGCTCGTCGAAATACCACTTGTTGAGCAGGAAGAGATAGAGCGGGCGCTGGTTTTCAGCCAGCCGCGCCGGCAGCGCCGGGTTCACGATGTAGAACAGGTAGGCCACGCCCAGCCCCAGCAGCATCGCGACGAAGGGCGAAAGCTTGACCCAGGTCGGCACGTAATGCGCCTCGTGCAGGATGGTGTTCTCCGGCGCGATGTAGATCGCCGCCTCGCCCGGCGCGCTTTCCATCACGTAGTGCAGCTCCGATGCTTTGGGGCTGCGCTCGGCCACGGCCTCGACCAGCTCCTCGGCCGGCTTGCCGTAATTGCCGCCGAAGAACTTCACGACCTCGTTGGTCTTGCCGAAGAAGCTGCCATACCAGATCGCGCCGGCGAAGATCGCGCCGATGGCCAGCACGCCCAGCGGGATCAGCATCACCGTCGGGCTTTCATGGGCGTGTTCATGGGTGTGCTTGTCGCCGCGCGGCTTGCCCCAGAAGGTCAGGAACATCAGCCGCCAGGAATAGAAGCTCGTCATCAGCGCCGCGATTACCAGCATCCAGAAGGCATACCCCCCCGCGGTGCCGGCATAGGCGCTCTCGATCACGGCATCCTTCGAGGCGAAGCCGGCAAAGCCGATCCACCCGGTCAGCGGGATGCCGACCCCGGTGATGGCCAGCGTGCCGATCAGCATCGCCCAGAAGGTATAGGGGAACTTCTTCCGCAGCCCGCCGTAGTGGCGCATGTCCTGCTCGTGATGCATCCCGTGGATCACCGAGCCAGCGCCGAGGAACAGCATCGCCTTGAAGAAGGCGTGGGTCAGCAGGTGGAACATGGCGACCGAGTAGACCCCGACGCCCGCCGCCACGAACATGTAGCCGAGCTGCGAACAGGTCGAATAGGCGATGACACGCTTGATGTCGTTCTGCACCAGCCCGACGCTGGCCGCGAAAAAGGCCGTGGTCGCGCCGAGATAGACGACGAAGGTTTTGGCCTCCGGCGCGAACTCGAAGACGGGCGACATGCGGCAGACGAGGAACACCCCCGCCGTCACCATGGTCGCGGCGTGGATCAGCGCCGAGACCGGGGTCGGACCTTCCATCGCGTCCGGCAGCCATGTGTGCAGGATAAGCTGGGCCGACTTGCCCATGGCGCCGACGAACAGCAGGAAGGCGATCAGGTTGGCCGCGTTCAGCTCCATCCACAGGAAGGTGAGCGAGGTCTCGGCCAGTTCCGGCGCGGCGGCGAAGACGTCGGAGAAATTGACGCTGTCGACCAGGAAGAAAAGCCCGAAGATGCCGAGCGCGAAACCGAAGTCGCCCACCCTGTTGACGATGAAGGCCTTCATCGCCGCCGCATTGGCCGTGGGCTTGCGATAGTAAAAGCCGATCAGCAGGTAGGAGGCGAGGCCGACGCCTTCCCAGCCGAAGAACATCTGCAGCAGGTTGTCGGCCGTCACCAGCATCAGCATGGCGAAGGTGAAGAAGGAGAGATAGGCGAAGAACCGCGGCCGGTAGGACTCGTCGTCGCGGAAATTCTCGTCATGGGCCATGTAGCCGAAGCTGTAGAGATGGACCAGCGCCGACACCGTGGTGACCACGATCAGCATGGTCGCCGTCAGCCGGTCGAGCCGGATCGCCCAGTCGGTGGAGAGCGTGCCGCTTTCGACCCAGCGCAGGATCGGGATCTGCTGGGTCTCGCCGTCGAAGCCCAGGAACACGATCCAGCTGAGCAGCATCGACAGGAACAAGAGCGCCGTCGCGGTGATCTGGGCCGGCTTCTCGCCCATGAACTTCCAGCCGAAGCCGCAGAGGATGGCGCCGACGAGGGGGGCGAAGAGGATGATCGTTTCCATGTCGCCTTACCCTTTCATCCGGTTGACGTCTTCGACGTCGATCGTGCCGCGGTTGCGGAAGAAGCAGACCAGGATCGCCAGCCCGATCGCCGCCTCGGCCGCGGCCACGGTCAGCACGAAAAGGGTGAAGACCTGGCCGACGAGATCGCCCAGATGCGTCGAGAAGGCCACGAGGTTGATATTCACCGCGAGCAGCATCAGCTCGATCGACATCAGGATGATGATGACGTTCTTCCGGTTCAGGAAGATGCCGAAAATGCCGATCACGAACAGTGCCGCGGCGACGGTGAGGTAGTGTTCTAGTCCGACCATCTCAGAGCCCCTGCCCCGGTTTGACGTCTTTCAGTTCCATCGACTTGGCGGGATCGCGATACATCTGGTCCAGGATGTTCTGGCGCTTGATGTCCTGGCGATGGCGCACGGTCAGCACGATCGCGCCGATCATCGCCACCAGCAGGATCAGGCCCGCCGCCTGGAAGAGATAGATGTACTGGGTGTAGATCAGCCCGCCGAGCGCCGAGGTGTTCTGCGTCTCGCCCGGGGCCGGCGCCACGGCCTGGCGCGCGGTCTCGGCGGTCTCGGCGAACTGCCAGTCGCCGAAGACCAGGCCGAGCTGCATCAGCAGCACGACCCCGATCAGCAGCGCGACCGGCATGTATTTCGCCATGCCCGCCTTGAGCGCGGCGAAGTCCACGTCGAGCATCATCACCACGAAGAGGAACAGCACCGCGACCGCGCCGACATAGACGATGACCAGCAGCATCGCGACGAATTCCGCCCCCATCAGGATGAAGAGCCCGGCCGAGGACAGGAAGGCCAGGATCAGCCACAACACCGAGTGCACCGGGTTGCGTGCCATCACGGTGAACAGGCCGGCGGCCACCACGAGAATGGCAAAGACATAGAAGGCGATATCCGCGAAGCCCATCTCTGTCCCCTTTGCTTGGCCCCTCTCGGGGGGCCTTTTCATGTCCGGCCACCGGTCCGATCCGGCGGCCGCTGGCGCGCGCCCCGCTTAGCGGTAGGGCGCGTCGAGTTCAATGTTGCGGGCGATCTCCGCTTCCCAGCGATCGCCGTTCTCCAGCAGCTTGGCCTTGTCGTAGTAAAGTTCTTCCCGGGTCTCGGTGGAGAACTCGAAATTCGGACCCTCGACGATCGCATCCACCGGACATGCCTCCTGGCAGAACCCGCAATAGATGCATTTCGTCATGTCGATGTCGTAGCGCGTCGTCCGGCGCGAGCCGTCCTCGCGCGGTTCGGCGTCGATGGTGATCGCCTGCGCCGGGCAGATCGCCTCACACAGCTTGCAGGCGATGCAGCGCTCTTCGCCGTTGGGATAGCGCCTGAGTGCATGCTCGCCGCGGAAACGCGGGCTGAGCGGCCCCTTTTCATGCGGGTAGTTCACCGTCGCCTTCGGCGCGAAGAAATAGCGCAGCCCCAGCCCCATGCCGCCGATAAAATCGGCCAGCAGGAAATAACGGGTGGCCCTTGTCCAGTCGATACCCATGAATCAGCCTCCAACGGCCCAGCGGGCATAGGCCCCGCCGAACAATCCGTATTGCGCGAAGAACGCCACCAGCACGACCCAGCCCAGCGACATCGGCAGGAACACCTTCCAGCCCAGCCGCATCAGCTGGTCGTAGCGGTAGCGCGGCACGATGGCCTTCACCATCGCGAAGAGGAAGAAGAACACCGCCATCTTCGCCACCATCCAGAAGGCGCCGTCGGGCAGGCCCGGGATCGGGCTCAGCCAGCCGCCGAAGAACAGGATGCTCATCAGCGCGCACATCAGGAAGATGGCGATGTACTCGCCCGCCATCAGCAGCAGGAAGGGCGTGGCGGAGTATTCCACCTGGTAGCCCGCGACCAGTTCCGACTCGGCCTCCGGCAGGTCGAAGGGCGGGCGGTTGGTCTCGGCCAGCGCCGAGACGAAGAACAGCACCACCATCGGCAGGTGCGGCAGCCAGTACCACGAGAACAGCCCGTAGGCGCCGTCCTGCGCCATCACGATGGCACTCAGGTTCAGCGAGCCCGTGGACAGCAGCACGCCGACGATGATGAAGCCGATCGAGACCTCGTAGGAGATCATCTGCGCGGCCGAGCGCAGGCTGCCCAGGAATGCGTATTTCGAGTTCGAGGCCCATCCGCCCATGATCACGCCATAGACCTCGAGAGAGGACGCCGCGAAGATGAAGAGCAGCCCCACATTGATGTCGGCCAGCACCCAGCCCGGCGCGAAAGGCACGACAGACCAGGCGATAACCGCCAGCACGAAGGACACGAGCGGTGCCATGATGAACACCGTCTTGTCGGCCCCCGCCGGGATCACGACCTCCTTGACGACGTATTTCAGCGCGTCGGCCACCGTCTGAAGCAGGCCGAAGACGCCCACGACGTTGGGGCCGCGCCGCATCTGCACCGCGGCCCAGATCTTGCGGTCGCCATAGACCAGGAACAGCAGGGAGATCATCACGAAGCCGAGCAGCATCAGGCATTGCGCCAGGATGATCACGAAGGTCCCGAAGCCGGTGTCCAGAAATTCAGCCATGCTTGCTCGTGTCCCTCAAACCGTGGGTATGCCCTGGTCCGCGCAGGCCGCCGTCACGACCTCGGCGTCGATGGGCGACACCCCGCGCGGCAACGACGCCGAGACGGTATAAACCGCATCTCCGCGCCAAAGGCCACCGTCTTCTTCCACATTCGTCCGCACATGCCGCGCGAACCCGAAGCCCCGGATCAGCGCGTACTGCGCGGCCGCGCAGTCGGCATAGGCGGTCACGTCCGCGCCGTCGCGCGCGCCCCGCATCGCGACCCGGAAATTCACCAGGTCATGATCGAGCAGGCGCGTCTCGACGCCCATGTATTCGGGCGCCTTGGCCGATTTCTCGCCCAGCGGCGCACAGCCCGCCGCCCCGGCCGAAACGGCCAGGGCCAGCGCGACAGGGCCGAGGGGCAGGCGACCGATCATGCGTTCACTCCGCCGCGATCTTGCCGGCGCGCGCGCGGGCGCTGGCCGACATCTCGGCCATCAGCGCCGAGGCGCGCGCGATCGGGTTGGTCAGCCAGAAATCCCGGATCGCCGGTTCGAAATCGCCGCTGCCGAGCTTGCCGTCCGGCAGCCGGTCCCAGCGGTTCTCGGGCACCTCGTCGATGCGTTCGAGATCCGGGAACTCGGTGATGAGCGCCCGGCGCAGCTGCGCCAGCGAGTCGTAGGGCAACCTGGCGTCCATCTGCGCGGACAGCGCCCGGAGAATGGCCCAGTTTTCCTTGGCCTGGCCCGGCGGGAACCCGGTGCGCAGCGCCAGTTGCGGGCGGCCCTCCGTGTTGACGAAGAGGCCCTGTTCCTCGGTGTAGGCCGCGGCCGGCAGGATCACGTCGGCGCGGTGCGCGCCGCGGTCTCCGTGGCTGCCCTGGTAAATGACGAAGGGACCCTCGGCGATCTCCACCTCGTCGGCACCGAGGTTGTAGACGACATCCGCGCCGTCCATCGCCGCCGCGCACCCGCCATCGGTGGTGAAGCCCACATCCATCGCGCCCACGCGGCCCGCGGCGGTGTGCAGCACCAGGAGGCCGCTTTCGGTCTCTTCCGCGATCTTCTGGGCGGCGGCCAGCACGGCGGCGCCGTCGGCGCCCTGGATCGCACCCTGCCCGACGACCACGACCGAGCGCTTGGCGCGGATCTCGTCGTCGCCGCCCATCTTCACGGCCTCGGCCAGCGACTCGCGTCCCGTGCCCAGATGGGCGTAGTCATAGGTCAGGTCGACCGGCTGGCCCACCAGCGCCACCTCGGCGCCCTCGAGCCAGGCCTTGCGAATGCGCGCGTTCAGAACCGGGGCCTCGTGGCGCGGGTTGGTGCCGATCAGCAGCACCCGCTCGGCGGTGTCGAGATCCTCGATCCGGGCCGTGCCCACATAGGCCGAGCGGTTGCCGGCCGGCAGCTTGGCGTCATCGGTGCGGCACTCCACGGCCCCGCCCTGCCCCGTGACCAGCTGCTTGAGCGCGTAGACCGCCTCGACCGGCGCGAGATCGCCGGCCAGCGCCGCGATCTTCCCGGCGCCCTTCAGCGCCGCGGCGGTCCTGGTCAGCGCCTCTTCCCAGCTCGCGGCGCGCAGCTTGCCGTTCTCGCGGACATAGGGCTTGTCGAGCCGCTGGCGGCGCAGCCCGTCATAGACGTAGCGGGTCTTGTCCGAGATCCATTCCTCGTTCACCCCGTCATGGTTGCGCGGCAGGATGCGCATGACCTCACGCCCCTTGGTGTCGACCCGGATATTGGAGCCGAGCGCGTCCATCACGTCGATGGTCTCGGTCTTCTTCAGCTCCCATGGCCGCGCGGTGAAGGCGTAGGGCTTGTTGGTAAGCGCCCCGACCGGGCAAAGATCGACGATGTTGCCCTGCATCTCGCTGTCGATCAGATCGCCGAGATAGGTGGTGATCTCGGCATCCTCGCCGCGGCCGGTCTGGCCCATGACCGAAACGCCCGCCACCTCGGTGGTGAAGCGCACGCAGCGCGTGCAGGAGATGCAGCGCGTCATGTGGGTCTCGACCAGCGGGCCGAGATCGAGATCCTCGACCGCGCGCTTGGGCTCGCGGAAGCGGCTGAAATCGACGCCGTAGGCCATCGCCTGGTCCTGCAGGTCGCATTCGCCGCCCTGGTCGCAGATCGGGCAGTCGAGCGGGTGGTTGATGAGCAGGAACTCCATCACCCCCTCGCGGGCCTTCTTGACCATCGGCGAATTGGTGCGCACCACCGGCGGTTCGCCGTTGGGGCCCGGGCGCAGATCCTTGACCTGCATCGCGCAGGAGGCCGTCGGCTTGGGCGGGCCGCCCACGACCTCGACCAGGCACATGCGGCAGTTGCCCGCGATCGACAGGCGTTCATGGTAGCAGAAGCGCGGGATCTCGATCCCCACATCCTCGCAGGCCTGGATCAGGGTCAGGGCCGGGTCGACCTCGTATTCCTCGTCGTCGATGATGATCTTGCGCAGGTCAGACATTCGCTACTCCGCCGCCTCGCCCGGCCGCGGCCGGGCAGGTTCCTTGCTGTCGCGGCCGCCGGCCGCCGATTTCCTTTCCGCCGCCACGGACCCGCGGACCGCGGACCGGTGCGGGATATGCAGGCGCGGCGCTCATCCCGTGCAGCGCCCGCTGTAGATCCGCGCGTCGCCGTCAAGCTCGTAGAGCCAGAGGCCGGTCTCGGGATCGGCGTCGAACACCGCGTCCGAGACGCCGGTATACTCGATGCAGTGCTTCGTCGCGGCATAGCGCGCGGCCTTCTGCGCCGACTGGCCCGGCACCGCGGCCGGGCGGACCCGGATCGCCATGTTCCGGCGATCCTCGCCCAGCTTGGTGACGCGGGCGTCCAGCCGGTAGCCGTCGAAGGTCACCACGTCGCGCCCGCGGGAACATCCCGCCGCCAGCGCCATCAAGAGAAGGAGTCCCGCGATCCGCATCGGCCTCACTCCGCTGCCACGGCGCTGCCGCGCCCGGTTCGCTTGGCCTTGATCCGGTCCTCGATCTCGTCCCGGAAATGGCGGATGAGGCCCTGGATCGGCCAGGCCGCCGCATCGCCAAGCGCGCAGATCGTGTGCCCCTCGACCTGCTTGGAGACGTCGAGCAGCATGTCGATCTCTTCGGGCGCGGCGTCGCCGGTCACGAGGCGATCCATGACCCGCATCATCCATCCCGTGCCCTCGCGGCACGGGGTGCACTGACCGCAACTCTCGTGCTTATAGAATTTCGAGAGCCGCCAGATGGCTTTCACGATATCGGTGGACTGGTCCATGACGATCACCGCGGCGGTGCCGAGCCCGGATTTCTGTTCCTTGAGCCAGTCGAAATCCATCAGCGCATCGTCGCAGAGGCTCGCGGGCATGCAGGGCACCGACGAGCCGCCCGGGATGACGGCCTTCAGGTTCTCCCAGCCGCCGCGGACGCCGCCGCAATGCTTCTCCAGCAGTTCCTTGAGCGGGATCGACATCTCTTCCTCGACCACGCAGGGATTGTTCACATGCCCCGAGATCGCGAAGATCTTGGTGCCGGTGTTGTTCGGCCGGCCCATGCCGGCGAACCATTCGGCGCCGCGGCGCAGGATGGTGGGCACGACGGCGATGGATTCGACGTTGTTCACCGTGGTCGGGCAGCCCCAGACCCCGGCCCCGGCCGGGAATGGCGGCTTCATGCGCGGCATGCCCTTCTTGCCCTCGAGGCTTTCCAGCAGCGCCGTTTCCTCGCCGCAGATATAGGCGCCGGCGCCGTGATGGACGTAGATGTCGAAATCCCAGCCCGAACCGCAGGCGTTCTTGCCGACGAGGCCCGCGTCATAGGCCTCGTCGATGGCGGCCTGCAGCGCCTCGCGTTCACGGATATACTCGCCACGAATATAGATGTAGCAGGCATGGGCGTTCATCGCGAAACTCGCGATCAGGCAGCCCTCGACCAGCGTATGCGGATCGTGGCGCATGATCTCGCGATCCTTGCAGGTGCCGGGTTCCGACTCGTCGGCATTGACCACCAGGTATGCGGGGCGGCCGTCGGATTCCTTCGGCATGAAGGACCATTTGAGCCCGGTCGGGAAGCCCGCGCCGCCACGCCCGCGCAGCCCACTGGCCTTGACCTGTTCGATGATCCAGTCGCGGCCCTTCTCGATGAGCGCGCCGGTCCCGTCCCAGTGGCCGCGGCTCCGGGCGCCCTGCAGCGTCCGGTCATGCATCCCGTAGAGATTGGTGAAGATCCGGTCCTGGTCCTTCAGCATGCTGTCACTCTCCATGTTCCTGGCGTTTCCGCCAGACGCGAAACAGGACGACCAGCGCCCAGAAGAAGGCGGCCAGCGCCGCCAGGTCGATAAGAAAGGCGAAGCGGACCGGCAGCCCCAGTCGCCCGCCCAGGTACGACGCCCCCATCCAGAGCGCCATCGTCGCGATGATGACGATGGCCGCCAGGCGGGTCTCCGCCCGCGTGGCGCTGTTGTCGTCGCGCTGGGCCATCGTCACGCGCCGCCCCCGTCGTTACCGGCTGCCAGCGCCTGCGCCTGGCCGACCCAGTCGTCGCGGCTGACACGGCCGGGAAAGCCGGTCAGGTTGTCGTCCATCCAGGCGACCTCGGCCTGCGACCAGGCGGCGATCTGGTCGAAATGGAAGATGCCCATCTCGTTCAGCGTCGCGGCCAGCTTGGGGCCCACGCCCTTGATCCGGGTCAGCTCGTCGCCCTGCCCGCCCCGCGGTGCATCGAGCGCACCGGGCTTGCGGCCGGCCTCGGCCGTTGCCTGCGCCGGCGCCTCGGGCGCGGCCTCGGGGGCGACGGCATCCTCGATCGGGCGATCGTCCCCGGCATCGGGCGGGGCCGTCACCGGCGGCACGCCCGCCGCCGCGGTTTCGAGCACCGCCTTCTCGTGGCTGTCCGCGACATCCGCGGTTTCGGTGGGCAAGGGATCGGCCGCCCGGGTGTCGGGCATATGGCCCGTCGCGCCGGTGGCGCCGGTGCTGCCCTCCGCGCCGCGCAGTTCCTCGGCGTCGACGCAGAAGGCCCGCGTCAGCAGGATCCCTGCCCCGGCGGCCACCACCACGCCCGCGATCAGGCCGGGGACGATCCCCGCGCCGAAACGCCCGGCGAGAAGCCACAGCACCACGATGCCGAAGGCCGCGGCCGCGACCCAGCTTGCCCTGTGGCACGGCATCCCGAAGACTTTCTGTTCTTCCATGCTATCGTCCCCCTGCGGTTTGCCCGGTTCCTGCATGACGCCGGCCTGCATCCGGACGCGTCCCCGCGCCCGCTGCCCTGTTCTGCCGTGCCTGCGTTTCGGTCATAGCCAACCTGCCTTGGGGGGCGCGGGACGATCAGTCGTCGCCCTTCTCCGCCCGGTCGTCGTCTGCGATCAGTGTCCTGGCCTGCGCCACCCAGCCGTCGCGGCTGACGCGGCCCTTGAAGCGCACGAGGTTCGCGTCGATCCAGGCCACCTCGGCCGGGGTCCATGCCGCGATCTGCTCGAAGTGGAACACGCCCAGGTCGTGAAGCATCTTCTCCAGCGCCGGACCCACGCCGTTGATCCGCGTCAGGTCGTCCGCCTTGCCGTCGCGGGGCGCGTCCATCAGCGCCGGCTTGTGCTGGTCCGGCGCGGCCTCGCCCGTCTCGGGCTTGGCGCGGGGCTTGGCGCGCGCCTCCTGCTTGGCGACGCCGGTGTCGTCCGCGGGCGCCTTGCGCGCGGGCTTGGCCTCTTTCCGTTTCGTCTTGACCGGCTTGACCGCGCCCGGGCTCTTGTCGCCGTTCCACGGCGTCCGCAGCGGCTCTTCGGTGCCGTCGATGCGCTTGACCGTGTCGCCCAGGTCCAGCGCACGGGCGACGGAGGCGTTATGCTGGGTCCGGCCGCTCTCGTATTTCTCGAGGCTGGTCAGCCCCTTGAGCGGCTCCGAAGCGTAGCGCCCGTTCTGCGGCCCGGGGGGCGGCACCTTGCCCGCGGCCAGCGCGTCGAGGATCTCGGCGAAGCGCGCGGCGGTCAGGTCCTCGTAGTAATCCTTGCCGATCTGGGCCATCGGCGCGTTCGCGCAGGCACCGAGGCATTCGACCTCTTCCCAGCTGAACTTGCCGTCGGCCGAAAGCGCATGCGGCGCGTCGGCGATCTTTTCCCTGCAGACCGCGATCAGGTCCTCGGCCCCGCAGATCATGCAGGAGGTGGTTCCGCACACCTGCACATGCGCCACCGAACCCACCGGCGCGAGCTGGAACATGAAGTAGAAGGTCGCGACCTCGAGGGCGCGGATATAGGCCATGTCCAGCATCTCGGCGACGTACTCGATCGCCGGGCGGGTCAGCCAGCCCTCCTGTTCCTGGGCGCGCCAAAGCAGCGGGATCACCGCGCTGGCCTGGCGCCCCTCGGGATACTTGGTCATCTGCGCCTTGGCCCAGGCCAGGTTCTCCGGCGTGAAGGCGAAGCTCTCGGGCTGTTCGTGATGAAGACGGCGAAGCATCAGACGCTGGACTCTCCGACTGGAATTGTGACAGGGGCGGGCGCGCTCATCGGTCGATCTCCCCGAAAACGACGTCCATCGTCCCGATGATGGCCGAGACATCGGCCAGCTGGTGACCCTTGGCGACATGATCCATCGCCTGCAGGTGCAGGAAGCCCGGCGCCCGCAGCTTGGCGCGGTAGGGCCGGTTCGTGCCATCGGCCACGAGATAGACGCCGAACTCGCCCTTGGGCGCCTCGACGGCGGCGTAGACCTCGCCCTCGGGGACGTGGAAACCCTCGGTGTAGAGCTTGAAGTGATGGATCAGCGCCTCCATCGAGGTCTTCATCTCGCCCCGGCGCGGCGGCGAGATCTTGCCACGGGCCATGACCTCGCC
>CAJXYS010000015.1 GCA_913063035.1 uncultured Maritimibacter sp. | reverse complement strand
GAGCTGCGCGTCGACACCGAGGGCATGGACGTGGACCACTGCGCCCACCAGGTGATCCTCAAGCTCGAACAGATGGGGCTTATCAAGGGATGAGGCCCGCGGGGGAAGGCCGCGGCTTACGGGCGCGGCCGTCTCGGCTATAACCGGACCATGCTTGCGGTCTCGCTGACCACCATCCCGCCGCGTTTCGCGACCCTGGGCGCGACGCTCGAAAGCCTGCGCGCCCAGCGCCGCGCCCCCGACCTGATCCGGGTGACGATCCCGCGCCGCTACCGCCGGTTTCCGGACTGGGACGGGACGCCGCCCGCCCTGCCGGCTGGCGTGGAGCTGCGCGTCGTCGAGGAGGATCTCGGCCCGGCCACGAAGCTTCTGCCGCTCGCGGCGGAGCTGGCGGGCACTGGGGCGCGGATTCTCTATTGCGACGACGACTGGGTCTACGGCCCCGCCTGGACGGCCCGAATCTGCGCCACGGCCCGGGCACGGCCCGGCATGGCGATCGCCGGGGCGGGTTTCGACGTCGATTACCTTGGGCTGTCCCCGCTACGGCCGCGGCCCGGGCCGCGCCCCTGGCTGCGGCCACCGGCGCAGATGATCCGGACCGGCCGGCTGGCGCGATCGGCCGGCCCCGCCGCGGCGCGGGCACCGCGCACGGCGCCGGGTCGGCACGGCCATGTCGATATCGCGCAGGGGTTCGCAGGGGTGCTGGTGAACCCGGACTGGTTCGCACCGGAAACGGCAAAGATACCCGCGGCGCTCTGGGCCATCGACGACATCTGGCTGTCGGGCTGGCTCGCGCAACGGGGCGTCGGCATCTGGTGCGCGCCCCATGTCCGCGCCGGATGCGCCCCGCATGCCGGCGAGGCCGGGGCGCTTCAGGATGCGGTTCTGGGCGGCCAGGCGCGCGGCGCGGCCAACAAGGCCGGCGCGGCGCTGCTGGCGCGGCGCTGGGGGATATGGGGCGGCGCGGCCGCCCCCTGAGATCAGTGGACGCTCACCGGGTCCAGGTCGTTCTGGCGGGCCAGGACGAAGGCCAAGCTCCGGTCGCGCACGAGGGCCAGGCGCTGGCCGTCCTCGTCATGGACGGCGTAGATCTGCTCGAGGCCGGGCGCATGCTCGCGCAGCTCGTCGGGCAGATCCTCGACGGCGACGGGGCGCACATAGACGATGCGGTCCTTGCTGCCGGTATCGATGTCGTATTTGTGATCCATGACTTGCCTCACCCCTTGTTGATCTCGATGGTCTGCACGACCTGGTCCGGCACAGCGCGACGCAGATCGATATGCAGGAGCCCGTTTTCCATGGCGGCGCCGGTCACCTCGACCCCGTCGGCCAGCACGAAACTGCGCTGGAACTGGCGCGCGGCGATGCCGCGATGCAGGAACACCCGGCCGTCGGTGTCGTCGGCCTGCTTGCCGCGCACGACCAGCTGGCGATCCTCCAGCGTGATCGACAGGTCTTCTTCGCGGAAGCCGGCCACGGCCAGCGTGATGCGGTAGGCATTCTCCGCGGCCTGCTCGATGTTGTAGGGCGGATAGCCGTCATTGCCAGTCTTGGCGGTGCGTTCCACCAGGCGTTCGAGCTGATCGAATCCCAGCAGAAAGGGATGCGATGCGAGTGTGAGTTTCGTCATGTCCTAGTCCTTGTCGTAAGCGACCAGCGGTCAGGCCCCCGTTTCGGCGGACCCTCGCAAGATATGGGCGCGCCCGGGCGGCCGCGCAAGTCCCACGGGCGGAACGGGCTTCCAGAAGCGCGCGCAGATGGTATAGTCGGGGTTCCCGAACAGACCGAGAGATCGCGACGCAAATGAACCCGCCGACCCAGATGGACCGGACGGACGTGCTCCGTGCCGAGCTTGAATATCTCAAGCGCGAACACCGCGATCTGGACGAGGCCATCGCCGCGCTGGACGAGACCTCGCGCAGCGACCAGTTCACGCTCCGGCGGCTGAAAAAGCAGAAGCTCGTGCTCAAGGACAAGATCGCGCGGATCGAGGACGAGTTGTTCCCCGACATCATTGCCTGAGCCGCCCGGATCACTATAGTGCGCGCTTCCTGAACTGACGCGCAAACGGGGACAGGCATGGGCAAGACCGAGGTCGGCATCATCATGGGCAGCCAGTCGGACTGGGCCACCATGAAAGCCGCGGCAGATATCCTGGACGAGCTGGGCGTGGCCTACGAGACGCGGATCGTCTCGGCCCACCGCACGCCGGACCGGCTTTGGGATTATGGCAGGACCGCCGTGGACCGCGGCCTCAGGGTCATCATCGCGGGCGCGGGCGGCGCGGCGCATCTGCCGGGGATGATGGCCTCGAAAACCCGTGTGCCGGTGATCGGCGTGCCTGTGCAGACGCGGGCGCTGTCCGGGGTCGATTCGCTCTACTCCATCGTGCAGATGCCCAAAGGGTTCCCGGTGGGAACGATGGCCATCGGCCAGGCCGGTGCGGCCAATGCCGGCCTCTACGCCGCGCAGATCCTCGCCATGACCGACACGGCGCTCGCCGACCGGCTCGACGCCTGGCGCGCGGCGCTCTCGGCCGCGATCCCCGAGGAGCCGTCGGATGACTGACCGGCTGCCCCAAGGCGCCACGATCGGCATTCTCGGCGGCGGGCAGCTCGGCCGCATGCTGTCGGTCGCGGCGGCGCGGCTTGGCTATCGCAGCCACATATTCGAGCCGGGCGCAGAGCCGCCGGCCGGGCAGGTCGCCCATCGCGTGACCACCGCGCCCTACGAGGACGCCGATGCGCTGGCGGCCTTCGCCACGGCGGTCGACGTGGTCACCTACGAATTCGAGAACGTGCCGACCGCCGCGCTCGACGTGGTCGAGGCCCATGCGCCCATCCGTCCGGGCCGCCGCGCGCTGGCGGTGAGCCAGGACAGGCTGGCGGAAAAGGATTTCCTGAACGAGATCGGGCTCGCCACCGCCCCCTACGCGGCGGTCGACGGCGCCGATGACCTGGAGGCGGCGATCGCGCGGGTCGGGGTCCCCGCGATCCTGAAGACCCGCCGCTTCGGCTATGACGGCAAGGGCCAGGCACGGCTGGCCGCGCCAGATGACGCCGCCGCGGCGCTCGCGGCCATCGCGGGCGCGCCGGCCGTGCTGGAGGGCTTCGTCGATTTCACCGCCGAAGTCTCCGTCATCGGGGCCCGCGGGCTGGACGGGCGCGTGGCCTGCTTCGACCCGGGCGAGAACGTCCACGAGGAGGGGATCCTGCGCCGCACGACGGTGCCGGCGCAGCTGAGCGAGGCCCGGCGCACCGATGCGGTGCTGGCGGCGGGGCGCCTGCTGAACGCGCTCGACTATGTCGGCGTGCTGGGGCTCGAGCTTTTCGTCACACCGGGCGGGCTCGTCGTCAACGAGTTCGCACCGCGGGTGCACAATTCCGGCCACTGGACGCAGCAGGGCTGCACCGTCGACCAGTTCGAGCAGCATATCCGGGCCATCGCCGGCTGGCCGCTCGGCGACGGGTCCCGCTATGCCGACGTGGAGATGCTGAACCTGATCGGCGACGACATGGACGACGTGCCGGCCCATGCCGCCGACCCGGCCGCCGCGCTGCATCTCTACGGCAAGGCCGAGACGCGGCCGGGCCGCAAGATGGGCCATGTGAACCGGGTCCTGGGTCCGGTGTCGCGCTAGGCGCCGACGCCTTTCCCGCGCCGCTCGGGCACCTGCACCCCGCAGGCGCGGCCGGGGCGGGCCGATCCGTCACCTGCCGGTGAACTGGCGCTGGATCACCTCGCCCAGGGTGAGCCCGTGCTCGAAGCGGCCGGTCTCGAGAAAGGTCAGCACCTGCGCGATGACGAGCGGGTTGTTCATCATGAAGGTATGGCTGACGGACAGGACGATGTGGTCGTCCATGCCCTCGAGGCGGGTGCTGGCGACGGACACCTTGCCGTCATCGGCGCCCGGGATCATTTCCGACAGAACGGGGTTCAGCGACACGCTGCCCGCGATGACCCCGATCTCGGCCGCTGTCACCGGGGCGAGCCGGTTCGGCAGGCTGCCGGGCCCGGTGCCGAGCTGGTCGAAGGCCGGGCCGTGGAGATCCGCGATGACCGGCCAGTCGCGCATCTCGTCGGTCAGTGCCGAGCCCTGGTTCGGGGGCGCCAGCATCACGATCCGGCCCAGGCCCGCAATCTCTCGATCCTGCAGGTAAGCCCGGGCGAGCAGCCCGCCCATCGAATGGGTCACGAAATGCACCGGGCGCTCGGTGCCGCAGGCGGCGAGGGCCTCGGGGATGGCGGCCAGGGCCAGTCGACCCACCGTTGCATCGGTGGAGGGATAGCTGCGGTTCACCGTTCGGTAGCCCGCCTGTTCCAGCGACAGTTCCATGACGACGAGCGAGGCCGAGCTGCGCGCCAGACCGTGCAGGAGGACCACGCAGTCCGCCACGGCCGGCCCTGCCGGCAGACCGAGAAAGAGAATCACTACGACCGCGCGCATGGTCCCCAGATAGGCGGGACGGGCCGGGATTGCGACATCCCGGCCGGATGACCCGGCGTCAGGCCGCCCGTTCGGTGAAGAAAGCCGGCCGCAGCACCCGCACGGCGAGCGCGCCCGTCCCGAGCAGCGTCAGCGCCATGGCGAAGACCCAGCCGAGAAGCGGGATCAGCGTGACGAGTCCGGTGGCGAGCGCCCCGGTGAAGGCCGCAAGCGCCCGGTCGCCGATGCTGTCAGGCGCCGCCCGGCCGAACGCGCCCAGAAGCCCGACGCCGAAGGCATAGGCGCCGATGACATAGCCGGCGAACCCCACGGCCAGCGCGGCCAGCACGGCGGCGGGGCTGACGAAGATGCCGATCACCGTGACCGCCAGCAGGATCGCCGCCCCCGAGAGAACCGAGAGCGTCAGGAAACCCATCCAGAGCGTCCGGAACGGCTGGCCGAGCGCCTGCTCGCGCAGCCGCGCCAAGCCTTGCGGGACGATGGCGGCCACCAGGGTCGCGATCAGCCCGACCGCCAGCACGCTGCCGAGAAAGCCGGCGATCACCGCGCCCCAGCCGACCGGGGCGAAATCGCGCGGCCCGTGCTCCCAGTCCTCAAGCGTCCGCCGCGTGATCCGCTCCGCCGGCAGGACGCCGGCCGGCACCTCCACCGAGGCCGGATCCTCGTGATGGAGCGTCAGCGTCCCGGCGATCTCGGCGTCGGCGCCGAAGGCGATGGTCCCGGCGCTGACCTCGACGTCGCCGTCGATCCGGCCCGCGATCGTCACGGCCTCGCCGGTCAGCAGCGCATAGCCCGCGACCGGTCCCGTGACATGCACCGAGGTTCCCGCCGCCCGCAGATCGCCGCCCACGGCGCGATCGACGCGGATATCGTAGCCCGCGACCGTGGCGTCGCCGCGGATGGGCGCTCCCAGCAGGATATCCATCCCGGCGGCGTAGAGATCGCCGCCGACCTCGCCCAGAACCGACAGACGCCGGCCCGCCATATGCGCGGTCCCGGTGATCGCGGCCTCCAGCGTGACGCCATCGCCCGCGAGAAAGGCATCGTCGGCACCGGTCCCGGCGTGGATCACGTCCTCGCCGGCAAGAAAGACGTCGTCGCCGAAGGTCCGGCGCTCGCTGTCGGTCTGCGCCGAAAGCGGCGCGGCCAGAGCAAGCGCGCAAAAAATGGTCAAAAGAATTTGAAACATGATTTAACCCCAATTTTTGATATCTAACGATATCGCATCGGGATTGTTCCCGGCATGAGCCAGATCAAGACCCGCGCGCATGCGCCATGCGCTTCTGCCGCCCCTGGCAGCGCCGGCACAGCCGCGCCGTCCATGAAAAAAGGGGGCCCGAGGGCCCCCTTTCCGTCGTTCTGCCATGGCGGGCAGGCAGATTACATCATGCCGCCCATGCCGCCCATGTCGGGCATGCCGCCACCGGCGCCGGCACCGGCGCCTTCCTTCTGCGGCTTGTCCGCGACCATGGCCTCGGTCGTGATCAGCAGGCCGGCCACCGAGGCGGCGTCCTCGAGCGCGGTGCGCACGACCTTCGCCGGGTCGATCACGCCGAACTCGAACATGTCGCCGTATTCCTCGGTCTGGGCGTTGAAGCCGAACTTGAGATCGTCGGATTCGCGGATCTTGCCCGCGACCACCGAGCCGTCGACGCCGGCGTTCTCGGCGATCTGGCGCAGCGGCGCCTCCAGCGCCTTGCGCACGATCATGATGCCGGCATTCTGGTCGGAGTTGACGCCGGTGAGGCCCTCGAGCGCCTTGGCACCCTGGACGAGCGCCACGCCGCCGCCGACGACGATGCCTTCCTGCACGGCCGCACGGGTCGCGTTCAGGGCGTCATCGACGCGGTCCTTGCGCTCTTTCACCTCGACCTCGGTCGCACCGCCGACGCGGATCACCGCGACGCCGCCCGCGAGCTTGGCCAGGCGCTCCTGGAGCTTCTCGCGGTCGTAGTCCGAGGTGGTCTCCTCGATCTGCTGGCGGATCTGGGCGACGCGCGCCTCGATCTCGGCCTTCTCGCCGAGACCGTCGACGATGGTCGTCTCGTCCTTGGTGATGGAGACCTTCTTGGCCTGGCCGAGCATGTCCATGGTGACGTTCTCGAGCTTCATGCCGAGATCTTCCGAGATCACCTGGCCGCCGGTCAGGACGGCGATGTCCTGCAGCATGGCCTTGCGACGGTCACCGAAGCCCGGCGCCTTGACGGCGGCGATCTTCAGGCCGCCACGCAGCTTGTTGACCACGAGCGTGGCCAGGGCCTCGCCTTCCACGTCCTCTGCGATGATCAGCAGGGGCTTCTGGCTCTGGATGACCGACTCGAGCAGCGGCACCATCGGCTGCAGGGAAGAAAGCTTCTTCTCGTGCAGGAGGATCATGCAGTCCTCGAGCTCGGTGATCATCTTGTCGGGGTTGGTCACGAAGTAGGGCGACAGGTACCCGCGGTCGAACTGCATCCCCTCGACCACCTCGGTCTCGGTCTCGAGGCCCTTGTTCTCCTCGACGGTGATGACGCCCTCGTTGCCGACCTTCTGCATCGCGTCGGCGATCTGCTGGCCGATCGCGTGCTCGCCGTTGGCCGAGATGGTGCCGACCTGGGCGACCTCGGCGGAATCGTTCACCGGGCGCGCGGCGTTCTGGATCTGCTCGACGACCTTGTCGACGGCGAGGTCGATGCCGCGGCGCAGGTCCATCGGGTTCATGCCGGCGGCGACGGCCTTCATGCCTTCCTTGACGATCGCCTGGCCCAGAACGGTGGCGGTGGTGGTGCCGTCGCCGGCCTCGTCATTGGTGCGGCTGGCCACTTCCTTGACCATCTGCGCACCCATGTTCTCGAACTTGTCCTCGAGTTCGATTTCCTTGGCGACCGTCACACCGTCTTTGGTGATCCGGGGCGCGCCGAAGGATTTCTCGATGACGACGTTGCGGCCTTTCGGGCCCAGCGTCACTTTCACGGCGTCCGCGAGGATGTTCACGCCGCGAAGCATCCGGTTGCGGGCATCTGTGTCGAACTTGACGTCCTTAGCAGCCATCTTTGATTGCTCCTGGTTGTCGGTTGTGTTTAAGGGCGACGGATCACTCGATCACGCCGAGGATGTCGCTTTCCTTCATGATCAGCAGGTCTTCGCCTTCGATCTGGACTTCGGTGCCAGACCATTTGCCGAAGAGGATGCGGTCGCCGGCCTTCACGTCCAGTGCGATGCGCTCGCCGTCTTCGTCACGTCCGCCGGCCCCGACGGAGACGACTTCGCCTTCCTGGGGCTTTTCCTTGGCGGTGTCGGGAATGATCAGGCCGCCTTTGGTCGTGTCGTCGCTTTCGACGCGCCGGACCAGAACACGGTCGTGCAACGGTTTGAATGCCATCTCAGAACGCTCCTTCGTTCAAGGGTTCCACTGTCACAGGTGGTCGTTCCTCCTGTTAGCACTCACCACCTCTGAGTGCTAACAGGCCGCACATAGGCAAAGCGCCACGCGCTGTCAACTCCGTTCGGTGCGGATTTTCCCGGGCCGTCGGGACGGGGGCGAAAAAAGCCGCGCGCGGCCGGGCCGCACGGGTGACAAGCCCCGGCGCGCTGCCTATAACGGCGACGATTTAGAGCCCATTCCAAATACGGACGGACCACAATGATCAAGGTATTCGGCCACAAGGCCCCCGACACGGACGCGACCGGCTCGCCCATCATTTGGGCCTGGTACCTGAGCGAACTGCGCGACATGCCGGCCGAGCCCAAGCTGCTGGGCGACCCGAACACCGAGGCGAAGTTCGTGCTGGAGCGGTGGGGCTTCGACCAGCCGGAGATCATCGACGGTGTCGCCGCCGAGGACGAGGTCGTGGTGGTGGACACCAACAATCCCGCCGAACTGCCCGACGGCATCAACGATGCGCGCGTGATCGAGGTGATCGACCATCACCTTCTCGCCGGGGGGCTGACCACCCGCGGCCCGATCAATATCACGATCCGGCCGGTGGCCTGCACCGCGACCATCATGAACGACCTGATGGGCGCCGAGGCCGGCAAGATGCCCGACAAGATCAAGGGGCTGATGCTGTCCTGCATCCTCAGCGACACGCTGGAATTCCGCTCGCCCACGACGACCATGACCGACCGCGCCCTGGCCATGAAACTGGCCGACGAGCTCGGCGTGACCATCGCCGACTACGCCGCCGAGATGTTCGCGGCGAAGTCGGACGTCTCGGCCTTCTCCGACGCCGAGCTTCTGCGGATGGATTCCAAGCAGTACGAGGTGGGCGGCAAGAAGTTCCGCGTCTCGGTGCTCGAGACCACGAGCCCGGCCACCGTGCTCGACCGCAAGGACGGGCTCATGGCGGCGATGACGGACGTGGCGGCCGAGGACGGCGTCGACGAGGTGCTGCTCTTCGTCGTCGACATCCTCGAGAGCGAGGCGACGCTGCTGGTTCCGAACGACACCGTGAAGACCGTCGCCGAGAAGAGCTTCGACGCAGAGGTCTCCGGCGACATGGTCGTGCTGCCCGGCGTCGTCAGCCGCAAGAAACAGATCGTCCCGGTCCTCGCACTCTGAGCCGGCCAGACGGTCCAACAGGGCGCCGCGCGGTGCGGCGCCTTTCCCCTGCCCTGCCCGGAGCCTGCCCGTGACCCGCATCATCGAACGGCTGGACGACATCTCGGACCGCTACGACGCGCTCTTCGTCGATCTGTGGGGCTGCCTGCATGACGGCTATCGCCCCTTCCCCGACGCCGTCGCGGCGCTGGAGCGGTTCAAGTCGGGCGGCGGCAAGGTCGTGCTGCTGACCAACTCGCCGCGGCCCCGCGCGGCCGTCATCCGCCAGCTTGAAAAGATCGGCGTGCCGCGCGCGACCTGGGACGATATCGCCTCGTCGGGCGATTCGGCGCAGGCGGGCATGATGCGGGGCGCGGTGGGCAGGCACGTCTATCACATGGGTCCGCCGGTGGACGAGTCGTTCTTCGCGGACACGGCCGATGACATCACCGACGAGGTCGGGATCACGCGCGTGCCGCTGACCGAGGCCGAAGGTATCGTCTGCACCGGGCTCGAGGACGACGAGACCGAGACGCCCGAGGATTACCGGGCGCAGCTGCTCTATGCCAAGAATGCCGGCATGAAGCTGCTCTGCGCGAACCCGGACATCGTGGTCGACCGGGGCGACAAGCGCATCTTCTGCGCCGGGGCGCTGGCGCAGCTCTACACCGAGATGGGCGGCAAGAGCCTCTATTTCGGCAAGCCGCATCCGCCGATCTACGATCTCGCGCGGCGCCGGCTGCGGGCGCTCGATGGCCCCGTGGACGAAAGCCGGATCCTCTGCATGGGGGACGGGATCGCCACCGATATCCAGGGCGCGACCGGCGAGAACCTCGACAGCCTCTTCATCAGCGGCGGGCTGGCCCGCGCCGAGACCGGCACCGACCGCCAGCCCGACCCGGACAGGCTCGAGGCCTATCTGGCAGAGGCGCAGCAAAGCCCCGACTACAGCATCGGCCACCTGCGCTGAGCGTCCCGTCCCAGCGACGCCCTCGCCCCTGCGGCAAGTTGCGCGGCGGGGCAGTTCCCTCTTGATTTTCTGCGCCTGCAAAGTAATAAAGTTCCAATCGCAGGCCTGAAAATGGCCCATTATTACTCACGCGGCCCTGTGCCGCCCGGCCGGACGAGAGGTCAGATGTTGGACAACCTGCCCCGCGGAACGATCTGCATCGAGGATATCGAGATCGGGATGACGCGTTACCTGCGCAAGGAGGTCACCGACCGTGACATCGAGCTTTTCGCGGAGGTCTCCACCGACCGGAACCCGGTGCATCTCGACGATGGCTACGCGCAGGACACGATCTTCGAGGGGCGCATCGCCCATGGCATGCTGACCGCCGGGCTGATTTCGGCCGTGATCGGCGAACAGCTGCCCGGGCACGGCACGGTCTACATGGGCCAGACCCTGAAATTCCTCGCCCCCGTGCGCCCGGGCGACACCGTTCTGGCCGAGGTCGAGGTCACCGGGATCGACCACGCCAAGCGGCGTGTCACGCTCGACTGCCGCTGCCTCGTCGACGGCAAGAAGGTCCTCAAGGGCGAGGCCGTCGTGCTCGCGCCCTCGGCCAAGTTCGACTGACGCGCATCGCGGCTTGCGCGCCGCCGGGACCGGCGATAGGTCAGTCCCCATGCGGACGATCCGGGACTATCAATACGTCGCCGCCGAGAACCGTGGCGCCTCTGCCGCCATCGGGAATTTCGACGGCGTGCACCTGGGACACCGGGCGGTGATCGACCTCGCCCGGGCCGAGGGCGCGCGCCTCGGCTGCCCGCTGGGCGTCGTGACCTTCGAGCCGCATCCGCGCCGCTTCTTCGCGCCAGACGCCCCGCCCTTTCGGCTGATGAATGCCGAGGCCCGCGCCCACCGGCTGGAAAAGCTCGGCGTCGACCTGCTCTACGAGTTGAACTTCAACGCCGCGCTCTCGTCGCTGACCGCCGAGGAATTCGCGCGCAACGTGCTCTGCGACGGGCTCGGGCTGCGCCACGTCGTCGTCGGCGCGGATTTCCGCTTCGGCAAGGGGCGGTCCGGCGACGTGGCCCTGCTGCGCGAGCTCGGGGCCGCCTGCGGCTTCGGCGTGACCGAGGCGGCGCTGATCTCTGACGCGACCGGCCAGGTGTCTTCGACCTCGATCCGCAACGCGCTCTCGGAAGGGCGGCCCGCGGATGCCGCCCGGATGCTCGGACACTGGCACCGAATCGACGGCCCGGTGATCCGCGGCGACCAGCGTGGCCGCGAACTGGGCTACCCGACCACGAATATCGCCATCGACGAACTGCACCCCCCCAGGTTCGGCGTCTATGCCGTTCTGGTGGACGTTCTGACAGGCCCCTATGCCGGCAGCTACCAGGGCGCGGCCTCGATCGGTGTCCGGCCGATGTTCGGCGAGAACAAGCCGAACCTCGAGGTCTTTCTCTTCGACTTCTCCGGCGATCTCTATGGCGAGGAACTGTCGGTCGCGCTGGTGGCCTTCCAGCGGCCCGAGCTGAAATTCGACGACCTGGACGCGCTGGTCGCCCAGATGGACGCCGACTGCGCCGAGGCTCGCCGGCTGCTGGCCCCGCATGGTTGAACGGGGTTTTCTTCGGCCCGGATTGGCGACAGTCTGCCGCCCATGACCGACCCGCGCGCAGACAAGGGCCTGCGGGCCCGCTTCTGGGAACGAATCCCGCTCGACCAGCTCCGCCCGGCCGAGTGGGAGGCGCTCTGCGACGGCTGCGGAAAGTGCTGCCTTCTGAAGCTGGAGGACGCGGAGACCGCCGAGGTTGCCTTTACCTGCGTGGGCTGCCGGCTGCTCGACGACGAGACCTGCCGGTGCGGGCAATACGAGATCCGCAAGCAACTCGTGCCCGACTGCGTGGTGTTGACCCCCGGCAACATCGCCGACATCGCCTACTGGATGCCCGCGACCTGCGCCTACCGCCTGCTGTACGAGGGCAAGCCGCTTTACGACTGGCACCCGTTGGTCTCGGGTGATCCGGACTCGGTGCACGACGCCGGGATCTCGATGCGGGGACGCATCGTGCCGGAATTCGAGGTCACCGAGGACGAGTTGGAAGACTACGTGATCGAAGAGGACCCTTGAGATGCATTTCGCCTCGGACAATACCGGCCCGGTGCCGGCAGAGGTGCTGGAGGCGCTCGCGCGCGCCAATGAAGGCTACATGATGCCCTACGGCGCCGACCCCTTGATGGAAGGGGTCAAGGCGAAGATCCGCGAGATCTTCGAGGCCCCGGAGGCCGCCGTCTACCTCGTGGCGACCGGGACCGGCGCCAACGCGCTGGCGCTGGCCACGCTGGCGGACCCCTGGCAGGCGATTTTCTGCCACCGGGTCGCCCATGTCGAGGAAGACGAATGCGGTGCCCCGGAATTCTACACCGGTGGCGCCAAGCTGACCCTCGTGGACGGGGCCGGGGCCAAGATCGACCCGGCCGCGCTCGAAACCGCCATCGCCGAGACGGGCACGAAGGGCGTGCACGGCGTGCAGCGCGGCCCCCTGACCATCACCCAGGCGACCGAGCTTGGCACGGTCTACACGCCCGACGAAATCGCCACGCTGACCGGGATCGCCCGTGCGCACGGCATGGCCTGCCATCTCGACGGGGCACGCTTTGCCAATGCGCTGGTCACGCTCGGCTGTTCGCCGGCCGAGATGACCTGGAAAGCCGGGATCGACGCGGTCAGTTTCGGCGGCACCAAGAACGGGCTGATGGGCGTCGAGGCGGTGATCTTCTTCGACCCGGCCAGGGCCTGGGAATTCGAGCTGCGGCGCAAGCGCGGCGCGCAGCTGTTTTCCAAGCACCGCTATCTGTCCGCCCAGATGGCGGCCTACCTGGAAAACGACCTCTGGCTGCGCAACGCGGTCGCGGCCAACGAGTCCGCCAGCCGCCTGGCAGAGGGGCTGCGCGCGATCCCCGACGCCGAGGTTCTGCATCCCGTCGAGGCCAACATGATCTTCGCCGGCTGGCCGCGCGCCGGGCACCGCCGCGCGCAGGAGGCGGGCGCACAATACTATCTTTGGCCGTTCGATCAGCCGCTCGACGGACCCGGGGACGAGATCCTGACCGCAAGGCTCGTCTGCGACTGGTCCGCGAGCCTCGAGTCGACGGACCGTTTCCTGTCCCTGATCCGGGGCTGAACCGGTCCGGCAAGGACCGCGGGGGTCAGATCTTGCCGGCGAGATGCAGGTCGAGATCCTCCAGCCGGTCCTGGCCCCAGAACAGCTCGTCGCCCACCGCGTAGAAGGGCGCGCCGAAAATCCCGCGCGCGACCGCCTCCTCCAGCGTGGCGGCGTAGGTCTCTGCCCCCGAGAGCAGCCCGCTGTCGGCCAGCGCCGGGTCGAACCCCGCGGCCGAGAGGCACTCCCGGATCACGCCGTCCGCGGCGATGTCCTTCTCCTCGGCCCAGCAGGCCCGCAGGATACCATGGACGAGCGCGCCCGTATCGCCGCCCCCGGCCGCCTGGGCGGCGATGATCGCATAGGAGGACGGCGCGGCGTTGGTCGGGAAATGCGCCGGTTGCAGGGTGATCGCCATCCCGTGCTTCGCCGCCTGCCGGCGCAGTTCCTGCAGCCGGTAGGCCTGCCGCGCCGGGTGCCGCTCGGCCGGCGACGTGCCACCCGTCCGGGCGAAGAGCGCCAGGATGTCGAGCGGCTTGTAGACGACATCCGCGCCGTGGCGCGCGGCGATTTCCTCGAGCCGGGTTCCGGCGAGATAGGCGAAGGGAGAGAGCGTCGAGAAATAGTAGTCGATCTGCGGCATGGGATCCCTTCCTGAGCGCATGTCGGGGGCGGTGCGCCCCGCTTTGGCGTCTAGCATTGACCGTACCGCAATGCTAAGCGGGGGCAAGGGTCACGAAACCGTCATCCTCTCTGCGACCGGGAACCTGGGGACACGTCCATGCCTGCCACCGACGAGCCTAAACTCATCTCCGGCAACGCCAACCAGACGCTTGCCAAAGCCATCGCGCGCCGCATGACCATGCATCGCGGCCACACGATCGACCTCGTCGACGCACGCATCGAGCGTTTCAACGACCAGGAGATCTTCGTCGAGGTCTTCGAGAATGTCCGTGGCGAGGACATGTTCATCATCCAGCCGACCTCGAACCCCGCCAATGACAACCTTATGGAGCTGCTGATCATGTCCGACGCCCTGCGGCGGTCCTCGGCGGCGCGGATCACGGCGGTCATCCCCTATTTCGGCTATGCACGGCAGGACCGCCGCACCAAGGCCCGCACCCCGATCAGCGCCAAGCTTGTGGCGAACCTTCTGACCGAGGCCGGGATCGAGCGGGTGCTGACGATGGATCTTCACGCCGCGCAGATCCAGGGCTTCTTCGACATTCCCGTGGACAACCTGTACGCGGCGCCAATATTCGCGCTGGACATCGAGCACCAGTTCCACGGCGCATTGGACAAGATCACCGTGGTCTCGCCCGACGTGGGCGGCGTGGCCCGGGCACGCGAGCTCGCGCAGCGAATCGGGTGCGGGCTGGCGATCGTGGACAAGCGGCGCAGCAGGCCGGGCGAAGTGGCCGAAATGACCGTCATCGGCGACGTGAAGGATCAGACCTGCATCATCGTCGACGACATCTGCGACACGGCCGGCACGCTCTGCAAGGCCGCCGAGGTGCTGATGGAAAGCGGCGCCTCGGAAGTCCATTCCTACATCACCCATGGCGTGCTGTCCGGCCCGGCGGTCGAACGGATCACCAAGTCGGTGATGAAGAGCCTGGTGATCACCGACACGATCGAGCCGACGGCGGCGGTCAAGGCCGCGCCGAACATCCGCATCGTGCAGACCGCGCCGATCTTCGCCCAAGCGATCATGAACATCTCGCAGGGAAACTCGGTCTCGTCGCTCTTCGAGACGTCCACGCTGGACCCGATCTACGAGGGCGTCTTTCCGCGCAGCGCCTGAGCTCAGGAGAGGTCCCAGGTATCCGGGCCCGGCAGCTCACCGATCGCCATCCAGCCCGCGCGCAGGCGCGCGATACGGGTGTCGGCCCAGGTGCGGAACACCAGCTCGCAGCCGGTCTCGGTCACCGCTTCGGCGGTGATGTCCGCGCGCAGGTTCGTCGCGCTGTCGAAGTCCCACATCTCGATCACGGCCTGAACCGAGGGCGGCCGGCGAAACCGCCCCGAGAACCGGACCGCGCGGCGCACCTCTCGCGGGCCGCTGCCCGCCCACATCGGGCCACCCTCGTCGAAATGCGAGAACATCAGTACGCTGCCGCGGTCGATGCCGATCAGGTATCCGTCCAGACGCTCCATGACTGTTTCCGCCCCTTGATCCCCGGGTATTCTGGCAAATCATGCACCATGCGGGTAGACGAAACGGAAAGACCCCGGCGGTTATGCCGCCGGGGTCTTCACGGGATCGCGCCGCCCGGGCGGATCAGTCCATGTTGTCGATCAGGTGCACGAGATCGGCGACGAACTTCTCTGCGGCGTCCCGATGCTCGGGCTCGGCCTCGGCGGCCTTGCTCCGGGCTTCCTCGAGAACGCCCTGGAGCTCCTCCCGGGACACGCCTTCGCGCGCGAAGGCCTTCTCGGCGATGACCGAGACCGAGTCGGCCGTCACCTCGACGAAACCGTGGGTCACCACATACTCGGTCGCCCCGTCCGCGCCCACGACCCGGACGGTGCCGGGGCGCAACGTGGTCAGGACCGGCATGTGGCCGGCCATCGCCGTCATGTTGCCCTCGGCGCCGGGGAACGACACCTCGGACGCCTCGAACGAGGCGAGGCGTTTTTCCGGCGACACGAGGTCGAACTGCATCATATCGGCCATCGGCCCCTCCGGTTTCTATCAGGCTGCGTCAGCGGCCATCTTCTCGGCCTTGGCGACGGCTTCCTCGATGTCGCCGACCATGTAGAACGCGCCCTCGGGCAGGTGGTCGTACTCACCCGCGACGACCGCCTTGAAGGAGGCGATGGTCTTCTCCAGCGGCACCTGGACGCCGGGCGAGCCGGTGAAGACCTGCGCCACGTCGAAGGGCTGGCTGAGGAAACGCTGGATCTTCCGGGCGCGGGCCACGGTCAGCTTGTCCTCTTCCGACAGTTCATCCATGCCGAGAATGGCGATGATGTCCTGCAGCGACTTGTAGCGCTGGAGGATCCCCTGCACGTCACGGGCCACCTGGTAGTGCTCTTCGCCGACGATGCCGGGATCCAGGATCCGGCTGTTGGAGTCGAGCGGGTCCACGGCCGGGTAGATGCCCAGCTCGGAGATGGCGCGCGACAGAACGGTCGTGGCGTCGAGGTGGGCGAAGGTCGTGGCAGGCGCCGGGTCGGTGAGGTCGTCCGCGGGCACGTAGACGGCCTGGATCGAGGTGATCGAGCCGGACTTGGTCGAGGTGATCCGCTCCTGCATCTGGCCCATGTCGGTCGCCAGCGTCGGCTGGTAGCCCACCGCCGAGGGAATCCGGCCCAGCAGCGCCGACACCTCGGACCCGGCCTGGGTGAAGCGGAAGATGTTGTCGACGAAGAACAGCACGTCGGTGCCGGACTGGTCGCGGAACTGCTCGGCCAGGGTCAGGCCGGTCAGCGCAACGCGGGCACGCGCGCCCGGCGGCTCGTTCATCTGGCCGTAGACCAGGGCCACCTGGCTTTCGGACAGGTTGTCGGGCTTGATGACGTTCGACTCGATCATCTCGTGATAGAGGTCGTTGCCCTCACGCGTCCGCTCGCCCACGCCGGCGAAGACCGAGTAGCCCGAGTGCACCTTGGCGATGTTGTTGATCAGTTCCATGATCAGAACCGTCTTGCCCACGCCGGCACCGCCGAAGAGGCCGATCTTGCCGCCTTTCGAATAGGGGGCCAGCAGGTCGATCACCTTGATGCCCGTGACGAGGATCTCGGACTCGGTCGACTGGTCCTCGAATTCCGGCGCCGGCTGGTGAATGGCGCGCTGTTCCTTCGACTCGACGGGGCCCTGTTCGTCCACCGGCTCGCCGACCACGTTCATGATCCGGCCGAGCGTGGCGTCGCCCACCGGGATGGTGATCGGGCCTTCGGTGTCGGTCACGTCCTGGCCGCGGACCAGGCCTTCGGTGGCGTCCATCGCGATGGTGCGCACGGTCGACTCGCCGAGGTGCTGCGCAACCTCGAGAACCAGGCGCTTGCCGTTGTTGTCGGTCTCGAGCGCGTTCAGGATCTCGGGCAGGTGATCCTCGAACTGCACGTCCACGACGGCGCCGATCACCTGGGTGACCTTGCCGAGTTTCTTCGTGTCTGCCATGTCGTTTCTCCGGTTCCTCTAGAGTGCCTCGGCACCCGAAATGATCTCGATGAGCTCGTTGGTGATGACCGCCTGACGGGTCCGGTTGTACTGGATCGTCAGCTTGTCAATCATCTCGCCGGCGTTGCGCGTCGCATTGTCCATCGCGCTCATCCGGGCGCCCTGCTCGGAGGCGCCGTTTTCCAGCAGTGCGGCAAAGATCTGCGTCGCCACGCCCTTGGGCAGCAGTTCCTCGAGGATTTCCTCCTCGCCCGGCTCGTACTCGTAGAGCGTCGCGTCGGCGTCGCTCTCTTCGAAACTGGCCGGGATGATCTGCTGTTCGGTCGGGATCTGGCTGATGACCGACTCGAAGGTGTTGTAGTAGATCGTCGCCACGTCGAATTCGCCGCCGTCGAACCGCGCGAGAATATCGCGGGTGATCTCCCGGGCGTTTTCATAGCCGATGCGCTTGACCTCGGACAGGTCCACATGGCCGACGAAGAGATCGCCGTACTCGCGCTTGAGCTGCTCGCGGCCCTTCTTGCCGACGGTCAGGATCTTGACCGTCTTGCCCGCCGCTTGCAGCGACTCGATCCGCTGGCGGGCGAGCCGGACGATCGACGAGTTGAACCCGCCGCAGAGTCCGCGCTCGGCCGTCATCACCACCAGCAGGTGGGTCTGGTCGGATCCGGTCCCGGCCAGCAGCTTCGGCGCGGTGTCGGACCCTTTCACGGAGTCCGCCAGGCGGGACATCACGGCGTTCATCCGCTCCGCGTAGGGGCGGGCGTTTTCGGCCGCTTCCTGGGCGCGGCGGAGCTTGGCCGCCGCGACCATCTGCATGGCCTTCGTGATCTTTCGCGTCGACTTGACGCTGTCGATCCGGATTTTGAGATCCTTGAGGCTTGGCATTTACCCAATCCTTCCCGTGGCCACGATCAAACGAAGTCTTTCTTGAACTCGTCCAGAGCGGCCTTGATCTTCTCTTCCAGTTCGCCCTCGACCTTGCGGTCGTTGTTGGTGATGTCGTCCAGCAGGTCCTGGCTGTTGGAGCGCAGGTGCTTCAGCAGGCCCTGCTCGAAGCGGACCACGTCGCCCACCGCCACGTCGTCGAGGTAGCCGTGCGTGCCGGCGTAGATGACGCAGACGATCTCGGCGTTGGTCAGCGGCGAGTACTGCGGCTGCTTCATCAGTTCGGTCAGGCGCGCGCCGCGGTTCAGCAGCTTCTGCGTCGCCGCGTCCAGGTCGGAGCCGAACTGCGCGAAGGCCGCCATCTCGCGGTACTGGGCAAGCTCCAGCTTGACCGGGCCGGCGACCGACTTCATCGCCTTGGTCTGGGCCGAGGAGCCCACGCGCGACACCGAGAGGCCGGTGTTCACGGCCGGGCGGATGCCCTGGTAGAACAGCTCGGTTTCCAGGAAGATCTGGCCGTCGGTGATCGAGATCACGTTGGTCGGGATGAAGGCCGACACGTCGCCGCCCTGGGTCTCGATGATCGGCAGCGCGGTCAGCGAACCGGCGCCGTTGTCCTCGTTCAGCTTGGCCGAGCGCTCCAGCAGGCGGGAGTGCAGGTAGAAGACGTCGCCCGGGTAGGCTTCGCGCCCCGGCGGGCGGCGCAGCAGCAGCGACATCTGGCGGTAGGCGACGGCCTGTTTGGACAGGTCGTCATAGACGGCCAGCGCGTGGCGGCCGTTGTCGCGGAAGAATTCCGCCATCGCCGTCGCGGCGTAGGGCGCGAGATACTGCATCGGCGCCGGCTCGGAGGCGGTCGCGGCAACGACGATCGAGTAATCGATCGCGCCGGTTTCCTCGAGCTTTTTCACCAGCTGCGCGACGGTCGAACGCTTCTGGCCCACGGCGACGTAGACGCAGTAGAGCTTTTTCGATTCGTCGTCGCCGGCGGCGTCGTTGTAGACCTTCTGGTTCAGCATCGTGTCGAGCGCCACGGCGGTCTTGCCGGTCTGGCGGTCGCCGATGATCAGCTCGCGCTGGCCGCGGCCGATCGGGATCATGGCGTCGATGGCCTTGATACCGGTCGCCATCGGCTCGTGCACCGATTTGCGCGGGATGATGCCCGGCGCCTTCACGTCGGCGACGAAACGCTGCTCGGTCTTGATCGGGCCCTTGCCGTCGATCGGCTGGCCCAGCGCGTCGACCACGCGGCCGAGCAGGGCATCGCCCACCGGCACGTCCACGATCGAGTTCGTGCGCTTGACGGTGTCGCCTTCCTTGATGTCCCGGTCCGAGCCGAAGATCACGACGCCGACATTGTCGACCTCGAGGTTCAGCGCCATGCCCTGGATGCCGCCCGGAAACTCGACCATCTCGCCGGCCTGGATGGCGTCGAGGCCATGGACACGGGCGATCCCGTCGCCGACCGACAGAACCCGGCCGACCTCGGCCACTTCGGCTTCCTCGCCGAAGTTCTTGATCTGATCCTTGAGGATCGCCGATATCTCAGCTGCTTGGATACCCATTATCCGACCTCTTTCATTGCATTCTGTAGCTTGGACAGTTTCGAGGCGATCGAGCTGTCGATCATCCTCGAGCCCACTTTGACGACAAGACCGCCGATGAGGCTTTCATCGACGGTCGCATTGATGTTCACGTCCTTGCCGACGGACTCCTTGAGGGTCTTCGCCAGCTTGTCCTGCTGCGCCTTGGTCAGCGCCTTGGCCGACCGCACCTCGGCGGTGACCTCGCCCTTCTCCCCGGCGATCAGCTCGGCGACCGCGCGCAGGAAATGGGGCAGCGTGAAGAGACGCCGCTTGTCGGCCATCAGCCCAAGAGTGTTGGTGACCAGTTGCGACAGGCCCATTTTCTTCGCGACGGCGACGATGGCTTTCGACTGGTCGTCGCGGCTGTAGACCGGCGAGGAGATCAGCGCCGCGAGGTCCTGGCTCTGCTCGAGCGCCTCGGCCAGGGCGGCGATGTCGGATTCGAGGGCCGGAAGCTGTTTATCTTCCTTGGCCAGTTCAAATACGGCGGTCGCGTATCTGGTGGCGATACCGCTTGAGATCGAAGCAGATTCGGACACGGGCACCCTTCCGTCTGACGGGCCTGTTGCCAGGCACCGGGTTCAAGCAGAGAAACGGGGCGCAGAGCATCCGCGCCCCGAGATCGTCGCGGGTCTAGCAAAGGCCCATCAATCCCGCAACTGCTTAGAGTGCCGAATTGGACGACGATGCTGCACCGCAAAACAGTTGGTTAACCTCTTTCCGCCAGACTGCGACGCTTTGAAGCTGCGCAAGCGGCCGCGAAATCGGGCGATCCGGCGCCCGTCCAGGCCACACCGGGCGATTCTTCCACGGGCGACCGCGGACCGCGCCGCGCCGGTTTCGGTTTGGCACCGGTGATGCCCTCGAGCACGCCGAGGGGGGTTCGCACGCTCTCGCGCAGCCCGCTGCGGCGCGGCGCGTAGACCTGCTTGCTGACCTCGACCAGCAGCACGCCCCCGGCCATGTAGGCCGAGACCCGCCGCCCGAGCCCCTCCCACATCGCGGCGGTGCGCAACCAGAACCGCCGGCCCGAGGGCGGCGCGAAGAGCGCGGCGCGATGACGCTCGGGCTCGAAGCGATGCTTGAGCAGCTGCGTCTCGAGCTGCCCGAGGCTGTAGGGCCGGCCGAATCCGAACGGCGTGCGGTCCCGCCGCGCCCAGAGCCCCGAACGGTTCGGCACGATGAAGATCGCGCGCCCCCCGGGACCGAGAACGCGCCAGCACTCGTCCAGCAGCATGCCCGGATTCTCACAGGTCTCGAGACCGTGCATCAGGATCAGCTTGTCGGCCATGCCGGTGGCCAGCGGCCACTGCGTTTCCTCGGCGAGAACGGCGATGTTCGGCAATCCGTCGGGCCAGGCCATGACGCCCTGCTGCCCCGGCATCAGCGCGATGGTGCGCCGCGACTGGGCCAGGTAGGGGCGCAGCAACGGCACCGCGAAACCGAAGCCGATCACGGTCTGCCCCTGCGCCTCGGGCCAGAGGTCGAGCAGCTGGCCACGGATCGCACGCTGCGCCGCGCGGCCGAGTTGCGTCCGGTAGTAGAAGCTCTTCAGATTCTGCACGTCCAGATGCATTGCAACGCCCGGGCCGATCGGGAACACTGGTTTGAACCTAGTCTCGACCGATGGAAAAAACCATGCCTCTGGAGATCGTCACCGTCCCCTGCCTGTCCGACAACTACGCCTATCTCGCGCATGATCCCGCTACCGGCGAGACAGCGGTGGTCGACGTGCCCGAAGCCGCCCCGATCCGCGCCGCGCTGGCGGAACGGGACTGGCAGCTCGGCACGATCCTGATCACCCATCACCACGCCGACCATGTCGACGGCGTCGAGGACCTCCGCCGCGAGACGGGCGCCCGCGTCGTCGGCGCGCGGGCGGATGCCCACCGCTTGCCGCCGCTCGACACCGCCGTGGACGAGGGCGACAGCGTGGCCGTCGGCGCGGAGACGGGCGAAGTAATCGACGTCTCGGGCCACACGGTCGGGCATATCGCCTTTCACTTTCCCGCGTCTCATGCCGTCTTCACCGCCGACAGTCTCATGGCGCTCGGCTGCGGCCGTGTGTTCGAGGGCACGGCGCCGATGATGTGGGAAAGCCTGTCGAAGCTGGCGGCGCTGCCCGGCGACACGCTCGTCTATTCCGGCCACGAATACACCGCCAAGAACGCGGAATTCGCCCGGACCATTGAACCGGACAACGCGCAGCTTAAGTCTCGGTGTGAAGCCGTCGAAGCCGCCCGCGCAGATGGGCGGCCTACAGTTCCCTCCAAGCTGTCGGAAGAACGCGCGACGAATCCCTTCCTCCGGGCCGCTCTGCCCGAGGTGAAGACCGCCATCGGCATGACGGATGCCGCGGACGCAGAGGTGTTCGCGGAAATCCGCAAACGCAAGGACAGGTTCTGACCGGTCCGCCGATGTCTTTGAGGCGTTCGGTTTTCCCGGTGTCGAGAGAGAAATTGATCAGAATTTCCTTGAACCGCGCCGCATAAAACCAAACTTTAAACTTGAGGCGGCACGGTCGCCCGGGCCAGCATGGCCATGAATACAGGAAAGGAGCGCAGGGGTGCCTTCGTTCTCGAACACGCTCGAAAAAGCCATCCACGCGGCGCTTGCGCAGGCCAATGCCAGGCGCCATGAGCTCGCAACGCTGGAGCATCTGCTGCTGGCGCTGATCGACGAGCCCGACGCGGCCAAGGTGATGAAAGCCTGCGGCGTCGATCTCGAGGAGCTGCGCCAGACGCTGGTCACCTTCATCGACGAGGAACTCTCGACCCTGGTCACCGAGATCGAGGGATCCGAGGCCGTGCCCACCGCCGCCTTCCAGCGGGTGATCCAGCGCGCCGCGATCCACGTCCAGAGTTCCGGCCGGACCGAGGTGACCGGCGCCAACGTGCTGGTCGCCATCTTCGCCGAGCGCGAGTCGAACGCGGCCTTCTTCCTGCAGGAACAGGAAATGACCCGCTACGACGCGGTGAATTTCATCGCCCACGGCGTTGCCAAGGATCCGAACCATGGCGAGGCGCGCCCGGTCACGGGTGCAAGCGACATCGAGGACGAGGTCCATGTCGCCGACGCCGAGACCGACGACAAGGAATCGGCGCTGGCCAAGTATTGCGTCGACCTGAACGCCAAGGCCGGCAAGGGCGATGTCGACCCGCTGATCGGCCGCGAGCTCGAGGTCGAGCGCTGCATCCAGGTGCTCTGTCGCCGGCGCAAGAACAACCCGCTGCTCGTCGGCGATCCCGGCGTGGGCAAGACCGCCATCGCCGAGGGGCTGGCCTACAAGATCGTCCGCGGCGAAACGCCCGAGGTTCTGGCCGGCTCCACGATCTACTCGCTCGACATGGGGGCGCTGCTTGCCGGCACGCGTTATCGCGGTGATTTCGAGGAGCGGCTTAAGGCCGTGATCTCGGAACTCGAGGAACATCCCGACGCGATTCTCTTCATCGACGAGATCCACACCGTGATCGGTGCCGGCGCCACGTCGGGCGGGGCGATGGATGCCTCGAACCTGCTGAAGCCCGCGCTCCAGGGCGGCAAGCTGCGCTGCATGGGCTCCACCACCTACAAGGAGTTCCGCCAGCACTTCGAGAAGGATCGCGCGCTGTCGCGGCGGTTCCAGAAGATCGACGTCAACGAACCGTCGGTCGAGGACGCGGTGAAGATTCTCAAGGGTCTCAAGCCCTATTTCGAGAAGCACCACGACATCCGCTACACCGCCGACGCGCTCAAGGCGGCGGCGGAACTGTCGGCGCGCTACATCCACGACCGCAAGCTGCCCGACAAGGCGATCGACGTGATCGACGAGGCCGGGGCCGCCCAGCATCTCGTGGCCGACTCCAAGCGGCGCAAGACGATCAGCCCCAAGGAGATCGAGGCGGTGGTCGCCAAGATCGCGCGCATTCCGCCCAAGAACGTCTCCAAGGACGATGCCGAGGTGCTGCGCGACCTGGAGCAGAACCTCAAGCGGGTCGTCTTCGGACAGGACACGGCGATCGAGGCGCTGGCCTCGGCCATCAAGCTCAGCCGCGCGGGTCTGCGCGAGCCCGAGAAACCGATCGGCAACTACCTTTTCGCGGGCCCGACCGGCGTCGGCAAGACCGAGGTCGCCAAGCAGCTCGCCGACACGCTCGGCGTCGAGATGCTGCGGTTCGACATGTCCGAGTACATGGAAAAGCACGCGGTGAGCCGCCTGATCGGCGCGCCCCCGGGCTATGTCGGATTCGACCAGGGCGGTTTGCTGACCGACGGCGTCGACCAGCACCCCCATTGCGTGCTGCTGCTGGACGAGATCGAGAAGGCCCACCCGGACGTCTACAACATCCTGTTGCAGGTGATGGATCACGGCAAGCTGACCGACCATAACGGCCGGACCGTTGATTTCCGCAACGTGGTCCTGATCATGACCTCGAACGCGGGCGCCGCCGAGCTGGCCAAATCGGCCATCGGCTTCGGCCGCGACCGCCGCGAGGGCGAGGACAAGGAAGCGATCGAGCGGACCTTCACCCCGGAGTTCCGCAACCGCCTCGACGCGGTGATCAGCTTCGGCGCCCTGCCGAAAGAGGTCATCCTGCAGGTTGTCGAGAAATTCGTCCTGCAGCTCGAGGCCCAGCTCATGGACCGCAACGTGTCCTTCGAGCTGACCACGGAAGCCGCCCAGTGGCTGGCCGACAAGGGCTATGACGACCGGATGGGCGCCCGCCCGCTGGCGCGCGTCATCCAGGAAAACATCAAGAAGCCGCTGGCCGAGGAACTGCTCTTCGGCAAGCTGGCCAAGGGCGGCGTCGTGCGCATCGGCGTCAAGGACGGCGCGCTCGACCTGGAAATCCGCTCGCCCGACAGCCCGCGGCTCTCGGGCAACCGCCCGCCGCTGCTGACGGCGGAATAAGCGGGTCGGCGCAGCGGCCCAACGAACAGAGGGCGCCCCGCGGGGCGCCCTTTTCATTGCGGCGTGCAAGGTGGTTTGCGCCGCTCGCTGGCCGCGCTACGATGCCCGCGTTGAGAGTAGCGAGTGACACCTTGCGTCATGCCCCTGCCAGACAAATTGACCGCAAGCTATTTCCGGCGCTACGGCTTCGCCCCCGCGACGGTCATAGACGTCGGCGTGATGGCCGGGACGCCATTTCTCTACGAAGCCTTTCCGGACGCGAAATTCGTCCTGATAGACCCCCTTGAGGAATCCCGCGAGGCCGTGGCCCGGAATTGGGGCGGTCGGATCGCGTATGACTTTCACCTCTGCGCGGTCGGCGCTGCCACCGGCCAGATGGAGTTGCACGTCCCGGCCGCCGGCAAGGCGCGTACCAGCTTCGGGCAACGCAAAACCGCTTCCGACCTCCGGACCAGTACGCGAGTGGTCGATATACGCCCCCTGGACGAAATCTCCGCTGCCTATGCCGGGTCCATCGGGCTCAAGATCGACACCGAAGGGCACGAGCTTGCCGTACTCGCAGGGGCTGTGGAAACGCTGCGGCGCGCGGAGTTCGTGATCGCCGAAACCTCTATCAAGCGCCGCTTTACCGGAGGTTACCGGTTCTCGGAACTGGTCGCCTTTATGGCCGAACACGGCTTTGAGGTGTACGCCTTCTTGAGCGGTCTCACACGATCGCCGCGCATGGCGGACCTTCTCTTCGTTCCGTGGGACAGCACGCGCTTCGACATGGGCAGCGGCAAGGGGTGAACGCGCCTAGCTCTCGGTCAGCTTCAACTCGATCCGGCGGTTCTGCGCCCGGCCTTCCGGGGTGTCCTGGCTGGCCACGGGCTGGAATTCGCCGAAACCCGCCGCGGCCAGCCGGTCGGGCCGGATGCCCAGCTCGTCGATCATGTAGCGCACGACCGACAGCGCCCGGGCCTGGCTCAGCTCCCAGTTGTCGTCGAAGCGGGCGCCCGGGATCAGCGGCACGTTGTCGGTGTGCCCGTCCACGCGAATGATCCAGTCGAGCGCAGAGGGAATCTGGCCCGAGACGTCCCGGATGACGGAGGCGACCTTCGCGATCTCGGAGCGGCCGTCCGGCGACAGCTCGGCCGAGCCCGGCGCGAAAAGCACCTCGGATGAAAACACGAAACGATCGCCGACGATGCGCACGCCGTCGCGGTCGCCAAGCACCTCGCGCAACAGACCGAAGAATTCCGAGCGATAGCGCTCCAGTTGCTCCTTCTCTTGCTCGAGCCGCCGGCGTTCGGCGGCCTCCAGCTCGGCCCTGCGGCGTTCCTCCTGCGCGACGCGGGCCAGCGCGGCGTTGAGCCGAGAGCCGAGCGCCTCGATCTGGACCTCCGCCTCTTCCTCGCGCTCCTCGGCCTCGCCGAGGAGCGACTGCAGGGAAGAAACCTGGCGGCGCAGCTCGGCCGTTTGCCGATTCAGCACGGCGATCTGCCGGCGGCTGTCGGCCGACTTGGCTTCCTCTTGCTGAAGCTCCGCATTGGCCTGCTGCAACAGCAGCGCGCGCTCCTCGGCCTTGCTGAGGCTGTCGGCGGCGGCTTCCTCGGCCCGGCGTCGCGCCGCGATCAACGCGGTGATCTCCTCGCGGAGCGACCGTTCCGTCTCTTCGGAGGCGCTTTCGCGCGCGGCCAGCTCATTGCGCGTCGCCTCGAGCTGGTCGAGCGTCCGGGCGAGCTGCGTCTCGAGATCGGCGCGCGCCGTCTCCGCGGTAAGCTGCGCGGTCAGCGCGGTGGTCAGGCGGCGCTGCAACTCGGCCATGTCGCCCTCGACCCCGGCCTCGAGCCGGTCGCGGGCGGCGGTCATCTCCTCCAGTTCCGCGACCACCTGCGAAAGCCGGTTGCGCAGCGCATCGCGCTCCGCCTCGGCGGTGGCCTGCGCCGCTTGCGCTTCGGCCGCGGCCTCCCGGGCCGCCGCCACGTCCGTTTCCAGCCTGCCCTGGGCGGCCAGCGCAGCCGCCAGCAGCGTATCCAGCTCGGCGCGCCTGGCCGCTTCGGCGCCCAGCGCCGTCTCGGCCTCTTGCTCGGCGGCGAGCGCCTGGTCCAGGCGCGCCGCCATTTCGTCGCGGGCCAGCACGGCGGCGGCGAGCAGCGTGTCCAGCTCTTCCTGCGCCGTCTCGGCGGCGGCGAGCATGGTCAGGGTCTCTTCGGCGCGCTTGCGTTCCTCTTCCAGCGCGAGCGACATCGCCGTCAGCTCGTCCTCGGCGTTCTCCAGCCTTTCGCGCAGCCGTTCGGCGGCCGCGGCCTCGGCCAACCGTGCCTTTTCCTCCTCGGTGAGGGTGGCCTCCATGTTGTCGATACGCGCGCGCAGCGCCTGCGCCGCCGCGGCCTCGGCAAGGCGGGCCTTTTCCTCCTCGGAGAGATCTTCCTGCAACGCGGCGACCTCGGCCTCCCGCTCGGACAGCGTGGCGGAGAGTTCCGCGATCCGGTCGTCGAGCTGTGCGCGCGCGGTCTCGGACTGCGTGAGTTGCGTCTCGGTCCGTTCCAGCGCGGCGAGCGTGTCCTGAAGGCTGGTCTCGCGCTCTTCCGCCTCGCCGCGCAGGTCCGCCACCAGCGCCTCCAGCGCCTCGCGCCGGGCGGCGGCGAGCCGCGCGGCCTCGGCCTGCGCGTCGATCTCCTCGCGCGCCTGGGCCAGTGCCAGCTGCAGCGCTTCCTGTTCGGACATGAGCCGCAGGTTCTCGGCCTCGGCATCGGAAATCCGGTTCTGCAGCGTGGCGATCCGGTCCTCGCCCTCGGCGACCTGGTCTTCCAGCGCGGCGTTGGCCACGGTCAGGTTCTCGCGCTCTGCCAGGAGCGAGGCGACCTGTTCCTCGAAGCTCGCCACCCTTGTCTGGTAGCCCTCGATCTCCTCGGCCTGGCTCTCGATCTGGGCCTGCTGCTCGAGCGAGCGCGTACGCAGCGTCTCGATCAGCTGTGCCTGGCGTTCCGCGGCGGCGCGTTCTTCCGCGAGCGCGGAGTCGAGCGCGCCAACCTGTTCTTCCAGCGCGAAGGCCCGCTGCTGTTCAAGCCCGAGCGCCTGGGCAAGGCTCGCCACTTGCGAGCTGAGTTCCTCGAGCTCGCTGTCCTGGTTGGTGATGGTCTCGCGCAGGACGTATTGCACGATCATGAAGATCGTCAGCACGAACATCAGCACCAGCAGCAGCGCCGTCATGGCGTCCACGAAGCCCGGCCAGATATTGGCCGTGAACCGCTGGCCAGTCCGGCGCGAGAGAGCCATGGCCTAGCTCCTCCGCCGCCCGGCGGCGAGCCCGGCGCGCTCGGCGTTGTCGCGGCTGATCTGGCGCAGCGCCTTGGTCAGCGCCGCGAGATCGCCGCGCAGTTCGGCCAGGCTTTCCTCGCGGCCGGCCGACATTTCCTCGAGGATGCGCAGAAGCTGCACGTCGATCGAGCGCAGCCGCATGCGCGATTCCGGATCGGCGTGGTCGTCGACCGGGCGTTCCTCGAGCTTTTTGATCAGCCGCTCCTGGCCCTCGGCTACGCGGGTCAGCGCGGCGCTGAGCCCCGGGTCGGCCCCGCCGCCGCCGACCCCCTCGAGCCGCTGCGTCATCCGCTCCACCGCCTCGGTGAGATGGCTGATCTTCTCGTCGATATGGGCACGGCTGATATCGGACTGGACATAGAGGTTCTGGAGGCTGTCCATCTGCTCGACCATGTGGTCGAGCACGCTGGCCACCGCGGCCTGATCGACGCCGCCGCCGTCGCCGTCGCCCGCCGAGAACCCCAGCCGCGTGATCGAGGAGACCCACTCCTCCAGCTCCCGGTAGAAACGGTTCTGGCCGTGGCCGGCGAAAAGCTCGAGCAGACCGACCACAAGCGATCCCGCCAAGCCCAGCAGCGACGAGGCGAAGGCCGTGCCCATCCCGCCCAGCTGCTTTTCGAGCCCGGTCATCAGGCGTCCGAAGACCTCGACGCCGCTTTCGCCCTCCTGCAGGTTCAGCGAGCGGATGGTCTCGACCACCGCCGGAACCGTCGTCGCGAGGCCGTAGAACGTGCCCAGAAGGCCCAGGAAAATCAGCAGGTTGATGATGTAGCGCGTGATGTCGCGCGCTTCGTCCATCCGGGTGGCGACGGAATCGAGGATGGACCGTGCCGACGAGGCGCTGACCTGCATGCGCGCCCCCCGCGAGCGCAACAGCGCGGCCAGGGGCGCCAGCAGGCGCGGCGCGCGGATAAACTCGGTGCCCGGCCGGTCCAGCGCGAAGCTTTCGATCCAGCTGACCGAGGACGTCAGCTGAAGCACCTGCCAGAAACAGGCCAGCACACCGATCACGAAGACCCCCGCGATCACGCCGTTCAGATACGGGTTCGACAGGAACACCGGCGCAAGCGACGGGTAGACGAGATAACTGCCTGCCGCCACGAGCCCGATGACGACGAGCATCATCACGATCTGACGGACCGGCTGGGTGAAGTGAGCGTCGGCCTCTCGGTCCGCTGCGAACGCCATCGGGTCAGTCCCTGTCACGGTCGGTTTTGGCAACGTCGCTACCCTACTTCGTGTTCTGTGTCATGCCAACACGCAACTTCTTGCGTTGCCGCCGACCCGTATGACCGCGGCAGATCGGCCTCAGTGCCCGGCCAAATCGGCCACGCGACGGGACAGCCATGTCAGTTCCGGATCCTCGATCCCCAGCTCGCGCAGGTGCAGCGCGGTGTTGTAGAGATACTCGGTGTTCGGGCCCCGCCCCCCGGTGGCCCGCGCGATGATCGCGGCCTGGTCCTCGAGCGGCAGGCCCCCGCAATACTGCACGTGATCGGCATCGATGACGTAGCAGACCGCGTCGACCCGGCGCCCGTCGCGCAGCTCGATCTCGCGCATCACCTCGAGATAGGCCGAGGAAACCAGTTCCCGCGCGCGCAGATAGGCCAGCGTGTCCTCGCGCTTCTCGGGTCCCACCGACAGCGCCAGGCCGTCGCAATGCGCATCCCGCGCCGCGTCAAGCGCCAGCACCAGCCCGGGTCGTTCGGGCGTGCCGCGATGATGGATGGACCGCATGCAGAAGCTGCGGTGATAGCCCGGCAGCCGCGCGATCTGGCGTTCGTGAAATTCGAACCCCGGGTTCCACATCAGCGATCCGTATCCGAATACCCAGAGCGTCTCGTCCGCCATGCGACTGGTCCTCCTTGCCAGCGCTCTATAAACACGGGGACAAAGAGGCTGCAAACAGGGAATCCGCCGATGCGCTGGCTCCTCATGATCGTCGCGGCGCTGGCCGTGCTCTGGTCCGGTTACTGGTTCGTGGGCGCGGGCGCGCAGGAGCGGGCGCTGGCCGGCTGGTTCGAGGACCGCCGCGCCGACGGCTGGGTGGCCGAGCATGACGGGATCGCCGTGAACGGGTTTCCCAACCGCTTCGACACCACGATCTCCGACGTCGTGCTGGCCGATCCCGAAACGGGCGTGGCCTGGCGCGCGCCCTTTTTCCAGATCCTCGCGCTCAGCTACCGCCCGAACCACGTCATCGCGGTCTGGCCCGGCAGCCAGAGCGTCGCCTCGCCGGAAGAAAGGATCGAGATCGCCGCCGGCGGGATGCGCTCGAGCCTGGTCTTCGCGCCGGACACGCAGCTTGCGGTGCAGCGCGCGACGATGCGGCTGGAAGACTTCCGGCTGTCCGGCGAGACCGGCTGGGAGGCCGGGCTCGACAGCGCGATCCTCGCCACCCGGCAGGCCGCGGCGCTGCCCTTCGCGCACGACATCGCCTTCGACGCCCAGGCCCTGCGCCTGAGCGAACAGGCCCGGGCACGGCTCGACCCGTCGGGAATGCTGCCGGACGAGATCGGCACGCTGCACCTGGAAATGACGGTGGAATTCGACGCCCCGTGGGACCGGCAGGCGATCGAGATCGCCCGGCCGGGCATCGTTTCCGTCGATCTCGACGACCTGACCGCGCTCTGGGGGCGGCTGGAACTGCGCGCGGCGGGCGAACTGGAGGTCGACGCCGCCGGCTACCCGGAGGGGCGTATCACCGTGCGGGCCCGGAACTGGCGCGAGATGCTGCGGATCGGCGCCGAGGTAGGGCTGCTGACCGACGGGCTTGCCGAAACCCTGGAGCGCGGGCTTTCGGTGCTGGCGGGGCTGTCGGGCGGCCCCGACACGCTCGACGCGCCGCTGACCATGTCGAACCGGGCGATCTTCTTCGGGCCGATCCCGCTCGGCCCCGCGCCGCGGCTGGTCCTGCGCTGAGGCGGCTGGCTCAGCGGCAATAGGCGCCGCCGCGATGGCGCGCCGTGTCGAAATGGAAATGGTCGCGGTGATGGCGGTCCGCCTCGGGGCCCAGAACGGTGCCGAAGGGACCGCAGGCGGCCTTGTGTACCCGGCGCAGCAGCCGTCCCTCGGCGCGGCGCTTCCAGCCCTGTTCGACGGTGATGCGGGCGCCGTTCTTCAGAACGATGGCCGAGATGTCGATCGCCCGGCCGCGCCCGTGTTCGGAAATCCGCGCACCGGGCTTGTGGTTGCGGGTGCGGCAGACGTAATGCGCGGCCACCTGAAGGCGATCGACCCCGCCGCCAAGCCGGCCGACCTCGGGTTTCAGGCCGCGCCGCACCCAGCTCTTGAGTGCCTTGGCGGTTCCGCAGTCCATCACGGCCGCCTGGCTGAGCCGCACGCCGTCCACCGCGGTGACGGCGACGGGCCGGTCGACCCCGCAGCCGCGCACGCGGCCCTGGATCGGCGCGACCGCGCGCCCCTGGATCGCCCTGTCGCCACAGATCGCCCCGACCTTGCCGCCGCCGGAGATCCCGCCGGGGCGCTGCGGCACCACGCGCATCGCGGAAGCCGGCTGGACCCGGGCCTCCCCCGGGCGCCCGGACGGGCGGAGTGAGCGGCCCACCGCAAGCCGGCTGGCCCGCGCCACGTCGCGCATCGCGTTGGAAGGGGCGGCGGCGGGGGCCGGCGTCGCCGCCGCGGGCCGTGGCATCGGCCGGATCTCGGCGCGGTAATAGACCGGGACGGTCACCGTCCGGGGCGTGAAGGCCGGGACCGCTTCGCGGGGTGCGGGGCGCACCGACCGCTCCGGCGCGTAGGCGGCCGCGGAACCGGCCGAAACGAGCGTCGCCAGGGCCAGAAGCAGGGCGGTCAGGCGGGGCATCTGCTCAGTCCTCGTGTTTCTTGACCCGCCCGAAATCCGGCGCGTCGGTATCCTGTCCGGCTTCGATGATACCACGCCGGATCGCCCGTGTCCGCGTGAAATACTCGAAGAGCATGTCGCCGTCGCCGGTGCGGATCGCCCGCTGCAGCGCGAACAGCTCTTCCGTGAACCGGCCGAGGATCTCGAGCGTGGCGTCCTTGTTGTGCAGGAAGACGTCGCGCCACATCGTCGGGTCCGAGGCCGCGATCCGGGTGAAGTCGCGGAACCCGGCCGCCGAATACTTGATCACCTCGCTGTCGGTGACCCGCCGCAGGTCGTCGGCGACGCCCACCATCGTGTAGGCGATCAGGTGCGGCGCGTGGCTGGTCACGGCCAGCACGAGGTCGTGATGCTCGGCATCCATGCAGTCGACATGCGCGCCCATCGCTTCCCAGAAGCGCGTGTAACGCTCGACCGCGCCGGGATCCGTGCCCTCGACCGGCGTCAGCAGGCACCAGCGGTTCTCGAAAAGCTCAGCGAAGCCGGCGCGCGGGCCGGAATGCTCGGTCCCGGCGATGGGATGGGCGGGGATGAACTGCACGCCCGCGGGCAGATGGGGCGCCACGGCCGAAATAACCTCGCGCTTGACCGACCCCACGTCGGATACCGTCGCGCCCGGCGCGAGATGCGGGCCGATCTCGGCCGCGACGCCGGCCATCGCGCCGACCGGCACACAGAGCATGACCAGCTCCGCGCCCTCCGCGGCCGCGGCGGCGGTCTCGAACACCCGGTCGCAGAGCCCGATCTCCAGCGCGGTCGCGCGGGTCTCGGCGGATCGCGCATGGCCGGTGATTTCCTCCGCCAGGCCCGCACGGCGCATCGCATGCGCCATCGAGGACGCGATCAGGCCGAGCCCGATCAGCGCGACGCGCCGGTAGGGCGCGCTCATGCCCCCTGCCCCGCGCGGAAGGCCGCGACGGCCTCGGCCACGCGCCGGCAGGCGGTCTCGTCGCCCACGGTGATCCGCAGCGCCGCCGGCAGCTTGTAGCCGGCGACCTTGCGCACGATGAGCCCGCGCGCCTTGAGAAAGGCGTCGCAGGCCTCGGCCTCGTCCCGGTCGCGGAAGCGGGCGAGGATGAAATTGGCATGGCTCGGATCCGATGGCACGCCGGCCTTGTCCAGCGCGGCCGCCAGCCAGTCGCGCCAGCCTGCGTTCTCGGCCCGGCAGAGATCGGTATAGGCGGTGTCCCGCACCGCCGCGGCGGCCGCATCCTGTGCGGATGTCGAGAGGTTGAACGGGCCGCGGACCCGGTTCAGCACGTCGATCACCGCGCGCGGGCCGTAACCCCAGCCGACGCGCAGCGCGCCGAGCCCGTAGATCTTCGAGAAGGTGCGCGTCATCACCACGTTCTCGCGGGCCTCGACCAGCGCCGCGCCGCCGTCATAGCCCGGCACGTATTCGGCATAGGCGCCGTCCAGCACCAGCAGCGCCCGCGGCGGCAGGCCGTCGGCCAGCCGCGCGACCGCGTCGGCGCCGATCATGGTGCCGGTCGGGTTGTTCGGATTGGCGACGAACACGAGACGGGTCCGGTCGGTGCAGGCGGCGAGGATCGCGTCCACGTCGGTGACGCGGCCCGCCTCGGGCACTTCCACCGGCGTGGCGCCGGCCGCCAGCGCCGAGATCCGGTACATCGCGAAGCCGTGCTCGGTGTGGATCACCTCGTCGCCGGGGCCGGCATAGGCCTGGGTCAGGAACGAGATGATCTCGTCGGAGCCGACCCCGCAGATGATGCGGCCGGCATCGAGCCCGAAGGTCGCGGCGATGGCCTCCCGCAGCGCGGCATGGTCCGAGGACGGGTAACGCGCAAGGCTGGTCCCGGCCGCCTCGTAGGCGGCGACGGCGCGCGGGCTCGGCCCGAGCGGGTTCTCGTTCGACGACAGCTTCACCACCTCGGTCACGCCCTCCACGTGGCTGGCGCCGCCCTCGTAGAGCGCGATCTGCATGATGCCGGGCTGGGGCGTGATCTGAACGGTCATCGCGGTCTTCCTTCTGGTCTGGGCCACGTTCTAGCGGCGGCAATGCGGCTTGGCCAGAGGCGCGCCCCGCCGCTGCGCGGCGAAAAATGCCTTCGGCGAGGATATTTTGGCCACCTGGAGAGGCTCAGTAGAAACTCTGCGGGTCGATATCGATGGTCAGCCGGATATTGGGCGGCAGCTTGACCTGCCGCGCCCAGTCCGCCAGTGCCGCCTGCAGCGGCACGGCCCGGTCGGCCTTGACCAGCAGCCGCACCCGGTGGCGGCCACGGATCCGGGCGATCGGCGCCGGCGCCGGGCCGAAAAGCTGGGCCCCCACCGCGCGCAGCGGCGCGTCGGCCCGGGCGAGCCGGCCCGCGATGTCGAAGACCGGCCGCGGTTCGGGGCCGGACAGGATGATGCCCGCCATCCGGCCATAGGGCGGCACGCCGGCGGCGCGGCGCTCGGCGGCCTCGGCACGCCAGAAGCCTTCCTCGTCGCCGGCGAGGATGGCGCGGATGACCGGGTGGTCCGGCTGGTGCGTCTGGAGAAGCGCCACGCCCGGTTTCTCGGCGCGCCCGGCGCGCCCGGCCACCTGGCGCATCAGCTGGAAGGTTCGCTCGGCGGCGCGCAGGTCGCTGCCCTGGAGCCCGAGATCGGCGTCGATCACGCCCACCAGCGTCAAGAGCGGGAAGTTATGCCCCTTCGCCACGAGCTGGGTGCCGATGACGATATCGGCGTCGCCCCGCGCGATTTCCTCGATCCGGGTCTTGAGCGCGCGCGCCGAGCCGAAGAGATCCGAAGAGAGCACCGCGATGCGGGCCTCGGGAAAGAGCGCGGCGGCCTCCTCGGCCAGGCGCTCGACGCCGGGGCCGACCGGGGCGAGCCGGTCGGCCACGCCGCAGGCTGGGCAGGTCTCGGGGATCGGTTTCGTCTCGCCGCACTGGTGGCACATGAGCCGTTTCATGAAGCGGTGCTCGACCATGGCCGCGTCACACTGGTCGCACTGGATCTGGTGGCCGCAGGCGCGGCAGACCGTGACCGGCGCGAAGCCGCGCCGGTTGAGGAAGAGGAGCGCCTGTTCGCCGGCGGCCAGCCGCGCCTCCACCGCGCGGGCCAGGCTGGGCGAGACCCAGCGCCCGCCGGGCAGATCCTCGGCGCGCAGGTCGATGGCCGCCATCTCGGGCAGCACCGCGGCCCCGAAGCGCGCGGGCAGGTCGCGGCGCGCGTATTTCCCGGCCTCGGCGTTGGCCCAGCTTTCGAGCGAGGGCGTGGCCGAGGCCAGCACCACGGCCGCGTCGTTGAGCGAGGCGCGCAGCACGGCCATGTCGCGGGCATTGTAGAGCACGCCGTCCTCCTGCTTGTAGGAGGTGTCGTGTTCCTCGTCGACGACGATGAGCCCGAGATCGCGGAACGGCAGGAAAAGCGCCGAGCGCGCGCCGACGACAAGCTGGGCGCCGCCCTGCCCCACCATGCGCCAGAGACGCCGGCGTTCGGTCATGGTGGCGCCCGAATGCCATTCCGCCGCGCCGGCCCCGAAACGGTCGCGCACGCGGGCCAGGAACTCGGCGGTCAGGGCGATCTCGGGCAGCAGGACCAGCGCCTGCCGGCCGCGGGCCAGGCACGCGGCGACGGCCTCGAGATAGACCTCGGTCTTGCCCGACCCGGTCACGCCCTTGAGCAGCGTCGTGGCATAGCATCCCTCCGCCACGCGGGCGCGCAGGTCCGCGGCGGCGGCGGCCTGCTGATCGGTCAGCGCCTTGCCGGGCAGGGTCGCGTCCAGCCGGGGATAGGGCAGGTCGCGGGGGGTTTCCTCCTCGAGGACGGCGCCGTGTTTCACCAGCCCTTTCACGACCGACGACGTCACGCCCGCGGCCTCGGCCAGTTCGCCCAGCGTGTAGACCGCGTCGTCCTCCTCGAGCACGGCGAGCACGCGTTCGCGGGCGCTGGTCATGCGCTCCGGCGTCGCGGGGCCAAGCCGGTAGATCCGCCGCATCGACGGCGGATCGCCGAGCCCCGGCGCGCGGGTGGCCAGCCGCAGCATCGCCGGGAGCGGCGTCAGCGTGTAGTCGGCGGCGCGGCCGAGAAAGTCCATCATCTCGGCGCGCATCGGCGGGACGTCCAGCACCCGCGTCACCGGGCGGAGCCGGGCCGAATCGAAATCGCCCTGCCCCGGGCCCCAGACCACCCCGATGACGCGGCGCGGTCCCAGCGGCACCTCGACGAAGGCGCCCAGATGGCAGCCGCCCGCCGGCGCGGTGTAGTCGAGCACGCGGTCGAGCGGCTGGGTGGTCAGCACACCGACACGATCGCCCTCGTGGAAAAACGATCGCCCGCTCATCACCGCCCCCCCGGCCGCACGGGGTATTCCATGGCCCCGGCCCTTGGGTTAGAAGGGCGCCCGAGAGAGCGCCCACAGGAAAGCGGACAGATCCCCATGAAATTCTTCGTAGACACAGCCGACACCGCCGCCATCGCAGAGCTCAAGGAGCTGGGCATGGTGGACGGCGTGACGACCAACCCCTCGCTCATCATGAAGGCGGGCCGCGACATCCTCGAGGTCACCAAGGAGATCTGCGACATGATCGACGGCCCGGTCTCGGCCGAGGTCGTGGCGACCGAGGCCGCCGACATGATCGCCGAGGGTCGGAAACTGGCAAAGATCGCGCCGAACATCGCGGTGAAGGTTCCTCTGACCTGGGACGGGCTGAAAGCCTGCAAGACACTCACCGATGAGGGCCACATGGTCAATGTGACGCTCTGCTTCTCGGCCAACCAGGCACTGCTGGCGGCGAAGGCCGGCGCGAGCTTCATCTCGCCCTTCATCGGCCGGCTCGACGACATCAACCTCGACGGGATGGAGCTGATCGCCGATATCCGCACCATCTACGACAATTTCGATTTCCAGACCGAGATCCTCGCCGCCTCGATCCGGTCGGCCAACCACGTCACCGAGGCCGCGCGCATCGGCGCCGACGTCGCCACCGTGCCGCCGGCGGTGCTGCACAAGCTGGCCGAGCACCCCCTGACCGACAAGGGGCTCGACGCCTTCCTCAAGGACTGGGAAAAAACGGGGCAGAAAATTCTCTGAACCCGGTGTATAGTCCGGTCCGGTGGGGAAGGAGACAGGCATGAGCGAAACGGCAGGCAAGCCGCTCGACGAATTCCGCCATCGCATCATCGAGGATCCCGAGGTGATCCTCGAGGACGCGGACGTGATGAAGGCGCTGATCGCGGCCAACGAGAAGTATCTCGGCAACAACATCGTCGATCTGCGCGGCATCGCGATGGAGCGTCTCGAGGCCCGGCTCGATCGGTTGGAAGACACCCATCGCAGCGTGATCGCCGCCGCCTACGAGAACCTCGCCGGCACCAACCAGATCCACCGGGCGGTGCTGCGGATGCTCGACCCGGTGGAGTTCGAGGATTTCGTCGGGAACCTGGCGGGCAACGTGGCCGACATTCTGCGCGTCGACCGGGTCCGGCTGGTGCTGGAGTCGCGCCATCTCGACGATGCGACGGCGCGCTCGCCGGTGGAGCGCAAGCTGGGCGACGTGGTGGCGCTGGTGCCGGGCGGCTGGATCGCGGAGTACGTGACCGCCGGGCGCGGCGGCGCACCACGCGCGGTCACGCTGCGCCAGTCCCCCGAGGGCGGCGAGATCCTGTACGGCGCGACAGCCGGCCGGATCGCGTCCGAGGCGCTGCTTCTGCTCGATTTCGGCGCGGGCCGGCAGCCCGGCCTGCTGGTGCTCGGCTCCGAGGACGCCGACCAGTTCCGCCCGAACCAGGGCACTGACCTGCTGGCCTTCTTCGGCGGCGTGTTCGAGCGGGCGATGCGGCGCTGGCTGGCCTGACGTGACCCTGATTTCCGACGGCGCACGGGATCTGCTCGAGGGCTGGCTCGCCGGCCTGAAAGGGCTCTCGGACGCCTCGGACAACACGCTCGAGGCCTATCGCCGCGACCTGGCCGATTTCCTGGGCTTCATGACCCTGCATCACGGCGCGCGAACCGGGACCGGCCCGCTGAAACGCGTCACGCAATCGGACATGCGCGCCTGGATGGCCGCGTGCCGGGCGCGCGGGGTCTCGGCCCGGTCGCTGGCGCGGGCGCTCTCGGCGGTCAAGAGCTTCTACCGCTGGTGGGGCGCGCGCGACGGGTTCGAGCCCACGGCCGTCCTGGCGGCCCGGGCGCCGCGCTTCAAGGCCAAGCTGCCGCGCCCGCTGGCCGAGGACGCCGCACGCGCGATGATCGACACGGTGGAACTGCAGGCGTGCGACGGCTGGGTCGCGGCGCGCGACATGGCGGTGGTGACGCTGCTCTACGGCTGCGGGCTGCGGATTTCCGAGGCGCTGGCGCTGCGTCGCGGGGACGCGCCGCTGCCCGAGGTGCTGCGCGTGCGCGGCAAGGGCGGCAAGGAGCGGCTCGTGCCGGTGATCGCCCCGGCGCGGGCGGCGGTGGATCGCTACCTGGCGCAGCTGCCCTTCGCCGGCGGGGCCGAGGATCCGCTCTTTCTCGGCAAGCGCGGCGGGCCGCTCAGCGCGCGCGTGATCCAGAAGGTCATGGAACAGGCGCGGATGCAGCTCGGCCTGCCGGCCACGGCCACGCCGCATGCGATGCGCCATTCCTTCGCGACCCATCTTCTCGAGGCCGGCGGCGACCTTCGGGCGATCCAGGAGCTGCTGGGCCACGCCTCGCTGTCGACGACGCAGGCCTATACCGCGGTGGACCAGGCCCATCTGATGGAGGTCTACCGCAAGGCCCATCCCAAGGCCCGGTGAGGCGTTGCCATCGGGGTCCAATTCCGTCATGACGGTTCCATGACACCGCAATTGCGCGCGCTTTCCGTCCATCTTCTGACCGGCACCGGTGCGGTCTTTGCCATGCTGGCAATGCTCGCCGCCGCGCAGGAGGAATGGAGCCTCATGTATGTCTGGCTCGTCGTCGCCTTCGCCGTGGACGGCATCGACGGGCCGCTGGCGCGCAAGTTTCACGTCCAGCGCTACGCGCCGCAGTTCGACGGGGTTCTGCTGGACCTGATCATCGATTACCTGACCTATGTCTTCATCCCGGCCTTCGCGCTTTTCGAGAGCGACCTGCTGCCGGGCTGGACGGGCTGGATCTGCATCATCGTCATTACCTTCGGCTCCGCGATGTATTTTGCCGACACGCGGATGAAGACGCCCAACAACAGCTTTGCCGGCTTCCCGGGCTGCTGGAACATGGTGGTCCTGGTGATGTTCGCCCTGGAGCCGAATTTCTGGGTGATCCTGGGCATCGTCGTCGTTCTGGCCGGGGCGATGTTCACCCCGATCGAGTTCGTGCATCCTTTCCGCACCCGACGATGGCGGCCGCTGACCTTGCCGGTGGCCTTTGCCTGGACGGGCTTCGCCGGGCTTGCCGCCTGGACGGAGTTTCACCCCGGACCGGTGGTGTTGACCGGGTTGACGGTGACCAGCATCTACCTGCTCTGCGCGGGCGCCGCGATGCAGCTGATCCCCGAACGCGCGGCCCCCACGGCGGACTGACGGCCCGGCCGGTCAGATAAGCAGGCCTGCCGCGCCTTCCAGCCTGAGCAGCGCGCGCTTGGTCTCTACCCCGCCCCGGCCGGAATACCCGCCGAGACCTGTCGCGCCGACGATCCGGTGGCAGGGGATGAGGATCGGGACCGGGTTCGCCCCGCAGGCCCGCCCCACCGCCTGCGCGCTGGCGTCCAGCGCGGCGGCGACGGCGCCGTAGCTGCGGGTCTCGCCGTAGGGAATGGACAGCATCGCCTCGAACACGAGGTGCTGAAAGGCCGAGGCCGGCGGCGCCATGGGCAGCGCGAAGCGCCGCAGCTCGCCCGCGAAATAGGCCTCCAGCTGCCGTTCTGCCGCGTCGAGCAGCGGCGACCGTCCGGCCTCGGCCCCACCCCAGGACAGCCGGGTGATCCGGCCGGCCTCCTCGTGCAGGGTCAGGGAGCCGACCGGCGAGGCGAGGCTGCGCGCGATCACGGCGCCGCCCCGCCCATCAGCCCAACGCGTCGTTGCAGCGCTTGCAGACCATCGGATGGGCGTGCTGGCCGACATCGGGCAGGATCTTCCAGCAGCGCTGGCACTTTTCGCCCTCGGCGCGCTCGAAGACCACGCCGACGCCCTCGATCTCGGGCAGGCGGAAGGCCTCGTTCGGGATCGGGTCACCGGTCAGCCAAACATCCGAGGTGATGCAGACATCCTCGAAATGGACCGAGCGCAGGGCCTTGAGAACCTCCGGGTCGCGCACATGCACGACCGGTGCGGCCTCGAGGCTGGCGCCGATCACCTTGTCGCGGCGCTGGATCTCGAGCGCCGCGGTCACCACGCGGCGCACCTGCCGGATCCCGGCCCATTTCGCCGCCAGCGGCTCGTCGAGCCAGTCGGCCGGCGTAGCTGGCATGTCCACAAGGTGGACCGAGCTGCCTTCGCCCGGGAACCGTTCCAGCCAGACCTCTTCCATGGTAAAGACCAGGACCGGCGCAAGCCAGGTGGTCAGCCGGTGGAACAGCAGGTCCAGCACCGTGCGCGCCGCCCGGCGCCGCGTGCTGTCGGCGGCGTCGCAGTAGAGCGCATCCTTGCGGATGTCGAAATAGACCGAGGAGAGATCCACGGTGCAGAAGTTGAACAGCGCCTGGAACACGCCCTGGAAGTCGTATTTCGCGTAGCCCTCGCGCACGGTGTGGTCGAGTTCGGCCAGCCGGTGCAGCACCCAGCGTTCCAGCTCCGGCATTTCGGCCGGGTCAATCCGTTCGGAGTCCTCGAAGCCGGCGAGGTTGCCCAGCATGAAGCGCATCGTGTTGCGCAGGCGGCGATAGCTGTCGGCCACGCCTTTCAGGATCTCCGGGCCGATGCGCAGGTCGGCGGTGTAATCCGACTGCGCCACCCAGAGCCGCAGGATGTCGGCGCCGTATTGCTTGGTCACGTCCTCGGGCGCCACGGTATTGCCGAGCGACTTGGACATCTTCATGCCCTTCTCGTCCAGCGTGAAGCCGTGGGTCAGCACCCCGCGATAGGGCGCGCGGCCCTTGGTGCCGCAGGCCTGCAGCATCGAGGAATGGAACCAGCCGCGATGCTGGTCGGTGCCCTCGAGGTAGAGATCGGCGATGCCGTCCGCGGTCCCGTCGGCACGGTCGCGCAGCACGAAAGCGTGGGTCGAGCCGGAATCGAACCACACGTCCAGGATATCGAAGACCTGCTCGTAGGCGTCCGGGTCGACGATCCCGCCGAGGAACCGCTCCTTCGCGCCGTCCAGGTACCAGGCATCCGCGCCCTCTTGCTCGAAGGCGGCGACGATGCGCGCGTTCACCTCCTCGTTGCGCAGCAGGAAATCCGCGTCCTCGGGACGGGCGCCCTTCTTGACGAAACAGGTCAGCGGCACGCCCCACGCCCGCTGGCGCGAGAGCACCCAGTCCGGACGGTTGGCGATCATCGAATGCAGCCGGTTCCGCCCCGAGGGCGGCGTCCAGGTCACCAGCTCGTCGATCGAGGTCAGCGCCCGCGCGCGGATCGTGGTGCCGTGGGCATCCTGCCCGTCGCCAACGGGCGTGTCGATGGCCGCGAACCACTGGGCCGTGTTGCGGTAGATGAGCGGCGCCTTCGAGCGCCAGCTATGGGGATAGGAGTGCTTCAGCCGGCCGCGCGCGATCAGCGCCCCGGCGCCCGCGAGCGCGTCGATGACGCGCTTGTTGGCGTCGCCCTCCTTGCCCTTGTGGGTGATGATGACGCCGCCGCCGAAAAGCGGCAGGTCCGGGCGGAAACTGCCATCCTCCAGCACGTTGTGGGTCATCTTCAGCCCATGCGCGAGCCCGATCCGGTAGTCGTCGTCACCGTGGCTCGGCGCCGTGTGGACGAAGCCGGTGCCGGCATCCTCGGTCACGTGGTCGCCGGGCAGAAGCGGCACGTCGTAATCCCACTCGCCCGCGCCGTCAGCCACGCCGCGCAGCGGATGTGCCGTCACCAGGCTGCCCAGTTCCTCGGCGGTGACGGTCCGCTCCCGCGCGTGGCCCTCGACACGGGCGGCGGCCAGCACCTCTTCGGCGAGCGCGTCGGCGATCAGGTAACGGTCGCCCGGGCGCGCCCAGTTTTCCTCGGGTGCGTCGGTGACGCGGTAGAGCCCGTAGGAAAGCTCGGGGTTGAAGCAGACCGCGCGGTTCTGCGGGATCGTCCAGGGCGTGGTGGTCCAGATCACGACCGCGGCGTCGTGCAGATCCTCCTTCACCAGCCGCTGGGCGGCAGCCGGGTAGTCCGTCGGCTCGCCGTTCGGCGGCAGGTCGGCCCCGCCCGAGAGGATCGGGAACTTCACCCAGATCGTCGGCGACTGGTGGTCGTGGTACTCGACCTCGGCCTCGGCCAGGGCGGTCTTCTCCACGGGCGACCACATCACGGGCTTGGATCCCTGGTAGAGCGTGCCGTTCATCAGGAACTTCTGGAACTCCGCCGCGATCACCGCCTCGGCGTGGAAGTCCATCGTCAGGTATGGGTCTTCCCAGTTGCCGGTGACGCCGAGGCGCTTGAATTCCGCGCGCTGCACGTCGATCCATTTGTCGGCGAAGGCGCGGCATTCGCGGCGCAGCTCGACCTTGGAGACCTCGTCCTTGGACCGGCCCTTGGCACGGTACTGTTCCTCGATCTTCCACTCGATCGGCAGGCCGTGGCAATCCCAGCCGGGCACGTAGCGCGAATCCCTGCCCATCATCTGCTGGCTGCGCACGACCATGTCCTTGAGGATCTTGTTCAGCGCGTGCCCGATATGCAGGTGCCCGTTCGCGTAGGGCGGGCCGTCATGCAGGATGAACGTCTCGCGCCCCGGCTTCTCGCGCAGGCGGTGGTAGATACCGATCTCCTCCCAGCGGGCGAGCCACTCCGGCTCGCGCTTCGGCAGCCCCGCGCGCATCGGGAAATCGGTTTTCGGCAGGAAGAGCGTGTCCTTGTAGTCAGGCGTGTCAGCGCACATGGATCTTGTGTCCTCGGCTCGGCAATCACGGGTATCTGGGTGGGGCGGCGCGACGGGGCAGACGCCTTGTCCCGGCCGCTCTGTCTGTCAGAGCGCCGGGCCGGTAATTCGGATGATGACGGCGAATGGCTGTATCATGGGCCGGGTTATACGCGCCGTACCCGGGAGCGTCCAGAGCCACCGGCAGGGCGTCTCGCCGCCCCCGTCAGGCCCGCCCGAACAGCCCCGAGAGCGCCCGCTGCACCAGCGACGAGACCGAGGGGCGGCGCGCGGCGGAAAACGGCACCGGGCGGCAGACCTCCATCGCGGCGATGCCCACCCGCGCGGTCAGGGCCCCGTTCACCACGCCCTCGCCGAAGCGCCGCGAGACCCTGGAGAGCAGCCCGCCCCCCGCGACGGTGGAAATCAGGTCGTCGCCGACCGCCACGGCGCCGGTCGCCACAAGGTGGGTCAGCACGCTGCGCATCAGCCGCCAGGCGCCGACGGTGCCGGCCCGCCCGCCATAGATTTCCGCCACCCGGCGGATCATGCGCAGATTGGCCACCAGCGCGGTCATCACGTCGGCCAATGCCAGCGGCACGACGGCGGTGACGGTCGCCACCTGCCGCGCCGCCGCCTCGACCTCGCGGCGGGCGGCGGCGTCGAGGGGCGCGACCAGTTCGCGTTCGGACAGGTCCAGCAACGCATCCGCGTCCACCAGCTCGCCACGCCTCTCGGACAGACGCCGCCGCGCCCAGGCAAGATCCGACCGGCCCGCATACAGGCGGTCTAGCCGGTCCGTGACCGCCCGCGCCTCGGCCAGCGCGCCGCCCGCGCGCGCCGCCTCGGCCGCCTGGCGGATCGCGTCCACCCGGCGCAGACGGACCAGCGCCACCCATTCGCGGAAGACCAGCGCCAGGGCCAGGGCGCCCAGAACGGCGAGCAGGACCAGCGCCCCGCGCCCCAGCCAGAGGTTGCGTTCCAAGAGCCCGGTGACGAAATCCCAGGCCGTCACCGAGACCACGAGCAGCAAGAGCGCCAGCGCTGCCCGCAGGAACCACCGCCAGAGCGCCGAGGATCGCCGCGCCGTCAGCGCCGCGACGGTGCGCATCGCCTCGCCCTCGGGCATCTCGGCGGGGCCGTCCTCGACGGGCGGGGCGCTGGCCGGGCTGGCATCCGGCTGGTCCGCGTCAAGATCGAACAGAACGGGGCCTGGCTTTTCGGTCATGCGGTCTCTCCGGTGGCGGGCGTCATCCGAGACGATCCCCAAGCAGGAACTCCGCCGCCCGGTCGAGGCGGATATGCGGCGGTCCCTCGCCCTGGCGGAGCGTCATCGGCGCGGGGGCGAAGCTCATGATCTCGTAATCGGCCTCCAGCCAGCGCGGCGCGCCCTCGCGCGCCGGGGCGAGAAGGACGTTCGGATCCTCGGGCAGCGCTCCCGGGTAGAAGGCCGCCTGCCGTCCGTCCTCCAGCAACCGGCCGCGGACGCAGCCGACCTCCGCCCCGCCGTGGGGGCGCGTTTCCTCGACCGTCGCGCGCAGCGCCGCGATGGACATGGCCGCCGTGGTCGCCCCGGCGAAATCCGCACGGTCGCGGGCCCGGCGCAGAAGCGCCTCCATGAAGGCGGTCAGGCGCGGGTGCTGTTCGTGATGCAGGTGGTCGGCCTTGGTCGCGGCGAAGAGGATCCGCTCGACCCGCTTGCCGAGGATCGAGGCCAGCCAGCTGTTCCGCCCGGGGCGGAACGCCGCCAGGATATCGGTCATCGCGGTCTCGAGTTCCGCGACCGCGGGCGGGCCGGCATGGATCGCGCCCAGCGCGTCGACCAGCACCACCTGCCGGTCGATGCGTGCGAAATGCGCGCGGAAGAATGGCTTGATCACCTGGGCCTTGTAGGCGTCGAAGCGCCGCTCCATCTCGCGCCAGAGACTGCCGCGGGGCGCCCTGCCGCCGGGGGCCGGCAGCGGCGCGAAGGTCAGCGCGGGCGACCCTGCCATCTCTCCGGGCAGCAGGAACCGCCCCGGCGTGCAGTCCGACAGCCCGGCCGCGCGGGCCGCGTCGAGGTAGGCGGTATAGCCGCCGGCGAGCGCCTGCGCCTCGGTCTCGGAGAAGGGCGCGGTCGGGTCGGTCGCGTCGAGCGCGGCGCGCAGCGGCGCCGCCAAGCCGTCCCGCGCCGCGGCGCGGGCCAGCACGCGCTCGGACCAGCCGGCATAGGACTGGTCCAGAAGCCCGAGATCGAGAAGCCACTCGCCCGGGTAATCCACGATGTCGAGATGCACCGTCCGCGGACCGCCGAGCCCCGAGATCAGCCCCGCCGGCTGGACCTTGAGCGACAGCCGCAGCTGGCTGACATGCCTGGTGGATTGCGGCCAGTGCGGCGTGGGCCCGGTCAGCGCCGCGAGGTGCGCCTCGTAGTCGAAGCGCGGCACCGTATCGTCGGGCTGGGGCTGCAGCCAGGCCGCGCGGATCGCACCCGACGCGGCGGCATGGAGTTGCGGCATCCGCCCGCGATCCATCAGGTTGGCGACCAGCGATGTGATGAAGACGGTCTTGCCGGCCCTGGACAGCCCGGTGACGCCCAGCCGGATCACCGGCTCGAAAAAGAGCGCGCCCGCCTCCGCGCCGGCCCGTTCCACCTGCCGGGCGATGCTGTCCGCGATGTTTCCGATTCCCAAGACGTGTTCCTCGCTGTCCCTTCGGGCCAAGATAGGCGGCGCCGACGCCGGTTCCTAGGGTCAGGACCCTGGGGGCGGGGGATTGTGCACGGGGCGGGCACGGGCTATCGGGTCGGTCATGCCCCGCTACGCCCTCAAGATCGAATACGACGGCGCGCCCTTCGCCGGCTGGCAGCGACAGAAAGACCAGCCCTCGGTGCAGGAGGCGGTCGAGCGCGCGCTCGCGCGGCTTGCGCACGACCTGCCCTCCATCGCGGCGGCCGGCCGCACCGATACCGGGGTCCACGCGCTTGGACAGGTGGCCCATTGCGACATGGGGCGCGACTGGGACCCGTTCCGGCTGATGGAGGCGCTCAATTCCCACCTGCGGCCCGATCCGGTGGCCGTTCTGGCCGTGGCGCGGGTGGACGCGGATTTCCACGCGCGGTTCTCCGCCCGGGAACGGCGCTATCTTTTCCGCCTGGTGAGCCGCCGTGCGCCGGTGACCCATGACCGCGGCCTTGTCTGGCAGGTTCGCCACGGGCTCGACGCCGAGGCGATGCGCGCCGGGGCGGCGCACCTGCTCGGGCGGCACGATTTCACCACCTTCCGCGCAACGCTCTGCCAGGCGAAATCGCCGGTGAAAACGCTCGACGCCCTGGAGATCGAGACGCGGGACATTCCCCACGGCACGGAATACCGCTTCCACCTCCGCGCGCGGAGCTTCCTGCACAGCCAGGTCCGCAGCTTGGTCGGCACGCTGGAACGAGTCGGCGCCGGGGCCTGGGCACCCGAGGACGTCAAGTCGGCGCTGGACGCGCGCGACCGCGCCGCCTGCGGCCCGGTCTGCCCGCCCCAGGGGCTCTATCTCGCGGGCGTCGGGTATCCCGAGGATCCCTTCGCCTGAGGCCGGCCGGACAGGTTTCGCGCCTCCGGCGCGAGGATATTTGGACCACTTGGAGCCCCGGAGCCTCTTCCAAGTGGCGGAAATATCCCCGCCGGAGGCATGAACCCCCGCGAAGCGGCCCGGGGGCGCCCGCGCGGACGGCACCCGTCACCCCCCCCGGCGATGCGTGCTCAGAAGTTGCGGAGAATCTCGCGGAGTTCGGGCTCGTCGACCATCTCGGCGGCCCTGGCCGGCGTCACCCATTTGCGGCGACGCTCGGCGCGTTCGGGATAGTCACGGGCCATCTCGCGCACCGCGATGGCGTAGACATCCGCCCGGCAGGGTTCCTCGAGGCCGGTCTCGCCCAGCTTGACGTAGCCGTAGCCGCCGAGCGGCGCCGGCGAGACCCGCCCCTTGCGGACCCCGGCCTCTTCCCAGGCTTCCTGCAGCGCCGTGCCCGGCCCGTCCTGGCCCGGGATCGGCCAGCCCTTGGGAATGATCCAGCGCCCCGTGCCGCGGCTCGTGATCACCAGCACCTCGCGGCGGCCGTCCTTGAGCCGATGGCACAGCGCGGCCACCTGCAGCCGCGGCGGGCGGCGCAGCAATGGCTTCAGGACCTCGGTCCAGGCTTTCTCGATCAGCGTTCCCATCGGACGATACGGCTCTGCTCTGGTGTTTTTTGTCGTTGACGCACCGATATACGCGCAATCAACCCGGTTTTCAATCGCGGCGTGCGGTCAGCCGGGCAGCACCCTTATGTCGAGAAGCGCCTGCCGACGGTCTGCGCGCACCACCCCGAGCGCCTCCGCCAGCGCGGCGTCGAGGTCCGCCGGGTCCGTCACCCGCCGCGCCCAGGCGCGGCTCGCCGTGGCGGTCGCGGTGAAATCGGGCACCGGCGAGAGTCCCGTCAGCGGCATCTCGTTGGCCCGCGCGGCATGTCCGTCGGGATATAGGCCCGTGACCGAGGCCCGCACGGCGCCCCATTCAGCATTGTTCAGCACGATCACCAGGACCGGCAGCTCCAGCGACTCGGCGATCTGGTGGCAGGCGGTCGGGTTGGCGAAGATGTAGGAGCCGTCCCCCATGGTGGCGACGCAGACCCGGTCCGGCGCGGCCAGTTGCGCGCCGAGCGCGGCGGGAAAAGACCATCCGAGCCCCCCGGAATGGGGTTCCTGGAACCAGCTGCGCGGCGCGCGCCGCTCCAGCGCGCCGAGCGTTGTGCCAAGCTCGGAGAAGACCGCCGAGTCGATATCCTCGAGCGCGGCCGAGAGCCGCTGGCTGACCAGCGCCTTGGTGATGCCGGGTCCGGCCCGGTCCCCGGCCTGCGCGGCGCGGGCCGCACGGGCGTCCGCCGCCGCCGCGGCGATGCGCTTGCGACGCGTGGCGAGGGCGGCCGCGTCCCCGTCCCGCTGCGCCATCGCGTCAAAGAGCGCCGGCAGGCTGAGGTCCAGTTCGCCGGCCAGCGCCAGGTCGGCGCGGAAATTGCGCACGGGAAAGCGTGCGAAGAGCGGGTCGGGGCCGATCTGGATGACCCGTGCCCCGGGATGCGGCGGGTGCCGGTCCGGCCACCAGGGCGCCAGCGCGTTGATCACGACCACGAGATCGGCCGCGGCCAGCCAGGGCCCCGGGTCGGCGCCCACATGGGCCGGGTGATCGGTCGGCAGGGCCAGCTGCGTCGCCCACCACGACGAAACGGGCAGCGCCCAGTCCGTGACCCACGCCCCGAAGGCCGCGAAGGTCGCATCCCCGCCCGCGCCCCTTTGCGCGATGACCAGCGGGCGTTCGGCGGCCGCGATCCAGTCGGCGGCTTGCGCGACCGCCGCCGGATCCGGCGCCGCGGCGACCGGCTGCATCGAGACCGGCGCGGCCAGCCCAGCCGCCGGCGTCGGCTCGCAGAGCACTTCGCGCGGCAGGGACAGGTAGACCGGTCCCCGCGGGGTCGACATGGCGATGGCATGGGCACGGTCGAGCAGACCCGGGAGTTGCTCCGGAAACCGCAGCTCGTAGTCCCACTTGACCGACTCGCGCACCAGAGCGGCCTGGTCACGCATCTCCTGGCCCCAGGCGATCGGCACGGTCCGCGCGCCGAACCGGCCCGCCTCGGTCACCGGGGTGCGGCCCGACATCAGCAAGATCGGGACGTTCTCGCAGGCGGCGTTGATCGCGCCGATGGCCCCGTTGGCGAGGCCGACATTGGTGTGCAGCATCACCGCCTGCGGTCGGCCCGTCATCAGGTAGTAGCCATGCGCCATGCCCATCGCGGCATGCTCATGCGGGATGACCAGCGCGCGCGGAAGATCGATGTCCTGCGCCGCGGCCTCCGCCAGCCCCTCGATGATCGGGGGGAAGTCGGTGCCGGAATTGGCGAAGACGTAGTCCACGCCCAGCGTCTTGAGGCGCGAGAAGACCGCGCCGCCCGCGGTGACCGTCGCCGCGCCGGTCATCCGCCGAGCACCCCTGGCAGCCAGAGTGTCAGCGCCGGGAAGGCCAGCAGGATCGCGACCCGCAGGATCTCGGCCCCGAAGAAGGGCATCACCCCCTTGAAGGTGTCGAGCATCGGCGTGTCCCGCGCCATGGCCGAGATCACGAAGACGTTCATGCCCACCGGTGGCGTGATGAGCCCAAGCTCCACCACGATGAGCGCGAGAATCCCGAACCAGATCTTCAGGTCCTCGGTGCTCATCCCGAAACCCGATCCCTCGGCCATCTGGTAGAGGCCCCCATTAAGCTCCACCAGGACCGGCCAGAAGAACGGGATTACCAGCAGGATCATGCTCAGGCTGTCCATCAGGCAGCCGAGGAAGATCAGCGCGACCAGCAGCAGGATCATCACCAGCATCGGCTCCATGCCGGATCCGGCGATCCAGTCGGCCGTCTGCTGGGGCAGCCCGATCCGCGACATGAAGATCTTGACCAGTTCCGCGCCGAGTAGGATCAGGTAGATCATGCCCGTGGTGGCGGCGGTCTCCTTCAGCGCCTCCTTCATCGGCGTCCACCCGAGCCGGCCCCGCGCGGCGCCGTAGATCCAGACCAGCGCGACGCCGACGGCGGCGGCCGGCGTCGGGTTGAAGAAGCCCGCATAGATGCCGCCCAGGACCAGCCCGAAGATCACCAGCACCGGGATCACGCCCACCGTCGCGGCGACGAACTCCGCGCGGTCGCCGGTGCCGCCCTTGGGCCCGGCTTCGGGCCGGATCAGGACATAGGCCGCGATCGTGAGCAGGAACAGGACGACCGCCAGCGCGCCCGGGATCATCGCGGCCATGAACATGGTGACGATGTTCGCCTCGACGATGATGGCGTAGATGATCAGCACCACCGATGGCGGGATCAGGATCCCCAGCACCCCGCCCGCCGCCAGCGACCCGGTGGCGAGCGCGCCGGAGTAGTTGTAACGGCGCAGTTCCGGCAGGGCGACCTTGCCCATGGTCGAGGCCGTGGCCAGCGACGAGCCGCAAACCGCCCCGAACCCCGCGCAGCCGGCGATGGCGGCCATGGCCGTGCCGCCCCGCATCCAGCCGAGCCAGGCATTGGCCCCCCGGAAGAGCGCCTGCGAAAGCCCGGCCTTCGAGGCGATCGCGCCCATCAGCACGAACATCGGCACGACGCTGAGATCGTAGATCGAGAACTGGCCGTAGGCGAGCGTCTTGAGCTGGCTCAGCACCAGCGCGGGGCCATTGACCAGCATGATCCCGATGCCGCCCACGAGGATCATCGCATAGGCGATGGGCATGCGGAACGCGATGAGAAGAACGAGGATGGCCAGCCCGGCGATCCCCATGGTGACGGGGTCCATCAGGGCCTCCCCCCGGCGGCGCGGCGGCCGGACTCGATGAAGGTGATGAGCGCCGCCACCGCCAGCAGCACCAGGGAGACCAGGATCGGCAGGAAGGCGATCCAGATCGGCACCTGCAGGATCGTGGTGGTGTAGCCGTATTCACGCTGGTCCATCATGCCCAGGTACATCCGCCAGACCAGCAGCACCGCGAAGAGCATCGCCACCAGCGATGCCGCGAACCGGAAGCCGGCCACCCAGCGCGGCGAGGCGCGCGCGGTGAAGATGTCCGCGGTGACGTTGGCGTCGGTCAGCTGGCAGAAGGGCAGGAAGGCGAAGGCCGCCACGGCCACGCCCATCTGGGTCATCTCGAAATCGCCGGGAAAGGGTTTCCAGAAGATGCCCCCCAGGACCGAAAGCACGTTCATGGCCACCACGGCCATGAGAATGAGCCCTCCGAGGAGGGCCCATCCATGGATGATCGTCTCGGCCGCGCCGGCCCATCCGGTGCGGCCGCGCGGCAGGCTGTCGTCCATCACTCGGCCGTGCTGTGCTCGCCGATGAGCCCGCGGGCCTTCTCGACCAGCGCCGCGCCGTCGATGCCCTTGGCCGTGACCTCGTCGACCCAGCGCGTGACGACCGGGGCCAGCGCGGCCTCGAAGGCGGCGGTCTCTTCCGGGCTGAGGACGATATGCTCGTTCCCGGCCTTGGTGGCGAGATCGATGCCGAAATCGTCCGACGCGCGCCAGATCTCGCCGACCTCGGCCCACCAATCGGGCCCGGAGGCGTCGCGGAAGGCCTGCTGGATGTCCTCGGGCAGGCTGTCCCAGCGCCCCTGGTTCATCGACACCTGGAAGGTGGTCGTGCCCAGGCGCCAGCTGTCATCGCCCTCGATCTGGTAATCGGTCTGCTCCTGGATCTTGAGCGGCGGGATGATCTCCCAGGGGATCAGCGCGCCATCGACCACGCCCTTCTGCAGCGCCTGCGGCAGTTCGGGCACCGGCATGGCGACCGGGTTCGCGCCCAGCGCCTCGATGGCCCAGGCGCCGGTGCGGGTCGGGATCCGCAGATCCGCGCCCTCCAGGTCCGCCGGGCTGCGCACGGCCTTGTCGCGCATGTGGATGCCCTGCCCCGCATGGGCATGCAGGAACATCACCTCGACTCCCTTGTATTCCTCCTTGAGATCCGACTCGTAGAGATCGTGGAGGGCGAGGTTGGCCGCCACCGGATCGTTGGTGAAGACGGTGGGCAGTTCCATCACCTCGGTGCGCGGGAAGAGCCCGGGCGTGTAGCCGTTCACCGTCCAGACCAGGTCGACCACGCCGTCGCGCACCTGGTTGATCAGCTCCGGCGGACGGCCGCCCAGGGTCATGGAGGGAAAGATCTCGATCTCGACGCGGCCGCCGGAATTGGCCTCGACCTGCTCGGCCCAGGGGGCGAGCATCTGGGAATGCGCCGGGGCCTGGGCGCTCAGGAAATGGTGCAGCTTGAAACTGTATTCCTGCGCCGACGCGGCGCCAGCCGCGCCGAGCGTCAGCGTCGAGACGGCCAGCGCCGCCTTCACGGTCTTGTCGGTGATCATGTCATTCCTCCCTTTGGAATCGCAGCCGATCCGGTTAGCGATGTTAATTGTTAACATTGGTCACTAAATTTTCCATGCCCCATCGCCGGCGCCCGCGGCGCCGGGCTTGCGGGACCTCCGCGAAGCCTAGCCGCAGAAACGGCCCGCGCCAACATCAGGCAGGGCGCGATCCGGACTTGCGGCGGGGCGGCTTTCGCGCAATGCAAGGGGCGGAGGTGCCCGATGATCCTGTGTTGCGGCGAAGCCCTGATCGACATGCTCCCGCGCGAAACCGACGCGGGCGCGCCCTGTTTCGCGCCCCATGCCGGCGGCGCGGTCTTCAACACCGCGGTCGCGCTGGGGCGGCTGGGGGCGCCGGCGGGTTTTTTCTCCGGCCTCTCCACGGATTTCTTCGGCGACCAGCTGCGGGGCGTGCTGGCCGAGAGCGGCGTGGACACGGCGCTTGCGGTGATGCGCGACGCGCCCACCACGCTGGCCTTCGTGCGGCTGGTCGACGGGCAGGCGCGCTATGCCTTCTACGACGAGAACACCGCGGGGCGGCGCCTGTCGCCCGGGGACCTGCCCGCCCTGCCCGACGCGACCGAGGCGCTTTTCTTCGGCGGCATCAGCCTGATCGGCGAGCCCTGCGGCAGCGCCTACGAGACGCTGATGCTGCGCGAGGCGGGCCGGCGCGTCACGATGATCGATCCGAACATCCGGCCGGGCTTCGTCTCGGACGAGGCCGCCTATCGCGCGCGCATCGACCGGATGGTCGCGGCGGCCGATATCGTCAAGCTGTCGGACGAGGATCTCGGCTGGCTCGAGGGGGCCGGCGACCCGGCCGCCGTGGCGCCGCGCCTGCTGGCGCGCGGGCCGTCGCTCGTCGTGGTGACGCTCGGCGCGGCCGGCGCCCTTGCCGTGACGGCGGACGGGCCGGTCAGCGTCCGGGGCCGCCCGGCGGAGGTCGCCGACACGGTCGGCGCCGGGGATACCTTCAACGCCGGGCTCCTGGCCGGACTGGCGGAGGCCGGTGCGCTCTCCGGCGGCCGGCTCGGCGCCCTGGACCCTGCGACGCTGAGCCATGCGCTGGATCTCGGCGCGGCGGCGGCGGCCGTGACCGTGTCGCGCGCCGGGGCCAACCCGCCCTGGCGCCGCGACCTCGATATCTGAGCCCGCCCCGCCGCCGCCACCCGCAAGGCGGGTTTGCAGAGACCGCAATGGTCATGTCAGCGGTCCGTCCCTAGCTTGAAGGCCAAGGGAGGAAACCGGAACTTGCAAAGCAGGAGGTTTCCAGATGGCAACCGTGACCACCAACAGCACCGCCGCCGACCGCGGCCTGCGCGACCGCATCGACGCGTTCCTCGCCGCGATGGGGCAGGGCTTCAACGCGTATCTCGAGCGCCGGTCGCGCAAGGACGAGATCGCCCGGCTCGAGGCGATGAGCGACGCGGAACTGGCGCGCCTCGGCATCGCGCGCGATCGCATCGTGCACCACGTCTTCCGCGATCTCTTCTACGTCTGAGCCCGAGAGATCGCCGACACGCCCGGCACCGGCCCCGCCAAGGGCGCCGGTGCCGTTTCCTGCGCGGGATCAGATCCGCACGCCGGTCCCGCGATCGAACAGGTGCAGGTCTTCCGGCCGGAAGCTCAGCACCATCCGGCCCGCTGGCACCGGCTCGTCGGCGCTCTGGGCGACCGTGACCTCGTGGCCGCCGAGATGGGCGTGGATCAGCCGGTGCGCGCCAAGCTCCTCGACCACCGCGACCTCGATGTCGAGGCCGGCACCCCCGGCCACGAGATGCGCGCGCTCGGGCCGGATGCCCAGCGTGACCGGGCCGCGATGGGCGCTGTCATGCGCCACGACCTGGCCGGCCACCTGCAGCCCGTCGTCATCGAGCTGCGCGTCGACCAGGTTCATCGGCGGCGCGCCGATGAAGCTCGCCACGAAGGTCGAGGCCGGGCGCGAATACACCTCGGTCGGCGTGCCGACCTGCTCGATCCGGCCGCCGTTCAGCACCACGATCCGGTCGGCCAGGGTCATGGCCTCGACCTGGTCATGGGTGACGTAGATCGCCGCGCGGCCCAGCCGTCGCTGCAGCTTCTTGATCTCGAGCCGCATCTGGTTGCGCAGCTTCGCGTCGAGGTTCGAGAGCGGCTCGTCGAAGAGGAAGATCGCCGGGTCGCGGACGATGGCACGGCCCATCGCCACCCGCTGGCGCTGCCCGCCCGAGAGCTGGCTCGGCCTGCGGTCGAGAAACTCGGCGATCTGCAGCATCCGCGCGGCCTCTTCGACCTTGGCGGCGATCTCGGGCTTGGGCGTGCCCCGGTTGCGCAGCCCGTAGGCCAGGTTGCCGCGCACCGTCATGTGCGGGTAAAGCGCGTAGTTCTGGAACACCATGGCGATGTTGCGGTCGGCGGGCTCCAGCGCGTTGACGACCCGGCCCGAGAGCTCGATCTCACCCTCCGTGACCTCCTCGAGCCCCGCCACCATGCGCAAGAGCGTGGACTTGCCGCAGCCGGAGGGTCCCACGAACACCACCAGCTCGCCGTCCCCGACATCCACCGAGACGCCTTTGACCGCCTCGACCCCGTTGGGATAGCGCTTGACCGCGTCGCGGATTCTGAGTGTCGTCATTTTTCCTGCTCCACCAGGCCTTTTATGAACATGCGCTGGAAGACGAGGATCACCACCGCGGGCGGCAGCATCGCCAGCACGGCCATCGCCAGCGCCTCGTTGTAGAAGGGGATGTCTGCCCCGATCATCTGCTGCATCACGTTCTTGATGCCACGGACCAGCGTGAAATACTGCTCTTCGGTCGTCATGATCGTCGGCCAGAGATACTGGTTCCAGCCGACCACGAACATGATTATGAAGATCGCCGCGATCATGGTGCGCGAGAGCGGCACCAGGATCTCGAAGAAGAACCGCACCGGCCCGGCCCCGTCGATCCGGGCGGCCTCGAGCAGCTCGTCAGGCACCGACTTGAAGAACTGGCGGAAAAAGAAGGTGCCCGTCGCCGAGGCGATCAGCGGCACGATCAGCCCGGTATAGCTGTTCAGAAGCCCCAGCTGCTGGGCGACCTCGTAGGAAGGCAGGATCCGCACCTCGAGCGGCAGCAGCAGCGTCGAGAAGATCACCCAGAAGAAGAAGGTGCCGAGCGGAAAGCGGTAATAGACGATCGCATAGGCCGCCAGCATCGAGATCACGATCTTGCCCACGGCGAAGCCGATGCCGAGGATCAGCGAGTTCTGCGTCATCAGCAGCCCGGTGATCTCGCCGGTGAAGCCGCCCTCGCGGGTCAGAACGGTGGCGTAGGTCTCCGCGAACTCGGCGCCCAGGGTGAACTGCATCCCCTCGCGGTGGATCTCGACGTGGTCGTGCGTCGAGGTGAGGAAGGCCACCACCAGCGGCCCCATCATGAGCAGGACGCCCAGGATCAGCACCAGGTGGTCGGTCAGGCGGACACGGGTCATCTCGGGGCCTCAGCTGTAATGCACGCGCCGCTCGATCAGGCGGAACTGCGCGATTGTGAGCACGAGGACGAGCACCATGAGGATCACCGACTGTGCGGCCGAGCCGCCCAGGTCGTTGCCCCGGAACCCGTCGCGATAGACCTTGTAGACCAGTGTCACGGGGCTGTTGCCGGGCTGGTCCTGCACCATCAGGTCCACGGTGCCGAAGGTCTCGAAGAGCGCGTAGGTCGTGTTCAGGATCATCAGGAAGAAGGTCATCGGCGCCAGCAGCGGGAAGGTCACCGTCCAGAAACGCCGCGTCTCGGACCGGCAGTCGATCGCGGCGGCTTCCTTGACCGAGGACGGGATCGACTGCAGCGCCGAGAGAAAGAAGATGAAGTTGTAGGGGATCTGCTTCCAGGCCGAGACCACGGTGATCGCGACGGCGGTGTCCCAGTAGTCCACCCCGATCTGAAGGTTCCAGCCGATCGCCGCGGCGGCGTCGGTGAGCGGCCCGATATGCTGGTCGAAGAGCATCACGCCGATCAGGCCGGCCACCGGCGGCGCGATGGCATAGACCCACATCAGCAGCGTCTTGTAGGTCTGCTGGCCGCGAAGCACCCGGTCGGCCGAGACCGCGAAGAGCAGGCCGAGCCCGAGCGAGACGAAGACGACGGTCAGCGTGAAGGCGGCGGTGAAGACCGCCGAGCGGCGATAGTTGGGATCCGTCAGGACGTTGGAATAATTCTCGAAGCCGACGAAGGTGCCGGTCCCGAAGAACGGATCCTCCAGGTAGAAGGACGATCGGATCGCCTCGGCGGCGGGCCAGAGAAAGAAGATGCCGATGATCGCCATTTGCGGCATCAGCAGGGCATAGGGCATCCAGCGGCTGTTGAACTGCGCCTTCTTCATGACGGGTCCCGGGCAGAATTGAAAACGGGGGCGCCTCCGGGCGCCCCCGCGGGATCAGACCGACGGTCTCAGTTCATCGTCTTGGCAAAGCGGTCGAGCAGCTTGTTGCCCTCGGCCTTGATGACCTCGAAGGCCTCGGCCGCCGACTTCTCGCCGTTGATGACCTGCGCGTATTCGCGGTTCATGACGTCGCGGATCTGCACGTAGAAGCCCATGCGGTAGCCCTTGGACCACGCGCCGCCCGGCAGCGAGAGCTGCTGGATGCCGACCTCGGCCTGCGGAACCTCGTCGTAGTAGCCGATCTCCTGCGCCTTCTCGTAGGCGGCCTTGGTGATCGGCACGTAGCCGGTCTGCTGGTGCCACATCAGCTGAACGTCGGGCGAGGAGAGATACTTGAAGAACTCGGCCGTCGCGGTGTTCTCCTCCTCGGGGTGACCGGCCATCGCGAAGAGCGCGGCGCCGCCGATGAAGGTGTTGGTCGGGCTCTCCGTCACGCCTTCCCAGTAGGGCAGATACGTGGCCGAGAAGGGGAAGTCGACGGCGTTGCGCAGACCGCCGAAGGAGCCCGACGAGCCGAGCCACATGGCCACTTCACCGTTCTCGAACGGGGTCTGGTTGGCGCCCCAGGCCGCACCGTAGAAGCCGAAGAGCCCGGCCTCGTTCCACGCGGCCAGCTTGTCGAAATGGGCTTCGATCGCGGCGGTCTCGGGCAGGATCTCGGTGCCCGCGACGCCCTCGAAACCGTTGGCGTTGGTCGCGAAGGGGATGTTGTGACGCGACATGAAGTTCTCGGTGAAGATCCAGGGCAGGTGCGACTGCGCCAGCGGGGTGTAGCCCGCCTCCTTGATCTGCGGCGCGATGGCCTCGAACTCTTCCCAGGTCTTCGGCGGCTCGACGCCCGCGGCCTCGAGCGCCTCGACGTTGTAGTAGAGGATCGGGGTCGAGGAGTTGAACGGCATGCCGATCATCTTGCCGTCGCTGTCGGCGTAGAAGTAGCGCACGCCGTCGATGTAGTCGTTCGCGTCGAAGGCGACGCCGGCCTCCTGGATCAGGTCCTCGGCCGGCACCACGGCGCCCTTGGCGCCGATGATCGTGGCCGCGCCCGCGTCGAAGACCTGCACGACGTTCGGCTGCTCGCCGGCGCGGAAGGCCGCGATCGTGGCGGTCAGCGTGTCCTCGTAGCCGCCCTTGTAGACCGGGGTGATCTGGTAGGCGTCCTGGCTCTCGTTGAAGCCCTTGGCGATTTCGTTGACGGTTTCGCCCAGCTGGCCGCCCATGGCGTGCCACCAGGTGATCTCGACCGGCTCGGCATGGGCCGCGAATGCGGTCATGGCGGCGCCGGTGGCAGCAAGGATCGTGTTGCGAAGCATGGCTGTCCTCGATTTGGCTGAAGTGTAGCCTGCGGATAGGCCCACCAGGTAACAGCCGCGCAACAGCCATGTTGCGCCTTTGTGAAGCTTTGCGCGGCACCGCCCGGGCGCCCGCGGATCTGCAGGGAGGTGCGATATCCGGATAACCGGGCCGGTCTTTCCCGCGCGGCGCGGATCACTCCCGCGCGCGCAGCACCCGGGCCGGCCGTGCCGCCAGAGGGCGCCAGGCAAAGGCGAGCCCGGCCAGCAGCGTCAGGACCACGCCCCCCGTCACGATCCCGAGCGCCGAGGGCCAGGTCACCGCGAAGTCGGTCTCCATGACGAAGCGCGACACCGCCCAGCCGGCCGCGATCCCGGCGGCGATGGCGACGCCGCCCGCCGCCAGCCCGGTCAGCGCCGAGCGCAGCGCGAAGCTCGTCAGGATCCGGGCGCGGCTGGCGCCCAGGGTCTTGAGGACCGCGGCCTCGTAGGTGCGGGCCCGTTCGCCCGCCGCCGCCGCGCCGATCAGCACAACGAGTCCCGTGACCAGCGTCGCCGCCGCGCCGTAGGACGTCGCCGCCGCGACCCCGGCCAGCACCTGCGAGACCCTGTCGATGGCGTCGCGCACGCTGATCGCCGTGATGTTCGGATAGGCGCCGGCCAGATCGCGCAGGATCGCGGCCTCGGCATCGGGCGCGGCATAGACGGTGGAGATATGGGTATGCGGCGCCGCCGACAGCGCCGAGGGGTTCATCGACATGATGAAGCCGATCCCCGCGGTCGAGAAATCCACGTTGCGGAAACTGGTCACCGTCGCCGTCAGGTCGCGGCCGAGGATATTGACCGTGATCTCGTCGCCCAGGGCGAGGCCCAGCTCCAGCGCCTCTTCCCGTGCAAAGCTGACCTGCGGCGGGCCGCTGTAGTCGGCCGGCCACCAGTCGCCGTCGGTGACCGTGGTCTCGGGGCCGGGCGCGGCGGCATAGGTCACGCCCCGGTCGCCGTTCAGCACCCAGTGATCGCCCGCGACCTCGCGCGCCGGCTGGCCGTTGATCTCGGTGATGATGCCGCGCAGCATCGGCGCCGTATCCACCCGCGAGACCGCGGGGTCGCCCTCCAGCCGGTCGAGGAAGCCCGGAAGCTGGTCGTTCTGGATGTCCACGAAGAAATAGGACGGCGCCACCTCGGGCAGATCGCGCGAGATCGCGGCCCGCAGGTTGCCGTCGATCTGCCCGACGGCCGCCAGCACGGACAGGCCCAGCCCCAGCGACAGGATGACGGAGGCGGCTTCCTGACGGGGGCCGCCGATGGCCCCGACCGCCAGCCGCAGCGCGGGCCGGCCGCGCGCCACCCGCGTGCTGCGCGCGGCAAGCGCCCGAACACCGGCCGCGGCCAGCGCCAGCACCGCCAGCACCGCCAGGATGCCCCCGGCCGTCCAGAGCGCCAGCTCGGCCGCCCCCGAGAACACGACCGCCGCCGCCAGCAGCGCCATCAGCAGCATCGCCATGGCCAGCAGGTAGACCCGCGCCGGCCAGCCCCGTGCCCCGGCACCGATGTCGCGGAACAGCGTCGCCGCGCGGACCTCGTCGGTCCGGGCGAGCGGCCACAGCGCGAAGAGAAACGCGGCCAGGAGCCCGTAGACCGCCGCCTCGGCCAGGGGCGCGGGGTAAAGCGCGAAGGCCGCCGGCACCGGCAGCCGCGCCTCTATCAGCGGTGCCAGCAGCAGGGGCGCCGCCGCGCCGATGGCCAGCCCCAGCGCGACCCCGGCCAGCGACAGCACCGCGATCTGGATCAGGTAGGTCAGGAAGATCGTGCGCCGGTCCGCCCCCAGCGTCTTGAGCGTGGCGATCACCTCGGTCTTGCCGGCAAGGTAGGCCCGCACCGCCGCCGCCACGCCGACCCCGCCCACGGCCAGGCCCGAAAGTCCGACCAGCACGAGGAAACTGCCGAGCCGGTCGACGAATTCGCGGATGCCGGGCGCCCCGTTGCGGCTGTCCTGCCAGCGTGCCCCGCTGTCGCGAAAGCGCGCCTCGGCCTCGCGTTCCAGCGCGGCGATGTCGGCCCCCGGGGGCAGATCCATGCGGTATTCCGTCTCGAAAAGCGTGCCGGGGCCGATCAGGCCCGAGTCGGCCAGTGCCGCGGTGCGCAGGATGGTGCGCGGGCCCAGCGCGAAGCCGCCCCCGGCATCGTCCGGTTCCACCACCAGAACGGCCGACAGCCGGAACGCCTGCTGGCCCAGCCGGAAGCCGTCGCCGGGCGCGAGGCCCAGCCGGTCGGCCAACACGCGTTTCATGACGGCGCCCGGCATGCCCTCCTGCCCGTCCAGCGCCGTGGCGAGCGGCATTTCGGGATCGAGCCGCACCGCGCCCAGCAGCGGGTAGAGATCGTCCACCGCCTTGACCTGGGTCAGCGCGCGCTCGGTCTCGCCCTCACGCTCGACCACCGCCATCGACCGGAAATCCACCACTTCCGACACGCGATCGGCCACGCCGTTCATCCAGGCCTTTTCCGCGTCCGAGGCGAAGCGGTAGGTGAACTCGAGCTGCGCGTCGCCGCCCAAGAGCCGCGCGCCCTCCTGCGCCAGCCCGGCCTCGATGGCGCTTCGCACCGTGCCCACCGCGGCGATCGCCGCCACGCCGAGCGCAAGGCAGGCCAGCAGAATACGGAAGCCGGAAAGCCCGCCGCGCAGTTCGCGCCGGGCGAAGCGGCTGGCGGTGACAAGGCTCATTCGGCCACCTGCGCGGCGGCCGGGGCGTCGATGCGCCCATCCCTGAGCCGCACCACGCGGTCGCAGCGCGCGGCCAGTTCGGGGGCGTGCGTCACCATCACCAGCGTCGCGCCGTGGCGGTCGCGCAGCCCCAGCAGCATGTCGATGATCGCCGCGCCGTTGGCCTCGTCGAGATTGCCCGTGGGTTCGTCGGCCAGCAGGATCGCGGGCCGGGGCGCGGCGGCGCGGGCCAGCGCGACGCGCTGCTGCTCGCCCCCGGACATCTGGGCGGGATAATGGGCCAGACGGTCACCCAGCCCGACGGCGCGCAGTTCGGCCTCGGCGCGGTCGAAGGCATCGGCATGGCCCGCCAGTTCCAGCGGCGTCGCCACGTTCTCGAGCGCGGTCATGGTCGGAATCAGGTGGAAGGACTGGAAGACCACCCCCATATTGTCCCGGCGAAGGCGGGCGAGCGCGTCCTCGCCCAGCGCGGTCAGGTCGCGGCCCAGGGCCTGGACCTGACCCGCCGTGGCGCGTTCCAGCCCGCCCATGATCATGAGGAGTGACGACTTGCCAGACCCGGACGGCCCCACCAGCCCCACAGTCTCGCCGGCGGCCACGTCGAGCGTGATGCCGTGCAGGATGTCCACCGGCCCCGCATTGCCCTGCAGGGACAGCGCCACGTCGCGGAGAGAAAGAACCGGCTCTGCCATGACTGCCTTTCGCTTGTCGCTTGCCCGCATGACATATGGGGCGGCGGCGCGGCTGAGCAAGCTGACGGCGGCACTCGTGATCCTGCTGGGCCTGGCTCTGCCGGCGGCCGCGGCGGGGCCGGTGACCATCGCCGCGCTCGGCGACAGCCTCGTGCAGGGCTACGGCCTGCCGCCGGAACGGGGGCTCGTGCCGCAATTGCAGGACTGGCTGCGGGAGCGCGGCGAAGCGGCGACGATCCAGAACGCCGGCGTGTCGGGCGACACCACCGCGGGCGGTCTCTCGCGGGTGGACTGGACGCTCTCGGGCGAGATCGACGCGATGATCGTGGCCCTGGGCGGCAACGATCTGTTGCGGGGGATCGATCCCGCCGTCAGCCGCGACAACCTGCAAGGCATCCTGGAGGCCGCCGCCGCGGGGGATGTGCCGGTGCTGCTGGTGGGAATCTCCGCGCCGGGCAACTACGGCCCGGACTACAAGGCGGCCTTCGACGCCATGTATCCCGAACTGGCCGAGGCCTACGGCACGCTCTACCACCCCGGCTTCTTCACCGCCTTCGCGGCCGGCCCGGACGATCCTGCAGCCATGCGCCGCTACATGCAGCCGGACGGCATCCATCCCAACGCCGCGGGCGTCTCGGTCATCGTGGACGAGATCGGCCCCGTGGTGCGCGACCTGATCGACCGCGCCCGGTGACTTGACCGCGCCGGCCCGCGGGCGCAGGGTCCGGCCGGCCGCGCCGTCGGCCCCGGGATACGGCTGGACAGGAGCGCCCGCGTGAGCGTCGAGAAAACCGACTGGACGGTCGTGCTGGCCGCGACCTTCGCCGGCATGACGGCCGCGCTGCAACTCGGCAAGGCGGCGGCGACGCTGCCGCTGATCCGGGCGGAATTCGGCGCCGGCCTGTCGCTGCTGGCGGTCTATGTCTCGCTGATCAGCGTGGTCGTGGCGCTGACCGGTCTGGTCTTCGGCAGTTTCACCCGCATGATCGGCGTGCGCCGGGCGGCGCTGCTCGGTCTTTTCTGCGTCGCCGGCGGCTCGGCGCTGGGGGCGGTCGCGCCGGGCGTGCCGTCCCTGCTGGCCAGCCGGGCGGTCGAGGCGCTCGGCTTCGCGCTGGCGGTGACGGCCATGCCGCCCATCATCCAGGCGGCGACCGCGGCGCGGCAGAAATCGCTCGCGCTCGGCATCTGGGCGGCCTGGCTGCCCGCGGGAATGGCGCTGATGATGGCCATCGCCTGGCTCGTGCTCGACCGGGTCGGCTGGCGGGGCGCCTTCTGGATCTGCGCCGGCCTGCCGCTGGTGGCGGCGGCGCTGCTGGCCGCCGCGACACCGCCCCCGGCCCGGGGCGCGGCCGTGGCCCGGCTTTCGGGGCTGCGCCGGGTGCTGACCCGCGCCAGCCTGCTGACCACGGGCAATTTCGTGGTCTTCTCGGCCTCGAACCTGATCGTGATGGCCTTCCTGCCGACCCTGCTGGTGGACGAGTTCGCGATGACGCCGGTGGACGCGACTCTGGTGGCCTTTTTCACCGCGCTGTCGCTGGTGCCCTCGAACATCTGGGCGGGCTGGCTGCTCGACCGCGGGGTGCCGGCGCGACGGCTGTTCCTGCTGTCCTTCGCGGCGATGATCCTTTTCGCCTTCCTCCTGCTCGCGCCCATGCTGCCGGACGGGCCGCGCATCGCGGCGGCCTTCGCCTTCGGCTTCACGGCCGGGGTGCCGCCGGCCGTGGTCTGGGGCTCGATCCCGCGGCTGGCCGAGACGCCGGAACAGGCCCCCCTGCTGTCGGGGCTGCTCTACCAGGGGGCCGGCATCGGCCAGGTAATCGGCCCGGTGCTGGCCGGCGTCGCGGTCGAGGACCTGGGCGGCTGGTTCCCGGCCTTCTGGATCATCCTTGCGCTGCTGGCGCTGGGGCTGGGCTTTTCCCGGGGCCTGCCGCGGGCTCAGCCGAGGGTATCGAGATAGCGTGCCAGCGCCGCCGGGTGATCGGTCTGGAAAACGCTGACGCCCGCCGCGATCAGGCGTCCCCAGACGGCATCGGGATCGTTCAGCGCATGGCTGTCCGACAGCGCAGACGGCGCCACGAGATCGAGAGTGTTGAACCACACCGAGAGACCCGCCGCCGCGAGCGCCGCACGATGCGGCACCAGAGCCGCCGGGTCATCAAAGAACGCTTCGACCATCGGCGCGCCCGTCGCGACGAGCTGCGCGAGCGGCGCCGCGCCGTCCGGCCCGAAACGCGCCTGCGGCATCACCATGATCCCGTGAGACGCCGCGATCTGCCGCAGCCGCGCGACGTCGTCGGCGGTGCGGACGGGCATCTTGACCGACACCCGCGCGGACATGCCTTTCTCGGCCGCCAGCGCCGCGGCGGGCTCCAGCAGCGCGGGCCGCTTGACGTCGAGATCGAGATAGACACCGGCCGCCCGCGCCGCATCGAAGGCCGCGGCGAGCGTCGGAACCCTGTCCGGGCCGGTCGCCGCCGTCCCGGGACCGCCCGCGCCGGCGCGCAGCGGCATGGCGGACAGTTCGGCCATGGTCCGCGACTCGGCCGCGCCCTTGCAGGCCGTGGTTCTGTCCAGCGCGTCATCATGCATCAGGAAGAGCACGCCGTCGACGCTGCGGCGGATGTCGATCTCCACCACGTCGGCGCGGGCCTCCGCGGCCGCGCGGATCGCGCCCAGGCTGTTTTCGGGCGCCGCGTGCCAGGCCCCGCGATGGGCCACGACGACCGGGCGGCGGATCGGGTCGGCGATGAAGGCGCGGTAACTCTGCACGCGATGCTCCTGTGTTCAGCGCCGCCGGCCTAGCGCCGTCCCGTGACAGCGGCATGACGTCTGCACGTATGCCGGTCGCCATGCCGCGCACCGGAAACCCTGTGGTCGAGCCACGATATTATGCAATGCTTATGAACTATATTAATTCGACCCCCTACGACTTGCCGTATTCGGCGGTGATTTTCAGGGATTTCAAGGACCTGTTTTCAATATACTGTTTTATAATGAAAATTTCTTTGCCCTAAGCTGTTGCAGTCTCACCCGAGCTGCACTAGGTCTTCGCTCGAGTTGCAAAACGATCTGCAACCCGGAGCAACTTACTTAGTTTGCCAAAGCAAAAAGGGCAGCAGACTCATCCCCCGCAGAAGACGCAAGACACGTCCGCGACCTGCCGCGATGCGGCCCGCGCGTCCCGTCTGTCCGGCAGGGGAGAGCGCGACATCCGCCGCTGCCCGCTCCGAATCCCGGAATTCGTGTGCCGCCGCCCCGGACAGGGGCCGGTGACATGCGCGATCGCGGCCCGAGGGGTCGCGGAACACAAAGCAGAAGGAGTATGTGACATGCGTAAGCTGACACTTGGCGTGGCCTTCGGCGCGCTCTTCGCGCCGGTTGCGGCCCAGGCGGACAACCACATGGGCTGTGGCGAGGTCTCCATCACCGAGATGAACTGGGCCTCGGCCTCCGTCGTGACCAATGTCGCGACCTTCATCATGGAACAGGGCTACGGCTGCGACGTCACCATCGTGCCGTCGGACACGGTGCCGGCCGTCACCTCCGTCGCCGAGAACGGCGAACCCGACATCGTGACCGAGCTCTGGCTGAATTCGACCGGCGAGGTCTACGAACAGCTGGAAGACCAGGGCAAGGTCGAACGGCTGGGCAAGGTGCTCGAGCCCGGCGGGGTCGAGGGCTGGTGGATTCCCACCTACCTGGCCGAGGAGCATCCCGAACTGAAGACCATCGACGGCATCATGGCCAATCCCGAGCTCGTCGGCGGTCAGTTCAACAACTGCCCGGACGGCTGGGGCTGCCGCGTCGTGAGCGACAACCTCGTGCGCGCGCTCGATCTCGAAGACTCGGGCATCGAGGTCTTCAACCACGGCTCCGGCGAGACGCTGGCGACGTCGATGGCCTCGGCCTACGAGGACGAGCAGCCCTGGTTCGGCTATTACTGGGGTCCGACCGTTCCGCTCGGCAAATACGAGATGACCAAGGTCGATCTCGGCCCGGTCAAGGAAGACGTCCACACGCGGAACCAGAACCAGGACGCCGAGAACCCGGGCGTCTCGGACTTCCCGGCGGCGCCGGTGCTGACCTCGGTCACCACCGACTTCAAGGGTGACAACCCCGCGGTGGCCGAGTTCCTGTCCAAGATGACCTTCGAGACCGCCACCATGAGCGGCATCCTGGCCTGGATGGACGAGAACAACGCCTCCGCCGAAGAGGCGGCCGTCTACTTCCTGACCAACAACACCGGCACCTGGCGCGGCTGGCTGAACGACTCGGCCGAGGAAAACCTCGCCTCCGTGCTTCAGTAAGCCACTGAGCCGCGAGCTTGGGCGGGCGGCCGGCGTGCCGCCCGCCTTCCCCTTTTTCCATGCAAACCGACAGGGCGCGCCCGGACCGGAAGCGCCACAGGAGGGTCAGACATGGCGACCTATGACTTCATTTTCGACGGGCTTGGCCTGCGCGACTGGTGCGCCGGCGACGGCAGCGGCGGCGGCGGGCCGATGTCGATGGCCGACCTCGTCGGCAAGGCCGGCGGCGAGAGCGCCGAGAAGAGCGTTTCCCCCTGGGAAATGCCGTTCCCGTCGCTCGACGCGCTGAACGATGCCTGCGACGCGGTCCCGCAATCGCGGGAACTCACGCTTGGCCTCGAAGAGGGGTTCCTGGCGGTCAAGGACGACCTGCAGGTGGTGCTCGACCCGGTCACGCAGCCGCTCAGCTG
>CAJXYS010000014.1 GCA_913063035.1 uncultured Maritimibacter sp. | reverse complement strand
GTAGCCCTGCGCAGGCTCCGTCTGCTCGGACGGCTCGGCCGGGGCGACGTGCGAGGAGGCGTTGGCCTCCTTCTGACCGCCGACATCTCCGATGTCGTCGGCGCTCTCGCCTTCCTCCAGGAGCACCGCGATGGGCGCGTTGACCTTCACCCCCTCGCTGCCTTCCTCCACGAGGATCTTCCCGATCACGCCCTCGTCCACGGCCTCGAATTCCATCGTGGCCTTGTCGGTCTCGATCTCGGCGAGGATGTCGCCTGCGCTCACCGTGTCGCCCTCCTTGACCAGCCACTTGGCCAGCGTGCCGTCCTCCATCGTGGGGGAAAGGGCGGGCATCAGGATCTCGGTCGGCATCTTCGGGGCTCTCCCTTGTCTCTCGCCGCGTCAGCGCACGGCTTCGAGCGTGATCTGATCGTAGGGCGCCCTTGGCCGGGCGCCGGATTGCAGCGTGCGGATCGCGGTGACGAGCGCATCGGCGCGGTCCTCGATCCATTCATAGGCGGCCTGGTGCGGCACCTTCGCATCCGTGCCATGCTCGGCGGACAGGAGCGCCTCGGGGATCAGCGCAACGATTTCCGTCTCGCCGATCCTGAGGCCCAGGCGGTAGGCCTCCTCGCTCCGGTCCTTTCCGAGCACGCGCATCATGTCTCAGGCCGTGTAGGTCACTTGTCGGACCGCATCGATGACTTCCTTGGTGGAGGTCAGCGCGAGCTTCTCTAGGTTCGCCGCGTAGGGCATCGGCACGTCCTTGCCCGTGCAGTTCAACACCGGCGCGTCGAGGTAATCGAAGGCGTTCTGCATGATGTAGGCGGCAAGGTGATTGCCGATGGAGCAGACGGGGAAGCCTTCTTCGACCGTGACGCAGCGGTTCGTCTTCTGCACGCTCGCGATCACCGTGTCGTAGTCGAGCGGGCGGAGCGTGCGGAGGTCCACCACCTCGGCCTCGATGCCCTGCTGCGCCAGCTCGTCGGCGGCCTCCAGCGCGTAGGTCATGCCGATGCCGAAGCTGACGATGGTCACGTCCGCGCCCTCGCGCCAGACGCGCGCCTTGCCGAAGGGCACCGTCAGGTCGTCCACCTGCGGCACGTCGAAGGAGCGGCCGTAGAGGATCTCGTTCTCGAGGAAGATCACCGGGTTCGGATCGCGGATCGCGGTCTTGAGCAGGCCCTTGAAGTCGGCGGCGGAATAGGGCTGCACCACCTTCAGGCCGGGAATGTGGGAATACCACGCCGCGTAATCCTGGCTGTGCTGGGCGGCGACGCGGGCAGCGGCGCCATTGGGGCCGCGGAAGACGAGCGGGCAGCCCATCTGGCCGCCGGACATGTAGAGCGTTTTGGCCGCCGAATTCACGATCTGGTCCATCGCCTGCATGGCGAAGTTGAAGGTCATGAACTCGACGATCGGGCGCAGCCCGCCGAAGGCCGCGCCCACGCCCAGCCCGGCGAAGCCATGCTCGGTGATCGGGGTGTCGATGACACGGCGCGCGCCGAACTCGTCCAGCAGCCCCTGGGTCACCTTGTAGGCGCCCTGGTACTCGGCCACTTCCTCGCCCATGACGAAGACCTCGTCGGCCCGGCGCATTTCCTCGGCCATGGCGTCGCGGATCGCCTCGCGCACGGCGGTACTCTTCATTTCCGTGCCCTCGGGGATCTCGGGCTCGAGATCGGCCTGCGGCGCGGGCGCCGCGGGGGCGGGGGCCTGGGCCGGCTTGGTCGGCGCGGCCGCGTCGGTCTTCTCGGGCGCGGTCTCGGGTTCGGCCTCGGGGGCCGCGGAGGCCGCGACGTCGTCGGCACTCTCGCCTTCTTCGACCAGCACCGCGATGGGCGTGTTCACGGCCACGCCCTCGGTCCCCTCGGAGACCAGGATCCTGCCGATCGTGCCTTCGTCCACGGCCTCGAATTCCATCGTCGCCTTGTCGGTCTCGATCTCGGCCAGGATGTCGCCGGACTTGACCTCGTCGCCCTCTTTCACAAGCCACTTGGCGAGCGTGCCTTCCTCCATCGTCGGAGAAAGCGCGGGCATCAGAATCTCTGTCGCCATCTGTCGATTACCTCGTCTGAATTCCTGTCCTGCCGGCGGTCACGCTTCGGCGTAGATGTCGGTCCAGAGTTCCGACTCATCGGGTTCCGGGCTCTCGCGGGCGAAGTCCGCGGCCTCGTTGATGATCCCCTTGATGTCCTTGTCGATGTCCTTGAGCTCGTCCTCGCCGGCATGCTTGCCCTCGAGGATCTGGTCGCGGACATGCTCGATCGGATCCTTTTCCTCGCGGATCTTCTGGACCTCTTCGCGGGTGCGGTACTTGGCCGGGTCCGACATCGAGTGGCCGCGGTAGCGATAGGTTTTCATCTCGAGGATGTAGGGGCCCTCGCCGGCGCGGCAGTGATCGATGGCCTTGCGGCCGGCATCGCGCACCGCGATCACGTCCATGCCGTCGACGGCCTCGCCGGGGATGCCGAAAGCCGAGCCGCGGGTGTAGAGCTCGGGCGTGGAGGTGGAGCGCTTCTGCGCGGTGCCCATGGCGTACTGGTTGTTCTCGATCACGAAGATCACCGGCAGTTCCCAGAGCGCGGCCATGTTGAAGGTCTCGTAGACCTGGCCCTGGTTCGCCGCGCCATCCCCGAAATAGGTGAAGGTCACGCGGTCATTGCCGCGGTACTTGTCCGAGAAGGCCAGCCCTGCGCCGAGCGGCACGTTGGCGCCGACGATGCCGTGGCCGCCGTAGAAGTGTTTCTCCTTGGAGAACATGTGCATCGAGCCGCCCTTGCCCTTGGAATAGCCGCCCTCGCGGCCGGTCAGTTCGGCCATGACGCCCTTGGGATCCATGCCACAGGCCAGCATGTGGCCGTGGTCGCGATAGGTGGTGATGCGCTTGTCGCCCTCTTCGGCCGCGGCCTCCAGCCCGACGACGACGGCCTCCTGGCCGATGTAGAGATGGCAGAAACCGCCGATGAGCCCCATTCCGTAGAGCTGGCCGGCCTTCTCCTCGAATCGCCGGATCAGCAGCATGTCCCGGTAATACTGGAGCAGGTCCTCCTTGGATGTGTTTGGTTTCTTTGTCGTTCTCCGCGTGGCCATGGCGAGCGGTCCCCCGGTTTCGAAAATAGTTCAATATTAAACAATAGCTATAACGCAAGATTGGCGCCAAATCACGCAAAAATTTGGCGCGGCCGCGCGGGGGCGGGCGGGCTTTGGCGCCGGGGGTTGCGGGTCAGCGGATGACGATCTCGTCGCCGCGCACGAGGCCGAGCACCTTGCGGGCGCGCTCGTCGAGCAGGTCGAGATCGAGATAGGCGTCCGAGAGGCGGCGGGTGCGGTTCTGCATCCAGGCCACCTCCTCGGTCAGGGTCGCCAGTTCGGCGTCCAGCGCCTCGGCCTGCGCGTCGAGTTGCACGCGGCGGAACAGGCCGTAATCCCCCTGCACGGCGGCGAAGGTGAAATACGCACCGAGCGAGAGCGCCAGGGTAAAATAGAGCGCCGGGCCGACGGCCGGCCGCCTGGGGGTCTGGGACATTTCTGCCTGCCTCGTCTTCCGCCTCTGCCGGGCGGTCGCTGAATCATGGCACAGCCGAATCGCCTTGTGAATCCCTTTTCTGCCCCGGAGTCCAAGGAATTGCGGGAAACAGCCGATGTCATGGTGCAGGCGGTGTGCGGGGCGGCCGGCCGCGGCCGCCCCCGGTGCGGGCTCAGGCCTTGCCGCGGTAGATGTCGACCAGCTTGCCGAGCATCTCCAGCGCGTCCGCGCGCGTCCGCTGGAAGGAGTTGCGCCCGATGATCGAGCCGTTGCCGCCGCCGTCGCGGATCGCGCGCGCGTCGTCATAGACGCTGTCGGTGCCCTTCTTGGCGCCGCCCGAGAAGACGACGATGCGCCGGCCGGCAAAGGCGGCGTCCATGCAGTGGGCCACGCGGGCGGCCTGGGTCTCGATGTCGATGGCCTCGGACTCGTAGACCTTGCGGGCCGCGTCCAGTTCGAGGTGATCCGTCGAGAGCTTGATCTTGATGACATGCGCGCCGAGCAGCGCGGCGATCTGCGCGGCATAGGCGCCGATATCGATCGCGGTCTCGCCATCCTTGGTCAGCGCCTCGCCGCGGGGGTAGGACCAGATCACCGTGGCGACGCCCTTGGCGGCGGCTTCCTCGCGCATGGCCGAGATTTCCTCGAACATCTCGAGCCCGGCGGCAGAGCCGGGATAGACGGTGAAGCCGATCGCGGCGCAGCCGAGGCGCAGCGCGTCGTCGACGCTGGCGGTGATCGCCTGGTCCTTCGGCGCCTCCGACGGGATCAGCGAGTTGGCGGAGTTGGCCTTGAGAATGGTCGGGATCTGGCCGGCGAAGCTGTCGGCGCCGGCTTCCAGCATGCCGAGCGGCGCGGCATAGGCGTTGAGCCCGGCGTCGATGGCGAGCTGGTAGTGGTAATGCGGGTCATAGGCGGCCGGGTTGGGTGCGAAGCTGCGCGCGGGGCCGTGCTCGAAGCCCTGGTCGACGGGCAGGATGATCATCTTGCCGGTGCCGCCCAGCTTGCCATGCATCAGCATCTGGCAGAGCTTGCCCTTCACGCCCGGCGTTTCGCCTTCGTAATTGGAAAGAATTTTCTGAACTGCGCGGGTCGCCTTCATGTCCGTCGTCCTCTGTTCGGTGGGCCTGGAACAGGGTTTAGAAGCCCGGCCCCGCCGGCGCAAGCGCGGAGGCGGGGCAGGGGGCGCTGCCCCCTCTGCCCGCCGGGGGCGGGCATTCACCCCCGGGATATTTCCGGAACGATGAAGCTCAGCCGCCGAGCGCGGCGACCCCGGGCAGGGTCTTGCCTTCCATCCATTCGAGGAAGGCGCCGCCGGCGGTGGAGATGTAGCTGAAATCGTCGGCCACGCCGGCCTGGTTCAGCGCCGCGACGGTGTCGCCGCCGCCCGCGACCGAGGTGAGCTGGCCGGCGCGGGTCAGCTCGGCGGCGATCCGCGCGGCGGCGTTGGTGGCGGCGTCGAAGGGCGGGATCTCGAAGGCGCCGAGCGGGCCGTTCCAGATCAGCGTCTTGGCGTCGCGGAAGGCGGCGGCGATGGCGGCGACGCTGTCGGGGCCCGCGTCGAGGATCATCGCGTCGGCCGGGCAGCCGGTCGCCGGCAGCGTCTCGTGCGGGGCATCGGCCCGGAACGCGCGGGCCACGACCACGTCGGAGGGCAGCAGGATGCGGCAGCCGCCGGTCCGGGCCTCGTCCATGATCTCGCGCGCGGTGCCGGCCATGTCGTGCTCGGCCAGCGACGTGCCCACGTCGAGGCCCTGGGCGGCGAGGAAGGTGTTGGCCATGCCGCCGCCGATCACCAGCGTGTCGACGCGCCCGATCAGGTTGGACAGGAGCGCGAGCTTGGTCGAGACCTTGGCGCCGCCCACCACGGCGACGAGCGGGCGCGCGGGGTCGCCGAGCGCGGTCTCGAGCGCGGTGAGCTCGGCCTCCATCAGGCGCCCGGCGCAGGCGGGCAGGCGGTGGGCCAGCGCCTCGGTCGAGGCATGGGCGCGGTGCGCGGCCGAGAAGGCGTCGTTGCAATAGACGTCGCCGAAGGTGGCGAGCCGGTCCGCGAAGGCCGGGTCGTTGGCCTCTTCCCCGGCGTGGAAGCGCGTGTTCTCCACCAGGAGGATATCGCCCGGCGCCAGCGCGCGCGTCGCCGCGGCCACGTCGTCATAGCCGTCTTCGCCGGCGAATTTCACCGCCTGACCGAAGGCGTCCTCGAGCGCGGGCAGGACCTGTTTCAGCGACATTTCGGGCACGGTCCTGCCCTTGGGGCGGCCGAAATGGGCCAGCAGAACGGGGATGCCGCCCCCGTCCTGGATTGCCCGGACGGTGGGGCGGATGCGCGTGATCCGGGTGGCGTCGGTCACGCGGCCTTCCTCGACCGGCACGTTGATGTCGACGCGGGTCAGCACCCGCTTGCCGTCGAGATCCATATCGTCGAGCGTTTTCCAGGCCATGCGGCTCTCCTCCATCGCGGTCCGGGGCGGGAATGCCCCGAAGCCGGCGCGGGGTCAACGCGAAGTTCGCGCGCGTCTCAGAGATGCTTGCCCATTGCCACGGCCGTGTCGGCCATGCGGTTCGAGAAGCCCCACTCGTTGTCGTACCAGGACAGCACGCGGCACATCGTGCCTTCCATGACCTTGGTCTGATCCATATGGAAGATGCTGGAATGGGCGTCGTGGTTGAAATCCATCGACACGTTGGGCGCCTCGGTGAAGCCGAGGATACCGCGGAGCGGCCCCGCCGCGGCGGCGCGGACGGCCTCGTTGATTTCCTCGGCGCTGGTCTCGCGGGCGGCTTCGAAGGTCAGGTCCACGACCGAGACGTTCGGCGTCGGCACCCGGATCGCCACGCCGTCGAGCCGGCCGTTCAGCTCGGGCAGGACGAGGCCCACGGCCCGGGCGGCGCCGGTCGAGGTCGGGATCATGTTCAGCGCCGCGGCCCGGGCGCGGTAGAGATCGGCATGATAGGTGTCGAGCGTCGGCTGGTCGCCGGTATAGCTGTGGATCGTCGTCATGAAGCCGCGCGAGATGCCGATCGCGTCATGGAGGGCCTTGGCGACCGGGGCGAGGCAGTTGGTGGTGCAGGAGGCGTTCGACACGATGCGGTCCGCCGCCGTCAGCGTGTCGTGGTTGACGCCGTAGACCACGGTCTTGTCGGCCCCTTTCGACGGCGCCGAGACCAGCACGCGGGAGGCGCCGTTTTCCAGGTGCACCGCCGCCTTGTCGTCCTTGAAGATGCCCGTGCATTCGAGGACGATGTCGATGTCGGACCAGGGCAGGTCCTTGGGATCGCGGATCGCGGTGACGCGGATCGGCCCCCGGCCGACGTCGATCGAGTCGGCGCCGGTCGTCACCTCCGCCGGGAAGCGGCCATGCACGCTGTCGAAGCGCAGCAGGTGGGCGTTCGTCTCGACCGGGCCGAGATCGTTGATCGCGAGCACCTCGATATCGGTGCGGCCGGATTCGATGATGGCGCGCAGCACGTTGCGGCCGATCCGGCCGAAACCGTTGATGGCGACTTTGACGGTCATGGCTGTTTCCTCCAGTTGTCCGCGGGTGCGCGGACGGGCGGCTGTGTTCGCAGATTTTCGTTAGCGCTAACAAAACACAGGAAAACGAAAATCTCAACCACTGATCCGGTAGGTCGGATCAGCGCCAGAAGGCCAGGAATTCGATGATATCCGTCAGCGTGCCGAGGATGAACCGCACCCCGACGAGATCGAACAGCAGGTAATCGGCCAGCAAAAGGATGCCGGCCAGCGCCGCGAGAAAGATGCCGATCCCGTCGGTCATGTCACCCCATGCGCCGTCCCGCGGCCGGGACGGACCTTCAGGACAGGCGCCCCATCGCCGCGGCCGTATCGGCCATGCGGCAGGAGAAGCCCCATTCGTTGTCGTACCACGCTAGCACACGCACCGTGCGGCCGCCCACAACTTTCGTCTGGTCGGGCGCGAAGATCGAGGAATGCGTGGTGTGGTTGAAATCGACGGAAACCTTGGGTTCCGGGTCATAGGCCAGCACCGCGCCCATGTGGCCCTGCGCGGCCGCGGCCACGGCGGCGTTCACCTCGTCCACGGTGACGTCGCGGCTGGCCTCGAAGGTCAGGTCCACCGCCGAGACGTTGGGCGTCGGCACCCGCATCGCGGTGCCGTCGAGACGGCCCGCCAGTTCCGGCAGCACCTCGCCGATGGCCTTGGCCGCCCCGGTCGAGGTCGGGATCATCGCCATGGCGGCGGCACGCGCGCGGTAGAGATCCTTGTGCCGGCGGTCCAGCGTCGGCTGGTCGCCCGTGTAGCTGTGGATGGTCGTCATCACGCCGCGCTCGATCCCGATCGCGTCGTGGAGCACCTTGGCCAGCGGCGCGAGGCAGTTCGTCGTGCAGGAGCCGTTCGAGACCACCAGGTCGCTCGGCTTCATGTCGCGGTGATTGACGCCGAAGACCACGGTGCGGTCCGCGTTCTTCGCCGGGGCCGAGACCAGCACGCGCTTGGCGCCGTGGGCGAGATGGACCGCGGCGGCCTCGCGGCTGTTGAATTGCCCGGTGCATTCCAGCACGACGTCGCAGCCGGACCAGTCGAGCGCCTGCGGATTGTAGGTGGAGAACACCTTGATCGGGCCGCGGCCCAGGTCCATCGTGTCGCCGTCGACCCGGACCTCGCCGCCGAACCGGCCGTGGACGCTGTCGTATTTCAGGAGATGCGCGTTGGTCTCGATCGGGCCGGTGGCGTTGATCTTGGTGACCTGCAAGTCGTTGCGCCCGCTCTCCACGATATGGGCGAGGGTGCAGCGGCCGATGCGGCCGAACCCGTTGATACCGACGGTGATCGACATGTTGCAAGCTCTCCTGTTCTCGGGCGCGGTGGGCCGCCACGCCGGCGGATTCGAGCGTTCTATACCCGCGCGGAGCGCGCGGATAAAGACAGAAGATGGCGGTTTGCCAGCATGTTAGCGCAAACGTATGCCCGTGTATGCGGGGTAGCGCTAACAGCCGGGGCGCTGTGCCCGGCCCGCCGGATAGGGTAGACTTCCCCGCAACGGGGGAGGCAAGCATGAGCAATCTCGGCCTGACGCTGATCGACGACACGGTGGCGACGACGCATGCCTGGCTGAACCGGCTGGTGGCGTTGACCGGCTGGGAAGACAAGCAGCGCGCCTACCGGCTCTTGCGCGCGGTGCTGCACGAGATCCGCGACCACCTGAGCCCGGGCGAGGCGGCGAACCTGGGGGCGCAGCTGCCGACGCTGATCCGCGGCATCTACTACGAGGGCTTCCGGCCGGCCGCGCTGCCGGTGCGCGAACGCAGCAAGGCAGGGTTCGTGGCGCGGGTGCAAAAGGCCTTCGAGACCGATCCGATGGGCGACGCCGAGGCGGCGATCGGGGCCGTCTTCAAGCTGCTGGAAGAGCGTGTATCCGCGGGCGAAATGGCGGATGTCGAACAGGCCTTCACCAGGGAAATCCGCGCGATGTTCCCGTGACGGCGGGGGCGGGACCCGGCGACGTGCCGCCGGGCCCCGGCATGTCAGAGCAGCGCCTTGACGCGCGCGACCACGGCGTCGGCGGTGATGCCGAAATGGGCGTAGAGATCGCCCGCCGGTGCCGAGGCGCCGAAGCCCTCCATGCCGACGAAGGCGGATTTCTTCTCGGCGCCGCGCTCGCCGCACAGCACCCGGTCCCAGCCCAGCCGCATGGCGGCCTCGATGCCGACGCGCACCGGGCCGGCCGGCAGCACGCGGCGGCGGTATTTCTCGTCCTGCGCCGCGAAAAGCTCGAAGCAGGGCATGGACACCACCCGGGTGCCGATGCCCTCGGCCTCGAGCGTCTCCCTGGCCTCGAGCGCGATGGCCACCTCCGAGCCGGTGGCGATCAGGATCGCGCGCCGCTTGGCGACCGCCTCGGCCAGCACGTAGCCGCCCTGGGCCGTCAGGTTCCTGGTCTTGTGCTCGGTCCGGACGGTCGGCAGCCCCTGGCGGGACAGCGCCAGCACCGAGGGGGTGCGGTCGCTCGTCAGCGCCAGTTCCCAGGCCTCGGCCGTTTCCACCGCGTCGGCGGGGCGGAAGACATGGGTGTTGGGCGTCGCCCGGCACATCGCGAGGTGCTCGACCGGCTGGTGGGTGGGCCCATCCTCGCCCAGCCCGATGCTGTCATGGGTCATGACGTAGGTGACCGGCACCCCCATCAGCGCCGAGAGCCGCATCGCGCCGCGGGCGTAATCGGCGAAACAGAGGAACGTGCCGCCATAGGGGCGCACGCCGCCATGCAGGGCCATGCCGTTCATCGCCGCCGCCATGCCATGCTCGCGGATGCCGTAATGGACGTAGCGCCCCTTGCGATCCTCGGGCGAGAAGATGCCGAGCCCCCCGGTCCGGGTGTTGTTGGACCCGGTCAGGTCGGCGGAGCCGCCGATGGTCTCGGGCGTGATGGGGTTGATGACCTCGAGCGCCATCTCGCTGGCCTTGCGCGTCGCGACCTTGGGCTGCTCCTCGCTGATCTGCTTCTTCAGCGCCTTCACCGTGGCCGAGAGCCGCTTCGGCGCCGCGCCGGACATCATGCGGTCCCAGTCGCGGCGCTTGCCCGCCGAAAGCGCGTCCAGCCGGGCCTCCCAGGCCTCGCGCTCGGCGCGGCCGCGGGCGCCGATCTTTTCCCAGGCGGCCTTGATCTCGGCCGGGATATCGAAGGGACCGTGGGGCCAGCCATAGGCGTCGCGGACCGCGGCGATTTCCTCGGGGCCGAGCGGCGCGCCATGCGCCCCGGCGGTGTCCTGCTTGTTCGGCGCGCCGAAGCCGATATGGGTGCGGCAGGCGATCATCGTCGGCACGTCGGTCGCCTTGGCCGCGGTCAGCGCGTCGTCGATCGCCGCAGGATCGTGGCCGTCGCAGGACAGCACCTGCCAGCCCGCGGCCTCGAAACGCTGCTTCTGGTCGGTGATATCCGAGAGCGACACCTTGCCGTCGATGGAGATGCCGTTGTCGTCGAAAAGCACGATCAGCCGGCCCAGCTTCTGGCGCCCGGCCAGCCCGATCGCCTCGTGGCTGATGCCTTCCATCAGGCAGCCGTCGCCGGCGATCACGTAGGTGTGGTGATCCACGACCTTCTTGCCGAAGCGCGCCCGCAGGCTTTCCTCGGCCATGGCGAAGCCGACGGCGTTGGCCAGGCCCTGTCCGAGCGGCCCTGTCGTCGTCTCGATGGCGGCGGCGTGGAAATTCTCGGGGTGTCCGGCCGTGCGCGCGCCCAGTTGCCGGAAGTTCCTGATCTCGTCGAGCGTGATCTCCGGATCGCCGGACAGGTAGAGCAGGGCGTAAAGCAGCATGGACCCGTGCCCGGCCGACAGGATGAAGCGGTCGCGATCGGCCCAGCCGGGCGCGGCGGCGTCGAATTTCAGGTGTTTTTCGTAGAGCACGGTCGCCACGTCCGCCATGCCCATCGGCATGCCCGGGTGGCCGGATTTCGCGGCCTGGACGGCGTCCATCGCCAGGGCGCGGATCGCGCAGGCCTTGGTCCAGTGATCGGGGTGCTTCTCTCGGATTTCGGCGATGTCCACGGCGGGCGCTCCTTCGTCGCTCTGGGGCGTATGATCAGGGCGCGTGATAGCAGCCTCGGGCCGAAGATCAAGCTTGCAGGGCGGACGTCAGGGGCTTGGGGGGCGCATTTTGCGCGATCCTTGGGTAAACTGTCGGGAAAAACAGGCGGGTTTCGATTCGGATCGGACCAGAACAGGACGGGCAGATGAGCGATATCGAACAACTCGAACAGCGGATCGGCGCGGCGCTCGACCGGATTTCGGCCGGGCTGGACGGGGCCGCCGGCGACGGCGCGGACGCCGCCGCACTGACGGAGGCCGAGAACGCGCTGCGCGCGGAGCGGGCCGCCCACGAGGAAACGCGCAGCGCCGCCGAGGCGGCCGCCCGCGGCGCCGAGGATCGCGCCGCGCGGCTCGAGAAACGGGTCACGGCGCTGATCGAACGGCTCGAGAACGCCGAGAGCCAGATCGCGCGGCTCACCGCGGTCAATGCCGAGCTGCGCAACAACAACGCGCTCCTGCGCGAGCGCAATGCCGGGATGGTCGGCGATGCCGGGGCGATCAATAACGGCATGCAGGCCGAGCTCGAGGCGCTGCGCCGGACACGCGCGGCGGAGGTCGAGGAGATGGACCAGATCCTTGCCGAGCTGAAACCCCTCGTCGATGCGGAGGCCGCCAATGCCTGAAGTCAAGATCGATATCGGCGGGCGCCAGTTCGAGGTCGCCTGCCAGGAAGGCGAAGAGCATTACCTGCACGCCGCCGCGAAGCTGCTCGACACCGAGGCGACGACCCTGACCAGCCAGATCGGGCGGGTGCCCGAGGCGCGGATGCTGCTGATGGCCGGGTTGATGCTGGCCGACAAGACGGCCGGTCTGGAGGAGGACCTGCGCGCCGCGCAGGAGAAGCTCAACGCCCAGGCCCGCGAGCTGGAATCCGCCCGCAACGCGCCGCGCGCCGCACCCGAACGCATCGAGGTGCCGGTGGTCCCGCGCGAGGTCACCGACCGCATGGCCGAACTGGCCGCCCGTGCCGAGGCGCTGGCCCAGCAGGTCGAGGAAAAGGCGGGCTGACGGCGCCCCCGCCGGCGCGCACGCTCAGCGGACGAAGGCGTACCAGGCGAAGACCGCCACTATCGAGCAGGCCAGCAGTACCGCCGCCGGCTCGTTCAGGAAAAGCGTGATCCAGTTCGAGACGTTGATATGCGGGCCGCCGCCATCCGTGGCGCCGCCCAGGGCAACTCCGTATTCGGCCAGCATGGTCCCCCCCAAGAGCCGGAACTCGGCCAGGCCTCGGAGTATACACCATACCGGCCCCCGGCGCCAAAAGCGCCGGGCGCGTGCTAGCGGCGCAGGGCCTCGCGGCCGAGCAGGATGGCGCCAATCCCCAGGAAGAGCATCATGATTCCGCCGAAGAGGAACACGAGCCCCCAGAACATCCAGGACTGGTCGGGCTCGTCGAGCACGTCGATCACGCCCCAGGCATAGGCCCCGATGCCCCAGGCCCCCGCCAGCGCCGCGATGCCCCCGGCGATGCAGAGCGCCCAGCCCAGGATGCGTCGCAGCGGTCGGGTCATGCCGTGTCCTTTCGTCCGCGCGCGGCGTCCGCGCGGTCCCGGCCACAGTCTAGCGCGACCGGCCCCCGCTGTCTGCCCGGATCACGGAACGCGAAAGGCGCGCCCGCCGGGGCGCGCCTCTCAGCCGCGGGTCCCGCGCCTCTTAGGCGTTGGCTTCGCGGATCTTTTCCGCCGCGTCCTTGTCGTAGGAGACGCCTTCCTGCTCGAAAAGCTGGTCCAGCTCGCCCGACAGGGTCATCTCGGTGATGATGTCGCAGCCGCCCACGAACTCGCCCTTGACGTAGAGCTGCGGGATGGTCGGCCAGTCGGAATAATCCTTGATGCCCTGGCGGACCTCCTCGTCCTCCAGGACGTTCACGTCGGTGAAATCCACGCCCATGTAGTTCAGCACCCCGGCGACGCGGCTGGAAAACCCGCATTGCGGCATGCTCTTGGTGCCCTTCATGTAGAGCACGACATCGTTGGACTTCACGGTCTCGTCGATCTTGGTCTTTGCGTCTGTCATGGTTCGCCTTGTCGTTTCTCTGCGGTGTGGTCGGTCTCGTCGCTCTCGTCGTCGCCGTCTTCCCCGGGCGGGGGTTCGTAGCTAGGCGCGTTCTCGTCGATGGGAAAGTCCGCGCGCCGGTTCTCGGAGGGGCCGTATTTCCACCATCGCGTCAGCTCGATCCGCGCCGCCCAGAGAAAAATCACGACGAACGGCGTCAGCAGCAGGAGTGCGTATCTCGGGTCCCATTGCCAGATCACGTCACTCCGGCACCTTGGTGGTCAGCGCCAGGGCGTGCAACTCGCCGGCTGGGCCGTCCATCTTTCCCTTGAGCGCCGCGTAGACGGCGCGCTGTTGCTGCACGCGGTTCTTGCCGCGAAAGCTCTCGTCGATCACCTCAGCCGCGTAGTGGTTGCCGTCGCCGGCCAGGTCGGTGATCGTCACCTTCGCCTCCGGGAACGCTTCGCGGATCAGGCGTTCGATTTCGGCCGCTTCCATCGCCATGCGCGTCTCCTCCTTCTTGGATTGCATTTAGTCCGGGGGTGCGGGCCGCGCAAGGCGCGCGGCCGCCGGGCTCAGCCAAGCGCCGCCGCGAAGGCGCCGCGATAGAGCTGGGCCAGCTCCGTCAGCGGGGCGCTGTCGCCGCCGAGCGTGACCGTCTCGCCGCCGAAGCCGCCGAGCTTGCGCGCCGGCACGCCCGCGGCCTCGGCCGCCGCCAGTAGCGCGTCGAGCGCCGCCGGGTCCACCGCCAGAAGGTAGCGCGCCTGGTCCTCGCCGAAGAGACGGCCGGTGTCGTCCTCCGCCAGCGTGACGCCGGTGCCCGCGGCCTCGGCCATCTCGAAGGCGGCCAGCGCCAGCCCGCCATCGGCGAGATCGGTGGCGGCGCGGATCGCGGCGTGCTGGGCGCGCAGGAAGTCGCCGTTGCGCCGCTCGGCCTCGAGATCCACGGGCGGCGCATCGCCCTCGGCGCGGCCCCATGCCTCCCAGAGCAGGGCCGACTGGCCGAGGTGACCGCCATCGGTGCCGATCAGCACCGCCGCGTCGCCGGGCCGGGCCGGGCCGGCGATGATCCGGTCGAGGCCGTCCAGCAGGCCCACCGCGCCGATGGTGGGCGTGGGCAGGATCGCGCGGCCGTCGGTCTCGTTGTAGAGGCTGACATTGCCCGACACGATCGGCATGTCGAGCGCGCGGCAGGCATCCCCGATCCCCTCGATGCAGCCGACGAACTGGCCCATGATCTCGGGTTTCTCGGGATTGCCGAAATTGAGGTTGTCGGTGGTGGCGAGCGGCCTGGCGCCCACGGCCGAAAGGTTGCGGAAGGCCTCGGCCACCGCCTGCCGGCCGCCCTGGCGCGGGTTCGCGCGGCAGTAGCGCGGCGTGACGTCGGCGGTGAAGGCGAGCGCCTTTTCCGTGCCGTGGACCCGCACGATCCCCGCGCCCATGCCGGGCCGGCGGATCGTGTCGGCCATCACCATGTGGTCGTATTGCTCGTAGACCCATTGCTTGCCGGCGTAGTTGGGCGATCCGATCAGCGCCTTCAGCCCCGCGATGGGGCCGATCCGCGGCACCTCCGAGAGGGCCGCGGCCGGGGCGGGGGCCTCCCACGGGCGGTCGTATTCCGGCGCGCTGCCCGAGAGCGCGCGCAGCGGCAGGTCGGCCTTCACGGCGCCGCCATGTTCCACCAGAAACCGGTCCTCGCCGATGGTCTCGCCGACGATGGCGAAGTCGAGATCCCATTTCTCGAAGATCGCCTTGGCCTCGGCCTCCTTCTCGGGGCGGAGCACCATGAGCATCCGCTCCTGGCTTTCCGAGAGCATCATCTCGTAGGCGGTCATGTTCTCCTCGCGGCAGGGCACCGCGTCGAGACTCAGCCGCACGCCCAGCTCGCCCTTGTCGCCCATCTCCACGGCCGAGCAGGTCAGGCCCGCCGCGCCCATGTCCTGGATCGAGATCACCGCGCCGGTTCGCATCAGCTCGAGACAGGCCTCGAGCAGGCGCTTCTCGGTGAAGGGGTCGCCCACCTGCACCGTCGGGCGCTTTTCCTCGATCGTCTCGTCGAACTCGGCCGAGGCCATGGTCGCCCCGCCGACGCCGTCGCGCCCGGTCTTGGCGCCGAGATAGACCACCGGCATGCCGACGCCCGAGGCCGCCGAGTAGAATATCTTGTCCGCGTCCGCGAGCCCGGCGGCGAAGGCGTTGACGAGGCAGTTGCCGTCATAGGCCGGGTGAAAGCGGACCTCGCCGCCGATGGTCGGCACGCCGAAGCAGTTGCCGTAGCTGCCGATGCCCTCGACCACGCCATGCACGAGGCTGCGGGTCCGGGGATGATCCACCGACCCGAAGGACAGCGCGTTCATCGCCGCGATGGGGCGCGCACCCATGGTGAAGACGTCGCGCAGGATGCCGCCGACGCCCGTCGCCGCGCCCTGGTGGGGCTCGATATAGGAGGGGTGGTTGTGGCTCTCCATCTTGAAGACGACCGCCTGGCCGTCGCCGATATCGACCACGCCGGCGTTCTCGCCCGGCCCGCAGATCACCTGCGGCCCCTCGGTCGGCAGGGTGCGCAGCCATTTCTTGGACGACTTGTAGGAGCAGTGCTCGTTCCACATTGCCGAGAAGATGCCGAGCTCGGTGAAGCTGGGCGGCCGGTTCAGCAGGCGCAGGATCTCGGCGTATTCGTCGGGCTTCAGCCCGTGCGCGGCGATGAGTTCCTCGGTGATCTCTGGTTCCGTGGTCACGGCGCGTCCCCCGTCTGGCGTGTCGCCGGCGTTTTAGGCGGCTTTTGGGCCAGAGGAAAGGGGCGCGCGCGGGGACCGGCCAAATCGCCGGGGGGCAACGGGGCGCGCGGGCAAAAAAAAGGCCGAGACGATGTCTCGGCCAAAGTCCAACAGGGAGGTAGAAGAGGCGTGCCGCGTTGCAGCAAATCGCCGTCTTCGAGAGGCGATTTATGCCGCGCGCCCCGTTCGATCAAGAGAAAACACGCGCGAAAGGGTGCATACCAGCTATCGCGCTCGTGCATAACTTGCCTAATCCTGCGCCGTTTCTGCCTCGCGCAAGCGTCTTCTGTAGGCAAAGATTTCCTCGGTGACGAAGTTGCGAAAGGCCTCGATGCGCTTGGAATGGCGCAGTTCCTCGGGATAGGCGAGGTAGACGGGCACCTCGTTCGACTCGATATCGGGCAGCACGCGCACGAGCTGCGGGAAGTCGTCGGTCAGGTAGTCCGGCAGCACCCCGATGCCGAGATCGTTCAGCACCCCCTGCAGGACGCCGAAATAATTGTTCACCGTCAGATGCGAGTGGATGTCGGCGGTAAAGAGCTTTTGCACCAGCGTCGCGCCGGCCGAGACCTGCGCGGAGGTGGTGTTCTGGCTGATCAGCCGGTGCTGGGCCATGTCCTCCAGCGTCTCGGGGGTGCCGTAGCGCTCCAGGTAGCCGGGCGCGGCGTAGAGGCGCATGTGCACGTCCATGAGCTTGCGCCGCACCAGGTCGGCCTGGCTGGGCTCCTTCATGCGGATCGCGACGTCGGCCTCGCGCATCGGCAGGTCGAGCACGCGTTCCTCGAGCATCAGGTCGATCTTGAGATCGGGGTATTTCTCGTAGAGCGCGGTTAGCCGCGGCGCGAGCCACAGCGTGCCGAAGCCGATGGTGGTGGTGACGCGCAGCTCGCCGAAGACCTCGTCCTCGCTGTCGCGGATGCGCGCCTCGGCCGCGTCGAGCCGTTTCAGCATGGCGCTGGTGGCGTCGAAGAGCAGCTCCCCCTGTTCGGTGAGAATCAGGCCCCGCGCATGGCGGTGAAACAGCGTGGTGTTCAGGCTTTCTTCAAGGGCGCGGACCTGGCGGCTGACCGCCGACTGGCTCAGATGCAGGATCTCGCCGGCATGGGTGAGGCTGCCGGCATCCGCGACGGCATGAAATATTCTTAGCTTGTCCCAGTCCAACACGTGCGTTTCTTCCGTTTGCCGCGGGGCGTCCAGAGCATGCATTACCGATAGCCCGAACCGCCATGCAAACAAAGAGTTGATGACGGTTTTTCCTGTCAAGGTCAGCCTCTATGACCTAGTATTGCCCTATATTCAAGCGCAGGAGGTGCGCCATGAGCAGACAGGATATCCGTCTTTCCGACCGCTTCGACCTGGACAAGTCGCCGGTGCTTCTGAACGGCACCCAGGCGCTGGTCCGGCTGATGCTGATCCAGAAGGCGCGCGATGCCGCCGCGGGGCTCGACACCGCCGGCTACGTGACCGGCTACCGTGGCTCGCCGCTCGGCGCCGTCGACATGCAGATGGCACGGGCGAGCGCAGAGCTGGGCGCGGCCAATATCCGCTTCGAGCCGGGCCTGAACGAGGATCTCGCCGCGACCGCAATCTGGGGCAGCCAGCAGGCCGAACTGCGGGGCGAGGGCAAATACGACGGCGTCTTCGGTCTCTGGTACGGCAAGGGGCCGGGCGTGGACCGTTCCGGCGACGTGATGCGCCATGCCAACATGGCCGGCACCTCGCCCCATGGCGGCGTGCTGATGGCGATGGGGGACGACCACACCGGCGAATCCTCCACCACGCTGCACCAGTCCGACTGGGCGATGGTCGATGCCTACATGCCCGTGCTTTCCCCCGCGGGGGTGCAGGAAATCCTCGATTACGGGGTCTTCGGCTATGCCCTGTCGCGGTTCTCGGGGCTCTGGGTCGGGCTCAAGACGATGAAGGATACCGTCGAGGCCACCGCCGTCGTCGATGGCCGGCCTGACCGGATGCAGCTGGTCGTGCCCGCGTTCGACATGCCCGAGGGCGGGCTGAACATTCGCCTCGGCGACACGCCCGTCGCGCAGGAGGCGCGGGTCATCGACCACAAGAGGTTCGCCGCCGAAGCCTTTGCACGGGCAAACAGAATCGACCGCCGCGTCTGGGGGCGGCCGGGCGCGAAGATCGGCTTCGTCGCGGCGGGCAAGAACTGGCTGGACCTCGTCCACGCGCTGGAGCTTCTGGGGCTCGACGCCGACGAGGCGGAGCGGCTCGGGATCACCACCTACAAGGTCGGCATGACCTGGCCGCTCGACATGGAAAGCTTCCACGAATGGGCCGAGGGACTCGAGCTGATCGTGGTGGTCGAGGAAAAGCGCAAGCTGATCGAGGTGCAGGTCAAGGAGGCGATCTTCGACGACCGGCGCGGCCGGCGCGTCTATGGCTGGCACAAGGGCGACAGCTGGGAGAACGGCCGCCGCCAGGAGCTTTTCCCGACGCGCTACGCGCTTGATCCGGTGATGATCGCCCAGAAGATCGGCCATATCCTGATCGAGGAGGGCCGCGGCACGGATCGCGTGAAGGCCGGGCTGCAAAAAATTGAAGAGGCACAGAAAGCCGACAATGCCGAGGATATCGCGGCGCGGCTGCCCTATTACTGCGCGGGCTGCCCGCACAACACCTCGACCAAGGTGCCGGACGGGCACCGCGCCTATGCCGGGATCGGCTGCCACTACATGGTCCAGTGGATGGACCGCAACACGCTCGGCTTCACCCATATGGGCGGCGAAGGCGCCAACTGGATCGGCGAGGCGCCCTTTTCCAAAACCACCCATGTCTACCAGAACCTCGGCGACGGCACCTACAACCACTCCGGCGTCCAGGCGATCCGCGCCGCCCTCGCGGCAGGGGTGAACATCACCTACAAGATCCTCTACAACGACGCCGTGGCCATGACCGGCGGCCAGAAGAACGAGGGCGGTCTCTCGCCCCAGCAGATCGCGCGCGAAGTGCAGGCGATGGGCGTGGCCCATATCGCGCTGGTCTATGACGAAAAGGAAAAGCCCGATCTGTCCGAATTTCCCAAGGGGATCACGTTCCACGAGCGCGTGGAGCTTGACGAAATCCAGGAGAAGTTCAGCGAGTACAAGGGTGTGTCGGCCATAATTTACGTGCAGACCTGCGCCGCGGAGAAACGCCGCCGCCGCAAACGCGGCACCTTTCCGGACCCCGACCGCCGGGTCTTCATCAACACCGATGTCTGCGAGGGCTGCGGCGATTGCGGGGTGCAGTCGAACTGCGTCGCGATCGTGCCCGAGGAGACCGAGCTTGGCCGCAAGCGCGCCATCGACCAGTCCGCCTGCAACAAGGATTTCTCTTGCCTCAAGGGGTTCTGCCCGTCCTTCGTGACGCTGGAGGGCGCGACGCTGCGCAAGGAAGCCGCGGTCGAGATCGAGATCCCCGATCTGCCCAGCCCGGCGCTGCCCGCCATCGCGGGCACCCACAACATCGTCATCACCGGCGTCGGCGGCACGGGCGTGGTCACGGTCGGGGCGATCCTGGCCCAGGCCGCGCAGATCGACGGCAAGGGTGCGGGCATGATGGAAATGGCCGGGCTCGCCCAGAAAGGTGGCGCGGTGCACATCCATTGCCGGCTGGCCGAACGGCCCGGGGACATCACCGCGATCCGCGTCGCCACCGGCGAGGCGGACTGCGTGATCGGCGGCGACCTGGTGACCACCGCGGGCGCCAAGACGCTGGGGCTGATGACCAATGGCCGGACGCGCGCCGTGGTCAACAGCCACGAGATCGTCACCGGCGACTTCACCCGCGACACCGAGTTCCATCTGCCGACGGAGCGGCTGACCCTGTCGCTCGAGGGGCGGCTGGGCGCGGGCGGTGTCGATTTCTTCGACGCGACCGAGCTGGCGCACAAGCTGATGGGCGACTCGATCTATTCCAACATGATGATCCTGGGCGCGGCCTGGCAGCGCGGGCTGGTGCCGCTGAGCGAGGAGGCCATCCTGGCGGCGATCGGGCTGAACGGCGCGGCGGTGGAGGCCAATACGCGCGCCTTCACGCTCGGCCGCTGGGCGGTCGAACACCCGGCCGACGCCGCCGGCGTGCTGGAGGACAAGGTGCTGGCCAAGCCGAAGACGCTGGACGAGCAGATCGCCTACCGCGCCGATCACCTCGTGGCTTACCAGGGCCGGCGGCTGGCGAAACGCTACCGCAAGCTGGTCGACCGCGCCGAGTCGCCCCGGCTGAAGGAGGCGATCGCCAAGGGGTATCACAAGCTCCTGTCCTACAAGGATGAATACGAGGTCGCGCGGCTGCTGCTCGAGACCGAGGACAAGGCCCGGGCCGAGTTCGACGGCGATTTCCGCATGACCTATCACCTCGCGCCGCCGCTGCTGGCCGGCAAGGGGCCCGACGGGCGCCCGAAGAAGCGGGAATTCGGTCCCTGGATCCGGCGCGGCTTCGGTGTTCTGGCGCGGCTGCGCTGGCTTCGGGGCACGCCGCTCGACCCGTTCGGCTACACCGCCGAGCGACGCATGGAACGTGCGCTCATCCGGCAATACGAGCGCGACATGGCCGAGGTGCTGGAGCGGGCGGCCGACAACCCGGACGCGGCGGTGGCACTGGCGGAGCTGCCGCTGCAGATCCGTGGCTTCGGCCCGGTGAAGGAGGCCAACGAACGCCGGGCCGCGAAGCGCCGCGAGGAATTGCGCGCGGCGCTCCGGAACGGCCCGGCGGCGATGGGGCAGGCGGCGGAGTGACCGCCGCCTAGCTGCCGGTGCGCAGGAAAGGCGCGTTCTGGGTCAGCGCGACCCGGACGGCCTCTGCCTGGGAATGGACGCCCAGCTTCTTGTAGATCGACTTGATATGGGACGAGACCGTGTGCACGGACACGCCCGCGCGCTCGGCGACCTGGGCACGGCTCAGCCCCTCGGCCATGAGGTCCAGCACCACCCGTTCCCGGCGCGAGAGCGATTCGATCCCGTGCAGCACCCGGTCCCGCGCGCTGGCGTTGAGGAAGTTCTCCACCCGCCGGTGCGCGATCAGGCAGAAGGCGCGCAGCGCGTCGGCCTTGGGCAGCATCTGCATCTCGAAGGCGCCGCCGTCGAGCGAGGTCCCGAGGTTGAAGGCGGCGCACCGCCCACTGCCGGTCAGCCGCACCGGCACGCCCAGGCCCGCGCGGAACCCCAGCGCCCCGGCCTCGCGCATGATCTGGCGCACCTCGCCGGGCATGAAGCTGTGGCGATGCAGGAATTCCGTGCCGGTGAGGGAAACGTGGTAGGTCGAGCAGCACCAGTCGAGGAAGGGTTCCTCGTCCTCGGCGCTACCCAGATGAAGGGGAAGGTTACCATATTGGTAAAGCTGGCCGCCGGGATCGGCGGACAGGAAGGTGTAGAACCGAAAGCCCTCGGCGCTGATGGCGCGCTCGAACCGCTCCCATAGCTGGTCGATCGAACGCGCCCGTTCCAGGCTGTCCGACGCACGAACGAGATACTGTGACACCGTTTACTCCAAACACTTATAGCTTCAGTGGTAGAAAAACTCACCCAACGAGACAATAACGGCCGAAAAATTACCCTCTACGGGGGATTAACGACCCACCATCGGCATGCTTCATATACCTGTGTGCGAGTGGTGCCGTTCCTTGGCACATGCGTGTGAGTAACCTCGCGCACCCTGCCTCCGTGAGGGGCGACGGCCGCGAGCGGGGCAGGGTGCCGGGGCCTCAGCCCCCGCGACGGATCAGGTAGACCTGCGGGATCGTTTCCGTCTCGGCCGAGAGCAGCGCGTGCCCCTGTTCGGCGCAGAAATGCGGCACGTCCACGACGGCGGCGGGATCGTCGGCGAGCACCCGCAACACGCCGCCCCGCGGCAGGGCGGACAGCCGCTTGCGCGCCTTCAGAACCGGCAGCGGGCAGAGCAGGCCGGTCGCGTCGAGTTCCGCATCCCATGTCATGACCGGGCGATAGCGCGCCCGCGACCTCGTGTCCACGGGAATGTGACAGCCCGGGCGGTGACCCGGCGGCCCGGATGGATTACATGGGTCGGGCAACGGGACACGGAGCGCCATGTTCGGAATCGACATCATAGATGCCAGTCTCCTGCCGGCCATGCTGATCGCGGCGGCGGCGGGGCTGCTGTCGTTCCTCTCGCCCTGCGTTCTGCCGATCGTGCCGCCCTACCTCGCCTATATGAGTGGCGTGACGATGAACGAGGCCGCCGGCACCGTGAAGGCTCGCCGCACCGTGCTGTTGACGGCACTCTTCTTCGTGCTGGGCCTGTCGACGGTGTTTCTCTTCCTCGGCTTCACGGCCTCGGCCTTCGGGGCGTTCTTCCTGCAAAATCAACAGCTTTTCGCTCAGATTGCAGGTGTCGTGGTCATCGTGTTCGGGCTGCATTTCCTGAATGTCTTCCGGATTCCGATCCTCGACCGCGAGGCCCGGCTCGACGCCGGCGACAAGGGCGGATCGGCGCTCGGCGCCTATGTGCTGGGGCTTGCCTTCGCCTTCGGCTGGACGCCCTGCATCGGGCCGCAGCTGGGCGCCATCCTCTCGCTTGCCGCGCAGGAGGCCTCGGTCGCGCGCGGCACGGTGCTGTTGGGCGTCTACGCCGCCGGGCTCGGCATCCCCTTCCTGCTGGTCGCCGTCTTCCTGCAACGCTCGATGAAGATGATGGGCTGGCTCAAGCGGCACATGGGCGTGATCGAGAAGACCATGGGCGCGCTGTTGCTGGTGGTGGGGGTGATGCTGCTGACCGGGGCCTTCTCGGATCTTTCCTTCTGGCTGCTCGAGACCTTCCCGTCGCTCGCCACGCTCGGCTGAGACGCGAAACGTCTTACGTCGTTAAGCGTTTCGTCCTATGATCGGGAACGGTTGACGCTGGCCGCCCGGTAACGAGTAGACGCATGACGAGTGACGCGGAACGACCGCGGCCGGTGACCCACCGCCGCGTGTTCTACATTCCCGGCTACGATCCGTTTCCCGCACGCCGCTACCGCGAACTCTACCGCCGCGAGGCGGCGGAGCAGGCGCGCCTGTCCGGCCATGACATCCGGGTCGCGGGCCTGCCGGGCGCGCGCGGTCACGGGTGGGTCGTGTCCGCCCGGATCGACGGGCAGGACGTGCTTGCCGAGTTCGAGGTCCTTGCCTGGTCCGACATCGTCCGCGCCTCGATGCGGCGCGGGGTGGGGGCGACCTATGCCCTGCTGGCGCGCACGCTCTGGCGCTACCTGCGGGGCGGCGTCCTGTTCCGGCTGGCGCGGCTGCGCCGGGGGCCGGTGATCGCGGCGCTTTACCCGGCGGCGATGCTCGTCGCGCAGGCGCTCGTCGCGCTGGGGCTCGCGGCGGGGATCGCGGCGCTGGTGGGCCTGGCCCTGCCGGGCTGGGCGGCGCTGGTGGCGGGCGCGGCGACGATGCCGGCGACGCTGGCCTGGTTCCGGGCGCGGGACCGGCGGATCTATGCCCATTACCTGATGCATGACTACGCCTTCGCGGCGGCTTGCGACGGGGCCACGCCGCCCGCGCTGGCGGCGCGGATCGAGACCTTCGCCGACCGGGTCGCCGCGGCGCTGGCCGAGGGGCCGGACGAGGTGCTCGTGGTGGGGCATTCCTCGGGCGCGCAGATCGCGATCTCGGTGCTGGCCGGGCTGATCCGGCAGGGGCGCGTTCCGGCCGCGGGGCCGGCGCTGTCGCTGCTGACGCTGGGTCACGCGGTGCCGATGGTCAGTTTCCTGCCGCGGGCCGGGGCGCTGCGCCGGGATCTCGCGCAGATGGCGGTGCAGGATCGCGCCGCCTGGGTCGATGTCACCGCGCCGGGCGACGGCTGTTCCTTTGCGCTCTGCGACCCGGTGCTCGTGACCGGCGTCGCGCCGGCAGGCAAGCGCTGGCCGCTGGTGATCTCGGCGGCGTTCAGCCGAACGCTGTCGCCGGCCCGCTGGGCGCGGTTGCGGCGGCGTTTCTTCCGGCTGCATTTCCAGTATCTCTGCGCCTTCGACAACCTGCGCGGCGCGCCGGGGGACTACGATTATTTCCGGGTGACCGCGGGGCCCCTGACGCTGGCCCGGCGCTTTGCCGCGCGCCCCCCCTCGCCGAGCCGGATCGAACGGGCGGAAAGCCCCTACCGGGATTTCGGCGCATGAGCGTCGTGCCGCCCAAACCGGCCGCGCGGCAAGGGCGGGTGTCGCTCTGGCGCTATGCACGGCTCTTCCGGCAGGACATCCTGGCCAGCCAGCCCGCGCATCTCTACCGGGCCTGGATGGCGGAGTTCCGCACGCCCTTCTTCCGTTCCTATCTCTGCAACGATCCGGCGCTGGTGCGGCTGGTCCTGCAGGAGCGCCCCGGCGACTTTCCGAAATCCGACCGCCTGCGCGAGGGGCTGGCGCCGCTGCTGGGGCAGTCGGTCTTCGTCACCAACGGGGCAGAGTGGGCGCGCCAGCGCCGGATCATCGACCCGGCCTTCGCCGGTGGGCGGTTGCAGGCGACGTTACCGGCGATGTGGGCGGCGGGGCAGGCGGCGGCCGGGCGGCTGGCGCTGCGGGCCGGCACCACCGTGGAAATCGAGTCCGAGACCGCGCATGCCGCGGCGGACGTGATCTTCCGCACGCTCTTTTCCCTTCCGATCACCGATGCCGCGGCGGCCGCGGTCTTCGAGTTGTTCCGGGCGCATCAGCGCGCGCAGCCGCTTCTGAACGCGGGCGCCTTGCTGCCGCTGCCGCGCTGGGCACCGCGGCTGCATCGCCGGCGAACCATCGCGACCGCGCGGGCGATCCGCAGCCTCATCGCCGAGATGACCGCCGCCCGCGCGGCCGAGATCGCGCGGGGCCGCGCGCCCGACGACCTCGCCACCAAGATCATGACCACCCCCGATCCCGAGACCGGCGCGCGGTTCGCGACCGCCGAGATGGTCGACCAGGTGGCGATCTTCTTTCTCGCCGGGCACGAGACCAGCGCCTCGGCGCTGGCCTGGGCGCTCTACCTCCTGGCCTGCGACCCGGACTGGCAGGCGGCGGTCGCCGCCGAGGCGCAGGCGGTTCTGGGGCGGGACGGGGACCCGCCGGCGTTGGGGCAGGTGGCCCGGCTGACGGCGGCGCGCGACGTCTTCCGCGAGGCGTTGCGGCTCTACCCGCCGGTGCCGATGATGGTGCGCACGGCCGCGCGGGCCGAACGCTTCCGCGGCCGTGCCGTCGCGCCGGGCGCGCAGGTGGTGCTCAGCCCGTGGCACCTGCATCGGCACGCCCGGTTCTGGGACCGGCCGGACGTCTTCGACCCGGCGCGCTGGCAGACCCCGGCCGGACGCCGGAGCGCGCGCGACGCCTATATTCCCTTCTCGGCCGGGCCGCGGGTCTGTCCGGGCGCGGGCTTCGCCATGGCGGAGGGGCCGCTCCTGCTGGCGCTCCTGCTTCGCGCGCTGGAGGTCCGCCCGGCGGACGGCCCCGCGCCGGTGCCGGTCGCCCATCTCACGGTGCGCGCGCGGGACGGTATCCGCCTGCGGATCACGCGCCGCGGCCGCGCCCCGTGACGTTCCCGATCCGATCGAAATGCGGGGCGAACAATTCGGAAATGCCTTTATACGAAAGGATTTGAAGAAGAATCTTCCTAAATTCCTTTTGTCGTGCATACTGTTCTTATTGATCAGGATGAAAATGCGCAGCAATTGGGGGGGCTGACATGAATATCCGTCGCGGCATGTTCCGTATCTGGGTGATGCTGACCGTCATATGGCTGGGGGGCGCGGCCACGGTGCTGTCCGTCAATCCCGAGAGCCTGTCTTTCCTCGGTTTCGTGAGTGCCCAGCTCGATCTGGTCATGCGGCCGTTCTTTGGCCCGGAAAGTGCCTATACGCAGCTTCAGCTGCCGGTGGACATCTACGAACTCACGATCGCGACGGCGACGCTGATCGTCCCGATCCTGGTTCTCGCGGTGGTGTTGCGGGCGCTGACCTGGGCCTTCGAGGGCTTCAAGTACGACGAGGAGCCCCGGATCCAGACCGAGTTCAGCCGCAGCTCGACCTTCTGAGGCGCGGCGCCGGCCCGTTCAGGGCCGGTAGTGGCGCAGCACGTAGAGCCGGATCGCCGAGGCGAGGCCCATATCCATCCCGCGGGCCTCGTCGATCTCGGCGGCCAGCGCATTGACCGGCTTGCCCTTTTCGGCGGCGATCTCGCGGAAGGCGTCCCAGAACGCGTCCTCAAGCGAGACACTGGTGCGATGTCCGCGCAGCGTCAGCGAATGCTTGCGCGGCCGGCCGCTCATTCCTCGTCCCGCCTGTGCCCGTCGAGCCGGGCCGCCTCGCGCGCGGCCGTGGCCTCGTCGCGGGCCTTTTCCGACTTGCTCCGGCCGAACTTCGCCGCGTTGGCGTCGGCCTCGGCGCGGCGGGCCTCGCGGTCGCGCGCCTTGCGGGCGCGCGACAGGCTGACGAGCTTGCCGCTCATCCGTCCCTGGGGCCGATCATCTGCTCGGGGCGGACGACGCGCTCGAAGGTCTCTTCGTCCACGAAGCCGAGCCGGACGGCCTCTTCCTTGAGGGTGGTGCCGTTCTTGTGCGCGGTCTTGGCCACCGTGGTGGCGTTGTCATAGCCGATCTCGGGGGCCAGCGCGGTCACCAGCATCAGGCTCTCGCGCATCAGCTTCTCGATCCGCTCGCGGTTGGCCTCGATGCCCGCGACGCAATTGTCGGTGAAGGCCACCGCCGCATCGCCCAGAAGCTGCATGGACTGCAGCACGTTATAGGCCATCATCGGCTTGTAGACGTTCAGCTCGAAATGGCCCTGGCTGCCGGCGAAGCCGACGGCCGCGTCGTTGCCCATGACATGGGCGCAGACCTGGGTCATGGCCTCGGCCTGGGTCGGGTTCACCTTGCCGGGCATGATCGAGCTGCCCGGCTCGTTCTCGGGCAGGATCAACTCGCCCAGGCCGCAGCGCGGGCCCGAGCCCAGCAGCCGGATGTCGTTGGCGATCTTGAAGAGGCTGGCGGCCACGGTCTTGAGCGCGCCCGACATCTCGACCATGGCGTCATGGGCGGCGAGCGCCTCGAACTTGTTGGGCGCGGTGACGAAGGGCAGGCCGGTGATCTCGGCCATGTTGGCCGCGACCATCTCGGCCCAGCCCTTGCGCGTGTTGAGCCCGGTGCCGACGGCGGTGCCGCCCTGGGCCAGCTCGTGGATGCGCCCGAGCGCGCCCCGGACCCGTTCGATGCCCATCGCGACCTGGTGGGCATAGCCCGAGAATTCCTGCGCCAGCGTCAGCGGCGTTGCGTCCTGGGTGTGGGTGCGCCCGATCTTGATGATGCCGTCGAACTCCGCGACCTTGGCCACGAGCGCGGCGTGCAGCGTCTCGAGCCCCGGCAGCAGCACGTCGCGCGCTGTCATCGCCGTGGCGATGTGCATCGCCGTGGGGAAGGTGTCGTTGGAGCTTTGCCCCATGTTGCAGTGATCGTTCGGATGCACCGGGTCCTTGGTGCCGACGGTGCCGCCCAGCATCTCGATGGCGCGGTTGGCGATCACCTCGTTGGCGTTCATGTTCGACTGGGTGCCGGACCCGGTCTGCCACACGACCAGCGGGAAGTTGTCGTCGAGCTTGCCGTCGACCACCTCCTGCGCGGCGGCGGCGATGGCCTCGCCCAGCTTCGGGTCGAGATTGCCCAGGTCCGTGTTGGCCTGGGCGCAGGCCTTCTTGATGACGCCGAGCGCCCGGACGATGGCCACGGGCTGCTTTTCCCAGCCGATGGGGAAATTGATGATCGAGCGCTGGGTCTGCGCGCCCCAGTACTTGTCGGCGGGGACCTCCAGCGGGCCGAAGCTGTCGGTCTCGGTGCGGGTATTCGTCATCTGCAAAGCTCCTCCGTCTGCCGCCCCCGTCTTAACGGCAAAACGCGAAAGATCAATGCATGGGCGCGGCGCTATTTCCGGAAGGAATCGAGACTGACCACGTCGGCCTCGCGCTTGGTATCGTCCTCGACCTCGGCGAGCGGCGCCTCCTCGGCGTCGTCTTCCGCCGCGTCGTCCTCGGACTGGGTGGTCTCGAAACGCAGGCCGAACTCGACCGAGGGATCGACGAAGGTCAGGATCGCGTCATAGGGCACAACCAGCGGTTCCGGCCGGTCGCCGAAATTCAGCGTCACGGTGAATCCATCCTCGCGCACATCGAGATTCTCGAACCAGTGCTGGAGCACGATCGTCATTTCTTCGGGATAGCGTTCGTGCAGCCAGTCGGCGATTTCCACCTCGGGATGCGTGGTGTCGAAGGTGATGAAGAAATGATGCTCGCCGGGCAGCCCGTTTTCCGCCACGTCGCCCAGAACCTCGGCGATGAGGGTGCGCATGGCGCGGTGCATGAGGTTGCCGTAATCGATGCTGCGGGTCATGAAAGCCTGTCCGATGCGATCCCGGCCAGCATAGGGGATTCGGCACCGATGAAAAGGGGGCTTGCAGGGGAGGAAAGTGCAGGCTTCTGTTGCCAGGTGCCTGCGAACCCCGCCTGACCTTGCTAGAGGACAGGGCTTAAGTTTCGGTCTTGTTACTGCTTACGCAGCAACGGCGACCGGAGCACGGTTGTCGTTGGCAACTGTACTTTACGGACCGATAACGGTGGTACCTCACCGGGACAAAGCCACACCTTTACACGTTCGTCGATCCTGTTTCGGCCCCATGGTCCCGCCAACGCCGGGATATTGGTGGAGCCGCCGGGTACCGCCCCCGGGTCCGATCCGCTTATTACGTGCGCGTTTATGCCCATAGTCCCTAGCGGGACACTCCAGATATAGGCGCCCCGGCGGCGGATTTGAAGGGGGTGGCCGCGCGGCCCACGGCCAGCCCCTCCAGCTCGCGCAGCAGCTTGCGCTTCATGGCGCGGGGATAGGCCTCGAAGCCGAGCGCGGTCTCGAGGAAGGCGCCGGGACCGCGCAGGACCTCGGCCCGGAAATAGGACACCAGCGCGCCGATCTCGGCCTGGCGGCGATCCTGCGGGTTGCCGGTGTCGGCGCCGATGACGAGCGCGTTCACCGTCACGCCCGCCAGCACCGCCGCGCCCCGCGTGGCGCGGGGGCGGGGACCGGTGTTGTTCCGGCCGTCGCCCGAGATATCCAGCGTCCGCGCCCAGCAGCCCGGGGCGCGCGCCAGCAGCGCGCCGCCGAAAAGCAGCGCCTGGCCGAGCGCCGTGGTCTCCGGCGCGGCGGCACGCTGCCAGCCCCGCAGCCGCTCCGCGACGCGGCGCAGCGCGACCGGGCCGTCGATCGGCGTCCAGTCGAGGATCAGCGCCTGGTGATCCGGCCCGCTCCATTCATAGACGGCCAGCGCGACCGGGGCAGCGGGCATCGCCAGCAGCGTCGCGCGCACCTCCGGGTCCGTCAGCGCCGCGGCCAGCCCGTCGAGCTGTAGCCGGTATTCCCGCGCGTCGACCGATCCCGACACGTCGAGCCCCAGCGCCAGCGCCTGCCGGCAGGCCGCGCCGGCCGGCGCCGCGGCCCAGAGCGCAACCAGCAGCGCCAGCGCCCGGATCATCTTGCGCCCACCACCATGCTGCGGATCTCGCGCAGCAGCTTGCGGCGCATGGCGCGCTCGAAATCGGGGTAGCCGTCGGCCCGTTCGAGAAAACTGCCCGGCCCGTGGAGCACCTCGTCGATGTAGAAATCCACCACCCGGGGATCGCCCTGGTCGATGACCAGCCCGTTCACCGTCACGCCGGCAAAGGGAAAATGCGCATAGGCGCGGTCGGGCGGGAACCCCTCGTTGTTGAGCCCGTCGCCCGAGACGTCCAGCACCTGCCGGTCGCAGGCGGGCGCGCGCGCCAGCAGCCCGGCGCCGTATCCCAGCGCGTAGCCCATCGCCGTGGGAAAGTTGCGCGCGCTGCGCCGGGCCGCGCCGATGGTGGCGCGGACCCGCGCCAGGTCGGCAGGGCCGCGGACCGGCGTCCAGTCCAGCACCAGGCGCTGGCGATAGCGCCCGGACCACTCATAGGCGGCCAGGGTGACATGCTGGCCCGGGATCGCGAAAAGGGCCGCCTGCACCGACGGCGCGCCGAGCGCGGCCGCCAGGCCGTCGCGCTGCAGCCGGTATTCCGCCGTGTCGACCGAGGACGACACGTCCAGCGCCAGCGCCAGCGCCAGGTGGCAGGCGGCGCGCGCCGGCGCCGCCCCGGCGAAGACCGCCGCCAGCGCGGCGAGCCACCTCACCAGTGACCCGTGTTCTTCATGCTGGCCCAGGGCTCTTCCGGCGCCTGTGCCGCGCCCATCTGCAGCAGCTCGATCGAGATGTTGTCGGGGCTGCGCACGAAGGCCATGCGCCCGTCGCGCGGCGGGCGGTTGATGGTCACGCCGTTGTCCATCAGGTGCTGGCACATGGCGTAGATGTCTTCCACCTCGTAGGCGAGATGGCCGAAATGGCGGCTGTCGGAGGGCAGCCCGTCATCGCCGTCCCAGTTGTAAGTCAGCTCCACCGGGGTCTCGTGCTGGCCCGGGGGCGCCATGAAGACCAGCGTGAAACGGCCGTCCTCGTTGTCCCAGCGGCGCGTCTCCTCCAGCCCCAGCAGGCGGAAGAAATCCATCGTCGCGTCCAGGTCCTTCACGCGCACCATGGTGTGCAGGTAGCGGATGTTCATGATCCCTCCGTCGGTTGTCGGTGTGGCCGGACAGCCCGGCCTCGCGGCCCATGATAGGGCCGGGCGCGCGGGTTGGAAGGGGCGATCCGCTCCCCGGCGCGGCCCACTGCATATGGGGGTTCAGCGGTGGCCCGATGGCAGATATAGTTTCCCCGACTCGCCGCATCCACCGAAAGGATCCGCCCATGACGCTCTCGCCCGAGCAGAAGGCCGAAATCGAGGCCGCCCGCGCCACCCCCCGCCCGACGCTGCGCGCCGTCGCCGAGGGGATGGAGGCCCATCTCTACACCGCCCACGAGGTGCTCGATCACGGCTTCGTGCGGGTGATCGACTACATGGGCGACGATTCGGCCATCGTGCAGGCGGCGCGGGTCAGCTACGGGGCCGGAACCAAGCACGTCTCCAACGACGAGGGGCTGATCCGCTACCTGATGCGGCACTGGCACTCGACCCCCTTCGAGATGTGCGAGATCAAGCTGCATGTGAAACTGCCGGTCTTCGTGGCCCGGCAATGGATCCGCCACCGCACCGCGAACGTCAACGAGTACTCGGCGCGCTACTCGATCCTCGACCGCGAGTTCTACATCCCCGCGCCCGAGGCGCTGGCGGCGCAGTCCACGGTCAACAACCAGGGCCGCGGCGCCGTGCTGGAAGGGCAGGAGGCCGCCCGCGTGCTGGAGATCCTGAAGGGCGACGCCACGCGATCCTACGACCATTACGAGGAAATGCTGAGCCAGGAGGGCCAGCAGGGCCTCGCGCGGGAACTGGCGCGGATGAACCTGCCGGCCAATGTCTACACGCAATGGTACTGGAAGACGGACCTGCACAACCTGTTCCACTTCCTGCGCCTGCGCGCCGACGCCCACGCGCAATACGAGATCCGCGTCTATGCCGAGGAGATCTGCCGCCTCGTCGCGGACTGGGTGCCGCTGGCCTACCGCGCCTTCGAGGACTACCGCATGGGGGGCGCGACGCTCTCGTCCAAGGCGATTGACTGCGTGAGGCGTATGCTCAAGGGTGAAGAGGTGACGCAGGAGACCTCCGGCATGTCGAAGGGCGAATGGCGGGAGTTTCAGCAGTTGTTGGAGTGAGGGGTGATGGAGTTTGGTAGAGTCGTAAATGACGTGCAGCAGGCATGGAATGATTTTTCGAAGAAATTCGTCGCTCTTATAGAGACTGAGTGGCAAGACTTTGATACCTCGCAAAAGCTTCCGGGCTCTGACTTCTCTTTTCAACAACTTGATAACGATATCCGGCTCGCCATTTCAGTATTTCTGAATTTAGATCACGAAAACGTCCCCAATATTGTAAAAAGTAGATCACTAGAAAGGCTTAAAAAGATAACTGAAAGCGTTAGGATGGCTCATGAAAAAATCTCGGATTCTGGGAAGCTTGACCAAATAAATTTTACGCTGCAGACACCAAGAAAAGGTACTCAAAATTTTGGAGACGATCTCAAGGTAGTTGGATCTGAGCTGGATAATATTTTTGAAAAAAACTATGCATGGATGATCTTGATGCAATCTGCATCTGGAGATCAGGTTCTAAAATTGATTGAGAAAATCAAGGATGACTATGGACACATAAAAAATGCGAAGGCTGGGTCTTCGAGGTTTGAGAGAGCTGCGAAAAAAAATTGCAATGAGATTGAGGAAATAAAAGAAAAAGTTGAGGGTGAGCTTGTTTCAGCGCAGCAAGGAGCAGAGGAAGTTTCTAAAAATCAGAATTCTTCCGAAAAAGCGTTGAGCAATATCAATCAGAAAGAAGCAGACGCGAGTCAAAAGCTTAGTGATATTCAAATGATTGCAGATTCAGCCGACGAGTTAAAGAATAAAGTAGGCAATTATCAGGCGGATTTCGAAAGTTTTGATAAAGATTTATCCAGCAGGAAGTCTGGACTAGATGCTGCTGAGGAAAAATTTTCCAAAAATATTGAAGCCTGTGATGAGCAATTGGAGAAGATTGCCGAAGTTCGGAAAAAGGCAGAAAGCATGCTGGCATCTGCAACAAATACAGGGTTAGCAAAGGAGTTTGCTGATTACCGAGAGAGGCTTTCGAGATCACTTTCTTGGGCGTCTTTTGCGTTTTATGTATCTATTTTTTTCCTTTTCGCTTCAACAGTTCCACTTATTGTAATGGTTGTGCCTCCATTGGGGTTTCTGATAGAGAGGATGTTGGGCATTCCGGGCGGTATTCTTGTTGCAGACTCCTTTTCGTTCCCAGGCGATTCTGCTTCTGATCATAGTGAGTTGGGAGATTTTATGAATGCAGCGGTTAGGTTCCTCCTAATTTTTCCTTTTATTTGGCTTACGACGTTTTCGTCACGTAATTATACACGGCTATTCAAATTAAAAGAGCACTACGCGTACAAGCGTTCAATTGCAGCTTCTGTGGAGGGCTTTAAAAGGCAATCATCGGAGTATCAGGAAGAAATTGCTGCTGCTGCTTTCCACGAGTTAATCTTTAACCCGGCTGACCGTATGGAAGGAGACGGGGAGAAGGCGCACAACCCAAACCCAGTATGGGACTGGGTATTGGAGAAAATGGAAAAACGTGCTGGTAAGTGAGACTTGTATTATCGTGAAAGCCGCCCGGGCCAACGGCCCGGGCAGCGCCCGCCCCGCCCCCAAGGGCGGGCGTTGAACGCGCCCACCCCCGGGACGGGCGCTGCCCTCCGGGAGACGGGACAGGGTCTCGAGGCCCCGCGCCGCCCTTGATCCCCGCCGCGCGCCGCGCCATACCCGGCCAGAGGAGGCCCCCATGACGCTCTACGGCATCAAGACCTGTGACACCTGCCGCGCCGCGCGCCGCGCGCTCGAGGCGGCCGGCCACGCGGTCGTCTTCCACGATATCCGCGCCGAGCCGCTGGCCCCGGCGGTGCGCGACCGCTTCCTCGACGCCTTCGGCGGCGACCTGGTCAACCGCCGCTCCGCCACCTGGCGCCAGCTGCCCGCGGCCGAGCGCGCCCGCGCCCCCGCCGCCCTGCTGGCCGCGCATCCCACGCTGATGAAACGCCCGGTCATCGACGACGGCGCCACGCTGCACCTGGGCTGGGGCAGGGACGTGCAGGCGGCGCTCACCTGACATGACAACGGCCCGGGGGGCGCCCCCGGGCCGCGTGAGGCCTGCGCCGCCCCGCGGGGCGCGCGCGCGTGCACGATGTCAGTCCAGCGCCTGCAGGTTGCCCGCGGCGGAGCGACCGTCGCGGCCCTGCTCCATGTCGAAGGACACCGCCTGGTTGTCGCGGAGCCCGGTCAGCCCGGCGCGCTCGACGGCGGAGATATGGACGAACACGTCCTTGCCACCGTCATCGGGCGCGATGAAGCCGTAGCCCTTGGTGGTGTTGAACCATTTCACTTTTCCGGTCGGCATGGACCATTTCCTTTCGCTTGGGCCGCCGGCCCGATGCCCGCGGCGGTCGTGTCGCAGCCTCTTCCAGGTCGTGCCGGCTGCGGGTCGCAGGAAACGGTCGATGGTCGAAAGTCTGTCTTCACGTGCGAAAACCGTGACGCGAATCAGTTTGAAAATCAACGCCGCACTGCGTCCCGCGCCCGGCCGGCGGCGATCCGCGCCGGTTGTGTGACGGGGTGATGACAAAACCGGCAGGATGCCCGCGCGGACGTCACGAAACCCTCGCGCGGACCACGTCCCGGATTGCGCCCGGTGCGCGCAACGCCTACATGCCCGCCAAACGGAGGTGAGACATGCGCAACGCGGCACTGATCCTCGGCATCATCGCCGGGCTCTGGGGCATGATGGTGGGCTTCTTCAGCTACGGCTACACCGAGTTCATCGCCTGGTTCGGCGAGATCGAGGACGTCGCCGGCCAGGTCGAGAACGTCGAACGCATCCGCGCGATCTCGCTCGGGGCGCCGATCCTCGCGATCGCGGGGGGCGCGATGGCGCGGTCGCTCAACCTGGTGGCGGGGCTGCTGCTGCTGGCCTCGGCGGGGGGGATGTACTGGGGCTTCGGCTTCGGCGTCTTCACCATGTTCCCGATCGCGATGGCCGCGATCGGCGGGCTGCTGGCGCTGGCCGCCCGCCGCCCGGACCCGCACTAGCCCGCGCGCCGCGCCCGGAGCCGCGCATCCACCGAGAGCGGCCCCGCGCCCCTGAGCACAAGGACCGCCAGCACGAAAACCCAGAACGCCCGCTGGTCGAGGATCAGCGCATCCGGCGCGCGGTCGAACCACGCGCCCAGGTCGGCGCCGCCGACGCCGTGGCCGTAGATGTCGGTCAGGCTCTGGACCGCGACGAAGCCGATCATCCCCGCCGCCGCCAGCCGCGTGGCAAACCCCGCGAGGATCAGCGCGGGCAGCAGGAATTCCGCCCAGGTGCCCGCAAGCGCCACCGCCCAGTGAAAGACCCCGAGCTGACCGCTGTCATAGCCGGCGGCCTCCATCGCGCGGGGGAAGATCTGGACATAGGCGCCGTCCGAGGGGCGGAAGATCCCCAGCGGCCCGTCGCCCAGCTTGGTCAGCGCCGAGCGCCAGAAATACGTCAGCAGCACGCCCGCGAAGACGAGCCGCGCCAGCGTCGGCAGCAGCCAGGCCGCGAGGCTGCGCTCGGCCCATGTGAACAGGGTGTCATGGAGCACGATCAGCCGGGTCATGCGCTCTCCTCCTCTATGCCGGTGATGGCCCCGCCGGCCAGCAGCCGCCCGAGCGCCTGGGTCAGGTCGAAGCCGGGCGTCGCGGCGCCCGCCTCATGGGCCGCACCGAGATGCGCGCCGGCCATCAGCGCGGCCACGAAGGCGCCTTCGCCGGGGCCGAGGGCGGCCACCTCCGGGTCGTAGCCCGGCCGGGTGACGAGCGCGTCCTGGGCGCCCGTGCCGGGCGGCGGTGCGCCGGGGGTGGTGTTGGCGTGCCAGATCGCGGCCACCGGCCAGTCCGAGCGCACCAGCCGCAGGGCCGGGGCAAGGCGCAGCCGCGCGGCCGTCAGCCGGTCGGGCGGCAGCGCGGCCAGCGCCCCGGCGTCGAGCGGGGCGGCGTCGGCGGCGTGGTAGGCCTGCCGGCGCGCCAGTTCCAGCTGCGCGACGTCGGGCAGGTAGGGCAGATGCGCCACCGGCGGGAACGCCTCGAGGAAGCCGGGCATCGCCGTCCCATAGGTCATCAGCAGCCGCCCGCGGGGGGGATGGGCCCGCAGGAACACGCCGGCCATGGCGGCGAAGAACTCCGCGCCGAGCAGCCGGCGCAGCACCGGGAACCCGGTCTCGAGCGCCGCGGTCAGGCTGGCGGCCACGTTGTTGCGGTAGACGTCGAAGCGCGCGCCGGCCGGGCGGCCGGCAGGATCGGTCAAGCCGGCCGGTGCCGGCCGGGCCGGGTCGAGCAGTGCGGCGGCGAAGGCGTCCTGGGCGCTCATCCCGGCTTCTCCGCGGCAGCGTCGGCCAGCACCCGGGCGGCGCGGGCGGCCTCCGAGGCCAGCACGGGCCAGTCGGGCACGTCGGTGTCCCACTCGATCAGGGTCGGGCGCGGTCCGCCGCGCCGGATCGTGTGTGCGTAGAGTGCCCAGACCGGGTCCACGACCGGCGCGCCATGGCTGTCGATCAGCAGCGGTGCGCCGTGATCGTCGGCCTGTGCGTCGTGGCCGCCGAGATGTATCTCGCCCACGCGATCCAGCGGGAAGGCGTCGATATAGGCGACCGGGTCCCAGCCCTGGTTGGTCGCCGAGACGAAGACGTTGTTGACGTCGAGAAGCAGCCCGCAGCCTGTGCGCTGTGCGATACCGGCCAGGAAATCGATCTCGGACATCTCGCTTTCGGCGAAGGCGAGGTAGGTCGAGGGGTTCTCGAGCAGCATCTGCCGTCCAAGCGTCTGCTGCACCTCGTCGACATGCTCGGCGACGCGGGCGAGCGTTGCGGCGGTGTACGGCAGCGGCAGCAGGTCGTTCAGGAAATGCCCGTCATGGGTGGACCAGGCGAGATGCTCGGAAAACGCCGCCGGCGCGAGCCAGTCCAGCAGCCGCCGGAGACGCGCGAGATGGTCGCGGTCGAGCGGGGCCTCGCCGCCGATGGACAGCCCGACGCCGTGGCAGGATATCGGGAAGCGGTCGCGCAGATGGCGCAGCTGGGCGATCGGGCGCCCGCCGTCGCCCATGTAGTTCTCGGCGTGGATTTCCAGCCAGCGCACCGCGCCGGGATCGGCCCCTATCGCGGCGTAATGCTGCGCCTTGTAGCCGACGCCGGGCGCGTCGGGCAGGGTCGCGGTCGGATCGGGGGCACGGTCGAGCATGGGGCGGTTCTCCTTGGCCGGAGGGGACGCCCGGGCGATGCCGCCCGGGCGCGGGCGGCTCAGCCCTGTTCGGGCAGGTCGCGGTCCAGCGGCTCGAGCGAGCCCATCCGGTCGCCCGGCAGGTCCATCTCTTCGCAGGTACCGGCCGGCACCAGCGTCCAGGCGTTGCCCTGGTAGTCGACGGTCGAGGTTCCGGCGCAGGTGGTGCCGGGGCCGGCGGCGCAGTCATTTTCACCGGCCAGCGAAACGCCGTAGCATTTCACCTTTTCCTGCGCCTGCGCGGCAGTGGTGCCGTGGGCAGAGACGGCGGCGGCGACGGCGCCGGCGATGGCGAGGGTGGTCATGGTTTTATGGGACATGGGTGGTCTTCCTCCTGTGGGTCTCAAGGCCGCGGGTTTCCTTGGCGGCTGTCACAGGGGTAGCGGGGCGGGCCGATCACCGGCCACACACATGGGCGTGACACACGCGTATGTCAGTGAATGTCAGAAAATGTCGCTGAAAAGGGTGTGGACTGAAACAGAATTGCCCGGATTCGGCCGCTCGGCCGCGGGTTTCGTTTCAATGCGCGCCGGTCCACTGCAGCTCCGCCCAGACCGGCAGGTGATCGGAGGCCTGCCGCGCGGCGGCGCCTTCCTCGACGCCCGCGTCCCAGAGGGTGATCTCGGGGCCGGTGGCGATGCGGTCGAGCGCTGCCATGGGCTGGGCGGCATGAAAGCTGCGCCCCGGCGCGTGCCAGTCGTAGCCGGCCGCCAGCGGCGCCAGCGCGCCGAGAACGCTCCACTCGTTGAAATCGCCGAGGATGACCGTCGGCATGGCCGGGCGGGCGCCCAGCGTGTCGGCGAGGGTCGCGGCCTGCGCCTGCCGGAACCGGCGCACGAGCGCCAGGTGGGCACCGATCACGCGCAGCGCGCGGCCGCGGATCTCGAGCTCGGCCAGAACGGCGCCGCGCGGCTCCAGATGGGGCAGGTTCAGCCGCTCGGCATGGCGCACCCGGGTGCCCTTGCGTACCAGCAGCGCGTTGCCGTGCCAGCCGAGGCTGACGTCGTTGGCGGCCAGCGTCACCGGTTCCATGTCGGAATGGATGTCGATCATCGGCCGCGGCAGGGCGGACGGCCGCGGGCCGAGGCGGCGGTCGGCCTCCTGCAGCGCCACGATATCCGCCTCGAGATCAGAGACGATGTCGAGCACGCGACCGGGCTTGCGCTGGCGGTCGAGCCCGACGCATTTGCGGATGTTGTAGGTGGCGACGCGAAACCTGTCGGACATGGGCCACATATGGGGATGCCGGGACCGCGGCAAAAGCCCGGCCCCCGCGACACGGCGTCCCTCAGCCGACGAAGGCCTTTTCCACAACGTATTCGGCGGGTTCGGAGTTGGACCCCTCGGTCAGGCCGAAGCCCTCGAGAATCGCCTTCATGTCCATGTTGAGTCCCATCGATCCGCAGACCATTGCGCGGTCCGCCTCGACCGAGATCGGCGGCACGCCCAGCGTCTCGAAGATCTCGCCCGATTTCAGCTTGTCGGTGATGCGGCCCATCTCGGGGCTGTCCTCGCGGGTGGTGGTCGGGAAATACCGGAGCTTGGCCTGCGCCTCTTCGCCCACCAGCGGGTCGTCCAGCGTCTTGGCGACGAGATCCTTGCCATAGGCCAGCCCGCTCGCCGTGCGGGTGGTGTGGGTCAGGATCACCTGGTCGTAGCGTTCATAGGTGTCGGGGTCGCGGATGAGCGAGGCGAAGGGCGCGATGCCGGTGCCGGTGGCGAAGAACCAGATCCGCTTGCCGGGCAGCAGCGCGTCGAGCACCAGTGTTCCCACCGGCTTCGGCCGCAGGATGATCTGGTCGCCGGGCTGGATATGCTGCAGCCGCGAGGTCAGCGGGCCGTCCTGCACCTTGATCGAGTAGAATTCCAGCTCCTCGTCCCAGGCCGGCGAGGCGATGGAATAGGCGCGCATGATCGGCTTGCCGTCCTCGCCCGGCAGCCCGATCATCACGAATTCGCCGGAGCGGAAGCGCAGCGAGCGGGGCCGCGTCACGCGGAACGAGAACAGCCTGTCGTTCCAGTGCTGGACCTCGGTCACGGTCTGGGCGTCGGGCATGGTCGGGACGGGCTTTGCGGTGTCTTTGCTCACGGTGGCCTGTTCGTTCATGTCTGTCGCTGCGCGCACGCGGCGCACATCCCTTTTACGTGTTTCGGGCTCAGGCGGAAACCCGCGCGAATTGGCGCAGGCGGGCCTGGTAGTCATGGGCGGTCCAATCGGCCCGGAAAAGCCACTGGTCCTCGGGCTGGCGGCGGGCAAGGTCGTCGTCGATCTCCACCTCGTCGAAGCCGGCGCGGCGGATCATCGTGTACTGGTCGGCCAGCACATGGCCCGCGGCCCGCAGCCGGCCGGCATAGCCCAGGTCGCGCAGCCGCCGGGCCAGGGTGAAGCCGCGCCCGTCGGCGAAGCTGGGGAAGGCGATCCGGATCAGCGCCGGCCCGTCCAGCAGGTTGCCCAGCGTTTCGGGGTCGGTGTCGCTGGGCACGCTGACGGCCAGCGGGCCGCCGTCGCGGCCGTCGCCGGTGTCGAAGGCCTCGAGCGGCAGGAACCCATGCGTCCAGTCCTCGGGGGCGAAGCCGGTATCGGTGACGATGACGGTCATCTGCTCTCTCCTCTCGGCGGGGCGCCGCGCCGGGCCTGCCCGTTGACGAAGTGAATGCCGCATTCCTGCTTGGCCTGTCCGCGCCAGCGCCCGGCGCGCGGGTCCTCGCCGGGGCGGACCCGGGTCGTGCAGGGGCGGCAGCCGATGGACGGGTAGCCGCGCGCCGCCAGCGGGTGCCGGGGCAGGGCGTTGTTGTCCATGTAGGCACGCAGGTCGTCGCGCGACCAGTGCGCCAGCGGGTTGATCTTGATCCGCCGGCCGTCCTCGCTCTCGAAGAGGTCGAGGCTGGCACGGGTTGCGCCCTGGTAGCGCTTGCGCCCGGTGATCCACGCGTCGAACCCCTCGAGCGCCCGGGCCAGCGGCCGCGTCTTGCGCAGCGCGCAGCAGGCATCCGGGTCGCGCCGGTGCAAGAGCGCGTCCGGATCCTCGGCGAAGATCGCGCCGCGGTCGGGGCGGATCACGCGCAGATCCGCCAGCCTCAGCCGGTCGGCGAGATCCCGCTGGTAGTGCATGGTTTCCTCGAACAGCATCTCGGTGTCGATAAAGAGCACCGGCGTCGTCCGGTCCATGATCGAGATCAAATGCAGCAGCACGACCGACTCGGCCCCGAAGGAAGAGACGAGCGCGACGCGGCCGACTTCCGGGTCGCCCAGCGCGTGTTCCAGCACCGAGACGGCGCCATGGCCGCGGTAGCGCGCGTTCAGCTCGGCCGCGCGCTCCGCCACCGGGCGCAAGGGGGCTTCAAGCGGCACGGGAGCGGTCCTTTCGGGGTTCGCTTTCGGGATAGAGCGCGGCCTTGAAAGGCGCGGCGCCCAGCCGGCGGTAGGCCTCGAGGAAGGTCTCGTCCGGGCCGTCGCGCAGCTCGAGATAGGCCAGGATCAGCCGCTCGACCGCCGGCACGATCTCGTCGGCCGCGAAACCCGGCCCCGCGCGGGTGCCGATGGCGGCGGTCTCGGTCCCGTCGCCGCCGAGCGTGACCTGGTAGTTCTCCACCCCCGCGCGGTCGAGCCCGAGAATGCCGATATGGCCGACGTGATGGTGGCCGCAGGCGTTGATGCAGCCCGAGATCTTGATCTTGAGCGGTCCGGCCGCCTGCTCGATCCCGAGCGCGTCGAGGCGTTGCGCGATGTCCTGCGCGACGGGGATCGAGCGGGCGGTCGCGAGGCTGCAGTAATCCATGCCGGGGCAGGCGATGATGTCGGAGGCGAGGCCGATATTCGCCGTGCCGAGTCCCGCGTCCCGCAGCGCGGCATGGACCGCCGGGATCTCGGCCAGGGGGACATGCGGCAGGATCACGTTCTGCTCGTGGCTGATGCGCAGCGCGCCATGGCCATGGCGTTCCGCGAGATCGGCCATGACGCGCATCTGCGCGGCCGTCGCGTCGCCCGGCGTCGCGCCATGGGCCTTGAGACTGATCGAGACGATGCCGTAGCCCGGATGGCGATGCGCCGCGACATTGGTGTCCGTCCAGGCCCGGAAGACCGGGTCGGCGTCGCGCGCCGCGTGGTAGGGCGCCGGGTCCGCGTCGCGGAAGGCGGGCGGGGCGAACTGTGCCGCGATCGCCGCGAGCCAGTCGCGGTCGGCGCCGCCGAAGGCCGCGCGGCGGCGCGGGAACTCGGCCTCGACCAGGTCGCGGATCGCGTCGATGCCGTGTTCGTGGACGGTGATCTTGATCCGCGCCTTGAACTTGTTGTCGCGCCGTCCCAGCAGGTTGTAGGTCGCGAGGATGGCCTCCAGATAGGGCAGCAGGTCCGCCTCGGGCAGGAAGTCGCGCAGCACCTTGCCGATCATCGGCGTCCGGCCCAGCCCGCCGCCCAGGATCACCTCGAAGCCGGGCGCCCCGTCGCGCGTGACCATCCGCAGCCCGATGTCATGGGCGCGTGTCACGGCGCGGTCGTTGGGGCTGCCGGTGATCGCGATCTTGAACTTGCGCGGCAGGAACTGGAATTCCGGGTGATCGGTCGACCATTGCCGGATCAGCTCGGCCACCGGGCGCGGGTCGGCGATCTCGTCCGCCGCGGCGCCGGCGAAATGGTCGGCGGTGACGTTGCGGATCGTGTTGCCGCTGGTCTGGATCGCGTGCATCCCGACATCGGCCAGCGCCTCGAGCATGTCCGGCACGTCGTGAAGACGCGGCCAGTTGAACTGCACGTTCTGACGCGTGGTGAAATGGCCATAGCCCTTGTCCCAGCGATCGGCGATCATGGCCAGCTGGCGCATCTGCCCCGGGTTCAGCGTGCCGTAGGGGATCGCGACCCGCAGCATGTAGGCATGGAGCTGCAGGTAGAGCCCGTTCATCAGCCGGAGCGGCTTGAACTCTTCCTCGGTAAGGCTGCCGTCGAGCCGGCGCGCCACCTGCGCGCGGAACTGGGCGACGCGGGCGCGGACGAAGGCCGCGTCGAAGGCGGTGTAGTCATACATCGCGGGTCTCCGCTTGTTTGCCGTGGGGATAGTTGGACGGGCCCTGCGCGCGGAATAGCTCGCGGAAATGGACGGGCATGGGGCCGGCGGGGCCGGGGCGCGCCTCGGCGAGATAGGCGCCGACGACGGTGCCCGTCTGCGCGGCGGCCTCGGCCAGCCGCGCCGCGGCCCGGTCCGGATCCTCGATCAGTTCGGCCTCGGCGTGGTGGCGTGACCAGTGGCCGTCCGGCGTCAGGTAGACGACGTCGCCCGCGACCAGGGCGTTGGCGGTGACGACCTGCGGGGTAAAGGGGCGGCTCATGACAGCGCCTCCTCGCGGGCGGGCAGGGCCGGGGTCCCGGCGCGCCGCGGCGCCAGCCCCAGAAGGATCACCGCCGGCCCGTCCAGCGCGGCCGCGGCCAGGTCGGCAGGCAGGGCGGCGAGGGTGGTCGCCAGGTCGCGGGCCTCGGGCCGGCTGGCGTTTTCCACCACCGTGACCGGCGTTGCCGGGTCGGCCCCGTGCATCAGCAGCCGGCCCTGCAGGAACCGCGCCGCGCGCTTGCCCATGTAGACGGCGGCGACCGCGCCGGGGCGCGCCAGCGCGCGCCAGTCCTGTTCCGCGAAGCCCTTGACGTCATGGCCGGTCAGCAAGCGCAGATCGGCGTTCCGGCCGCGCCGCGTCAGCGACTGCCCGAGCCCGGCCACCGCCGCGCTGGCCGCGGTGATGCCAGGCACGATCGACCAGCCGATCCCGGCCGCGTCCAGCGCCTCGGCCTCGTCGTCGAGCCGCCCGAAGATGCCCGGGTCGCCGGACTTGAGCCGCACGACCTGCGCCCCGGCGCGGGCCTCGGCGACCATCAGCGCGTTGATGTCCTCTTGCGCCCAGGCGGGACCGAAACCTTCCTTGCCGGCGGCGACGATGCGGGCCTCGCGGCGGGCGAGTTCCAGGATTTCCGGCGCCACGAGCCGGTCGTGGATCACCACGTCAGCCTCGTGCAGCGCCTTGCGCGCCTTTAGCGTCAGCAGATCAGGGTCGCCCGGCCCGGCCCCCACCAGTGCCACGTGGCCCGGGCGCGTCGCATGGGCGAGATGGGTGTCGAGCAGCGCGGCGAGCGCCGTTTCGCCATCGGCCCCCGCCGCCAGCGCGCGCGGCCCGGCCCGGAAATACCAGTCCGACCAGAAGTCGCGCCGCGGGCGTCCGGGGGCCAGGCGCTCGGCCCGGTCCCGGAAGGCCTTGCCGATCCGGGCCAGGTGGCCGAGCACGGGGGAGAGCTTCGCCTCGAGATCGGCCTTGATGGCGCGCGCGAGCACGGGCGCGGCGCCCTCGGTGCCGATGGCCACGGTGACGGGATCGCGATCGACGATCGCCGGGGTAATGAACTGGCTGGCCGCGAGATTGTCGACCACGTTGACGAGCGCGCCCTCGGCCCGGGCGCATGCGGCGCTGCGGGCGTCCTCGGCGTCGTCCTCGTCGGCGGCATAGAACAGCCGCGCCCCCGAGACGTCGCCCGGCGCCAGCCTCCGGCGGTGGAGAGAGAGGCGCCCCTCCGCCGCCCAGCCCGCGATCTCGGGGGCGGGATCCGGGCTGTAGACCTCGAGCGCGGCCCCGGTCTTCATCAGCAGCCGCAGCTTCGCCAGCGCCGCGTCGCCGCCGCCCGACAGAACGACGCGCTGACCGGCCAGGTCGAGGAAAACGGGGAAATGTTGCATGGGGGATCCTTCCGGCTGTTCTTGCGCCGAAAGTAGAACAATATTCCCCTAAATGACCATAACGGGCTGGCAATTAAGGAAACTGTACTATAATGACTCTCACATAGAGCTGTTTTTCCCCATGAGCCGTGGAGGCACGAATGCCCGTCCAACTCGATGCGATCGACCGGAAAATCCTCGCGGAGCTCCAGGAGGATGCGAGCCAGTCGCTCGACGAGATCGCGCGCAAGGCCGGTTCGTCCAAGACGCCGGTCTGGAACCGGATTCGCAAGCTGCGCGAGGCCGGGGTGATCGGACGCCAGACCGTCCTGGTCGATCCCGAGAAGCTGGGCTTCGAGGCCTGCTTCTTCGTTCTGATCCGCACCTCGGAACACGAGGCCGACTGGCAGGCGCGGTTCCTCGCCGCGCTGCAGGCCCGCCCCGAGGTGCTGGAGGCCCACCGGCTCGCCGGCGAGATCGACTACATCCTCAAGGTCCGGGTGCCGAACGCGCGCGCCTATGACGACTTCTACCAGGCGCTCATCTCGGAGGTGAAGATCTACAACGTCACCGCACTGCTCTCGATGGAAGAGATCAAGTCGACCACCGCGCTGCCGGTCTGAATGCGCGCGCCTGCGGCGCGCAAGCCTCTTCTTGCGCGCCCGTCCCGGGCGCGCGGCCTTCGGCGAGGATACTTGCCCCACTTGGAAGGGCGTGTCGTTCCATGTGGCGGAAATATCCCCGCCGGAGGCATGGAATCTCAGCGCGTCACGGTTAGGCGTTCGAGGCCGTGGAAATGGTAGAGATCGGCGTAGACCGGCGGCGCGGCCAGGGCCAGGTCCGGGCATCTCTCGAACAGGATCGGCAGCGCGACGCGCAGCTCGAGCCGCGCCAGCGGCGCGCCGACGCAGAAATGAAGCCCGGCGCCGAAACTCGCATTCGGCCGCACGGCCCGCGCCGGGTCGAACCGGTCCGGCGCGGTCCAGACCGCCGGGTCCCGGTTCGCGGCGGCCAGCAGCAGGCCGATTTCCTCGCCCCGCGCGATCTCGTGGCCGAAGAGCTCCATGTCCTCGTAGGCGAAGCGGGTGAAGAGATGGAGCGGCGGGTCGAAGCGCAGGATCTCCTCGATCGTGGCGTCGATCGCCCCGGGCGCGAGCAGGCGGGCGGGGTCGAACCCGCTCTCGCAGATCGCGCGCACCCCATTACCGATGGTGTGGACGGTGGCTTCGTGACCGGCGTTGAGCAGCAGGATGCAGGTCGAGACCAGCTCGTCTGTCGAGAGCCGGTCACCGGCCTCTTCGGCGGCGATCAGCTGGGTGAGCAGGTCGTCGCCCGGCGCGGCGCGCCGCGCCGCGATATGATCGCCGAGGAAGGCCGAGAAGTCGGCGGCGGCGCGCGCGGCGGCGTCCTCGGTCGCGCGGCTGCGGCGGGCCTGGTACATCGCCACCATGTCGTGCGACCAGGCCAGCAGGTCGTCGGCGCGCGCCTCGGGCACGCCGAGGAGGCGCGCGATGACGATCACCGGAAGCCGTTCCGCGAAGGCGGGCAGAAGGTCGAAGGCCGCGCCCGTCGCCGGGAAAGCGTCGATCAGGTCGTGGGCGAGCGCCGCGATCTCGGGGGCCAGCGCCGCGATGCGGCGGCTGGTGAAGGCCCGCAGCACGAGCCCGCGCAGACGCGTATGGGCCGGCGGCTCGCGTTCCAGCATCGAATGCGCCTCGACGGCCTCGAAGGCGGCGAGATGTTCGGGGACCGGCGGGCGGAACTCGGCCGGCTGTTCGCGCCCGAGCCTGCGGTCGCGCAGCAGCGCGTTGACCTCCGCCCAGCCGGCGGCGCAGGGGATGCCGTAATCTTCCCAGAAGAAAAGCGGCCCGGCGCCCCGCGCGCGGTCGTAAAAGGGGTAGGGATCCTGGACGAAGCCGGGCACGGTCGGGGGCTGCGAGAGGCGTTGCACGTGGGGGCATCCTTTCCGGGCCCGCCCGGCCTAGCCGAATCGCGCTGGCCATTGCAAGCGCCGCCGCCTAGAGTCCGGGACCCATCGGCACCGCGGGAGGAGACGGATGCGGCGGCGCGCAGTTGCGATCGGGGCGTTTTGCCTCGCGGTGGCCTGGCTGGCGGCCGCGGTCTGGTGGCTGGCCTTCGGGGCCGCCCTGGACCAATTGTCGGAACGCGGGCGGTCCGACCTGACGCTGGCGGCGGACCGGCTCGCCGGCGAGCTGCGCCGCTACCGCGAGCTGGCCGTGGTGCTGGCCGATCATCCGCAGATGGTGGCGATGCTGGAGACGCCGGGGGGCGACCCGGCCGCCGCCGCCGCCGGTTTGCTCCGCCGGAACGCGGACCGGACCGGGACGCGCGCCATCACGCTGCGGGCGCGGTCGGGAACGGTTCTGGCATCCTCGGGCACGCCGACGGCGGCGGTCGGCCCGGCCGATCCTGGGCCGCATTTCAGGCGGGCGATGAACGGTGCGCTCGGGATCCATCACGCCCGGGCGGGCGCTGACGGGACACGGGTGTTCCAGTTCGCCGCGCCGGTCTGGGGCGCGGGCCCGCAGCCCGCCGGTGCCGTGGTGGTCACGGTCGACATGGCCGCGGTCGAAACCGACTGGAGCGGCGATCCCCAGGCGATCTATTTCACCGACGCGGCCGGGGCGGTGTTCGTGTCCAACCGCTCGGAGCTGCTGTTCCGGGCCGAGGACCCGGACGCCGCCGCGGCGGCCGGCCCCTATGACCGGGCGGTGCTGCGGCCCTTCCCCGAGATCACCGGCATGATGGCCGGCGGGCACGAGCTCTGGCGGGTCGATGGCGGGCCTTACCTGCCGTCGCTGGCGCTGCACCTCGTGGAGCCGGTGCCGGTCATCTCGATGCGGGGCGAACTGTTGCTCGATGCCTGGCCGGCGGTACGGCTGGCCTCGTGGCAGGCGCTGGGGGTGGGGGCGCTCTGTCTTGTGTTCGGGGCGTTCCTCTTCCTGGTGACCGAGCGGCGCCGCACGCTGGCCGAGCGGCTCGAGATCGAGGCGGCGGCGAACCAGGCGCTCGAGGCACGGGTCGCGGCGCGCACGGGCGAGTTGTCGGAGGCCAACCGCAATCTTCGCCGCGAGATCGGCGAACGCCGCGAGGCGGAGGCGGCGCTGAAAAAGGCGCAGGCCGACCTGGTGCAGGCCGGCAAGCTCTCGGCGCTGGGCCAGATGTCGGCGGGGATCAGTCACGAGCTGAACCAGCCGCTGATGGCGATACGCTCCTTCGCCGAGAACGCCGCCGCCTTCATCGACCGCGGCAAGCCCGAAAGGGCGTCCGAGAACCTCGCCCGGATCTCGGAGCTGGCGCGGCGCATGGGGCGGATCATCAAGAACCTGCGTGCCTTCGCGCGCCAGGAGAACGAGCCCATCGGCCGGGTCGATCTCGGCGGGGTGGTCGAGGCGGTGCTGGAGATCAGCGCGGCGCGGCTGACCCATGCCGGGGTGGCGGTGGACTGGGCCCCGCCGCGCAGGCCGGTCATCGTGCGCGGCGGCGAGGTGCGGCTGCAGCAGGTGGTGCTGAACCTCGTCTCCAACGCGATCGACGCGATGGAGGGCGCGGCGGACCCGCGCATCGCGATCACCATCGGGCGCGACGAGGCGGGCGTCACGCTGAGCGTGCGCGATACCGGGCCGGGGCTGAGCGAGCCCGAGAAGATCTTCGACCCGTTCTATTCCACGAAGGAGGTCGGCCAGTCCGAGGGCATGGGCCTGGGGCTTTCGATCTCCTACGGCATCGTGCAGAGCTTCGGCGGGCGCATCCGCGGCCGCAACCATCCGGAGGGCGGTGCGATCTTCACCGTCGAGCTCAGCCCCTGGGAGGCGGAGGCCGCGGCATGATCGACAGGGTTCTGCTGGTGGATGACGACCCGGCGGTGCGCGAGGCGCTCGGCCAGACGCTGGAGTTGCACGATCTGACGCCGGTGCTGGCCGGCAGCTATATCGAGGCCAAGGACCATGTCGTCCCGGCTTTCCCGGGCGTGGTGGTGACGGATGTGCGGATGCCGGGCAAGGACGGCTTCGCGCTGCTGGACCTCGCGCGGCAGGTGGACGAGGAGCTGCCGGTCCTGCTCTTGACCGGCGAGGGCGATATCCCGATGGCGGTGCAGGGCATGTCGGGGGGCGCCTTTGCCTTCCTGGAAAAACCCTGCGCGCCCGGCGATTTCATCGAGGTGGTCCGCAAGGCGCTCCGCACCCGCCAGCTGGTGCTGGAGAACCGCCGGCTGCGCGCCCGGCTCGAGGCCGGCGACGCCGCCGCCCGGGTGATCGTGGGCGACTCGGCCGCCGCGCAGGACCTGCGGCGTCGGGTGCGGGCCGTCGCGGGCACGCGGGCCAGCGTGCTGGTCACCGGCGAGCCCGGCACCGGCACTGCCCGCATCGCCGAGGTGATCCACCAGCTGTCCGATGCCGCCGGCCCCTTCCAGCGGGTCAGCGCCGCGCTGGCCAGTTCGACCAGCCTAGCCGCGGCCTTCGAGCGCGCGGGCAGCGGCACGATCTTCCTCGAGGAGGTGGGCGCGCTCGATCCGGGCGTCCAGCTCGGGCTTCTGGACCTGGTCGACACGCATCCCGCCGCGCGGGTCATCGGCGCGACCTCGGACGATCTCGAGACCGCGGCGGCCGGGGGCCGCTTCAACCGCGATCTCTTCTACAAGCTCGACGTGATGCGCGTGCGCATCCCGCCGCTGCGCGAACGCATGGAGGACGTGCCGGCGATGTTCCGCAACTTCGTCGCCATGGCCTGCGAGCAGGGCGCGATCCCGCAGCCCGTGATCGGCGAGGAGGTGATCGCGCGGCTGATGTCGCAGAACTGGCCGGGCAATGCCCGCGCGCTGCAGAACGCGGCGATGCGCTTTGCCATGGGGCTGCCCGAGACCGGCGATGAAGAGGAGGCCGAGCTGGGCCTCGCCGAGCGGATGCGCCGCGTCGAGCGCGCGATCCTCGTCGAGGCGCTCGAACGCCACCGCGGCCGGGCCGGGCGCACCGCGGCGGCGCTGCAGCTGCCCCGCAAAACCTTCTACGACAAGCTGGCCAAGCACGGGCTCCGGCCGGAGGATTACCGCGAGTCGTGATCGGCCCGGGTCTGTGTGGATTTCCACACATTGCCCGTTCGCGACTGTGTGACTTTCCGCGCAGGGTCGCCGCAGACAGCCTGCAGCCGTCTGCGAAACGCGCTCTAAAGTTCCGGAAATAAACTCGAAAATTCAACCCGTGCCGCGACCGAATCTTTCTCTTGTTCCGCTGCGCCGCGCTTTGTTCAGTGGACGCGGGGCGCCGGGACCGCCGGTGATCCCGCCTTGAAGAATTGGGAGGACAACATGAAACTCTTTACCGCAGCCGCGACCGCGGTCGCGCTGAGCTTTTCCGGCGGTGCGGCCCTTGCCGCCTGCGATGACGGCGAGATCGTCATCAAGTTCAGCCACGTCACCAACACCGACCGGCATCCGAAAGGGATCGCCGCCGAGCTTCTGAAGGAACGCGTCAACACCGAGATGGACGGCAAGGCCTGCATGGAGGTCTTCCCGAACTCGACTCTTTACAACGACGACCAGGTGCTCGAGGCGATGCTGCAGGGCGACGTGCAGATGGCCGCGCCGTCGCTGTCGAAGTTCGAGCAGTTCACCAAGGTGTTCCGCATCTTCGACCTTCCCTTCATGTTCAAGAACATCGACGCGGTGGACGAGTTCCAGAACTCGGAAACCGGGGTGGCGATGAAGGAGAGCATGGTGCGCCGCGGCCTGCTGGGCTTGGCTTTCTGGCATAACGGCATGAAGCAGATGTCGGCCAACCAGCCGCTGATCGGGCCCGAGGACGCCGACGGCCTGAAGTTCCGCGTGCAGAACTCCGACGTGCTGAAGGCGCAGATGGCCGCGCTCGGCGGGTCGCCGCAGCCGATGGCCTTCTCCGAGGTCTATGGCGCGCTGCAGACCGGCGTCGTCGACGGGCAGGAGAACACCTGGTCCAACATCTACGGCCAGAAGTTCTTCGAGGTGCAGGACGGCATCACCGAGACGAACCACGGCATCATCGACTACCTGCTGGTGACCAATATCGACTGGTGGGAAGGTCTGCCGGACGACGTGCGCGGCCAGCTCGCCACGCTCGTCGAGGAAGTCACCGCGACCCGCAACTCCGAGGCCTACGCGGTCAACCAGGAGGCCAAGCAGGCGATCATCGATGCCGGCGGCACCGTGCGCCAGCTCGACGCCGAGCAGCGCGCGGCCTGGGTCGAGACCATGAAGCCGGTCTGGGCGCAGTTCGAGGGCGATGTCGGCGCCGAGAACATCGAGGCGGCACAGGCGATCAACGCCAAGCACTAAGGGCCGGGTCAGGTCCAGGGTCCGGCCCCGCGCGGGGCCGGACCCGTCACATCGTTCGGAGGGGGAGCCGGGCATGTCCAAGCGATACGAACCGGAAACGGCGCTGGGCCGTATCGTCAACGAGCTGGAGGAGACCGCCATCGCGGTGATCCTCGGCGCGATGACGCTGATCACGTTCACCAATGTCGTGCTGCGCTACGGCTTCAATACCGGCCTGATCTGGGGGCTGGAGGCGACGAGCTTCCTGTTCGCCTGGCTGGTGCTGTTCGGCGTGAGTTACGCGGTCAAGGTCACCGCCCATCTGGGCGTGGACGCGATCCTGAACCTCGTGCCGCGCCCGACGCGGCGGGTGATGGGCATGGTCGCCGCCGCGGTCTGCCTGGCCTATGGCTTCCTGCTGATGAAGGGGGCCTGGGACTACTGGGCCAATTTCGCCAACCTGCCGCAGACCACCGGGCGCTGGTTCCCGACCGGGCTGGAAGAGATGAAACGCACCTCCTACCGGGCCTGGTACGCGGTGGTCGATATCCCGATGCCGGAATTCCTGCGCTTCCTCGAGCCGCTGATGAACGAGGGCGAGGAATACGAGAAGCTGCCGCGCTTCATCCCCTATTTCATCCTGCCCTTCGGCATGGCGCTGCTCTTGTTCCGCTTCATCCAGGCCACGGCCCGGCTGGTGCGCGGCGAGCAGGACTCGCTGATCGTCAGCCACGAAGCCGAGGACGCCGTCGAAGACGCCTCGAAGCTGAACTGGGAGGAGTGAGACCATGGAAGTCGCCGTTCTCTTCGCGATGGTGATCGGGCTCCTGCTGCTGGGCGTTCCGATCGCGGTCTCTCTCGGGTTCTCCTCGATCCTGTTCCTGCTGGTGCTCTCGGACACGTCGCTGTCCTCGATCGCGCAGACCCTGTTCCAGGCCATGGCGGGGCACTACACGCTCCTGGCCATTCCCTTCTTCATCCTGGCCTCGTCCTTCATGTCGACGGGCGGCGTGGCCAAGCGGATCATCCGCTTTTCCATCGCCGTGGTGGGGCATTTCCACGGCGGGCTGGCGATCGCGGGCGTCTTTGCCTGCATGCTCTTCGCCGCGCTTTCGGGCTCGTCGCCCGCCACGGTGGTCGCCATCGGCTCCATCGTGATCGCGGGCATGCGGCAGGTCGGCTATTCGCGCGATTTCGCGGCTGGCGTGATCGCCAACGCGGGCACGCTGGGCATCCTGATCCCGCCCTCGATCGTGATGGTCGTCTATGCCTCCGCCACGGACGTCTCGGTGGGGCGGATGTTCCTCGCGGGCGTGATCCCCGGCGCGCTGGCCGGGCTGATGCTGATGACGACGATCTACCTGATCGCGCGCATGCGCGACCTGCCCAAGGGCGACTGGCTCGGCTGGGGCGAGGTCTTCGCCTCGGCGCGGGACGCGGCCTGGGGGCTGTTCCTGATCGTCATCATCCTGGGCGGCATCTATGGCGGCATCTTCACGCCGACCGAGGCCGCGGCCGTCGCGGCCGTCTATGCGTTCTTCATCGCCACCTTCGTCTATCGCGACATGGGGCCGCTGGCGGCGAAGGATGGCGGGCCGAACATCCCGCTGATCAAGAAACCCTATGCGCTGGTCACGGCCTTCTTCCACCGTGACACGCGCGACACGCTCTTCGAGGCGGGCAAGCTGACCGTCACGCTGATGTTCATCATCGCCAACGCGCTCATCCTGAAGCACGTGCTGACCGACGAGCAGATCCCCCAGCAGATCGCCGGCGCGATGCTGGAGGCGGGCTTCGGCGCGGTGATGTTCCTGGTCATCGTCAACGTGATCCTGCTGATCGGCGGCCAGTTCATGGAACCCTCGGGGCTGATCGTGATCGTCGCGCCGCTGGTCTTCCCGATCGCCATCGAGCTGGGCATCGACCCGATCCACCTCGGCATCATCATGGTCGTGAACATGGAGATCGGCATGATCACGCCGCCGGTCGGCCTCAACCTCTTCGTGACCTCCGGGGTCGCGGGAATGCCGATGATGCGCGTGGTGAAGGCCGCGCTGCCGTTCCTGGCGGTGCTCTTCGTGTTCCTGATCCTGGTGACCTACGTGCCGTGGATCTCGACCTTCCTGCCCACCTACTTCATGGGGCCGGAGATCATCACTTACTAGCCCGGCGCGGCCTTCGGGCCGCGGTCCCGGCACGCGGACAGCCCCGGCGCGGAAAGTCCCCGCGCCGGGGTCTTGCGTTCCGCTGTCGGTGCGATCAGCCGAGTTCGGCCAGCAGCCGGGCGGCCTCGTCTGCGGGGGCGGCGAGGCCCGCGCGCCCCTCGCCGGGGAAAAAGCGGGCACGGGTGGCCGTGGGCATCGGGCGCGGGGCCAGCACATGCACCGCGGGGCCGGTGCGGGCCGTCTCGGCCTGCCAGGAGCGGGCGAGCGCGACCTGCGCGGATTTCGTCGCGCCGTAGGCGCCGAAGAACTTCTCGCCGGCATGGGGATCGTCGAAAAAGATCGCGCGCCCGGCCTCGGCCGCCTGCAGAAGCGGCTCGGCCAGCGCGATCAGGCGGCCCGTCGCGCGCAGGTTCACGTCTATGGAACGATCCCAGTCCCGGGCGTCGATATGCCCCGCGGGCGAGAGCGGCGCGGCATGGATCGCGGCGTGCACGATCATGTCGAGCCGCCCCCAGCGGTCATGCACCGCGCGGCAAAGCTGGCGGATCGCGTCCTCGTTGGTGACGTCCATCGGCGCCAGCGTCGCCGTGCCGCCCGCCGCCTGGATGCGGTCGTCGAGTTCCTCGAGCCCGCCCGTGGTGCGCGCCAGCGCGACCACATGCGCGCCGCCGGCGGCCAGCTTCTCGGCCATGGCGGCGCCGAGCCCGCGCGAGGCCCCGGTGACCAGTGCGACCGCCCCGGTCATTCCGCGGCCTTGAGGTCGAAGCCCTTGGCGATCATGTCCGACGGCGCCACCGGGTATTCGCCCGAGAAACAGGCGTCGCAGTATTGCGGGCAGTCGGCATTGCGCCCGCCGGATTCGCCCACCGCCCGGTAGAGCCCGTCGAGCGAGATGAACCGCAGGCTGTCGATCTCGAGATGGGCGCGCATCTCTTCCTCGGTCATGGACGCGGCGAGCAGCTTCTCGCGCTGCGGCGTGTCCACGCCATAGAAACAGGGCCAGGAGGTCGGCGGCGATGCGATGCGGAAATGCACCTCCTTGGCGCCGGCATCGAGGATCATTTCCTTGATCTTGCGGCTGGTTGTGCCGCGCACGACGCTGTCATCGACCAGGATCACCCGCTTGCCGCGGATCAGCGCGCGGTTGACGTTCAGTTTCAGCCGCACGCCCATGTTGCGGATCTGCTCGGTCGGCTCGATGAAGGTTCGGCCCATATACTGGTTTCGTATGATCCCCATCGCGTAGGGGATGCCGGATTCCTGGCTGAAGCCGATCGCCGCGGGCGTGCCGCTGTCGGGCACCGGGCAGACGAGGTCGGCGTCGACCGGGGCCTCCTTGGCCAGTTCGGCCCCGATGGCGCGCCGGGTCTCGTAGACGGATCGCCCGCCCAGGATCGAATCCGGCCGCGAGAAATAGACATGCTCGAAGATGCAGAAGCGCGGCCGGGCCTTCTCGAAGGGGTGGTAGGACTCCACGCCCTCCTCGGTGATGACGACCATCTCGCCGGGCTCGATCTCGCGGATGAACTCCGCCCCCATGATGTCGAGCGCGCAGGTCTCGGAACTCAGCACCCAGCCGCCGGCGACCTGGCCCAGCACCAGCGGGCGCACGCCCAGCGGGTCGCGCACGCCGATCAGCTTGGTCCGGGTCATGGCGACGATGGAAAACGCGCCCTCGACGCGGCGCAGCGCGTCCTTCATCCGCTCGGGAATGTTCTTCTGGATCGAGCGTGCCATCAGGTGGATGATGCACTCCGAATCCGAGTTCGACTGGAAGATCGACCCGCGCTCGATCAGTTCCTTCCGCAGCGCCTCGGCATTGGTGATGTTGCCGTTATGCGCGATGGCCGACCCGCCCATCGAGAACTCGCCGAAGAAGGGCTGCACATCGCGGATCGCGGTCTGCGCCTTGGAGCCGCTGGTGGAATAGCGCACATGCCCGATGGCGAGGCTGCCCGGCAGGGTTTCCATCAGGCTCGCCTTGGTGAAGTTGTCACGCACATAGCCGAAGCGCCGGGCCGAGTTGAAGCCGGTCTCGGGCGCGTAGGACACGATCCCACCGGCCTCCTGGCCGCGATGCTGCAGCGCGTGGAGCCCGAGCGCGACGAAATTCGCCGCGTCCGAGACGCCGATCACGCCGAAGACGCCGCATTCCTCGCGCAGCTTGTCGTCGTCGAAAGGGTGGGACAGGAACGGCTTCATGCGCTCGCGCATAGGAAAGGGCTCCGGGGTCAGGGCAGCACGGGCCCCATATAACCACTCGTTACAGAAGTGTCACGGGGCGATCCGTCAGTTCTGCGCGGTTCCCCCGGACTCTTCGGCGCCGCAGACGCCGACGAGCTGCTCGTAGCGGTTCACGATCCAGGCCGGGGCTTCCTCGGGCATCTGCTCGGCGATGGCCGCGCGGCTCGAGGCGAAGACCGCGCTGGAGCGCGAATTGTCCACCATCGGGATCGTGTCGTTGACCACCACGCGGTCATAGACGACGAAGGCCACCGCCACCAGCAACAGCCCCCGGAGCGCCCCAAAGAAAAATCCGAGCCCCTGGTCTATGCCGCCGAAGGACGAGCGCTGCACGACGCTGGCGAAGAAGGGCGTGAAAAGCGACACGACGATCAGCGCCACCGCGAAGACCGCCGCGAAGGCCGCCACGATCGACAGCTCGCAGCTGTCGGCCAGGAACTCGCCCACCACGGGCACCTCCTTGACCAGCGGCTGCACCGGGGGCGCGAAGACGAAGGCCAGCACGGCGGCCAGCACCCAGCCCGCGATGGAGAGGACCTCGCGGACGAGGCCGCGCGCATAGGCGAGGATGGCGGAGATCAGCACGATGCCCGCGACGACGCCGTCGATGAGGGTGAAGCCTTCCATAAAGTCTCCCCTGCGCGGGGCCGCTCAGCCGGCCCCGAAAAACTCCCCGACGAGCGCGCCGAGATCCGCGTAGCTCTGCACCGCGATACCGTCCACGGCCACCGTCTTTGCCTGCGACGGCGCGACCGCCTTTGAAAAACCAAGTTTCTGCGCCTCTTTCAACCTGTTTTCGGCCTGGGTGATCGGGCGCAGCGCCCCCGAGAGCGAGATTTCACCGAAGAAGACCGTGTCGGCGGGCAGCGGCTCGTCCTCGCGCGCCGAGAGCAGCGCGGCCGCCACCGCCAGGTCGGCGGCCGGTTCCGAGATCCGCATGCCGCCGGCGACGTTGAGATAGACGTCCGAGCCCGCGAAGCTGATGCCGCAGCGCGCCTCCAGAACGGCCAGGATCATCGAGAGCCGGCCCGAGTCCCAGCCGACGACGTTGCGCCGCGGGGTGGCCAGCGGAGAGGGGGCCACCAGCGCCTGGATCTCGACCAGCACGGGGCGCGTGCCCTCGATCCCGGCAAAGACGACCGAGCCGGGCGAGGGCGTGTCGCGTTCCGACAGGAACAGCGCCGAGGGGTTCGCCACCTCGTCGAGACCCGCGCCCGTCATCTCGAAGACGCCGATCTCGTCGGCCGGTCCAAAGCGGTTCTTCACCGCGCGCAGGATGCGGAACTGGTGCCCGCGCTCGCCCTCGAAATAGAGCACCGTGTCGACCATGTGCTCGACCACGCGCGGGCCGGCGATCTGGCCTTCCTTGGTGACATGGCCGACCAGGATGACGGCGGTGCCGCGCTTCTTGGCGAAGCTGACCAGCTCGTGCGCCGCGGCGCGGACCTGGCTGACCGAGCCGGGCGCCGATTCCACGTTGTCGGCCCACATGGTCTGGATCGAGTCGATGATCGCCAGCGACGGGCGTTCCTGGTCGAGGGTCGTGAGGATGTCGCGCAGGCTTGTCTCGGCGGCCAGCTTCACCGGCGCGTCGGCCAGCCCGAGGCGCTGGGCGCGCATGCGGATCTGCGCGGCGGCCTCCTCGCCCGAGACATAGACCGCCGAGAGCCCCTGCAGCGCGAAACGCGCCGCCGCCTGCAACAGCAGCGTGGACTTGCCGATGCCGGGATCGCCGCCCACCAGGATCGCCGAGGCCGGCACCAGCCCGCCGCCCAGGACGCGGTCCAGCTCGCCGAGCCCCGAGCCGCTGCGCGGCGGCGGCGTGTCGCTGGCGCCGAGATCCGTCAGCGCGACGGCCCGGCCGCGCGAGGGGCCTAGCGACTTGCCCGCCGGCCCGGCCGAGAGCGGCGCTTCCTCGGTGATGCTGTTCCAGGCGCCGCAGGAATCGCAGCGGCCCTGCCATTTCTTGTAGACGGCACCGCAGTCGTTGCAGACGAATTGGGATTGGGTCTTGGCCATGGATCCCTTCTGCCTCAGGCCCCGCCCGCCGGCAAGCCGCGCCCGCGCCCGAGATGCGACAGCGCGAGCGACGCCAGGATGCAGCCGGTGAAGAGATAGAGCCCCCAGGCCGTTTCCACCCGGCCGATACCGGTGCCCTTGGCCACCACGATATAAAGCGCGACGAGGAAGATATCGGCCATGGCCAGCCGCCCGAGCCGCGCCGGCCAGGGGCGCAGGCGCTCCGGCGCGATGCCGAAATCGAGCGCGGCCAGCAGCAGCGTCTTGGCATAGGGCGCCACCAGCGCGAAGAGCGCGACGACGAGGGCGAGGAAGACATCCGTCTCCCAGAGCGCGCGCAGCCCGGTGACGACGGAGATCTCCGAGAGCCCGAAAAGCGGCAGCAGCCCCGCCCGCAAGAGCGGCGCGGTCCAGGCCAGCGGGAACAGGATCAGCAGCGCGAGATTGGCCGCCACCAGCGGCCAGGGCGCGGCGGGTCTCACCGCACCGCCTCGATCGGCCCCTCGGCGCGGCCCTGGATGAACTGCTCGAGGTAAGGATCGCCGCTGGCGTCCATTTCCTCGACCGGGCCGGTCCACTGGATCACGCCGTCATGCAGCATCGCGACATGGTCCGCGATGGCCCGGACCGAGCTCATGTCATGGGTGATGGTCATCGCCGTCGCGCCCATTTCGCCGACGATTTCGCGGATCAGCTCGTTGATGACGCCCGACATGATCGGATCGAGCCCGGTGGTCGGTTCGTCGAAGAAGATGATCTCGGGATCGGCGGCGATGGCGCGGGCCAGGCCGACGCGCTTCTGCATGCCGCCCGACAGCTCGGCGGGGTAGAGATCGGCCACGGCGGATTTCAGCCCGACGCGGCGCAGCTTCTCGATGGCGATTTCGCGCGCTTCGTCCTTGGGCCGCTTCTGGGCGCCGCGCAGCAGCCGGAAGGCCACGTTCTGCCACACGGTCATCGAATCGAAGAGCGCGCCCCCCTGGAACAGCATCCCGAAGCGCGCGAGGAAGGCGTCGCGGTCGCCCTTGGTGGCGTCGGCGCCGTCGACCCGGATCGTGCCGGCGTCGGGCTTCACGAGGCCGAGGATGCACTTGATCAGGACGGATTTCCCGGTGCCCGAGCCGCCGATGATCACCATGCTTTCGCCGCGGCCGACGGACAGGTTCACGCCGCGAAGTACCGCGTTGGCTCCAAAGGCTTTCTCGACGCCCTCGAGTTCGATCATCGCGCGTGTCATGCCGAGAAGAACACCTCCGTCAGCACGTAGTTGGCCGCCAGGATCAGGATCGAGGCCGAGACCACGGCGTTCGTGGTGGCGCGGCCCACGCCCTGCGCGCCGCGGCCCGAATTCATGCCGTGATAGCAGCCCATCAGCGCCACGATGAAGCCGAAGGCCGCCGCCTTCCAGAGTCCCGAGATCACGTCGGCGGCCTCGAGAAAGTCGCGCGTGTTCTCGAGATAGGCGGCGGAGTTGAAGCCCAGCCGCGTGATGCCGACGAGATAGCCGCCCATGATGCCGAGGATATCGCCGATCCCGGCCAGGATCGGCATGGCGATGGTCGCGGCGAGGATCCGCGGCACGGTCAGGTATTTCATCGGGTTGGTGGACAGCGTCACCAGCGCGTCGATTTGCTCGGTCACCTTCATCGTGCCGATCTCGGCGGCGATCGAGGCCGCCACGCGGCCGGCCACCATAAGCCCGCCGATGACGGGGCCCAGCTCGCGCACCATGCCGATGGCGACGATCGACGGCACGACGGTCTCCGCGTTGAAGCGCGCGCCGCCCGAATAGATCTGCAGCGCCAGGGCCGCGCCGGTGAAAAGCGCCGTCAGGCCGACGACAGGAAGGCTGAAATACCCAATGAAAAGAAGCGCATGCGAAAATTCCCTGAAGTAGAATGGCGGACGCAGAAGATGGCTCAGCGCCGAGAAGGTGAATAGCGTCACCCGCCCGACGAGCCGCATCAGCCCCAGCGTCGAATGGCCCACGGCATGGGGGATGAAGGTCAGGATGCGCGTTGCGGTCATGAGGCGGCCCGGTCGGTTTCGCCGCCACTGTACTGCCGGGCGTAGCGGTCGCCAAGGCTGGTCAGGATCTCGTAGCCGATCGTGCCCGCGGCCGCGGCGACGTCGTCGACCGACTGGTGGATGCCGAAAAGTTCCAGCGTGTCGGGCACGGTGTCGAGATGCCCGACATCGACCGTCAGCAGATCCATGGAGACGCGGCCGGCCAGCGGGCAGGGCGTGGCGCCGGCATAGAGCTGCGCGACATTGCCCATCTGCCGGATGATGCCGTCGGCATAGCCCGCGGCCAGCGTCGCGATCCGTGTCGGGCGGTTGGCGATCCAGGTCGCGCCGTAGCCCACGGCTTCGCCCGCCGCGACCTCGCGGGTCTGGATGACGGGAATATCGAGATGCACGACGGGCTGCGCCCGCGCGAAGGGCTGCCCGCCGTAAAGCCCGATGCCGGGGCGGCAGATCTCGAACTGGTAGTCGGGTCCGAGCAGCGTGCCGCCGGTCGCGGCGAGCGAGCGAGGCACATCAAGATCGCCCGCCATCTCCTTGAAAGATTTCAGCTGCCTGGCATTCATCGGGTCGGACGGGTCGTCCGAACAGGCGAGGTGGCTGATCACCAGCCGCGGCCCCGCGGCAAGCAGCCTGTCGCGAAGCGCGGCAAATTCCGCCGGTTCCATGCCGAGCCGGTTCATGCCGCTGTCGAGCTGCAGGCCGAAGGGGTGATCGGCCAGCGCCTCGAAATGGCGGTTGACCTGTGCCGCGTCATTGAGCAGCGGGACAAGCCGGGCGCCCGCGATCAACTCGGCATCGCCGGCCATGTGGCCGGAAAAGACGAAGATCTCCGGCCCCGGCCCGAGAATGCGGCGCAGCGCCGCGCCTTCCTCGGCCAGCGCCACGAAGAAACGCCGCACCCCTTCGGCCGCGAGAACCGGCGCGACGCGGTCGGCGCCGAGCCCGTAGGCGTCGGCCTTGACCACCGCGGCCGTCTCGACGCCCGGTCCCGATGCGGCGTCCAGCCCGCGCCAGTTGGCCACGAGCGCATCGAGATCGACGGTAAGCGTGGGTCGGGTCATGGAATGCTCCGGCGGCTGTTCCGGGCGGCCATAGCGGGGCAGGGCCGGGCTGACAAGCCCGCAACCCGCCGCAGGCCGCGGTCAGGCGAAATCGCCGCCGTCGCCGCCGCCCTGCTGCCACGGTTTCACCAGGTTGCCGAAGCGGGTGAAGCGGCCCTCGAAGGCCAGCTCGACCGTGCCGATGGGGCCGTGGCGCTGCTTGCCGATGACGACCTCGGCCTTGCCGTGCACCTTTTCCATCTCGTCCTGCCACTGCGCCATGGCGTCGAGATCGTGGTCGCCCGGTTTCTCGCGTTCCTTGTAGTATTCCTCGCGGAAGACGAACATCACCACGTCGGCATCCTGCTCGATCGAGCCCGACTCGCGCAGGTCCGAGAGCTGCGGGCGCTTGTCGTCGCGCGACTCGACCTGGCGCGACAGCTGGCTGAGCGCGACCACGGGGATGTCGAGTTCCTTGGCGATGGCCTTGAGACCCTGGGTGATCTCGGAGACCTCGTTCACCCGGCTGTCCTTGGCCGAGGCGGGGCGGACCAGCTGCAGGTAGTCCACGAAGAGCGCGTCGAGCCCGTGCGTGCGCTTGAGCCGCCGCGCGCGGGCCGCGAGCTGGCTGATCGGCAGCGCCGGGGTATCGTCGATATAGAGCGGGCAGGCCTCCAGCTGCTTGGCGGCCTCGACGAAGCGGCGGAACTCGGCCTCGGTCATGTCGCCGCGGCGGATCTGTTCGCTGGGCACCTCGGAGGCTTCCGACAGGATCCGCGCGGCGAGCTGCTCGGCCGACATCTCGAGGCTGAAGAAGCCCACCACCCCGCCCTCGACCGCCCCTTCGGAGCCGTCGGGCGTCTTGCCCTTGCGGTAGGCCTTGGCGATGTTGAAGGCCACGTTGGTGGCCAGCGAAGTCTTGCCCATCGAGGGGCGCCCGGCGAGGATCAGGAGGTCGGACTTGTGAAGCCCGCCGAGCTTCTTGTCGAGATCGATCAGCCCGGTCGAAACCCCGGCCAGCCCGCCGTCGCGCTGATAGGCGGCGTTGGCGACGTTCACCGCATCCGTCACCGCCTTGAGGAAGGACTGGAAGCCCGACTCGGACTTGCCCTCTTCGCCGAGCTTGTAGAGCTTCTGCTCGGCCTCGACGATCTGCGATTTCGGATCGCTGTCGACATCGACCTGGCCCGCCTGGGCGGCGATGTCGCGCCCGAGCGCGATCAGCTCGCGCCGGATCGCGAGGTCGTAGATCATCTGCGCGTAGTCCCGCGCGGCGAAGGCCGAGATCGCGGCGCCGGCCAGGCGCACGAGGTAGGCCGCGCCGCCGAGTTCCGCCAAGCCCGGGTCGTCCTCGAGGAAGGCCTTGAGCGTGACCGGCGAGGCCAGCGCGTTCTTCTGGATGCGCGCGGCGGCGACCTCGTAGATGCGGGCGTGGACCGGGTCGTAGAAATGACCGGCATTGATGATGGCCGCGACGCGGTCGAAGACGTCGTTATTGGTCAGGATCGCGCCCAGCAGCTGCTGTTCGGCCTCGGTGTTGTGGGGCAGCGTGCCGTCTTCCTCGCCGCCCGCGGGGCCCTGCCTGATCGCGGAAATCTCGTTCATCGCCTGCCTGCCCTTGTCCCTTGCGCGCTTGGATAGTGCGACCCCGGCGTGCTTGGCAAACTGTATGTTTTTGTGGATTGCCTGTGGGCAACCGCTCGATCCGCACATCTTGCGGCACGGGCAGGGCGCCGGTCAACATGCTGTGGCGGACCGGGCGCACAAGGCCAATCCTGGAAACGAAATATTTCTGCGCCGGGAAAGCTCAGCCGCGCTGGCGGGCCTCCTGCCAGGCGCGGGGGGCCTGCAGGAACGACTCGACCTCGCGCAGCGTCCCGGCGTCGAAGGCGCCAGCGGCGCGGGCCTCGGCCAGCACGTCCCACCAGGTGCAGAGATGATGGAGCTGCACGCCGTGATCGCCGAGCGTCTGCTCTGTCTCGGGGAAGATGCCGTAATAGAAGATCACCGCCGTGTGCCCGCAGCTGGCGCCGGTTTCGCGGATCGCGTCCACGAAGGACAGTTTCGAGCCGCCGTCGGTGGTCAGATCCTCCACCAGCAGCACCCGCGACCCCGCGGACATGGCGCCCTCGATCCGGGCGTTGCGCCCGTAGCCCTTGGGTTTCTTGCGCACATAGCTCATCGGCAGGCCGAGGCGTTCGGCGACAAGCGCGGCGAAGGGAATGCCGGCGGTCTCGCCGCCGGCGACGTTGTCGAAGGCCTCGAAGCCGGCCTCGCGCATCACGGTCACGGCCATGAAATCCATCAGCACGGAGCGGATGCGCGGGAATGAGATCAGCTTGCGACAGTCGATATAGGTGGGCGAGGGCAGGCCGGAGGCCAGGGTGAAGGGTGTTTCGGCGTTGAAATGCACCGCCTCGATTTCCAGCAGCATCCGCGCGGTCAGACGGGCGATCTCGGTCTTGTCGGGAAAGGCGGAGGGGATCATCGGTGTCTCTCTCGGCTGGCCGGGGATGCCGCTGCGCGGCGGATCGTGCCTCCGGCGGGGATATTTACGGAACGGTGAAGATCAGGGGCGCACCCGCCAGTGGAGCGGCATGCCCGGGTCGAAGACGGTGACCGGGCCGGCCCCGGTCTCGATCCGGGCGGGGTAGGCGACCGGCGCGGCGTCCTTTTCGAGCGTGATCGTCCCGTCATTGGGGGGCAGGCGGTAGAAGGCCGGGCCGTTCAGGCTGGCGAAGGCCTCGAGCCGGTCGAGGGCGCCCTCCTCCTCGAAGACCCGGGCGAGGATCGACAGCGTGTTGGTGGCGGTGAAGCAGCCCGCGCAGCCACAGGCCGATTCCTTGGCGTCGTCGGGATGCGGGGCGCTGTCGGTGCCGAGGAAGAAGCTGGCCTCGCCCGAGGTCGCGGCCGCCCTGAGCGCCAGGCGGTGTTCCTCGCGCTTGGCGACCGGCAGGCAGTAGTAATGCGGCTTGATCCCGCCCACCAGGATGTGGTTGCGGTTTATGACCAGGTGATGGGTGGTGATGGTGCCGCCGATATCGGGCCCGCCCTGGCGCACGTAATCGATGCCGTCGCGGGTGGTGATGTGTTCCATCACCACGCGCAGCCCCGGCGTGGCCCGCCGGATCGGGTCGAGCACGCGGTCGATGAAGACGGCCTCGCGGTCGAAGATGTCGATCTCGGCATCGGTCACCTCGCCATGGACGCAGAGCGGCAGGCCGATCTCGGCCATCCTGTCGAGCACGCCCTGCACCTTGTCGAAATCGCGCACCCCGGAGGCGGAATTGGTGGTCGCGCCCGCCGGGTAGAGCTTCACCGCCGTCACGAGGCCCGCGGCGTGGGCGGCGGCGACGTCGGCGGGATCGGTCTCTTCGGTCAGGTAGAGCGTCATCAGCGGCGTGAAATCCATCCCCGCGGGCAGGGCGGCCAGGATGCGGTCGCGATAGGCGGCGGCATCCCTGGCGGTGACCACGGGGGGCACGAGGTTCGGCATGATGATGGCGCGGGCGAAGTGGCGCGCGCTCTCGGGCAGGACGCCCTCGAGCATGGCGCCGTCGCGCAGGTGCAGGTGCCAGTCGTCCGGGCGGCGGAGGGTCAGCGTGGTGGTCATGGGGCGCTCCTCTGGCTTGGGGCGGCGATACACCAGCGCGCGGGTTTTGGCCAGCGCCTCACTCCGGCGCGCGGGCCTCGGCGATCGCGGGACGCAGCGTGGTCTCGAGCGCGCGGTCCGTGACCGGCCCCGCGACCCGCGCGATGATGCGGCCGTTGCCGTCCACGACGAAGGTCTCGGGCACGCCGTAGACGCCCCATTCGATGGCCATGCGGCCCGCGGGATCGGCCCCGAGCGCGGCGTAGGGATCGCCGAGCTCGTCGAGGAAGCCCAGCGCCTGGCGCGGCTTGTCCTTGTAGTTGACCCCGTAGATCGTCAGGCCGCCGGCGGCGAGTTCCTCGAGGTTGGGATGTTCCACCCGGCAGGGCGCGCACCAGCTGGCCCAGAAATTCACCAGCTTGACGCCGGGCGCGCGGATCATCGCGTCGGTGAGTTGGGCGCCTTGGCCGAGCGGCTCGATCATCACGGCCGGGGCCGGCTTGCCGGCGAGCGCGGTCGGCAGCGCGTCGGGGTTCTCGCGGTTGAGCCCGAGGAAGAACAGCGCCGCCAGGCCGACGAACAGCAGCGGCGGCAGGAAGAGCAGCGGCGAAAGACCGGATTTCTCAGCCATCGGCGCGGCGCCTTTCCTCGATCTCGCGGAGCTGGCGGCGGATGCGGGCCGAGCGGGCCAGCGACAGCGCCACGATCCCGACGATCAGAAGGATCGAGACGGCATAGGCCGAGAGCACCTCGACCGCGTATTTCCCGAGATCCGGCATCATGCGCGCGCCTCCCGGGCGAGCAGGGCGGAAATCCGGCGGGCGCGGATCTCGGTGCGGGTCCGGAGCAGCACCAGCGCCACGAACAGGAGCACGAAGCCCGCGATGCAGAACAGAAGCGGGTAGTAGAACACGTCCGCGATGTTCTCTTCCTTGTCGAGCGAGAGCGTCGCGCCCTGGTGCAGCCCCTGGTTCCAGAAGTTCACCGCGTAGCGCGAGAGCACGGCGAAGACCGAGCCCACGATGCAGAGCACCGAGGTCAGGTCGGCGGCGGTGTCCGGGTTCTCGATCGCCGACCAGAGCGCCATGTAGCCGAGATAGAAGATGAACAGGATCAGGAAGGAGGTCAGCCGCGGGTCCCAGGCCCACCAGGTGCCCCACATCGGCTGGCCCCAGATCGCGCCGGTCAGCAGCGCGATCAGCGTCATCGTCACGCCCACCGGCGCGGCGGCCTTGGCCGCCAGCGCCGAGACGTGGTGGCGGCGCACGATCCAGATGATCGAGGTCACCAGCATCATCAGCCAGGCGTTGATCGCCATCAGCGCGGAGGGCACGTGCAGGTAGATGATCTTCACCGTGGAGCCCTGTCGGTAATCGTCGGGCGTCAGGAAGAAGCCCCAGAACAGCCCCACGATCAGCGCCACGACCGTCGCGCCCGTCACCCAGGGCAGGATGCGGTCGGTGGTCTGGATGAACCGGACGGGGTTTGCGTATTCCCAGATCGACATGGTTCCCTTTCTAAGCCGGTCAGGCGCGGGCGGCAAAGCGCCGCGCGGTCGCAGGGGATCACTTCAGGTTGATGCGCACGGCGGCCGCCGCGGCATAGGGGATCAGCGCCAGCACCGCGGCGCTGACACCGGTGAGCAGCAGCGCCGGGGTCGCGGGCGAAAGCCCCTCGGCCGCGCGGCGCACGGTTTCGGCGCCGAAGATCAGCGTCGGAATATAGAGCGGCAGCACCAGCAGCGAGAGCAGCAGCCCGCCGCGCTTGAGCCCCACGGTCAGGGCCGCGCCGAAGGTGCCGAGAAACGACAGCGCCGGCGTCCCGGCGAGCAGGCTCACCATCAGCCAGCCATAGGCCGGCCCCGGCAGGCTGAGCAACAGCCCCAGCACCGGCGCGGCGAGCGTCAGCGGCAGCCCGGTGACGAGCCAGTGCGCCACGCCCTTCACCGCGACGATGCCCTCGAGCGGCAGCGGGGCGGTGGCCAGCAGGTCGAGCGAGCCGTCCTCGTAGTCGAGCTGGAAGATCCGGTCGAGCGAGAGCAGGCAGGCCAGGAGCGCGCCCACCCAGAGGATGCCGGGCGCGATCACGGCCAGGGTCCCGGTTTCCGGCCCGACGCCGAAGGGAACCAGCGTGACCACGATCAGGAAGAAGGCGAGCGAGAGCCCGAATCCGCCGCCCGACCGGAAGGCGAGCGCGAGGTCGCGGCGCAGCAGCGCGATCATGCGCGGGCCTCGTCGAAGCTGTCGTCGAGGAAGGGCGAGCCCTCGCGCCCCGGCGCCGCGCGGAAGGCGCCGATGTCCAGCACCTCGGCATCCGCGATGCCGAGATCGATATGGGTGGCGATGACCGCGCTGCCGCCGGCCGCGCAGTGATCCGCGACGACCTGCGCGAAGCTGGCGACCGTGGCCGCGTCGAGCGAGACCGTGGGCTCGTCCAGCGCCCATATCGCACGGTCGGTCACCAGGAGCCGCGCCAGTCCGAGCCGGCGCTTCTGCCCGGCCGAGAGATACTGCGCCGGGCGGTCGCGCAGGCCGTCCAGCGCGAAGGCCGCGATGGCGCGCGCGGTCGATCCGGTGCCGTAGACCGCGGCCCAGAAGGCCAGGTTCTCGGCCACGGTCAGCTGGGCCTTCAGCCCGTCGGCATGGCCGGCATAGACCACGCTGTCGGGCGCCACGTCGAGCTGCCCGGCCGCGGGCGGCACCAGCCCGGCCAGCGTGCGCAGGAGCGTCGTCTTGCCCGACCCGTTGGGGCCGCGCAGGATCAGGCAGCGCCCGGCCGGCAGGGTGAAACTCACCCCTTCGATCACGGTCACGTCGCCGCGGCGGCAGGCCAGGTCTGTTGCGCGCATCTCCATGGGGCGGGTCTAGCCGATCCGCGCGCCCCCGAAAAGCGCGAAGCGCGGGCCTGCGGGGCGCTGCCGCAGCCGGCGGCCGGCCGCGCCGGGGCGCGCGGGTGCAAAAGGGGCTGGATTGGCGGTGCACAATTGTATACATAAATGGCGACTCCTTGCGTGACCGCCTGCCATCGGGCAAGAGGACGTCAAGGGAACCGCCGCTAGCCAGTCACATCCAGGAGGCCCGGGATGACCATCACCGTCGGACATGACTCCAAGAACACTCGCAGGACGCTGACCGCGGGTGGCAAGAGCTTTTCCTATTACTCGATCCATGCCGCCGAAGAGGCCGGGCTCGGCAATTTCGCCCAGCTGCCCGCCAGCCTCAAGGTCGTGCTGGAGAACATGCTGCGCTTCGAGGACGGCAAGACCGTCCATGTCGACGACATCCGCGCCTTCTCGGACTGGGTGGCGAAGGGCGGGCGCAACCCGCGCGAGATCGCCTACCGCCCGGCGCGCGTGCTGATGCAGGACTTCACCGGCGTGCCCGCCGTGGTGGACCTGGCCGCGATGCGCGACGGGATCGTGAACCTCGGCGGCGACGCCACCAAGATCAACCCGCTGAACCCGGTCGACCTGGTGATCGACCACTCGGTGATGATCGACGAGTTCGGCAACCCGCGCGCCTTCCAGATGAACGTGGATCGCGAATACGAGCGGAACATGGAACGCTACCAGTTCCTGAAATGGGGGCA
>CAJXYS010000013.1 GCA_913063035.1 uncultured Maritimibacter sp. | reverse complement strand
CGGAGGCATGAAATCTCAGACCACGACGCCGGCCCCGGCGGTGGCCGGCCCGACGCTCTGGCGGAAGACCGAGAACAGCTCGCGCCCGAGGCCCGCCTGGTTGCCCGAAAGATCCGGCGCCGCCGGGTCGCGCGCGGCGACCTCCTCGGCGAGAACCTCCAGTACCCCGGCCCTGGCGTCGACCCGCATCGGGTCGCCATCCGCGATCTTGGCGATCAGCCCGCCATCGGCCGCCTCGGGGGCGACGTGGATCGCGGCCGGCACCTTGCCGCTCGCGCCCGACATGCGCCCGTCGGTCACCAGCGCGACCTTGTGGCCGCGGTCCTGCAGCACCGACAGCACCGGCGTCAGGGCGTGCAGCTCCGGCATGCCGTTGGCCTTCGGCCCCTGGTAGCGGACCACCACCACCACGTCGCGGTCAAGTTCGCCGGCCTTGAAGGCGGCCTTCACGTCCGCCTGGTCGTGGAACACCCGCGCCGGGGCCTCGATCACCTGCCGCTCCGGCGCGACGGCCGAGACCTTCATCACCGCGCGGCCCAGGTTGCCCGAGAGCTGCCTGGTTCCGCCAGTGGGCTGGAACGGGTCGGCGGCCGGGCGCAGGATCTTCTCGTTGCGGCTTTCGCGGGTGCCGTCCACCCAGCGCAGCGCGCCGTCGATCAGCCTGGGTTCTTTGGTGTAATGGGCCAGCCCGTCGCCGGCCACGGTGCGCGCATCCGGATGCATCAGCCCTGCGTCCAGCAATTCGCCGATCATGTAGCCCAGCCCGCCCGCGGCGTGGAAATGGTTCACGTCGGCCAGCCCGTTCGGGTAGACCCGTGCCATCAACGGCACCGCGTCGGAAATGTCGGCGAAATCCTCGATATCGAGCTGGATGCCCGCGGCGCGGGCCATCGCGACCAGGTGAATGAGCAGGTTCGTGGAGCCGCCCGTGGCCATCAGCCCGGCGATGCCGTTGACGAAGGCCCGCGCGTCGAGGATCTCGCCCACCGGGCGATAGTCGTTGCCGAGCGCCGTGATCTCCAGCGCGCGCCGGGTGGCGGCGGTCGTCAGCGCGTCGCGCAGCGGCGTGTTCGGGTTGACGAAGCTCGCGCCGGGCAGGTGCAGCCCCATGAACTCCATCAGCATCTGGTTGGAATTGGCCGTGCCGTAGAAGGTGCAGGTGCCTGGGCCGTGGTAGCTGTCCATCTCGGCCTTCATCAATTCGTCGCGGCCGATCTCGCCCGCGGCGAAGCGCTGGCGCACCCTGGCCTTCTCGTCGTTGGGCAGGCCGCTGGTCATGGGGCCGGCGGGCATGAAGACCGCCGGAATATGCCCGAAGCTGGCCGCCGCGATGACCAGGCCCGGCACGATCTTGTCGCAGACGCCCAGATAAGCGGCTGCGTCGAAAGTGTTGTGGCTGAGCGCCACGCCCGCGGCGAGCGCGATCACGTCGCGCGAGAAGAGGCTCAGCTCCATGCCGGTCTGGCCCTGGGTGACCCCGTCGCACATGGCCGGCACGCCGCCGGCGACCTGCGCGGTGCCGCCGGCCGCGCGCGCGGCCGCGCGGATCTGGTCGGGAAACCGCTCGAAGGGCTGATGCGCCGAGAGCATGTCGTTATAGGCGGTCACGATGCCGAGGTTCGGGGCGCGCCCGCCGACGAGGCTGTCCTTGTCCGGTCCCATGGCGGCATAGGCATGGGCCTGGTTGCCACAGGAGAGATGCGCGCGCGCCGGGCCGTCCTCGCCGGCCTGGCGAATGCGGTCGAGATAGGCCGCGCGGCTGTCGCGCGAGCGCTCGACGATGCGGGCGGTGACGTCGGTGATGGTCGGGTGCAGGGCCATGGGGGCGGTCCCTTTCGATTCCTGTTGGTGGCTCGGATCGCATGTTAGCGCTAACAAGCGTGAATTTCCAGAGGCTCCGGCCAGGCGGCTCGGCAGGGTGCCGCAAAGGGCGCTGGAATCCGGGGCCGGATGGAACGAAACGCGCAGGCGGCCGTTCCTGCCCTGCGGCGGGGCGCCCCGCCCGATGATGGGCGCCGTCCCGCCCGAGGCAGACATTCAAAGGAGGCAAGAAGAATGCGTATCCTCATGACATCGACCGCCGCGCTGGTCGCGGCAGCGACCGGTCCCGCCCTTGCCGGCAACCCGGTGCCCGCAACCGAGGAACCGGCCGTGATCGTGACCGCGCCCGCGCCGGCGCCGACCCCGGACTGGACCGGCTTCTACGCCGGCGGCCAGCTCGGCTATGGCGATTACGACTGGTCGAACGGATCGGACCTGTCCCTCGACGGGGCCACGGGCGGGCTTCATGCCGGCTACAACCACGATTTCGGTGGTTTCATCCTGGGCGGCGAGGCGCAGATCGACGCCGCCAATCTCGAGGATGCGGCCGGGACGACCGCCGTCGACCGCATGATGCGGGTGAAACTGCGCGCCGGGCCGGACCTGGGCGACACCTTTCTTTACGGGACCGTCGGCATTGCGCATGCCAGCCTGGACGACGCAGGCACCGATCGCGAAGATACCGGCTACACCGTCGGGGCCGGGATCGATTATCGCCTGACCCGGCGCTGGAGCGTGGGCGGCGAGGTGCTCTTCGACCGCTTCGACGATTTCGACGACACCGGTAACGACCTCGAAGGCACGTCGCTGCGCGCCCGGGTGTCCTACAACTTCTGATCCCGGCCGCCGGGGACCGGGCAGGGCGGCGCCGCGGCGCCGCCCCGTCTCATGCCTGGCCGGTCAGCTCGGCGAGCACGTCGCGCACCGTCATGACGTCGGCGCGGGTCGTGGCGAAGCTGCCCGCGGTCATGCGGATCACGAAACGTCCCTCGTGCAGGGTCTGCGTCAGGTAGACCCGGCCATCGTCGTTGATGCGGGTCAGCAGATCCCGCGTGGCGGCGTCCGCGTCCCGGCCGTCCGGGGCGTAGCGGAAGGTGAACAGCGCCAGCGGGCAGTCGGTCACCACCTCGAAGCCGGGCAGGGTGGCCACGGCGTCGCGAAGCTCATGCACCCAGGCGACATGATCGCGAATGCGCCGCCGCAGGGCTTCCAGCCCCTCGGCGCGCAGCAGGAACCAGAGCTTCAGCGCCCGGAACCGCCGGCCCAGCGGAACGGTCCATTCGTTGAAATTGGTGACCGCGTCCTGGTCGAGTGTCTGCAGGTAATCGGGGCGCAGCCCCATCGTGTTCACCTGCGGTGCCGGATCGGCCAGGAACTGCACCGCGCAGTCGAACTGCGCGCCCAGCCATTTATGCGGGTTGAAGACGACCGAGTCGGCCGCGTCCACGCCCTGCCAGAGCCAGCGGAATTCCGGGCAGATCATCGCCGAGCCGGCCCAGGCGGCGTCCACATGGGTGTAGAGATCCGCGGATTTCGCAACCGCGAGAACATCCGCCACGCGGTCCGAGGCGCCGATCGACGTGCCGCCGACGCAGGCGATCACCCCGGCGGGCCGATAGCCCGCGGCGCGGTCGGCCGCGATGGCCCTTTCCAGCGCGGCCGGGTCCATCGCGTGGGTCCTGTCGGTGGGGATCTTCACCAGGTTGTCCTGCCCGATACCGGCCATCCGCACGGCCTTGTCGATGGAGGAATGGGTCTGCGCCGACGCGTAGATCCGGACGGGGCTCTGCCCGGACAGCCCCTCCGTCAGCCCGGCCCAGCCGAGCGCGCGCTCGCGCATCGTCAGCACCGCGCAGAAGGTGGCGGTGGTCGCCGTGTCGTGGAGCGTGCCGCTGAAATGGGGGGCGAGCCCCAGCGCGCCGCGCAGCCATGCGATCATGACCTGTTCGATCTCGGTGGCCGCCGGCGAGGTCTGCCATAGCATGCATTGCGCGGCCATGGCGTTGGCCAGCTGTTCGGCCAGCATCGAGGCGGGCGCGGCATTGGCGGGAAAATAGGCGAAGAAGCGCGGATGCTGCCAGTGGGTCATCGCTTCGGGGACGATCGCCTTGAAGTCGGCGAAGATCGTCTCGAGGTCCTCGGCCTGCTCGGGGGCGGCATCGGGCAGCCTGGCGGCAGTGGCCCCGGGCGTCGTGTCGGCCCGGACCGGGCGGTCGCCCAGCGTCGCGTGATACTCTGCCGCCCAGTCGGCGGCGCGTTTCGACCAGTGGCGCAGCGCGTCGTGATCCATGCTATCTCCCGCTTTTGCCGGGGCCGCCCCGGCAGGCGGCCGGGCGGAGATTGCCCGTATACCTTGTCATGCGCAAGCAGGTGCAATCGCCCCGGACATGGTGTAGATTTCGCTAACGCGCCGCCATGTGCCCGGCGCGGAGTGCCAGTATGGAGGGTATCCGATGTTCTTTCGCCGCAGTGTTAGCGGACTGCTTCTGGCGGTCCTCGTCGTCCTCGCCGGATGCGGCGCGTTCCGGACCGATTATCCGGCGGCGCTTCCGGCCGCGGTGAGCAAGGGATGGACGGTCTCGACGATCGACGTAATCGTTCCCGACACGCTGACCGTGAGCGAAGCCCCCGTGATCGCGCCGGAGGCGGACATCGTCTGGCGTGAGGAGCCCGCCGGCGACCGGCGTGCCCAGGTTGCGCGCATCTTCCGCGAGGGCGCGGAAAAGGCGACCGCCGCGCTCGACGGGCCGCGGCCGGTTCGGCTCGAGATCACGCTGGTGCGCTTTCACGCGCTGACGCTCCAGGCCGAGGCGCTGCCTTACAACGAGGGGGTCCACGCGATCACCTTCACCGCGCGCATTCTCGATGCACGGACCGGTGCCGAGCTTGTCCCGGCCACGCGCATTGACGCCGACATGCCGGCCATCATGGGATCGGCCGCCCGCCTGGCCCGCAGCGTCGGCCTGACCCAGCGCGTCCAGATCGTGCGCCACCTGGAGACCGTTTTCGCCGGGTGGCTGGGCATCGGCCCCGATCCGCGCCAGAGCTTCACCCGCATCGGCGTCTAGCCGGCGACGGCGTCGGGCTGCAGCGCGAAATCGACGATCCGTCGCAGCGCGTCCTCTAAGGAGGCGTCCGCGACGCTCAGGGCCACGCGCACATGGCCGGCCGCGGCCGTGCCGAAGCTTTCGCCCGGCATCACGGCGATGCCGGTCGCGTCGAGCAGACGGTTCGCGAAGGCCTTGCCCGAGAGCCCGGTCGCCCGGATGTCGAGCATGATGTACATCGCGCCCGAGGACGGCACCGCGCGCAGGCGGTCCTGCCCGGCGAGCACGCGCTGCGCGATCGCGCGGCGCCGGCGGAAAGGGGCGGCGATCTCCGCTTCCAGGGCGGGCCCTTCGCCGAGCGCGAAGACGGCGGCGTCCTGTATGTAGCCGGGCACGCCGTAGGTGGTGACCGTGGCGAGATCGATCAGCTTCTCGATCATCGGCTCCGGCGCCACGATCCAGCCGATGCGCGAGCCCGTCATCGCGTGGCTCTTCGACATGGACCCGATCACCATCGTGCGCGCGGCCATGCCGGGCAGCGCGCGCGGCGAGAGATGCGCGCCCTCCCAGACCTGGGTGTCGTAGACCTCGTCGGAAATCACCCAGAGATCGTGCTCGCGCGCCGCACCGGCGATGCCGTCGAGCGTCGGGCGGTCATAGACCACGCCGGTCGGATTGTTGGGCGTGTTCACCAGCAGGCTGCGCGCGCCCGAGGCCCGCGCGGAAATCTCTGCGCCGCGGGGCTGGAAGGCATCGCGCGCATGGGTCGCCACCGCGACCGGCACGGCCCCGGCGGCCCGGATCGTTCCGGGATAGGTGGCGTAATAGGGGTCGCAGTAAAGCGCCCTGTCGCCGGGGTTGCAGGCGGCCATGTGCGCGGCGAAGAGCCCGGCCTGGCCGCCGGCCGTCACGATCACGTTGCGCCAGCTGGTCGCCACGCCGGTCCGGTCCGCGACGCGGGCTGCGACCGCCGCGCGCAGCGCCATTTCGCCGGGCACGGACGCGTAGCCGGTATTGCCGGCGGCGGCGCTCTCGTGCATCGCGGACAGGATCGCGGGGTGGGTCGGGATGTCGTGCTCGCCGATGGTCAGCTCGATCACCTGTGCACCCGCCTCGGCCATCTCGCGGGCGCGGTAGAACACGTCCCAGCCGTCGGACCCGCCGCCGTTGATGCCCTCGATCCGGTCAGATGCGCGCATGAATGCCTCCGTCTCAGACTGCGGGAACGCCATCATGCCGGGACCCGGTTGGCAAGCCGATAGTTCTTGCCAAGCCCGGAAAGCCCCGGCATAACCGGGCCCATGAGAACGGCGATCTGCATTTGCGGGATTTGCATTACCGGCTGAGAGATCCGGCGGGCCGTTCATCTGTTTCCAAGCATGACCGAAGCTGATAGGCCCGCCGCCGGAGAGGCGCGCAAGGAATCTGGGCATGACCGACATCAGGCTCTGGAACACGAGAACCCGGCAAAAGGAGCGTTTCGAGCCGCTCGATCCCGGCAACGTGCGGATGTATGTCTGCGGCCCGACGGTCTATGACCGCGCGCATCTGGGCAATGCGCGCCCCGTGGTGGTCTTCGACGTGCTCTACCGGCTGCTGCGCCATGTCTACGGCCCCGGCCGGGTGACTTATGTGCGCAACATCACCGACGTCGAGGACAAGATCATCGCCCGCGCGCGCGAGAACGGCGAGGAGATCGACGCGCTGACCCGCCGCACCACGGCCTGGTTCCACGAGGACATGGCCGAGCTGGGCGTCGATTATGCCGGCGATCCGCAGTTCCGCGAGCCGCACGCCACCGATTACATTCCCCAGATGGTCGAGATGATCGCGGCGCTGATCGATCGCGGCCACGCCTACGAGGCGGAGGGTCACGTGCTCTTCGCGGTCGAGAGCTACGGCGAATACGGCGCGCTCTCGGGCCGGTCGGTCGAGGACATGATCGCCGGCGCGCGGGTCGAGGTCGCGCCCTACAAGAAGAACCCGATGGATTTCGTGCTCTGGAAGCCCTCGGCCGCCGACGAGCCCGGCTGGGAGAGTCCCTGGGGCCGCGGGCGGCCCGGCTGGCACATCGAGTGCTCGGCGATGAGCCACGCGTTGCTGGGGGCGAGCTTCGACATCCATGGCGGCGGCATCGACCTGCAGTTTCCCCACCACGAGAACGAGATCGCCCAGTCCTGCTGCGCCCATCCCGAGGGCAGCTTCGCGCGCTTCTGGCTGCACAACGAGATGCTGCAGGTCGAGGGCCGGAAGATGTCGAAATCGCTCGGCAATTTCTTCACCGTGCGCGACCTGCTGGACCGCGGCGTGCCGGGCGAGGTGATCCGCTTCGTCTTTCTCCAGACGCATTACCGCAAGCCGATGGACTGGACCGAGGAGAAGGCCCGCGAGGCCGAGGCGGTGCTGCGAAAGTGGCGCGCGCAGACCGCGGCGGTCGATGCCGGCGCCCCGGACCCGGAGCTGACCGCGGCGCTGGCCGACGACCTGAACACGGCCGGGGCGATCGCGGTGCTGCACAGGCTGTCCAGTGCGGGCGATGCCGTCGCGCTCAAGGGATCCGCGGCGCTTCTCGGGCTGCTCGAGAGCGGCATGGGCGCCTGGACCGAGACCGGGCGCGACCGGCTCGACGCCCTGGCCGCGAAGCTGTCGGCGGCCCGCGCCCGCGCGGTGGACGCCAAGGATTTTTCCGAGGTCGACCGGCTGAAGGCGGCGCTGGTCGCCGCGGGCGTCGAGGTCCGCATGTCCAAGGCCGGGGTCGAGCTTGTGCCCGGCGCCGGCTTCGACCCGGCGCAGCTGGAGGCGCTGGAATGAGGGCCGGCTGCGCGCCACGGCGGGGCGGGGGGCTGTCTGCCCCCCGCGCCCCCCGAGGATATTTCCGGAACGATGAAGGGGCGGCGGCATGACCCGCGAGCGGCTCTATCTCTACGACACCACGCTGCGCGATGGGCAGCAGACGCAGGGCGTGCAGTTCTCGACCGCCGAGAAGGCGCGCATCGCAGCGGCGCTGGACGGGCTCGGCGTGGACCATATCGAGGGCGGCTGGCCCGGCGCCAATCCGACCGACAGCGAGTTCTTCGCCCATGCCCCCGACACCCGCGCGGTGCTGACGGCCTTCGGCATGACCAAGCGCGCCGGGCGGTCCGCGGAGAACGACGACGTCCTGGCCGCCGTCATGAACGCCCGCACGCCAGCGGTCTGCCTCGTTGGAAAGACCCATGATTTCCACGTCGAGGCGGCGCTCGGCATCACGCTGGACGAAAACCGCGAGACCATCGCGCAGTCGGTCGCGCATGTCGTGGCGGCCGGACGCGAGGCGCTGTTCGACGCGGAACATTTCTTCGACGGCTACAAGGCGAACCCGGATTACGCGCTTTCCTGCCTGCGGGCGGCCCGCGACGCAGGCGCGCGGTGGATCGTGCTTTGCGACACCAATGGCGGTGCGCTGCCGGCCGAGGTGGGCGAGATCACTGCCGCCGTCATCGCCGCGGGCATTCCGGGCGACCGGCTCGGCATTCACACCCATGACGACACCGGCAACGCCGCGGCGAACACGCTGGCGGCCGTGGACGCGGGCGCGCGCCAGATCCAGGGCACGCTCAACGGGCTGGGCGAGCGCTGCGGCAATGCCAGTCTCACGACGCTGATCCCGACGCTGTTGCTCAAGGAGCCCTATCGCAGCCGCTTCGCGACCGGCGTGAGCGAGGCGGCGCTGGCCGGGCTCACCCGCATCAGCCGGATGCTCGACGACATTCTCAACCGGGTGCCGGACAAGTCGGCGCCCTATGTCGGCGCCTCGGCCTTCGCGCACAAGGCCGGGCTCCATGCCTCGGCGATCCTGAAGGACCCGGCCACCTACGAGCATATCGATCCCGCCGCGGTCGGCAACGCACGCATCATCCCGATGTCGAACCAGGCCGGGCAGTCGAACCTGCGCTCGCGGCTCCGGGACGCGGGGATCGAGGTGGCGCCGGGCGACCCGGCGCTCGGGCGGATCCTCGAGGTGGTCAAGGCGCGCGAGGACATGGGCTATGCCTATGACACGGCGCAGGCCAGCTTCGAGCTGGTGGCGCGCCGCGAACTGGGCCAGATGCCCGCGTTCTTCGAGGTCAAGCGCTACCGCGTCTCCGTCGAGCGGCGGAAGAACAAGTACAACCGCATGGTGAGCCTGTCCGAGGCGGTGGTGGTGGTGAAGATCGGTGGCGAGAAGAAGCTGTCGGTCTCCGAAAGCCTCGACCCGGAGGGCAACGATCGCGGGCCGGTCAACGCGCTGGCGCGGGCGCTGGCCAAGGATCTCGGCCCCTACCAGGCGATCATCGACGACATGCGGCTGGTGGACTTCAAGGTGCGGATCACCCAGGGCGGGACCGAGGCCGTGACCCGCGTGATCATCGACAGCGCCGACGGGCAGGGGCGGCGCTGGTCCACGGTCGGGGTCTCGGCCAATATCGTCGATGCGAGCTTCGAGGCGCTTCTCGACGCGATCGAGTGGAAGCTGGTGCGCGACGGGGCCGGGGCGCCATGAGCGTCGCAGCCTGCGCCGAGCTGGTGGAACGGGGCGACCCGGACCGGTTTCGCAGCGTGCTTGCCGCGCCGGCCGGGGCGCGGCCCGACCTGATGACGCTCTACGCCTTCAACGTCGAGGTGACCCGCGCCCCCTGGGTGACCCAGGAGCCGGTGATCGCGGAGATGCGGATCCAGTGGTGGATCGACACGCTGGACGAGATCGCCGCGGGCCAGACCCCGCGGGCCCACGAGGTCGCGGCGCCGCTGGCCGGGACCATCCGCGCCCACGGGCTGGACACGGCGCTCCTGGCCGCTATCGCAGAGGCCCGGCGCGCCGATATCGACGGCACCCCGCCCGAAGATGCCGCCGCGCTGTCGGCCTATATCGACGCGACCGGCGGCAACCTGATGTGGGCGGCGGCGCAGGTGCTCGGGGCAGACGCGATGGCCGAGCCCGTGGTACGGGATTTCGCCTGGGGCGCGGGGCTTGCCGCCTATCTGCGCGCGATCCCCGAGCTGGAGGCCCGCGGCCACCGGCCGCTGCCGGACGGCCGGCCCGAGGCCGTCGCCCGGCTGGCCGCCGAAGGGCTGTCGCGGCTGTCGCGCGCCCGTGCGCAACGCGGGCGGGTGGCGCCCGGCGCGGCGGCCGCGCTGCTGGCGGGCTGGCGGGCCGATGCCACGTTGCGGGCCGCCGCGCGGCGCCCCGACCTCGTCAAGGCGGGCAGCCTGCCCGAGTCGGAGTTCCGCAAGCGCGGCGCGCTGGCCTTCCGGGCCCTGACCGGGCGCTGGTAGGGCGCCGGTCGCCGTCAGGCCGTGCGCGGGCTGCGCAGGACCAGCCAGATCAGCGCGCCGCCCGCGAGCACCAGGAAGGGCGCCATCGCGAGGTTCACCGCGATCCAGCCCTGCTCGGCATTGCCGCCGGTGCAGTTCATCAGCCCGCCCGATGCCAGCGAGGCCACGGTCACGCCGCCGAAGACGATCAGGTCGTTCATCCCCTGCACACGGCCGCGTTCGGCCGCGCTATGGGCCCCGGCCAGCATCGTGGTCGCCCCGATGAACCCGAAATTCCAGCCCACGCCCAGCAGCACGAGCGCGACGAAGAAGTTTTCGACGTCGACGCCGGCCAGCGCGACGCCGCCCGCCGCGGCGAGGATCAGCAGCCCCAGCGCCACGATTCGCTCGACCCCGAACCGCGCGATCAGGTGGCCGGTGAAGAAGGAGGGCACGAACATCGCCAGGACATGCGCGGTGACCACGTCCGCGGCGGTGTTCTGCTCGAAGCCGCAGCCGACCACGGCCAGGGGCGTCGAGGTCATCACGAGGTTCATCAGCGCGTAGGAGACCATCGCGCAGATGATCGCCACGGCGATGCGGGGGTCGGCCAGAAGCTCCATCCGGCTGCGCCCGCCATCGGCACCCGGTGCGGCGCGCGGCGGTTTGGGAATGTCGAGGAAGATGAAGAGGAACGCCCCGATCAGGTTCACGACGAGGACGGCCAGGTAGGTGCCCATGAAGGGCACGACGAAGGCGTCGGAGGTCACCTTGACCAGCTGCGGGCCGATGATCGCGGCGGCCAGCCCGCCGGCCAGAACGTAAGAGATCGCCTTGGGGCGGAAAACCGCGCTTGCCGTGTCGGCGGCGGCGAAACGGTAGAAGCCCTGCGCCGACATGTAGATCCCGGTGAAGTAGCTGCCGACGAGGAAGAGCCAGAACGAGCCGATGGAAAGGGCATAGGCACCGATCAGCGCCCCCGCCGCGCCGCCCATGGCGCCGATGACGAAGCCCGTTCGGCGGCCGAAACGCTGCATGATCTGCGACAGCCAGGGTGCCGTCGTCATCGAGCCGAAGACGATCAGCGAGATCGGCAGCGTCGCCCAGCAGGCATTCGTCGCCAGCGACTGCCCGGCCAGCCCGCCGATCGTGAAGATCATCGGCATCTGCGCGCCGAGGATCGCCTGGGCGAAGACCAGCACGACCACGTTGCGCTTCGCGCGCAGGTCGGAGTCGGGGGCGAGGGCGGTGTCGGTCATGCCGCCTGTCCTATCCCGGCCCCGGCGGAGCGGCAAGCGGCAAGCGGTCGCGTGCCGATTGCCGATTGGCCTCGGCCCGCGGGGGCGCTAGGCTCGCGCCGATGACCGGAGACCCGCTTCTCGACCGCCCGGCCACGGGGCCGGATTCCCGCCTGCGCTTGTTGCTTCTGGCCGGCAGCGGCGAGGCACGGGCGCTGGCCTCCGCGCTGGCCGGCGACCCGCGGCTCGCGGTGATCGCCTCGCTTTCCGGGGCGGCGCGGGCGCGCGCGCCGCTGCCGGTTCCGACCCGGTCCGGCGGCTTCGGCGGGCGCGCGGGTTTCGAGCGGTTCCTGGACGCCGAACGGATCGGGGCGATCCTGGATGCCACGCATCCCTTTGCCCGCCGTATCTCGGCGCGCAGTGCGGCCGTCGCGGCGGCGCGCGGTCTGCCGCACCTGTTGGTCCTGCGCCCGGAATGGGCACCGGGGCCGGGCGACGACTGGGTCTTCGTCGATCGCGAGGAAGAGGCGGCGGCCCATATCCCGGACGGGGCCACCGTGTTCCTGACCACCGGCCGGCAGGGGATGGAGGGGTTCGCCAATCTGCATGGGCGGCACCTGATCTTTCGCCAGATCGGCCATGCGGAGGCGCCGTTCCCCTGGCCGAACGGGGAATTCCTGGTGAGCCATCCACCGATCGGGGTCGCGGACGAGATCGCGCTCTTCCGGGCGCGCGGCGTCGATGTCCTGGTGCTGCGCAACGCGGGCGGCGTGGAAAACCGCGCCAAGCTCGAGGCCGCGCGGGCTCTCGGGATCCGCGTGGTGATGCTGCGGCGTCCGCCGCCGCCCGACTGCACCCGGGTGGAGACCGTCGCGGACGCGCTCGACTGGGTGGACGGGCTGGTGACGCCATGACCGGACGCATCATCGAGACCCATGCCTGCATCGCCGAGGGCACCGCGCATCTCTGTGCCGTGGAGCCGCGTTTCGCGTATGCGGTGGACCAGGCAGGGCCGCCACCGCTGCGGCGGCGGCGGGACGGCTTCGAGGCGCTTCTGAGCAGCATCGTCAGCCAGCAATTGTCCGTGGCCGCGGCCGACACGATCTGGCGGCGGCTGAAGGCGGCGCGGTTGACGGGGCCGCGCAAGATCCTCGCCGCAAGCGACGACGAGCTGCGCGCCTGCGGCCTGTCGCGCCAAAAGATCGGCTTCGCACGTGATCTCGCTGCAAGCCGGATGGATTTCCGCAGCCTGCGCCACCTGCCCGACGAGGAGGTCATCGCGCGGCTGACGGCGGTGCGGGGGATCGGGCGCTGGACCGCCGAGATCTATGCGATGTTCGCGCTCGGGCGGGCCGATGTCTTTGCGCCGGGCGACCTGGCGTTGCAGGAATCGGCGCGGCTGCTGTTCGCGCTGCCCGACCGCCCCGGCGAGCGCGCGCTGCGCGAGATGTCGGGTGACTGGTCCCCCTGGAGGGGCGTTGCGGCGCGGCTGCTCTGGTCCTATTACCGGGTGGCGAAGGATCGCGAAGGGATAAGGGAATAGACATGCGCGCGCTGACTGCCGGCCGCCGGGCCGCCGCCTCCGGCACGGGAAAGACCCTCGTAATCTTCCTGCACGGCTACGGCGCCGACGGTGCCGACCTGCTCGGCCTTGCCGATCCGCTGGCCGACCATATGCCCGACACGGTCTTCGTGGCGCCCAACGCGCCCGAACGCTGCGCGGCCAGCCCCATGGGCTACCAGTGGTTTCCGATCCCCTGGATCGACGGATCGAGCGAGGAGGCCGCGCGCGAGGGCATGGCGCGCGCGGTGGAGGACCTGAACGGCTTTCTTGACAAGACGCATCAGGAAGAAGGCATAGGTCCCGAGAATACAATTCTTTTCGGCTTCTCGCAGGGCACGATGATGAGCCTGCATGTCGCGCCCCGGCGCGCCCCCGGCGTGGCCGGCGTGGTCGGCTTCTCGGGCCGCCTGCTGGCGCCGGAGTCGCTGTCGGAGGCGATCAGCCAGCCGCCGGTTCTGCTGGTCCATGGCGACCAGGACGACGTGGTCCCGCCCGCGGCGCTGCCGGAAGCGGCCGAGGCGCTGGAGGCGGCGGGTTTCACGGTCTACGCCCACGTGTCCAAGGGTGTGGGCCACGGCATCGCGCCCGACGGGCTTGGCGTCGCGCTCAGCTTCATGACGGAATACCTGGGGCGCTAGGCCCGGACATCCCAGAGCGCGGGATCGGCGAATTCCAGCGAGTTGCCGGCCGGGTCGCGCAGGTAGATCGACCGCGCACCGTTGGGCCAGCGGAAATCGGCCTCGATCTCGATGCCGGCCGCCTCGAAATGCGCGCGCCAGCGGTCCAGCGCGTCCGCGTCGGCGGCAAAGCAGGCATGGCCTTCGCCCTCGGCCCCGTGCGGGGGCACGGGCAGGGCGGGGTTGCCGGTCGGGCGGATGGTCTCGGCCGGGTTGAAGATCAGCAGGATGCTTTCGGAGAGCCGGAAGAAGACATGCCGGTCGCCGACCCGCACGATCTTCTCCAGCCCCATCAGCCCGCCATAGAACGCCTCTGCCGCGTCGAGATCGCGCGCGTAAAGCGCGGTTTCCAGGATCGCGGGGGGTGCGGGGCGGTCTGTCATGCGGCTGTAACCTCCGTCGTCTAGAGGAAGGGCCATCGGTAACTCCTCACAGTATATGGAGGGCTTGCCAGGTCCGAAAGACCAGATATAGTCGATTCATACCGGGGCGGGTGCGTCCCGCTCTGGTGCCCGAGGCAGGCAGAGCAGGGGACGGAATGATTCATGGACGGCGATTTCAGGACTAACTTCGTCAGGGACCCGGTCAATCTCAGGTCGCACCCGGCATTGGTGCTGAACGCCGATTACCGCCCGCTCTCCTATTATCCGCTGTCGGTCTGGCCCTGGCAGGAAGCCGTCAAGGCCGCGTTCCTCGACAGGGTGACCATCCTCGCCGAATACGACCGGGTCGTCCGGTCACCTTCGATGGAGATACGCATACCCTCGGTGGTGGTGCTCAAGGATTTCGTCAAACCCCAGAAGCGCGTGGCCTTCACGCGCTTCAATCTTTTCCTGAGGGACGAATTCGAGTGCCAGTATTGCGGGGCGCGGGGCGAGCTGACCTTCGATCATGTCATCCCGCGGGCGCGCGGCGGGCGCACGAGCTGGGAAAACGTGGTGGCGGCCTGCGCACCCTGCAACCTGAAGAAGGGCTCGCGCCTGTTGCGCCAGAGCGGGATGCATCTGCGCAAGCCGCCGGGGCAGCCCACCTCCGAGCAGCTGCGCAATCTCGGGCGGAAATTCCCGCCCAATTACCTGCATGAAAGCTGGCTCGACTTCCTCTACTGGGACGCCGAGCTCGAAGCCTAGCGCGCGCGCAGCGCCAGCACCCAGACCACGGCCAGCCCCAGCGAGGCCAGCCCGTTCCAGCTGGCCATCGAGAGGCCGAGCATTTCCCAGGCGACCTCGTCGCACATGACGATCGCACCGGCGCCCTCGGTGCTCAGCAGGTCCGCGCCGCTCAGCCCCGACAGGTCGCCGCCGCCCGAACAGGATGTCGGGCCGGGCCACCAGCCGCGCTCGACGCCGGTGTGGTAGAAGGCGATCCCGGCCCCGGTCAGCACCGACAGAAGCCCGATGAGCGCGGCGAGTGCCGGCAGCGCAAAGAGGCCGAGCGCGGCCGCCGCCGCCGCGATCCCGTGCGGCCAGCGCTGCCAGATGCAAAGCTTGCAGGGCGCGAGCCCGCCCCAGTACTGGAAGGCAAGCGCGCCGAGCAGCAGGGCGAGCGAGCCGAGACCGGCCAGAAGACAGAGCGTCTTGCGTGTCACAGGTACCTCACCAGGATGTAGCTGCCGAGGAGCAGCAGGACGAAGATCGTGAAGAGCAGGCCCAGGCGGCGCTCGATGAAGGCGCGGATCGGGGCGCCGAACTTCCAGAGCAGCGCCGCCACGAGGAAGAACCGCAGGCCCCGGGCCACGAGGCTGGCCACCATGAACACGGTCAGGTTGAGCCCCGTTGCGCCCGAGAGGATCGTGATGACCTTGTAGGGGAAGGGCGTGACGCCCGCGATAAGCACCGCCCAGGCGCCCCAGGCGTTGTAGGTCTGGCGGAATTCCTCGAAATAGGCGTCCTTGCCGTAGAACTCCAGCACCGGGCGGCCGACGCTTTGGTAAAGCTCGGCACCGATCCAGTAGCCAAAGAGCCCGCCCAGCACCGAGGCAACCAGCGCCACCGCCGCGATCAGCCAGGCCCGGCCCGGCCGGGCCAGGATCATCGGGATCATCAGCACGTCCGGCGGGATCGGAAAGACCGAGCTTTCCGCGAAGCTGACGATCGCCAGCGCCCAGAGCGCGTAGCGCGTCTCGGCCAGTCGGAGCGTCCAGTTATAGAGGGATCGTATCATCTGCCTCGGCCCTGCCCTCGCTTCTAACACCACGGGCGCGGACGCCGGTCAAGCCGCTTTGCCGGCGGCGTTGACGGACCGGCGGCGCCGCTATAGACGGATCATCGGTGGCCCGAGTGGCGGAATGGTAGACGCAGGGGATTCAAAATCCCCCGGTAGCAATACCGTGTCGGTTCGAGTCCGACCTCGGGCACCACGTCCCCCCCTTGATCATCGCCGCCTGATTCGGATCCCGTGCGCCGGGTTGTTGCGGGGGCGCGCACAGTCCCGGGCCGCTGCCGGCACTGGCCGCCGGGCGCGAACGATCCGAATTCGGGCGCAAATGTGGCGAAGCTGCCCCAATTCGGGGCCGGGCCGCCCCTGCCGTCGTTGCGGCAGGCGAAACAATGACCGGCCGATCCGGGCCGGATCCCCGGCAAAGCGGCGCGGACCGGGCTGCAGACTGTCTGAAAACGGAAACAATCGACGCCCGCCGTATGTGGTCCAGCATCCCGGGCAGTGGCCCGGTTTGCCCCTTTATTGCCTTGTTTTCGCCATGTTTTCCTTCCCGTGGCCGAGCCGGGCCGCTAGCGTTTTCTTGCTGGGTGCGGGAGCGCGGCGCCGGCGTCCCCGGGGCGATGACACGCCCGGGCGACGCCGGCGCCCACCACCTCGCCCGGCGGATGACACACCGGCGAGGCCCGCCTTGCCCCCGCCAGAAGACCCGTGCCCACCCGCCACGAAGGGGACCTAGAATGAGCTGCCACACCCCCCATACCGCCATCGAGACGCCCGACGGTCCGGCGCCCGTCCAGATGCTCTGCGCGGGCGATCGCGTGGTGACCCGGGATCACGGCACGCAGACGATCCGCTGGGTGAGCGTGCGGCGGCTCGACTGGCGGCGGTTCCTCTCGGCGCCGCACATGAAGCCCGTGCTGATCCAGGCCGGCGCGCTCGGCCCCGGCACGCCCGCGCGCGACATGATGGTCTCGCCCAATCATCGCTTCCTCGTGGGCCAGGACCATACCTTCCTGCCGCTCGGCGGGCGCCCGGCCTTCGTCGCGGCAAAGCATCTCGTGGACAACCGGGCGATCCATCGCGTGGACTGCGTTGCCACGCATTACATTCATTTCACGCTCGATGCCCATGCCGCGCTGCGGGCCAATGACTGCTGGAGCGAATGCTATCAGCCCGCGATCCCGCGCGGGGACGGGCAGGGCAACGCGCAGCGCAACGAGCTTTTCGACATCTTCCCCGAGTTGATGGGCCCCGCCGGCGTCGCCGCGACGCCGCCGCGCCGGACGCGCTTTCTTCGGCACGCCCCGCTGCGGCGCGCCAACTGACGTCAGAGCCGGTGACGCCGCCGCCAGCGCGCCCAATCCTCGGGCGTGTCCAGATCGGTGGTGGCGCGCTGGCCCGGCAGGGGGATCTCGCGCAGCCGGTCGGCATGCGCGGCCAGCAGATCGCGGGCGCCCCGGTCGCCGTCGAGCGCCTCGAACGCGCCGAAACACCAGGCCGGGAAATACACCGGATGTCCGGGCCGGCCGTCGGCACCGGTGGCCCGGAGGATGTCGTCCCCCCCGGCTTCGGCGGTGCGGATCATCTGATCCATGTCATCTGATGTGATTTCAGGCATGTCGGCGAGGACGACCAGGACGCCCCGTGTTCCGGCCGGCAGCGGCGCGATGCCGGCCCGGAGCGAGAACGCCATGCCCTCGGCGGCGCGGGGCGCCACGACGCAGTCGAGGTCGAGCCCCTCCAGCGCGCGGCGGCGTTCGGGGGCATGGGGCGGCAGCACCACGTAGACGCGGGCGGCGGCGGTCTTGAGGCAGATCTCGGCACGCTCGCGCAGCAGCGGCCGGTCGCCCAGCGGCTCCAGCATCTTGTCGCGTCCGCCCATCCGCCGCGAAGCTCCTGCGGCCAGCAGCAGGATCGCGATATCGCCGTCCGCCGGTCCGCTCATCCGCGCATCCGGGCGCCTTCGGGATCGAAAAGCGGCGTCGTCAGCCGCCGCGCACGGCGCCGGTCGCCGAGGATCTCGATCTCGACCTCGAGATCCTCGGTGATCCGGTCGCTGGGCACGAAGCCCTGCGCGACCGAGACGCCGGCATGGTGGGAATACCCGCCCGAGGTGCAGAAGCCGACCACCCTGCCGTCGAGCCAGATCGGCTCGTAGGCCACGACATCCGCATCCGCGGCCTCGACCGCGAAGGCGCAGAGCCGGCGCGCCGGTCCGGCGTCGCGGTCGCGAAGCATCGCCGCCTTGCCGATGAAATCGGCGTCCTTGTCATGGCGGACGAAGCGGTCGAGCCCGGTCTCGGCGGGGGTGTAGTCGGGCGAGAACTCGTGCATCCAGGCGCCGAAGAACCGGTCGAGCCGGAGCGACATCATCGCCCGCATCCCGAAGGGCCGGATGCCCAGATCCTGGCCCGCCGACCAGAGCGCCTCCCAGAGCGCGCGCTGGTCCATGGCGTCGACATAGATCTCGTAGCCGAGATCGCCGGTGTAGGAGACCCGCTGGACCAGCGCGCGGGTCAGGCCGATATCCAGCCGCTTGACGTCCATGAAGCGGAACGCGTCCGCCGAGACGTCGGCCCGGGTCACGCGGGCGAGCAGCGCGCGCGCCCGTGGCCCGGCGATCTGGAAGCCGGTCAGGCGGTCCGAGACGTTCTCGATCGTCACGCCCTTGGCCATGTGCTGCTCGAACCAGCGCATGTGGAAGGCCTGCGCGGCATAGCTGGCGGTCAGCTGGAAGTCCTCGGGGCCGAGGCAGGACACGGTGAAATCGCCCATGATGCGGCCCGAGGGCGCCAGCATCGGGGTCAGCGAGATGCGCCCTTCGGCGGGGATGCGGCCGGCCATGATCGTATCGAGCCAGCGCCGGGCACCGGGGCCGGTCACGCGGTACTTGCCGAAATTGTGGACCTCGTTGATGCCGACGGCGCCGCGCACCGCCGCGACCTCGCGGGCGGTGGCGTCCCAGGCGTTGGAGCGGCGAAAGCTCGGGATCTCGTAATCCGGCTCGCCGGGCAGGGCGAAGTAGTTGACGACCTCGAGCCCGTATTGATGGCCGAAGACCGCGCCCATGTCCTTGAAGATGTCGTACATGGGCGTGGTGCGGAAGGGGCGCGCGGCGGGCAGTTCCTCGTTCGGGTAGCTGACCGAGAAGCGCCGCTGGTAGTTCTCGGTCACCTTGGGGCGGGTGTAGCCGGGCGTGATCCAGTCGCCGTAGCGCGCCACGTCCATGGCGAAGACGTCGCGTTCGGGTTCGCCCTCGACCATCCACTGGGCCAGGGACAGCCCGACGCCGCCCCCCTGGCTGAACCCCGCCATCACGGCGCAGGCCGCCCAGTAGTTGCGCAGGCCCGGGACCGGACCGACCAGCGGGTTGCCGTCGGGCGCGAAGGTGAAGGGGCCGTTGATGACCGACTTCACCCCGGCGCGTTCCAGGACCGGGTAGCGGCGATAGGCGAACTCGATGGAGTCGGCCACCTTTTCCAGCTTGTCGGCGAGGAGTTCGTGGCCGAAATCGAGCGGCGTGCCGTCCACCGCCCAGGGCTCGGCGCCCTGTTCGTAGAAGCCGATGCAGAGCCCGCGCCCCTCCTGTCGCAGGTAGCTCTCGCCGCCGGGATCCATGACATGGGGATGCTCGGCGTCGCGTTCGTAGATCTCGGGGATGTCGTCGGTGACGAGATACTGGTGTTCCATCGGGTGGAGTGGCAGGTAGATCCCCGCCAGCCGGCCCACCTCGCGCGCCCAGAGCCCGGCGGCGTTGACCAGATGCTCGGCGATCACCGTGCCTTGTTCGGTCACCACCTCCCAGCTGCCGTCGGGGCGGGGGTTGGTCTCCAGCACCGGGGTGCGCAGCACGATCTCGGCGCCGGCCATGCGCGCGGCCCTGGCATAGGCATGGGTGGTGCCGGAGGGGTCGAGATGGCCGTCGAGCGGGTCGTAGAGCCCGCCGAGGATGCCTTCGGTATTGGTGATCGGGGCGAGCCGGCGGATCTCCTCGGGGGTGACCAGTTCCGTCTCGAGCCCCATGAAGCGGTGCTTGGCACGCTCTGCCTTGAGCATGTCGAGGCGTTCGGGCGTGTCGGCGAGCGTCACCCCGCCGACGTGGTGAAGCCCGCAGGAGAGGCCGGTGATCTCCTCGAGCTCGCGGTAGAGCCGGATCGTGTAGCCCTGGAGCGCGGCCATGTTGGTGTCGCCGTTCAGCGTGTGAAAGCCGCCCGCGGCGTGCCAGGTGGACCCCGATGTGAGTTCCGAGCGCTCGATCAGCATCACGTCGGTCCAGCCGAGCCTGGTCAGGTGGTAGAGCACCGAGCAGCCGACGACGCCGCCGCCGATCACGCAGACCTGGGTATGGGGTTTCATGGGGCCTCCCTGCTTCGTCCCGATGGCAGTCTCGGGCGGGGACGGGCCGATCACAAGCCGGTCTCCGACATCGGCGGGGGGCGATCTGTCGCTTTCCCGCGCCCGCGCGCCGGTTTCCGGCGGGGGCAGGGGGCCGTCTGCCCCCTCTTGCGCCCGCGCCGGGCGCGGGCGCAATTCACCCCCGAGGATACTTGCCGAACGATGAAGGGCGGGCTCAGCGTTCGGGGATCAGGCCACGCGGGCTGAAGCGGAGCACCAGGAGCAGGATCAGCCCCATGGTCAGCAGCCGCATATGGGCCGCGCTGTCGAGCAGATGGGCGCGCAACGCGCTGTCCTCGGCCAGGCCCGAGGTCAGCAGGTCCATCGCCCAGCGGCCCATCGGCTCCACCTCGACCCAGAAGAACCAGATGAAGAAGCCGCCGAGCACCGCGCCCCAGTTGTTGCCGGAGCCGCCGACGATCACCATCACCCAGATCAGGAAGGTGAACCGCAGCGGCTGGTAGGAGGCCGGGGTCAACTGCCCGTCGAGCGTGGTCATCATCGCCCCGGCCAGCCCGATCACCGCCGAGCCCAGCACGAAGACCTGCAGGTGGCGGCGCTTCACGTCCTTGCCCATCGCCTCGGCGGCGGTCTCGTTGTCGCGGATCGCCCGCATCATCCGCCCCCAGGGCGAGTTCAGCGCCTTCTCGCTCAGCCAGATGAGGATCGCCAGCACGACGAGGAAGAGCGCGGCATAGGCGAGCTTGACCGCTATGGACGAGCCTTCGGCCGGGTCCATCCCGTAGCCGGTGACGAAATCCACGAAGCCCGGCGACTTCTGGAGATCGACCTCGTAAGGCACGGGACGGGGCAGGCCGACCACGTTCTTCACGCCGCGGCTCAGCCAGTCCTCGTTCTTGAGCATCGCGATGATGATCTCGGAGATGCCGAGCGTGGCGATGGCGAGATAGTCGGACCGCAGCCCCAGCGCGGTCTTGGCGATGAGCCAGGCCGCGCCGGCGGCGAAGAGCGCGCCCACGGGCCAGGCGAAGAGGATCGGCAGGCCGAGCCCGCCGAGGTAGCCGCTGGTCGCGGGGTTGTAGCCCTCGATCGCCTGCACCGCCGGGTCGAAGATCGCGCGGTAGACGAAGAAGCCGATCACGACGAAGACCGCGAGAACCAGCGCGCGCTTGCGCCCCGGCGCCATCCGCTTGTAGAGCGCCACGGCGCCGGCGATGGTCGCGGCCCCGAAGGCGAGGCCGAGCAGGACACGCAGCCCGCCCGCGGCCCAGGCCCCGCCCACGGGAGGCATGGAGACGATCACCGCGGCGAGGCCGCCCAGCGCCAAGAAGCCCATGACGCCAATGTTGAAGAGCCCCGCATAGCCCCATTGCATGTTCACGCCGAGGGCCATGATCGCCGAGATCAGCCCCATGTTCAGGATGGCGAGCGCGAGGTTCCAGCTTTGCAGCGTGCCGACGCCGATGATCATCACCGGGATCAGCGCGAAGAGCAGATAGCCGCGTGTCGTCATACCGCTTTCCCCCGGAAGAGGCCCGTGGGCCGGAACAGAAGCACAAGCACGAGGATCACGAAGGAGACCGCGAACTTGTAGTCGGTGGAGAGGAGCTGCACGAGACCGTCTGGCGCGAGGCTCTCGGGCATGAGGTAGCCCAGCACCTTCTTCCAGGCATAGGTCAGCCCGACCTCGGAGAAGGCGATGATGTAGCCGCCCACGATCGCACCGAGCGGGTTGCCCAGGCCGCCGACGATGGCCGAGGCGAAGACGGGCAGCAGGAGCTGGAAATAGGTGAAGGGCTTGAACGACTTGTCGAGCCCGTAGAGCACCCCGGCGATCACCGCCAGCCCGGCCACGATGATCCAGGTGATCGCGACCACGCGCTCGGGGTTGATGCCCGAGAGCAGCGCGAGATCCTCGTTGTCGGAAAAGGCCCGCATCGACTTGCCGGTGCGGGTGCGGTTGAGGAACCAGAACAGCGCGGCCACCACGATGACGGCGGTCACCAACGTCAGGCCCTGGGTGGTCTTGATCGCGAGGCCCTCGTCGAGCCCGGTCATCCGGCGGAAGTCGAGCGCGGTGATGATGAAGCGCTCGCCGTCGGCGAAGCGCTGGTCGCCGGGGCCGATGATGAGCCGCACGACGCCGTTGAGCACCAGCATCACGCCGAAGGAGGCGATGACCATGATCACCGGTACCGCCTTCTGCGCGCGGTAGAAGCGGTAGACCAGCCGGTCGGTGCCCAGCAGCAGCAGCGCCGTCACCGCGATCGCCGCCGGCAGCGCCAGCAGCGCGGTGGGCAGCGGGCCGAGGCTGACGCCCATCGACTGCAGCCACCAGGTGAAGAGGATCGCCACCATCGTGCCGAAGGCCATGGTGTCGCCATGGGCGAAGTTCGAGAAGCGCAGGATGCCGTATATGAGCGTGACCCCCAGCGCGCCGAGCGCCAGCTGGCTGCCATAGGCGATGGCGGGAACGAGAACGAAGTTGGACAGCGCCACGATGGCGTTCAGGGCTTCCATCTCAGCCTCCGAGGAAGGATTTGCGGACATCCGGGTCGGCAAGCAGCGCCTGACCGGTGTCGGTGTAGCGGTTGGCGCCCTGGACCAGAACGTAGCCCTTGTCGGCGATCTCGAGCGCCTGTCGGGCGTTCTGCTCAACCATCAGGATCGAGATGCCGCTGCGCGCGACCTCGATGATCCGGTCGAAAAGCTCGTCCATGACGATCGGGCTGACCCCTGCGGTGGGTTCGTCGAGCATCAGGACCTTGGGCTGGGTCATCAGCGCCCGGCCCACGGCCACCTGCTGGCGCTGCCCGCCCGACAGCTCGCCGGCGGCCTGGCGGCGTTTTTCCCGCAGGATCGGGAACAGCTCGTAGACCTGTTCCATCGTCCCGGAGATGTCGTCGCGGCGCAGATAGGCGCCCATCTCGAGGTTCTCCTCGACGCTGAGCGAGGTGAAGACGTTGTTGGTCTGGGGCACGAAGGCCATGCCCTTGGGCACGCGGGCCTGGGGCGAAAGCCTGGTGATGTCCTCGCCGTCGATCCGGACCGCGCCGCGGCGCAGCTTGAGCATGCCGAAGATCGCCTTCATCGCGGTGGACTTGCCGGCGCCGTTCGGCCCGACGATCACGGCGATCTCGCCCTTTTCAACGGCGACGGTGCATTCGTGCAGGATGTCGGCGGCGCCGTAGCCGCCGGTCATGTTCTCGCCGATGAGGAAGCTCATGCGCCCGCCTCCCCGGTCTTGGCCTTGTTCTTGAGCCCGGTGCCCAGATACGCCTCGATGACGTGCTCGTTGTCGCGGATCTCGTCGACTGTGCCCTCGGCAAGCACCTTGCCCTCGGCCATGCAGATCACCGGGTCGCAGAGCCGCGCGATGAAATCCATGTCGTGCTCGATCACGCAGAAGGTGTAGCCGCGCTCGCGGTTGAGACGCTGGATCGCGTCGCCGATCGTGCCGAGCAGCGTGCGGTTCACGCCCGCGCCCACCTCGTCTAGGAACACGATCTTGGCGTCCACCATCATCGTGCGCCCAAGCTCCAGCAGTTTCTTTTGCCCGCCAGAGAGGTTCGCGGCGCGTTCGTCGGCCAGGTGATCGATGGTCAGGAACTCGAGCACCTCGTCGGCCTTGCGCGCCAGCGCGCGCTCTTCGCGCGCGACCGCGCCGCGGCGGAACCAGGCGTTCCAGAGCGTCTCGCCGGACTGCCGGGCGGGGACCATCATCAGGTTCTCGCGCACCGTCATCGAGCCGAACTCGTGCGCGATCTGGAAGGTTCGCAGCAGACCGCGATGGAAAAGCGTGTGCGGCTCGAGCCCGGTGACCTCTTCGTCTTCCATGAAGACGCGGCCGGACGTGGGTTTCAGAACGCCCGCGATGACGTTGAAAAGTGTGGATTTTCCCGCGCCGTTGGGGCCGATCAGCCCGGTGATCGAGCCTTTCTCGATGCTTAGCGTCGCGCCGTCGACGGCGCGGAATCCGCCGAAATGCTTGTGCAGGTCTTCGACCCTTATCATTATTCTTGATCCCCCGGTAACAGAACAGCCCGAGCGAGCCCGGGCTGTTCCGATGTCTTGTCGGACGGTCTCAGCGGAACTGGACCGTTTCGTAGTCGGCATCCTCGACCACGTATTCGCGGTAGGTGCCCGCGGCTTCGCCCGGGCCGATCAGCTCGACATTGGTGGCGCCGACATAGTCGATTTCGCCGCCATCGGCGAGGATCTGCATCGCCTTGCCCAGTTCGCCCGGCAGGATGGGCTCGCCCGGCGCGTTGGCCACGGTCAGGATATTGGCGGCCGCGGCTTCGCTGGTGGCTTCCCCGCCCGCCATCATGGCCAGCGCGATCAACGCCGCCGCGTCGTAGGATTCCCGCGTGAAGGAGCTGTCGCCGTTGATGCCGGCGGCCTCGGTGATGCGGGTGAAGGCCTCGGCGCCATCGCCGGCAGACCACGGCACGGCACCGAAGGAGCCGCCCATGAAATCGCCGAGATCGGCCATCAGCGAGTCGGCGAACATGCCGTCGCCCATCATGAAGGTCTCGAAGGCACCGGTGTCGAGCGCGGACTGGATCACGCCCTTGCCGCCCTGGTCGGCATAGCCGAGCACGACGAGCACCTCGCCGCCGGCCGATGCCATGGACGCGACCTCGGCCGAGTAGTCGGCCTTGCCGTCCTCGTGGGGGACGTTGATGGTGTGGGTGCCGCCGGCTTCCTCGAAGCTCGAGATGAAGCTGTCGGAAAGGCCCTTGCCGTAGTCATTGTTGGTATAGGTGACGGCGACCTCGGTGATGCCCTTGTCCATGAGGATATTGGCCAGAACCTGGCCCTGGCGGGCATCCGACGGCGCGGTGCGGAAGAAGAGGCCGTTATCCTCGATCGAGGTCAGCGCCGGCGAGGTGGCCGAGGGCGAGATCATCACGACACCGTTCGGCTTGGCGACGTTCTCGAGCACGGCGATGGTCGCGCCCGAGCAGGCCGCGCCCATGATCGCCGCGACGTTGTCGGAGGTGATCAGGCGCTCGGCCGCGGCGGTCGCGGCGGCGGAGTCGACGCAGGTCGAGTCCCCCCGGACCGGCACAAGCGTCATGCCGTCGAGGAAATTGCCGCTCTCGTTGATCTCGGCGAGCGCGAGCTCGGCCGCGTCGGCCATCGGCGGCGTCAGGGACTCGATCGGGCCGGTGTAGCCCAGCAGAACCCCGATATTGACGTCCTCGGCCTGCGCGCCGGTCGCGACCAGGGTCGTGGCGGCAGTGGCCAGAAGCAGCTTTTTCATCATGTACTCCCGTGTTGGCGTAATTGCGTGCGGCGCACGGTAATTCGGCTACATCGAAAAAGAAAGTAGGTATGACCGGGCCCGGGGCGCCCGCCGGACGGCTCAGACCGAGAGCCGGCTCGCATGCGCCCCACGCTCGCGGTAGGGCGTGGTGTTGTAATGCGCCCGGTAGCATTTCGAGAAATGCGAGGGCGAGGCGAAGCCGCAGGCCAGCGCCACATTGATCACGCTCATGTCGGTCTGCATCAGCAGGTTGCGCGCCTTCTGAAGCCGCAGCTCCATGTAATAGCGCTTGGGCGAGCGGTTGAGGTAGCGGCGGAAGAGCCGTTCCAGCTGCCGCGTGGACATGCCGACCTGCTTGGCCAGCAGCGCCGGCGAGACCGGCTCCTCGATGTTCTGTTCCATCATCTGGATGACGGTGGACAGCTTGGGATGGCGCACACCGATCCGCGTGGGGATCGACAGGCGCTGGGTGTCCTGGTCGGTCCGGATCGACGTGTAGATCAGTTGGTCGGCCACGGCGTTGGCCAGCGCCTCGCCATGCTCGTCGGCGATCAGCTTGAGCATCAGGTCGATCGAGGAGGTGCCCCCGGCGGTGGAAAGGCGGTTGCCGTCCATCACGAAGACCGACTTGGTCAGTTCGACCTCGTCGAATTCCTCGGTGAAGCTGTCCTGATTCTCCCAGTGGATGGTCGCGCGCTTGCCGTCCAGCAGCCCGGCCTTGGCCAGCACATAGGCCCCGGTGCACAGGCCGCCCACGATGACGCCGCGCCGCGCCTCGCGGCGCAGCCAGTTCAGGATGCCGCGGGTGGCGGCCTTCTGGACCTCGATGCCGCCGCAGACCAGGATGACGTCGTCGCGCCCGACGTCCTCGAGCCCCATGTCGAGCTTGAACCCCGCCCGGTTGGAACACCACGCCATGTCGCCGCCTTCACCGGCCAGCGTCCATTCGTACAGCGTCTTGCCCGCCATGTTGTTCGCGATCCTGAGCGGTTCCACCGCGCCGGCGAAGGACAACATGGTGAACTGGTCGAGGAGCAGGAAGACGAACCGCCGTGGCTTCGTGGACTGGGTATCGGGCATCTGGCACGCTCCGCGCTGCGGCCTTCCCCAGGCCGCAAGAGTCTGACCCGATACGGAAAGCAGGTTTGCCCCACGGGATCAAGAGGCGCCGAACCGCAACCGATCACGAAAACACGGTCTGGCCACGCGGGCGCGCGGCTTTTATAGAGGGTCCGCATGACCGAACCGCAGGAGATGGCGCGATGACACGGGTATGGAGCAAATCGGACTGGCGTTCCAAGCCGCGGGTCCAGATGCCCGACTACACGGACCCCGAGGCCCTGGCAGCGGTGGAGCGTCAGCTGTCCAAGTATCCGCCGCTGGTCTTTGCCGGCGAGGTCCGCGAACTGAAGCGGCAGCTGGGCGAAGTGGCGGCCGGCCGCGGCTTCCTGCTGCAGGGGGGCGATTGCGCCGAGAGCTTCGCCGAGTTCGACGCCGACTCGATCCGCGACACCTTCCGCGTGATGCTGCAGATGGCGGTGGTGCTGACCTACGGGGCGAAATGCCCGGTGGTGAAGGTCGGCCGCATGGCCGGGCAGTTCGCCAAGCCGCGCTCGGCTCCGACCGAGACCAAGGACGGCGTCGAGTTGCCGAGCTACCGCGGCGACATCATCAACGATATCGACTTCACCTCCGCGGCCCGGATCCCGGACCCGCACCGGATGCTGCAGGCCTACACCCAGGCGGCGGCCTCGCTCAACCTGCTGCGCGCCTTCAGCCAGGGCGGCTTTGCCGACATCCACCGGGTGCATCAGTGGACGCTGGGCTTCACCGACAGCGAAGAGGCCGAGAAATACCGCGATCTTGCCAACCGGATCTCGGACTCGCTCGATTTCATGAACGCCGCCGGCGTGAACGGCGGCACCTCGCACGAGCTGCACACGGTGGATTTCTATACCAGCCACGAGGCGTTGCTGCTGGAATACGAGGAAGCGCTCTGCCGGATCGATTCCACCAGCGGCCTGCCGGTGGCCGGGTCGGGGCACATGATCTGGATCGGCGACCGCACGCGGCAGCCCGACGGCGCCCATGTGGAATTCGCGCGCGGCGTGCAGAACCCGGTCGGGCTCAAATGCGGGCCGAGCATGACCACCGAGGATCTGAAGCTGCTGCTCGAAAAACTGAACCCCGAGAACGAGCCGGGCCGGCTGACGCTGATCGCGCGGTTCGGCGCGGGCAGCGTGGGCGAACATCTGCCGCGCCTGATCCGCACCGTCCAGCAAGAGGGGGCCAACGTCGTCTGGTCCTGCGACCCGATGCACGGGAACACGATCAAGTCGGCCACCGGCTACAAGACACGGCCCTTCGACAGCGTGCTGCGCGAGGTGCGCGAGTTCTTCGACATCCACGCGGCCGAAGGCAGCTGGCCGGGCGGCGTGCATTTCGAGATGACCGGCAAGGACGTGACCGAATGCACCGGCGGCATGCGCGCGGTGTCGGACGAGGACCTTTCGGATCGCTATCACACCGCGTGCGACCCGCGGCTCAACGCGAGCCAGGCGCTGGAGCTGGCCTTCCTCGTGTCGGAGGAACTGTCGCGCCAGCGCGCGGCACGCCAGGCGGCGGCCGGCTGACCGGCTCAATCGTCGTTTTCGACGAGACGCAAGCGCGCGGGCAGGCCCCTGGGCGGGGCCGGCGACGGGCCGTCGCCGTCGAGGGCCGGCAGCGGGCGCGTGCGGAAAGGTATCGCCGCCTCGGCGAAGCCCGGCCGGTCCCGGAGCGTCGGATAGGCCCCGGCCGCCGGGTCGAGGGTCTGCTGCCCGCGGATCGAGAAGCGCCGTGGCGGCGCGCCGATGATCCCGGCGGTCACGAGCCCCCCCATCGCACGGCTGAGCACGCCCGTTTCGCTGGCCAGCGGCAGGATCAGCATGCGCCCGGACAGGGCCATGCGCCCCGGCTCCTCGGCGACGAGATCCAGCAGCACCTGCGCGCCCTCGTCGAAGACCGCGGACACCGCGCGGTCGCAGGCCGCGCGGTAGCCGGGCACGAAGATCGCGTTGACGGGCATCCCGCGGATCTCCATCCCCATCAGCGTGCAGAAATGCGCCCCCGCCAGGCGAAAGCGCGCGGCGTCGCGGGCGGTGCGCTCGAGGATGAAGGCGTTTTCGAGCAGCGGCTCGATCCGGCGCGGGTCGATCTCCGACCGTCGCGGGGCCGGCCGGCCCGCCCGGAGCGCGCTCCAGTATCCCTGAAGCCTCTTCAGTTTCTGGTCGGTCACGAGAGCCTCCTGGTGGCCCGGCGCGTTGTCGCCGGCACGTCGGTCTGTTAACCGTAACGTCATTCTGATTACCCAATCCTTAATATGCACGGCCCGGCGCCGGCGCGGGAGAAAGAAGATTATAAATGGTTAACTCCATGACCGGCTTCGCGAGCGTCAAGGGCCGCACCGGCGATATGTCCTGGGGATGGGAATTGCGCAGCGTCAACGCCCGCGGACTCGATATCCGGGTGCGCACGCCCGAGCGCGTCGAGGGGCTCGAGCCGATGATCCGCGCCGAGATCGCGCGCCGCGTCAGCCGGGGCAGCCTGACCCTGACGCTGCGCCTGCAGCGGGAGGGGGGCGACGGGGCCGAACGGCTGGACCGCGCGCAGCTCGACACCGTTCTTGCCGCCCTTGCCGAGGTCGAGGCCGCCGCCGGCCGCGCCGGCCTCGCCCTGCGCGCCGCGAGCCCCGCGGAGATCCTCGCGCTGAGGGGCGTGATGGGCGCAGCGTCGGAGGATCCGGCCGAAGACGCGGTGCTGGTGGCGGCGCTGCGACCCTCGCTCTCGGAGTTGCTTGACAGCTTCGCCGAAATGCGCGCCGCGGAGGGCCGCGAACTGGCCCGGCTCCTGGCGCAGCGGCTCGAGGATCTGCGCCGGCTGGTCACCGCCGCCCGCGAGACCGCCGAGCTGCGCAGTGCCGAGATGGCGCAGAATTTCAGCGCTGCGTTGGCGCGGATCCTCGACAATGCCGAGGGCGCCGATCCGGACCGCGTGGCGCAGGAACTGGCGGTTCTGGCCGTCAAGGCGGACGTCTCGGAAGAGCTTGACCGGCTCGACGCCCATGTGACCGCCGCCGAGAAGCTGCTTGCAGCCGAGGGGGCGGTCGGGCGCAAGCTCGATTTCCTGATGCAGGAGTTCAACAGAGAGGCCAATACGCTCTGCTCGAAATCGGGGCACAGCGCGCTGACCGCCGTCGGCCTTGACCTCAAGGCCGTGATCGATCAGATGCGCGAACAGGTCCAGAACGTGGAGTGATCCGGAACATGACCCAGCGCCGCGGGCTTCTCATCATTCTCTCGTCGCCCTCCGGCGCCGGGAAATCGACCCTTGCCCGGCGGCTGATGGCCTGGGACCCGGCCATCCGGTTCTCGGTCTCGGCGACGACCCGCGCGCCCCGGCCCGGCGAGGTCGACGGCACCGATTACGTCTTTACCGCCGAGACCCAGTTCAAGCGCATGGTGGCCGAGGGCGACATGCTCGAACACGCGCATGTCTTCGGCAATTTCTACGGCTCGCCGCGCGCGCCGGTGCAGGATGCGATCGACAACGGCTCGGACGTGCTCTTCGACATCGACTGGCAGGGTGCGCAGCAGATCTCGAACTCGACGCTGCAGGAGCACGTGCTGTCGATCTTCCTGCTGCCGCCCTCGATCCGCGAGTTGCGCCGCCGCCTGATCGAACGCGGGCAGGACAGCGAGGAGATCATCGCCAAGCGGATGCAGCGCAGCTGGGACGAGATCAGCCACTGGGCCAGCTATCATTACGTGCTGGTCAACGACGATCTCGACACCACCGAGGAGAAGCTGAAGACCATCGTCACGGCCGAGCGGCTGCGCCGCAGCCAGCAGCCCGGCCTGACGGAGCATGTCCGCAAGCTCCAGAGCGAGTTCGAGGAGGGAAAATGACACTCTACGCATTGGACGGAATCGCGCCGACCCTGCCCGAGGACGGGGATGTCTGGATCGCGCCCGACGCCAACCTGATCGGCAATGTCATTCTCGAGACCGGCGCCTCGATCTGGTTCGCGGCCACGCTGCGCGGTGACAACGAGCCGATCACCGTGGGGGCCGGGTCGAACATCCAGGAAAACACGGTCTGTCACACCGACATGGGCTTTCCGCTGACCATCGGGCGGGATTGCACCATCGGCCACAAGGCGATGCTGCACGGCTGCACGATCGGGGACGAGACCCTGATCGGCATGGGCGCCACGGTGCTGAACGGCGCGAAGATCGGCCGGAACTGCCTGATCGGCGCGGGCGCGCTGGTCACCGAGGGCAAGGAAATTCCCGACGGCTCGCTGGTCGTCGGTGCGCCGGGCAAGGTGGTCCGCCAGCTGGATGCCGCGGCGATCGAGGGCCTGCGCGAGTCGGCCCGGCACTACCAGGAAAACGCCCGCAGGTATGCCGCGGGTCTGAAACCGCTCGACTGACGTCAGAATTCCATCACGATTTCCGTCGCGGTGATCTGCGCCGCCAGGGCCAGCCCGTCGCTGTCCATGAGCGCGCGCAAGAGACCGAACTGCACGTCCGCCGGGCTGCCGCCCCAAAGCCCGCCGGGCCGGGACAGCGCCGCCCAGCTGTCCGGGTCGGGCGCCAGCACCGCGCCGGTGGCGCGCAGCCGCCAGGAGGACGCATCGCCGCGGCTGACCGTGATCTCGCCGCCGCGGGGAAGCGCCCGCAACAGGCAGAGCTGGCACAGGAACGCGATCTTGACCTCGGGGCGGGGCAGGTCCCCGTCCGGTTCCCAGACGACGGAGACCCGCGTGCCGCGGTAGCTGTCGTCGATGATGCCGGCGATCTCGGCACGCGAGAGCATCGCGTCGTCGGGGGCCAGCCCGAAGGCGATGCGAAAGAACCGGATCCGCGCGTTGGCGTTGGCGATGCTGTCGGCGATGAGGGCAAGTTCCGGGCTGTCGTCCGGGCTTTCCATTTGCAGCAGCTCGAGACCGTTGCTGATCGCGCCAAGGGGGCTTATCAGGTCGTGGCAGACGCGCGACCCGAGCAGGCTGGCGAGATCGTGGTCGCGCCCCGTCACGTCGCCGGCCCGAGGGGAAACCGCCCCATGTCGCTGGGCATGAACGAATTCCTGGAACCCGGCATGCTGGTGCGCCACCCGGACGCCCCGGATTGGGGAATCGGACAGGTGCAATCCGTCATCAACGGCCGCATCACCGTGAATTTCCAGAACGAAGGAAAGGTCGTCATAGACGGAAATCGCGTCGAACTCATACTGGCCGGGGAACCTTAATTTCCTTTAGGGCGATACAAAGATCTCTAGCACAACCTAAACGAGTGCGCAACAGCCTGGTGCCCCGGCGCGGCGATGTTGCAATCGGACCGCTCTGTGCCTATCAACCCGGAACGTTCCTGCGGGGCAGGCAGACCGTGACCGATGAAACCTGACGACAGTCATTACGAGCTGCGTCTCGCGCGCGACGCGCGCGATTTGCGCGCCGCGCAGCGCCTGCGCTACGACGTGTTCGTGGCCGAACTGGGCGGTGACGGCGCGGGCGTCGATCACGAGAACCGGCTCGAAACGGATCGCTACGACGCCTATTACGATCACCTGCTGCTCATCGACACGCGCCGGGACGCCGATGCGCTCGACGACGTGGTGGGCGTCTACCGGCTGCTCAAGGGGGCGGATGCGGACCGGGCGGGAGGCTTTTACACGGCGACGGAATACGACCTGTCCCCCTTGCTGGCCTCCGGGCGCAAGCTGCTCGAGCTTGGCCGGTCCTGCGTGCATCCCGATCATCGCGGCGGCACGGCGATGTTCCACATGTGGAACGCGCTGGCCGAATACGTGCTCGACAACGGCATCGAGATCCTCTTCGGCGTAGCAAGCTTTCACGGCACGGATCCCGAGGCGCTGAGCCAGCCGCTGTCCTATCTTCATTACAACCATCTCGCGCCGCCGGACCTGCGGGTCCGCGCGATCGCGCCGCATTACACGCCGATGGACCGGCTCCCGCGCGAGGCCGTCGACCGGCGCGCGGCGATGGTGGCGACCCCGGCGCTGATCAAGGCCTATCTCCGGCTCGGCGGCTTCGTGGGCGACGGGGCCTTCGTGGATCATGCCTTCAACACCACCGATGTCTGCTTGCTGATGGATACGACGCGCATGTCCGAACGCCACCGGAGCTTCTACGTCCGGGGCCGCGAGGGCTGAGGCCATGAGCGCCACCTGGCATTCCGACGACATCCCCGAGACGCCGCCGATCGGCCCGGCGGGCTGGCTGCGCGTGCTGGCCCGCGGCGTGACGCTTGGCGCCGTGACCTATGGCGGCCTGTTGCTCCTGTTGGCGGTGCGCCTGGTCGAGTGGCCCTGGGGGCGGCCCGTCACGCCCCATATCACCCAGCTCGTGTGCAAGGCGGCCTTCGTGATCCTGGGGATCGGGTTTTCCGTGCGAGGCGCGCCGATGCGCCACCGGGGGGCGGTGGTGGCCAACCATGCGTCCTGGCTCGACATCTTCACGCTGAACGCGCCGCAGCGGATCTTTTTCGTCTCCAAGGCCGAGGTGCGGGGCTGGCCCGGTATCGGCTGGCTTGCGCGCGCCACCGGCACCGTCTTCATCGAGCGCAACCGAAACCACGCCCGGCGCCAGAAGGAAGAATTCGAGGCCCGGCTGCGGCGCGGCGACAAGCTGCTGTTCTTCCCCGAGGGCACGAGCACCGACGGCGTGCGCGTGCTGCCCTTCAAGTCGACGCTTTTCGCCGCCTTCTTCGCGCCCGAGATCGTGGACTTCATGCATGTCCAGCCGGTCACCGTGGTCTACCACCCGCCGCCGGGAACGGATCCGCGGTTCTATGGCTGGTGGGGCGACATGGATTTCGGCCGTCACCTGCTGACGGTTCTGGCCGCGCCGAGGCAGGGCGCGGTCGAGGTGGTGTTTCACGAACCGGTCAAGGTGTCGGAGTTTCCGCACCGCAAGGCGCTGACGCTGTATTGCGAGGCCCGCGTGCGCGAGGGGCTCGATCTCTGATCCGTCAGCGCAGCGGCGCCAGCAGTGCCCGCAGCGCGGCGAGCGGATCGTCCTCGGCCCAGATCTCGTGGCCGACGCCGAAGAAATCGACCACCGGCGCCAGCTGCGCGACCGCGTCGCCGGTCAGCGCACCCTCGGCCACGACCGGCAGCTCGATCATCTCGGACCACCAGGCGAAAAGCTCTGCCCCGGCCACGGTTCCGTCGCCGAGCGGCGTATCCGTCACGGGGCCGAAGGCGATGTAGTCCGCCCCGGCCTCGCCCGCGTTCAGCCCGGCATGGCGCGACGCGCCGCAATAGGCCCCGAGGATCGCGTCGCTGCCCAGCTCCTTGCGCACGCCGCGCACGTTGCGCGCGCCGTCGGGCAGGTGCACCCCGTCCAGCCCGAGCCGCTCGACCAGCCGGTAATGGGTGTCGATGACGAGTGGTATGTCGCGGTCGTGGCAGAGCGGGCGGAGCGCGTCGGCCGCACGCGCGAGGTCGTCTTCTTCCGGGGCCGCCAGCGCGAGGCGCAGGCAGGCCACCGGTTCGGCGTCGAGGATGCGGGCCAGCGTGGCCGGATAGCTGCCAAGGTCGAAGGCGGGCGGCGAGATAAGATAGATCTGCGGCTGTTCTGCGTCTGACATGGGGCCTCGTCCGGTCTTTCGGCCCTCTTAACGCGCCAGAGCGCGCTTGGCTACTTCGCCGGCAGGCCCGAGACGAAATTCTCCGCCAGCGCCAGCCATTGCATCCGGCGCGCGTCGTCGGCCATCGCGTCGCTCTCGATGTCGACGAACCCGCCCATGCGCCGACCGGTGAATTGCATCGGCCCGGCGCCCGGGATCGCCAGCGCGGCCGCCTCGTTCTGCTTGCCGACGCGATACATCGCGCCGCCCTGGTGAACGCCGCAGAGCATGTTGCCATCCAGAATGAAGCACATCCCGCCGAACATCCGCCGTTCCGTGATCCCGTCGCGCCCGTCCAGGTCGTCGCGCATCAGCTGCGCCAGCCCCGCGTCGTATGCCATACCCATCTCCTTGCACCGATACTGCGCGCAGCGTATCACGCCCGCGGGTTTTCCGGGAGACAGGATCATGACGAGCGAAGCGGGCCAGAGCGGGGCCTGGGCCGGGCCGCAGCCGGCCTTCGTGCTGGTCGAGCCCCAGATGGGCGAGAATATCGGCGCGGCGGCGCGGGCGATGTGGAATTTCGGGCTGGAGCGGATGCGCGTGGTCGCGCCCCGCGACGGCTGGCCGAACCCCAAGGCCGTGGCGATGGCCAGCGGCGCCGGGCGGCTGCTGGACGGCGCGGGGCTCTACGATGGCACCGCCGATGCGCTCGGTGATCTCAACTACGTCTTCGCCACCACCGCGCGTGGCCGCGAGATGACCAAGCCGGTCATGACGCCCGAGCGCGCGATGCAGCATGCGCGGGCCCTGATCGCCGAGGGCCAGCAGGTGGGCGTGCTCTTCGGCCCGGAACGCGCCGGGCTGACCAATGACGACGTGGCGCGGGCCAACGCGATCATCTCGGTGCCGGTGAACCCGGCCTTTCCCTCGCTGAACCTCGCGCAATGCGTGCTGCTGACGGCCTATGAATGGCGCCGCCAGACCGAAGAGGCCGTGCCCGAGGTCGTCGAGATGGCCAGGACCCGTTTCGCCAGCGGCGTCGAGATAGAAAAGCTCGGCGACCGTTACGAGGCCGCGCTGGACGCGGTCGGGTTCTTCTGGCCCGAGTCCAAGGCCGAGGGCATGCGCCGCAACCTGCGCAACATGTTCGCCCGGCTGGATCTGACGACAGCCGACGTGCAGACGCTGCACGGCATCATGCGCGCGATCACCCGCCGCAGGGATGGCGGGTCCGACGCGCCTTGAAGGGGGCAGGGGCGCGGCCTATCGTTCGCCTGCGCCGGAGGAGAGAGGCATGAGCGGGAAACGGAGTATTTTCGAGGAAGTGGGCAGCGAGGCCCGCGCAGAGGCGGCGCCGCAGACCGGGCTGATCGACCGGGCGCGGCGCGGGGCGCGCGGGGCGATCCGCGCCTGGCTGATGGTGTTGTTCGCGCTCGTGGTCGTCATGATCGCCGTGGGCGGGCTGACGCGGCTCACCGACAGCGGGTTGTCGATCACGGAATGGAAGCCGGTGACCGGGGCGCTGCCGCCGATGAGCGCGGCCGACTGGGAGTCCGAGTTCGACAAGTATCGCGCAATCCCGGAATACCAGTTGCAGAACAAGGGCATGAGCCTTGCCGAGTTCAAGGTCATCTACTGGTGGGAATGGGGCCACCGCCAGCTTGGCCGGGTGATCGGGCTGGTCTGGGCCGCGGGCTTTCTGTGGTTCCTTGTCCGCCGGCAGATCCCGCCCGGCTGGACCGGCCGGTTGCTCGGGCTGGGGGCGCTCGGGGGGCTGCAGGGCGCGATCGGCTGGTGGATGGTGTCCTCGGGTCTGACCGGGACGATGGTGGATGTCGCCTCCTATCGGCTCGCCACCCATCTCGGCATCGCCTTCGTCATCCTGGCGCTCATTTCGTGGTACGTCTTGACGCTCGGCCGCGAGGAGCGTGAGCTGATCCAGGCCCGGCGCGGCGCCGAACCGAAGCTGAAGGGCCTCGCCACCGGCGTTCTGCATTTTTCGTTCCTTCAGATCCTTCTGGGCGCGCTGGTGGCGGGCATCGATGCGGGGCGCGGCTTCCCGACCTGGCCACTGATGAACGGCGCTTTCTTCCCGGCCGATGCCTTCTACGTGCCCGGGGCCGACAATGGCGCCACCTGGCGAGCCTTCTTCGAGAACCCGGGTCTCGTTCAATTCATGCATCGCATGGCGGGCTATCTGTTGTTCGTCTTCGCGCTCTTCGCGTGGTGGAAGGCGCGCGGCAGCCCCCTTGTCCGCACCCGCCGGGCCTTCGACTGGATGGCCGTCGCGATCTTCGGGCAGATGGTGCTGGGCATCGTCACCGTGCTCTACGCCGCCCCCTGGCAGATCGCGATCATTCATCAGCTGGGCGCCGTGGCCGTGATCGTGCTGGTGCTGCGCGCACGCTTCCAGACCATGTATCCCACCGCCCAGAGCGTGCGGGGCAGCGCATGAGCGCCTTCGACGATCTGATGGCCTTCCAGCGCGAGACCGAGGCGCTGGCGGGGATTTCCGGCCTGCTCGGCTGGGACCAGGAGACGATGATGCCCCGCGGCGCGGCGGGGCAACGCGCGGCCTGGCAGGGGACGCTGGCGCATCTCCTGCACGAAAGGCGCACCGATCCGCGGATCGGGGACTGGCTTGCCGCGGTCGACGACGCCGCGCTCGACACCGTCGGGCGCGCGCAGATGCGCCATATCCGGCACGATTATGCCCGCGCGACGCGGGTGCCGGCCCGGCTCGCCGCCGAACTGGCCCGTGTCACCAGCACGGCGCAGGGCGTCTGGGCCGACGCGCGGGCGGCGGATGATTTCGCCGCCTTCGCACCCACCCTGACGGAGGTCCTGCGCCTGAAAAAGGAAGAGGCTGCGGCGCTGGCCGATGGCGGGGACGCCTATGACGCCCTTCTCGACGACTACGAGCCGGGCGCGCGGCATGACGAGCTCGAGGCGCTTTTCGACCGTCTGCGGGCGCGCCTGGTGGCGCTGCGCGCCCGGATCGCGGGTGCCGAGCGGAGCCCGCCCGCGCCCCGGGGGGCGTTCCCGGCCGAGATCCAGATGGCCATGGCCCGCGAACTGGCCGACGCCTTCGGCTACGACTGGTCGCGCGGACGGCTCGACACGTCGGTGCACCCGTTCACGTCGGGCGGCGGCAGCGACGTGCGCATCACCACACGCGTCTCCGAGACCGATCCCTTCAACTGCTTCTACTCGACCATCCACGAGGTCGGTCACGCGCTTTACGAACAGGGGATCGCGCCGGGCTACGCGATGACGCCGGTCGGGCAGGGCGTCTCCATGGGGGTTCATGAAAGCCAGAGCCGGATCTGCGAGAACCAGCTCGGCCGCTCGCGGGCCTTCACCGGCTGGCTTTACGGGCGGATGCGCGACCGCTTCGGCGATTTCGGCATCCCGGACGAAGAGTCCTTCTACGCCGCCGTGAACCGGGTGCATGGCGGGTTCATCCGAACCGAGGCCGACGAGGTTCAATACAACCTCCACGTCCTTCTGCGCTTCGATCTCGAACGGCGCATGATCGCCGGCGATCTCGCGGTCAACGACCTGGAAGAGGCCTGGAACGCCCGTTTCGAGGCCGATTTCGGCTATCCCGTGGACCGGGCCTCGAACGGCGTGCTGCAGGACGTGCACTGGTCCGTCGGGCTCTTCGGCTATTTCCCGACCTACACGCTCGGCAACGTCTATGCCGGCTGCCTGAACGCGGCGCTGACCGCGGCGCTGCCGAGGCTGGAGGACGATCTCGCCCGCGGAGACGCGCGGCCGGCGGTGGCGTGGCTGCGCGAGTCGGTGCAGCGCCATGGCGGCTTGATGGAACCCCGCGCGGTGATCGAGCGCGCGGCCGGACGCCCGGTCAGCGAGGAGCCGCTGCTGGCCTATCTCGATGCCAAGTTCGGGGCGCTCTACGGCGTCTGAGCCTCAGCGATCGGCCCAGTCCGGCGGGCGCTTCTCGAGGAAGGCCGTGATGCCTTCGGCGGTGTCGCGATCCATCATGTTCTCGACCATCACCGCGCCGGTATGGGCATAGGCGGCGGCAAGATCCATCTCGACCTGTTCGTAGAAGGCGCGCTTGCCGATCTTGACCGCGGTGGAGAGCTTCGCGGCCACCGTTTCGGCCAGCTCCGCCGTTTCCGTGCCGAGATCCTCCGGGGCCACGACACGGTTGACGAGCCCGAGCCGTTCGGCCTCGGTCGCTTCGACGAAGCGCCCGGTGGTCAGCATCTCGAAGGCTTTCTTGCGCGGCACGTTGCGGCTGAGTGCGACCATCGGGGTCGAGCAGAACAGCCCGATATTGACGCCGTTGACGCCGAAGCGCGTGCCCTCGGCCGCGACCGCCATGTCGCAGCTCGCAACCAGCTGGCAGCCTGCCGCGGTGGCGATGCCGTGGACCTCGGCGATGACGGGCTGGGGCAGGCGGGGAATCGTCTGCATCATGCGCGAGCAACGCTCGAACACATCGCGGAAGGCCGCCTGTCCGCCATCGGGCGCCTGGCGCGCGGCGGTCAGTTCCTTCAGGTCGTGTCCGGCGCAAAAGGCCTTGCCTGCGCCGCGCAACACGACCGCGCGGATGCCGGGGGTCTCCTCGATCTCCTCGAAGGCCTCCTGCAGCGCGGCCAGCATCGCGTCCGACAGCGCGTTCAGGTTTCCGGGGCTGTTCATGGTCAGGTGCCGGACATGGCCCCGATCCTCGCGCAGAAGCAGCTGTTCGGTCATGGATCCCCCTTGTTCGCGCGGTGCTTTCCGGCAAGTCTACGCGCCGTGAACCGAGAGGGAAAGCCGCGAGATGGAGCTGAAGATGAACATCGCCGAGATGGAGGATTTCCTGGCGCGGGAGTTCCCGCAGGTGGCCGAGGATTTCCGGATCGAACGCTCGGACGCGGACGGGATCGGCGTGCGGCTGCGCGTGGCCGATCGCCATCTCCGGCCCGGTGGCACGGTCTCGGGGCCGTCGATGTTCGCACTGGCCGATGTCGCGATGTATCTCGCGGTGCTGGCCCGGATCGGGCCGCGGGCGCTGGCGGTGACGACGAACTGCAACATCGACTTCATGCGCCGGCCCGCGGCCACCGACATGCTGGGCGAGGCGCGGGTTCTGAAGCTCGGCCGCCAGCTGGCCGTGGGCGACGTGCTGCTCTATTCCGAGGGGATGGCGCCACCGGTCGCCCGCGCGAGCCTGACCTATTCCATTCCGCCGCGCGGCTGACCCGCCATGTTCCGGTCCCGGCGGGCGCTTCGGCACGCGTCAGTCCGTTTCCCGCCGTCGCTCAGGGCATCAGGCGCTGGACGTAGCCGGGCAGGGCGAAGGCGGCCCGGTGGACCTCGGGCGTGTAGTAATCCGGCGCGATGCCCGCCGCCTCGAAGCGGCCGCGCAGCACCTCCGCCGGCGTCGCGCGGGCCGGGCCATCGGTGCCCCAGCCGAAGGCCATCGGCCCGCCGGCATAGGTCGGCACCGTCGCCAGGTAGCAGCCCCAGTCGGTGAAGAGCGTCTTGAAGGCGCGCATCGTGCCGGTCAGCTCGTCGCCCTGCATGAAGGGCACGCCGTTCTGGGTGACCAGGATGCCGTCATCGGTCAGGCAGCGCTTGGCATGGCCATAGAAACTGTCGGTGAAGAGCACCTCTCCCGGCCCGATCGGGTCGGTCGAATCGACGATGATCACGTCGAAGCGCTCGGCGCAGTCGCGCATGTAGTCGGCGCCGTCCGCGATCACCAGATCGAGCCGCGGATCGTCGAAGGCCCCGGCCGACAGGTTCGGCAGGTAGGTCTTGCAGAAGTCGACCACGCCGGCGTCGATCTCCACCATGGTGACCCGCGCGACGGACGCGTGGCGCAGTACCTCGCGGGCCATGCCGCCGTCGCCGCCGCCGATGATGAGCACGCGCCGCGCCGCCCCATGCGCCAGGATCGGCACATGGGTCAGCATCTCGTGGTAGATGAAATTGTCGCCCTCGGTGGTCTGCACGACCCCGTCGAGCGTCATCACGCGCCCGAAGCTGCCGTTCTCGAAGACCTTGATGCGCTGGTGGCCGGTCGCGCTGTCATAGAGCAGACGGCCGACCGAGAGCGCCTGCCGGTAATGATCGTGCAGCGTTTCGACCGCCCATTCCGTCATTGCACCCCCTCCACGAGCCCGTCGCCGCGCAGCAGTTCCCGAACCCGCACGTCGGCGGTATCGAAGGCCCGCGAGAGTACATCGACCGCGCGCCATGGCTCGGCGTCGCCGCACATGAAGACGTCGAAGGCGCCGTAGCCGATCTCGGGCCAGGTGTGGACGGAGATGTGGCTCTCGGCCAGCACCGCCACGCCGCTCACGCCCTGGGGCGAGAACTTGTGGGTGTGGATGTGCAAGAGCGTCGCGCCGCAGGTCTCGACGCAGTCGCGGAAGGCTTGCTGGATACGGCCCTCGTCGTCCAGCCCCGCGCCGTCGACCACCTCGATGATGAGATGGGTCCCGGCGAAGACCTTGCCATCGCGGCGGATGAAGTGGTCGTCGCGCGACCCGTCCAGCACGTCGCGACCGGCGACGAGTTTCAGATCCTGCGGTGAATCGATGTTGGCCGCACGGCCGATGGTCGTGTCTTCCGCGTGGGCGCCTGTCTCCAGACCGATCCCCAGTTGGAAGAGGTTGGCGTCCGTCATGGCCGCACCCCCTTCTTTCCAGTGACTAATCCAGAGGTCCCTTAGCGCCCCCCCGGACCACGACGGCCCGAAGTTGGGATCGGTTCCCCTTGTGGCGCGGCATCTAGGGGGGACGCGGGATTCGATCAACCCCATTTCTGCGACGCGGCGCAATTCTTTCCGGCCAGCCGGTCCGCGGTGTGGGGTATTATTATACCAAAATTGCAACCCCTTGTTTTCAGGGAAAAAAATAGCGGAGGTTGCGCTTGACTGTGCGTGGCATTCGGGTAGAACCACGGCTCAGATTTCAAGCGGCGTGCCCCGCGCGCCACAGATCCCAGAACCCCAGGGTGACACAGATGAAGACCTACACGGCAAAACCGGCCGATATCGAGAAGAAGTGGGTGCTGATCGACGCCGAGGGCGTCGTTCTCGGCCGGCTCGCCTCGATCATCGCGATGCGCCTGCGCGGCAAGCACAAGCCCAGCTTCACGCCGCACATGGACATGGGCGACAACGTGATCGTCATCAACGCGGACAAGGTGCAGGTCACCGGCCGCAAGAAGGACGACAAGATCCACTACTGGCATACCGGTTATCCGGGCGGCATCAAGAACCGCACCACGCGCCAGATCCTCGAGGGCGACCACCCCGAGCGGATCGTCATGCAGGCCGTCAAGCGGATGCTTCCGGGCGGCCGCCTGTCGCGCAAGCAGATGACCAACCTGCGCGTCTATGCCGGCGCCGAGCACCCGCACGAGGCCCAGAGCCCCGAGGTGGTCGACGTCAAATCCATGAATGCCAAGAACACCCGGAGCGCATGACGATGGCCGAAGAACTCAAATCCCTCGACGATCTGAAGTCGGCGGTCGACACCGGCGACGCCGCCACCGCCGCGCCCGAGACCGCGATCGAACGCCAGCCCGTCCGCGACGAGCTTGGCCGGTCCTACGCCACCGGCCGACGCAAGGACGCCACCGCGCGGGTCTGGATCAAGCCGGGCTCGGGCAAGGTCTCGGTCAACGGCAAGGAGATCAGCAAGTATTTCGCGCGCCCGGTTCTGCAGATGATCCTGCGCCAGCCTTTCAAGGTGGCCGGGGTCGAGGACCAGTTCGACGTGATGGCGACCGTCAAGGGCGGCGGGCTCTCGGGCCAGGCCGGCGCGGTCAAGCACGGCATCAGCCGCGCGCTGCAGCTTTATGATCCGTCGCTGCGCGCGCCGCTCAAGGCCGCGGGCTTCCTGACCCGCGACGCCCGTGTGGTCGAGCGGAAGAAATACGGCCGCGCCAAGGCACGCCGGAGCTTCCAGTTCTCGAAGCGCTGATCGTCCGGCGCACGGCACATGCTCGGAAAGACCCGCGCCCTTGGCGCGGGTCTTTTGCGTTCTGGGCTGTCATCGCGCCGTTACGCGGGTGTCATAAATACTGGATATGGCCACGGGATTGGTTTACCGGGACGCCGAGGCAGGTCTCCGAGGTTGGGAAGATGGGCAGGCAGGCACGGGTGGCGCGTGAAATCAGCTACGCCACATCGGCAAAATCGCGCGGCGGGCGCGCCTTCATCCGGATCATGGAAAACGCGACCGGACGCATCGGCCTGATCCGGCGTGCCGAGGGCTACGAGCACGAGGTCGCGGCCGGGCGGGGATTCTGGGACGTCATGGTCGACCGCTACGGGCTCTCGCTCGAGGTGATCGGGGGGGCGTTGTCGAACATTCCGGCCACCGGTCCGGTGGTGGTGATCGCCAACCATCCCTACGGCATCCTGGACGGCCTGATGCTGGGGCATATCCTGTCCCGCGCCCGGGGCGATTTCCGCATCCTCGCGCACCGGGTCTTCCGCAAGGCCGAGGAACTCGACAGGGTGGTCCTGCCGATCAATTTCGACGAGACCAAGGAGGCCGCGCGCCAGAACATCGCGGTCCGGCGCCAGAGCCACGATTACCTGAAGGCCGGCGGCTGCATCGGGGTGTTCCCGGGCGGAACGGTCTCGACCGCGCAGCGCCCCTTCGGCGCCCCGATGGACCCGGGCTGGCGCAGTTTCACGGCCAAGCTGATCGCGCGGTCCGACGCGACGGTGGTCCCGATCTATTTCGACGGCGCCAATTCGCGCCTGTTCCAGCTGGCGAGCCATGTCCACTACACGCTGCGGATGGCTCTCCTGATCAAGGAGTTCCGCAAACGGGTCGACGAGCCGGTGCGCGTGGTCGTCGGGGCGCCGGTCTCGCGCACCCGCCTGGCCCCCCTGCTTGGCGACCCGCGCGGAATGATGGACTTCCTGCGCGCCGAGACGTACAAGTTGTCGCCAAAGCCACTGAAATCGCTCGATTACGGATTCGAGTTCGAGGACAAGCACAGGAACTGATGGCGGTCGGCATTTTCGACTCGGGCCTTGGCGGGCTCACGATCCACGAGGCTGTCGCGCGCCGGCTGCCCGAGCTTCCGCTTGTCTATTACGGTGACAACGCCCACGCGCCCTACGGCGTGCGTGACGCCGACGACATCTTCAGGCTGACCTGCGCGGGCGTGGAGCGGCTCTGGGACGATGGCTGCGACCTGGTGATCCTGGCCTGCAACACGGCGAGCGCCGCGGCGCTGCGGCGCATGCAGGAAACCTGGGTGCCGGGTGACAAGCGCGTGCTCGGCGTGTTCGTGCCGCTGATCGAGGCCCTGACCGAACGGCAATGGGGCGACAACTCGCCCCCGCGCGAGGTGGGGGTCAAGCACGTGGCGCTCTTCGCGACGCCGACCACCGTCTCCAGCCGGGCCTTCCAGCGCGAGCTGGCCTTCCGCGCGATCGGCGTCGATGTCGAGGCCCAGCCCTGCGGCGGGCTGGTCGATGCCATCGAGGACGGCGACATGATCCTGGCGGAGGCGCTGGTGCGTTCCCATGTGGAGGCGCTGCAGCGCCGGATGCCGAAGCCCGAAGCCGCCGTGCTGGGCTGCACCCACTACCCGTTGATGGCCGACGTGTTCCAGGATGCGCTCGGGGCCGATGTGGACGTCTACAGCCAGGCCAACCTGGTGGCCGACAGCCTGTCGGACTATATCGACCGCCATCCCGACATGCTGGGCACGGGCGCCGGCGGGACGTTCCTGACGACCGGCGACGCCGAGCGCGTCTCGCGCAAGGCCACGCAGTTCCTGCGACGCAAGATCACGTTTCAGGCCGCCTGAATTGCGGTCGCGCCGCGGACCCCCTACATCATAGACAGAACCTGGAAGGACTTCGTCCATGACGACGCAGAACATCGCCATTCTCGGGGCGTCGGGCTACACGGGCGCCGAGCTCGTGCGCCTGATCGCGACCCATCCGTCGATGCGGATCGCGGCGCTGGCCGCCGACCGCAAGGCGGGCATGGCGATGGGGGCGGTGTTCCCGCATCTGCGTCACCTCGAGCTGCCGGATCTCGTGCGGATCGAGGAGATCGATTTCAGTGGCATCGACCTGGTGTTCTGCGCGCTGCCGCATGCCACGAGCCAGGCGGTGATCCGCGAATTGCCGCGCGACCTGAAGGTGGTCGACCTCTCCGCCGATTTCCGCCTGCGCGACCCGGCGGAATACGAAAAATGGTACGGCCAGCCGCATGCCGCGCTCGAGCTGCAGGCCGAGGCCGTCTATGGCCTGACCGAGTTCTACCGCGACGAGATCCGCGGCGCACGGCTGATCGCGGGAACGGGCTGCAACGCGGCGACCGGGCACTACGCCGTCCTGCCGTTGCTCGAGGCGGGCGTGATCGAGACCGACGATATCATCATCGACCTCAAGACGGGGGTGTCGGGGGCGGGACGCTCGGCCAAGGAAGGCCTGCTCCATTCCGAGATATCCGAGGGGATGCATCCCTACAACGTCGCCAGGCACCGGCACCTGGCCGAGTTCGACCAGGAATTCTCGAAGATGGCGGGCGCCCCCGTCCGGGTGACATTCACCCCGCATTTGCTGCCCCAAAACAGGGGGATACTGGCCAGTGTTTATGTAAAGGGCGCGCCGGGCGCGGTGCATGAGGCGCTGACGCGGCGCTACGCCGACGAGCCGTTCCTGCAGGTGCTGCCGATGGACGAGACACCGGCGACGCGCCATGTGCGCGGCTCGAACTTCGTGCATATCGGGGTCGTGGGGGACCGCCAGCCCGGGCGCACGATCGTGTTTTCGACACTCGACAACCTGACCAAGGGCTCTTCGGGCCAGGCGATCCAGAACGCCAACCTGGCCCTCGGTCTCGATGAAACGGCGGGGCTGATGCTTGCGCCGCTCTTCCCGTGAGGTAAACCATGAAGGGTCTTAAAAAGAAACGCCGAATCCAGTTGATCGTGATCGCCTTCGTGTCGCTTGCGGTCGCGAGCGGCCTGATCGGCTACGCGCTGCGCGACGGTATCGCCTTCTTCCGCTCGCCGTCGGAGGTCGCCGAGACGCCGCCGTCGGCGGAGGAACGCTTCCGCATCGGCGGCCTGGTCGAAGAGGGCTCGCTGGTCCGTGGCCAGGGCGAGACGATCACCTTCAACGTGACCGACGGCGCCGCCTCGGTAAAGGTCGCCTATACCGGCGTGTTGCCCGATCTCTTCGCCGAGGGGCAGGGCATGATCGCCACCGGGACGCTGCAGGGCGACACGTTCGAGGCCTCCGAAATCCTCGCCAAGCACGACGAGGATTACATGCCCAAGGAGGTCGCCGACACGCTGAAGGAGCAGGGGCTGTTCAAACCGGCGGACGGTGCCGCAGGCGGTTCTTAACCTGCGCTGAGGAGGCTTGGCCACGCATCGAGAAGGATGGGTGGCCATGCAGGACATCAGGCAGATCGCGGCGGAGATCGTCGCACGCGAAGGCGGGTTCGTGAACGACCCCGACGATCCGGGCGGACCGACCAAGCACGGCGTCACGCTGGAAACGCTGCGCCGGCTTGGCGTCGATCTGGACGGAGACGGGGCCGTCACGGTGTCCGACGTCAAGCGGCTCAGCCGGTCGGAGGCGGCCGAGATCTTCATCACCCACTACTATCGCCGCCCGCGGATCGACGCCCTGCCGGAACGGCTCCGGGCGAGCGTGTTCGACATGCAGGTGAACGCCGGCGCGCATGCCGTGCGGATCCTGCAGCGGCTCCTCGGCGAGATGGGGCTGGAGGTCGCCGTCGACGGCGTCATCGGGCCCGAGACGATCCGCGCCGCCCATGCCGCGGCCCGCATGGCGCCCCGCCACCTGGCCGATGCCTACGGTATCGCGCGGCGCAACTACTACTACCGGCTGGCCGACCGCCGGCCGGCGGCGCGGAAATTCGCCCGGCGCCGCGACGGCGGCAAGGGCGGCTGGATCCGCCGCGCCGAGGCCTTCATCGCCGAACGCTATCACCTGACGGAGGCCGAGCATCGGGCCCGGGTGGCGGCATGGGGCTGATCGGGCGCATTTTCGGCGGTGCGGGCGCGACGCGGGCGCTGGGGCAGGCGGCGACCGGGGTGGCCGAGGTCTTCGTGCCCAACGCCACCAAGCGGATGACCCAGCGCCACGCGGCCTACATCGCCGCGCTCGAGGCCCACGCGGCGGAATACAGACACGCCCGGACGGGTGTCTTCGACCGGGCGGTCGATGCGCTGAACCGGTTGCCGCGGCCGCTGCTGGCGCTCGGGACGCTGGGGCTCTTCGTCTACGCGATGGCCGATCCGGCGGGCTTTTCGCAGCGGATGCAGGGGCTGGCCCATGTGCCCGAACCGCTCTGGTGGCTTCTGGGGGCCGTCGTCGGGTTCTATTTCGGCGCCAGGGAGATGCACTACCTCCGCCGGCCGGCGACCACGCCATCGCCCGCGCCGGCGCCCGGCGGGCCGCCGGAAGACCGGAATGCCGCGCTCGAGGACTGGCGCCGCAACCGGGACGAATGATCGCATCGCAATGTGATTTGCCCCGCGCCGTGCTATCTTTATGATCGATCCCGAACAGGATGGGTCTTGGGTAGAATGGTTGCAGAACTCGGACATTTCGCACTGATCGTCGCGGCGCTGATCGCCGTCGTGCAAGCCGTCGTGCCGATGATCGGCGCGCATAAACGCTGGTACGGCTGGATGGAGCTGGCCGTGCCCGCCGCGTCGGCCCAGTTTTTCCTGACCCTGATCTCCTTCGGGGCGCTGACCTGGGCCTTCGTCACCTCGGATTTCTCGGTGCAGCTGGTGGTCACGAACTCGCATTCGGCCAAGCCGATGCTCTACAAGATCACGGGCGTCTGGGGGAATCACGAGGGCTCGATGCTGCTCTGGGTGCTGATCCTGGCGCTCTTCGGCGCGATGGCGGCGTGGTTCGGTGGCAACCTTCCGCCGCAGCTCAAGGCCCGGGCGCTGTCCGTGCAGGCGCTGATCGCGGTGGCCTTCTTCGCCTTCATCATCTTCACCTCCAACCCGTTCCTGCGCACCGCGATGCCGCCGATGGACGGGCAGGATCTGAACCCGCTGCTGCAGGACCCCGGCCTCGCCTTCCACCCGCCCTTCCTCTACCTCGGATATGTCGGGCTCTCGATGTCCTTCAGCTTCGCCGTCGCGGCCCTGATCGAGGGCCGCGTGGACGCCGCCTGGGCCCGCTGGGTGCGGCCGTGGACGCTGGCGGCCTGGGTGTTCCTGACCATCGGCATCGCGCTGGGGTCGTGGTGGGCCTATTACGAGCTTGGCTGGGGCGGCTTCTGGTTCTGGGACCCGGTGGAAAACGCCAGCTTCATGCCCTGGCTGATCGCCGCGGCGCTCTTGCATTCGGCCATCGTGGTCGAGAAGCGCGAAAGCCTGAAGAGCTGGACGATCCTGCTGGCGATCCTCGCCTTCGGCTTCTCGCTGATCGGCGCCTTCATCGTGCGGTCGGGGATCATCACATCGGTCCATGCCTTCGCCAACGATCCCACGCGGGGGGTCTACCTCTTGGGGATCACGGCCTTTTTCATGGGCGGTGCGCTGACGCTCTTCGCGGCGCGCGCCGGCGCGATGGAAGCCAAGGGCGTCTTCAGCACCGTCAGCCGCGAATCGGCCCTGGTGCTCAACAACATCCTGCTTTCCGTTTCGGCGCTGGTGGTCTTCTTCGGCACGATCTGGCCACTGGTGGCCGAGATGGCGTTCGACCGCAAGCTGTCGGTCGGCGCGCCCTTCTTCAACATGGCCTTCACGCCCTTCATGGTGGCGCTGGCGATGGTGCTGCCGATCGGGGCGATGATGCCGTGGAAACGCGGCCGCTTCGACCGGGTGATGCGCCCGCTCTGGGGTGTCATGGCGCTGTCGGTGGCGTTGGGCGCCCTGGTCTGGACACTTCAAACCGGCAAGAGCGCGCTGGCCCCGGTGGGTGTCGCGCTGGCCGCCTGGCTCGTGCTGGGCGCGGGGGCCGACCTGTGGCAGCGGGCGCGCGCGGGCCATGTCCCGGCGCGGGAAAGCCTGCGCCGGCTGGTCCGGCTGCCCCGGGCCGACTGGGGCAAGTCGATCGCCCATGCCGGCCTCGGCATCACGATGTTCGGCGTCGCCACCCTGATGGCCTGGGAAGTCGAGGATATCCGCGTCGCCCGCGAAGGCGATACCTTCGAGGTGGGGAACTACGCGATCACCTTCGATCGGGTCGAGGAGGTTCAGGGGCCGAATTACCTGTCCACGATGGGCTTCTTCACCGCCCGGCGCGACGGCGAGGCCGTGGCGACCCTGACCCCTGAAAAGCGCATCTACCCGGTCGCGGGCATGCCCACGACCGAGGCCGCGATCCACCAGAGCCTGGCGCGCGATCTCTACGTGGTCATCGGAGATCCGCAGGACGGCGGCGGTTATGCCGTGCGGACCTATATCAAGCCCTTCGCGAACTGGATCTGGCTGGGCTCGATCATCATGGCGATCGGCGGGTTCTTCAGCCTGAGCGACCGGCGCTACCGCGTGGCGGCCGGCGCGCGGAAGGCCACGTCCGCCAACGGCGCGGTTCCGGCGGAGTGAGGCGCATGAAACGACTGGTCCTCATCCTCATGCTGCTGGCCAGCCCCGTGCTGGCGGTGCAGCCCGACGAAGTGCTCGACGATCCCGCGCTCGAGGAACGGGCGCGCGACATTTCGGCCGAGCTGCGCTGCCTCGTCTGCCGCAACGAGTCCATCGACGAATCGAACGCCGAACTGGCCCGCGATCTGCGGCTGCTGGTCCGCGAGCGGCTGGTGGCCGGCGACAGCAACGCCGAGGTGATCGACTACGTGGTCGACCGCTATGGCGAGTACGTCCTGCTGAACCCGCGGGCCACCGGGGCCAACATCCTGCTCTACGCGGCTGGCCCGGCGATGCTGCTGGTCGCGCTCGGGATCGGCGGGGTCTATCTGCGGCGGCGCCGGCAGGCCACCGAGAGCCCGGCCGAGGCGCTCTCGGAGGACGAGCGGACGCGGCTCGAGGAAATCATGAAATCCTGACCCCGCGTCCGGCTTTCCCGCGCCGCGCGGGGCGCTATGCTGGACCCCGGCAAGAGCGGAGACGGCCATGCAGTACCAGACGATCGGGCTGGGGATTCGCGACGGGATCGCCACGATCACCTTTCGCCGCCCCGAAGTGATGAACGCGCTCAACGCGCAGATGCGCGCGGAGCTTCTGCACGCGGTGAAAGCGGCGGGGCAGGGCGCGCGGGTGCTGGTAATGACCGGCAAGGGCCGTGCCTTTTGCTCGGGGCAGGACCTGGGCGACCGCACCGCCGTCTCCGACATCGATCTCGAACGCACCCTGCGCGAGGAGTACGAACCGCTTCTGCGCGCGATCTACGACTGCCCGATCCCGACCATCGCCGCCGTCAACGGCGCGGCGGCGGGGGCCGGTGCCAACCTCGCGCTGGCGGCGGACGTGGTGATCGCCGCCGAATCGGCCAGCTTCATTCAGGCCTTCACCCGGATCGGGCTGATCCCGGATGCCGGCGGCACCTATTGGCTGCCGCGCCAGATGGGATTTGCCCGCGCGATGGGCGCGGCGCTTTTCGCCGAGCCGATCGGCGCGCGGCAGGCGGCCGACTGGGGCATGATCTGGGAGGCGGTCCCTGACGAGGGCTTCGCCGATCACTGGTACGCCCGCGCCCTGCATCTCGCCCAGGGGCCGACGGCGGCCTATGCCCGCGTGAAAGAGGCGCTGCGCGGCAGTTTCGACAACACGCTGGAGGATCAGTTGAACCTCGAGGCGAAGCTGCAGGGTGAATGCGGCGAGACGCGCGACTTCAAGGAAGGCGTGGTCGCGTTCCTGGAAAAGCGCGCGGCGGATTTCGAGGGGCGCTGACGCCGCTCAGTCCGTGCCGCGATAGGGTTCGACGTATTGCAGCGCCATGTCCCAGGGAAAGAAGATCCAGGTGTCCTGGCTGACCTCTGTGATGAAGGTATCGACCTGGGCGCGGCCCTGCGGCTTGGCGTAGACGGTCGCCACATGGGCCTTGGGCAAAAGCGCGCGGACCACTTCCAGCGTTCGGCCCGTGTCCACGAGATCGTCCACGATCAGCACGCCCTCGCCATCGCCGACGAGGCGCATGTCCGGTGACTTGATCACCACGGGTTCGCTCTGGGTCTGGTGGTTGTAGGACTTGACCGAGATCGTGTCGACGGTGCGGATGTCGAGCTCGCGCGCGACGATCATCGCCGGCGCCATGCCGCCGCGGGTGATCGCCACCACCGCGCGCCAGCCGCCGTTTTCCGGCCCGTGCCCGTCAAGCCGCCAGGCCAGCGCCCGTGCATCCCGGTGAAGCTGGTCCCACGAGACGTGGAAGCCCTTTTCATGAGGCAGACGTTCGGCCATGTCAGGACCCGTTGTTTTCGGGGGTCTTCAGGACGCGCTCGATATCCGGCGCATCGACGTTCTTCATGCCGACCACGTGGTAGCCCGAGTCGACGTGGTGCACCTCGCCGGTCACGCCGGCGCCGAGATCCGACAGCAGGTACATCGCCGCGTTGCCGACCTGTTCGGTGGTGACGTTGCGCCGGAGCGGCGAGTTCAGCTCGTTCCATTTCATGATGTAGCGGAAATCGCCGATGCCGCTGGCCGCCAGCGTCTTGATCGTCCCGGCCGAGATCGCGTTGACGCGGATGTTCTGCGGGCCGAGATCGGCGGCGAGGTAGCGCACGGATGCCTCGAGCGCGGCCTTGGCGACGCCCATCACGTTGTAATGCGGCATGACCTTTTCGGCGCCGTAATAGGTGAGGGTCAGCATCGATCCGCCATCGGTCATCAGCTTCTCGGCGCGGCGCGCGACGGCGGTGAAGGAGTAGACCGAAATGTCCATCGACATGCGGAAGTTTTCCTGGCTCGTGTCGACGTAACGGCCCCGCAGTTCGCCCTTGTCCGAAAAGCCGATGGCATGCACCAGGAAATCGAGCCGGCCCCAGACTTCCTCGAGCCGCGCGAAGAGCGCGTCGACCGACTCGCCGTTGTTGACGTCGCATTCGATGATGTGCTCGACGCCGAGGGAGTCAGCCAGCGGGCCGACCCGCTTCTTGAGCTGTTCGCCCTGGTAGGAAAAGGCGAGTTCCGCGCCCTGTTCGGCACAGGCGCGCGCTATGCCCCAGGCGATGGATTTGTCGTTGGCGACCCCCATGACGAGGCCGCGTTTTCCTTGCATCAACCCGGTTGACATTCTCTGCCCCTGAACGACCTATTGCGTGGGTTTCGTTTAGGCCAAAGCGATAAGGGCCGCAAGGCTGGCCCATCTTTCTGGCCGCAGTTGCGACCCGATTGCCGCGCAACGGGTCCGGGAAAGGAACAGGATGAGCGACCGCACCGGGATCTTCGCCGGCGACGATCCGTTCGAGATCGCGCGCAGCTGGCTGGCCGAGGCCGAGAAGAGCGAGCCGAACGATCCGAACGCCATCGCGCTCTCGACCGTGGATGCCGACGGGCTGCCCAATGCCCGGATGGTGCTGCTGAAAGAGATCGAGCCGGCGGCCTTCGTCTTCTACACCAACTACGAGAGCGTGAAGGCGCGCGAGATCGAGGCGGCTGGCAAGGCGGCCTTCGTGATGCATTGGAAGTCGCTGCGCCGCCAGATCCGCGTCCGCGGACTGGTGGAACGCGAGGACGGCCCGCAGGCGGATGCGTATTTCGCCTCGCGGTCGCTGAAGAGCCGGCTTGGCGCCTGGGCGTCGAAACAGTCGCAGCCGCTGGACTCGCGCGGCGCGCTGATGGCCGAGGTCGCACGCATCGGGGCGGCCAAGGGCCTGCACCCGCCGCGCCCGTCCTTTTGGGGCGGCTTCCGGATCAACCCGTTGGAAATAGAGTTCTGGGCCGACGGGGCGCACAGGCTGCACGACAGGTTCAGATGGGCGCGGAAATCCCCTGACGAGGGGTGGTCGATCACCCGTCTCAGCCCCTGAATTTCACGATGCGTGAAATGCGCATCCCGTGAGACCCCTTGAATTTAAGCTTGAATAGCGGCACGGGTTGCCGTTTAGTTAACCTGTTTGGGGATGAAAGTAAGTGTAATCACGACTACGGGGGATGTACCTAGTTGACGACTGCAATACGAACGCGCGGCCAGGTAAAATGGTTCGACGCCACCAAGGGGTTCGGTTTCGTCGTTTCCGACGATGGCGGGCCCGACATTCTACTACATGCGAATGTTCTGCGAAATTTCGGGCAGAGCTCCATCGCGGACGGATCCGTCGTCGAGATCGAGATCCAGGAAACGGATCGCGGCAAACAGGCGACCGAAGTGCTCGCCATTGAGGCCCCGCGCGACGTCGAGGAAGAGATCGCCGAGACGCCGCCGGAACTGGCCGACGTGCCGCTGGAACCGGCCCGGGTCAAATGGTTCGACAAGGTCAAGGGCTTTGGCTTCGGCAATGTCTTCGGCCGGCCCGAGGACGTGTTCATTCACATGGAAGTTCTGCGCAGCTGCGGGATGGCCGACCTGATCCCGGGCGAGGCGGTCTGCCTCCGGGTCGTGGACGGCCCGCGCGGGTGCATGGCCGCCGAGGTGCGCAGCTGGGAATACGGCCAGCGCGAGGATGAGGACGAGGACGAGGCGTGATCCGCCTTCTCCTGGGTCTGGCGGCCGGGCTGGTCCTGGCCGGGGCCGCCGGCGCGACCTGCCGCCCCGACGTCGCCGAGATACGCGGCGACTGGGGCAGCGCCCGCTTCACCGTCGAGATCGCCGACGATGCCGCGGAACGCGCGGACGGCCTGATGCACCGCGAGTCGCTCGGCACGTTCTCGGGCATGCTCTTCGTCTACCCGTCGCCGCGGCGCGTCGGGTTCTGGATGAAGAACACGCTGATTCCCCTCGACATGATCTTTCTCGATCCGCGCGGCGCCGTGCTGCGGATCCACGAGAACGCCGAACCGGGCAGCCTGGCGACCATCGATGGCGGTCCCGGCGTGCAGGCGGTGCTCGAGATCAATGGCGGGATGGCCGCCCGGCTGGGGCTGGCCCCCGGCGACGAGCTGCGCCACCCGGCGATCCCGCAGGAAATCGCGGCCTGGCCGTGCGAGTAAGGCTTTTCAAGCCGGCACGCAGGCAATAGAGAGAAGGCATCGGTCGGGGCGTAGCGCAGCCTGGTAGCGCGTCGGTTTTGGGTACCGAAGGTCGTGAGTTCGAATCTCGCCGCCCCGACCAGTATTCCATCACCAGATATCGTTGTTGCCGGCGGGCCGCACCCCCGCCCGTGGTGGCGGGACGACTCGACCCCGGGGCGAGTCGCGGGCGGTGGCCTCAGGCGGCGCTTCAGCCGGCCCCCATAAATCTTTGGCCTGACACCCGGAATCCGGACGTTCCCGCCGCCGCCGATCCGTCCGCCGCGGGCGGGGGGCGCGACCGGGAACCGGACACCCCGGAATGGTCAACGGAAAAATGTCACGAAACCGCAAAAAATGGCGTTGACCGAAGCGGCCAACCTACGCCACCTTGTGTGGGCCGCATCGTCGACCACCACATTTAGTGTCATCGGGGCGGCGTTCTGACAGGACCAACGATCGGCGCCAGGGAAGCGCGAACCGGCAGGCGCAGAGAGGTCCGCAGAACAGGCAAAGCGGGGAGGCCACCAGGCCCTCATCACTGGCACGAGAGCAACCGGCACGGCGGGACAACCGCATGGCCGGACCGGGAAAGATTTGACTACGGGGCAGAAATGAAAATCGAACGCAAATTCACCAAAGCCGGCGCCGACGCTTACGACGGGATCGAGTTCACCACGACGTCGTCCGAAATCCGCAACCCGGACGGCACCACCGTCTTCAAGCTCGACGAAATCGAAGTGCCCGCGCGCTGGAGCCAGGTGGCCTCCGACGTGCTGGCGCAGAAGTATTTCCGCAAGGCCGGCGTCGCGGCGCGGCTGAAGCCCGTGAAGGAAAAGGACGTCCCCGAATTCCTGTGGCGGTCCGTGCCCGACGAGGCGGCGCTGGCGGAACTGCCCGAGGATGCCCGCTACGGCGGCGAGACCAGTGCGCGGCAGGTCTTCGACCGGCTGGCCGGCGCCTGGGCCTACTGGGGCTGGAAGGGCGGCTACTTCTCGACCGAGGAAGACGCCCGCGCCTATTTCGACGAGATGCGCGTCATGCTGGCCCGCCAGATGGCCGCGCCGAACAGCCCGCAATGGTTCAACACCGGCCTGCACTGGGCCTATGGCATCGACGGGCCGGGACAGGGCCATTTCTACGTCGACTACAGGACCGGAAAGCTCACCAAGTCCAAGTCGGCCTACGAGCATCCGCAGCCGCATGCCTGCTTCATCCAGTCCGTCGGCGACGACCTGGTGAATGACGGCGGGATCATGGATCTCTGGGTGCGCGAGGCGCGCCTCTTCAAATACGGCTCCGGCACCGGCACCAATTTCTCGAGCCTGCGCGCCGAGGGCGAGAGCCTGTCGGGCGGCGGCAAGTCGAGCGGGCTGATGGGCTTTCTCAAGATCGGCGACCGGGCGGCCGGCGCGATCAAGTCGGGCGGCACCACGCGTCGCGCGGCCAAGATGGTGATCTGCGACATGGATCACCCGGATATCGAGGAATTCATCAACTGGAAGGTCATCGAGGAGCAGAAGGTCGCCAGCCTCGTCGCCGGGTCCAAGATCCACGAGTCGATGCTGAACGACATCTTCGCCGCCATCCGCAGCTGGGACGGCGCCGCCGAAGACGCCTACGACCCCAAGGTGAACGCCGGGTTGAAGCAGGCAGTCAAGGCCGCCAAGCAGGTCCGCGTGCCCGAAACCTACGTCAAGCGGGTGCTGGACTACGCCAAGCAGGGCTACGGCTCGATCGAGTTCCCGACCTACGACACCGACTGGGACAGCGAGGCCTATAACTCGGTCTCCGGGCAGAACTCCAACAACTCGGTGCGGGTCACCGACGCCTTCCTGCAGGCGGTTCGGGACGACGCCGACTGGGAGCTGATCCGCCGCACCGACGGCAAGGTGGCCAAGACCGTGAAGGCCCGCGAGCTCTGGGAGCAGGTCGGCCACGCCGCCTGGGCCTGCGCCGATCCGGGGATCCAGTTCCACGACACCATCAACGCCTGGCACACCTGCCCGGCGGACGGGCCGATCCGCGGCTCGAACCCGTGCTCGGAATACATGTTCCTTGACGACACGGCCTGCAACCTGGCCTCGATGAACCTGCTGACCTTCTACCGCGGCGGCACGTTCCAGGCCGAAGACTACATGCATGCCACCCGTCTCTGGACCGTGACGCTGGAAATCTCGGTCCTGATGGCGCAGTTCCCGTCCAAGGAAATCGCCCGGCGGTCCTACGACTTCCGCACGCTGGGTCTGGGCTATGCCAATATCGGCGGGCTCCTGATGAACATGGGGCTTGGCTACGACTCCGACGAGGGCCGGGCCCTTTGCGGGGCGCTGACCGCGCTGATGACCGGCGTGGCCTATGCCACCTCGGCCGAGATGGCCGGCGAGCTGGGGCCCTTCCCGGGCTACGAGAAGAACGCCGACCACATGCTGCGGGTCATGCGCAACCATCGCCGCGCGGCCCATGGCGACCGCGACGGCTACGAGGAGCTGGCGGTCAAGCCGGTGGCGCTGGACCATGGCAACTGTCCTGACGAGGGGCTGGTGGCGCTGGCGAAATCGGCCTGGGACGAGGCCCTGCGCCTCGGCACGGCCCATGGCTACCGCAACGCCCAGACCTCGGTGATCGCGCCGACCGGCACGATCGGCCTGGTGATGGACTGCGACACAACGGGGATCGAACCGGACTTCGCGCTGGTGAAGTTCAAGAAGCTGGCAGGTGGCGGTTACTTCAAGATCATTAACCGCTCCGTCCCGGCGGCGTTGGAGACGCTTGGGTACACTCCCGCCCAGGTCGAAGAGATCGTCTCCTACGCCGTCGGTCACGGCACCCTCGGCAACGCGCCGGGCATCAACCACACCGCGCTGATCGGGCACGGTTTCGGCGAGGCCGAGCTGAAGAAGATCGAGGCGGCGCTGCCCTCGGCCTTCGACATCCGCTTCGTCTTCAACCAGTGGACGCTGGGCGAGGCCTTCTGCACCGAGGTGCTGGGCATCCCGGCGGCGAAGCTCAACGACCCGACCTTCGACATGCTGCGGCACCTGGGCTTCAGCAAGGCGCAGATCGAGGCCGCGAACGATCATGTCTGCGGAACCATGACGCTGGAAGGGGCGCCGCACCTGGCCGAGGACCATTACCACGTCTTCGACTGTGCCAATCCCTGCGGCAAGAAGGGCAAGCGCTTCCTCAGCGTGGACAGCCACATCCGCATGATGGCGGCGGCGCAGAGCTTCATCTCGGGGGCGATCTCCAAGACGATCAACATGCCCAACGACGCCACCATCGAGGACTGCCAGCAGGCCTATGAACTCAGCTGGTCGCTCGGCGTGAAGGCCAATGCGCTCTACCGCGACGGCTCCAAGCTGAGCCAGCCGCTGGCCGCCGCGCTGGTCGAGGACGACGAGGAGGCCGAGGAGGTGCTCGCCACCGGCAGCATGCACGCCAAGGCCGAGATGCTGGCCGAGAAGGTGGTCGAGAAGGTCATCGTCAAGGAACTCGTCCGCAGCCACCGCGAGAAGCTGCCCGAGCGGCGCAAGGGCTACACGCAAAAGGCCATCGTCGGCGGGCACAAGGTCTACCTGCGCACCGGCGAATACGAGGACGGCGCGCTCGGCGAGATCTTCATCGACATGCACAAGGAAGGCGCCGGCTTCCGCGCGATGATGAACAATTTCGCCATCGCGGTGTCGGTCGGGCTGCAATACGGCGTGCCGCTCGAGGAGTTCGTCGAGGCCTTCACCTTCACCCGGTTCGAGCCGGCGGGGATGGTCCAGGGCAACGACTCGATCAAGAACGCCACCTCGATCCTCGACTACATCTTCCGGGAACTGGCGGTCAGCTATCTCGACCGCACGGACCTGGCGCATGTGAAGCCGAACGGCCAAAGCTTCGACGAGCTTGGCCGGGGCGACGAGGAAGGCAAGCCGAACGTGGCCGAGGTCACCGACACGGCCGCGAGCCAGTCGCTGGAATGGCTCAAGCAGGTCTCCTCGACCGGGTATCTTCGCAAGAGGCTGCCGCAGGAACTGGTGGTGCACCAGGGCGGGCTGACCGCCACCGGCAGCGCCGCGGCCGTCGAGGCGATCGCCGCCACGGAAACCTACGAGGCGGTGCAGACCTACGAGAGCACCTCGCAGGCCATGGACGCCCGCACCAAGGCGCGCATGCAGGGCTACGAGGGCGATCCCTGCGGCGAATGCGGCAACTACACGCTGGTGCGCAACGGCACCTGCATGAAGTGCAACACCTGCGGCGGCACGAGCGGCTGCAGCTGAGGGTCACCCCCTCCGGCCCCCGCCGCGGGGCCGGAGGAGGGGTTCCGGGGCGGGTGCGCTCGCCCTAGACGCGGTTCAGGCCGCAGGCAGAAACCGAGCGGTATGAATTATGAGCCTGGACAGCGAAACTCCGGGGGGCAAGTTGCCCCCCGTTTTTCTTTTCCGGCCAATACTCTGAAGGCTATTCTTCGCGTCCGTAGGCCTTGAGCCGCGCATGCAGCGCATGGGCGTCGCCATGCCCGTGTTCCAGCGCGTAGACATAGGCATAGGTGTAGAAGAAGCACGCCGCGTCGATCTCGGCCCGGGCCTCGGCCCGGCGGCCGGCCTCGAAATACAGCGTCACCAGCGCCTCGGCATCGCCGGTCGCGTGGGCGGCGAGAAGCGCCGCCTCAAGGCGCCGGTTATCGGGACTCATTCCGCCGCCAGGCCCTTGTTGCGGGCGGCGGTCACGTGGCGCGCGACCCAGGCGTGGAAATTATGGGTGGGCCCGTCCATCACCGGCGAGAAGCGTCCGCCGTCGAAGCCGGCGCCGTGCCGGCCGCGCTGCATGCCCTCGACCACGAAGACATCCTCCTCGAAGACGGTCTTCCAGAGGGCGGCGTTCTGCGCGCGCAGCTCCGGGTCGGTGTCGGGCGCCGGATAGTAGAGCGCGACGTGCTCCTCGGTCCGTTCCAGCCCCTTGGGCTCGAGGATGATCGCGAAAGCGTGGTCGCGATGCACCCCGAAGAGCACGTTGGGATAGAAGGCGATGTATTCCGCGCCCTCGTTCCATTTCTCCGACAGGCCGGCGAAATCGGGGAATGTGCCGCCATCGGCGCCCCGGAACTGGCGGTAGACCAGCGTGCCTTGGCCGGAATAGGCGCCGGGCACCTCGATGTTGTAGTGATCCTCCAGCCGCGAATAGCTGTTCAGGCCGGGATGCACCCAGGGCAGGTGGTAGGACTCGCAATAGTTCTCGACGGCGAGCTTCCAGTTGGTCGCGACGTCGAGGGTGAAGGCAGACTCCGGCCCGCCGAAATACAGCGGCTGGTCGAACTCGGCCCAGCGGGCCATGACGTCGGCGGCGTATTCCGCGAAGTCGGGGGCATCGCCCGAGACGTTGACGAAGACCACGTCGCGCCAGACATGGGCGCGCACCTCGATCAGGCCCAGCGTGTCGCGATCCACGGCCGCGTGGGTATTCCGGCCCGGCCCGCCCACATGGGGGGTGGCGACCAGCCGGCCGTCGAGACCGTAGCACCAGCTGTGATAGGGGCAGCGGATCATGCCGCGCAGGCGGCCGGGCTTCTCGACCAGGATCATGCCGCGGTGCCGGCAGGTGTTCTGGAAGACCCGCACCGCGCCGGCGCGATCGCGCACCATCACCAGCGGGTAGCCCAGGAAATCGACCGGGAAGGCGTCGCCCGGCTCGGGCACGTCCTTGGCAAAGCCGATCCCGGCCCAGGTGCCGTAGAGCACGGCGTCACGCTCTTCGGCGAAGACGGCGGGATCGACGTAATGCGCGTTGGGCAGGCCGCGGGCCTCGGCCACGGGGCGGTGAACCGCGGACAGGTCGGTGACGGTGTCGGTCATGGCGGCACTCCTTGCGGGGTCTGTCCCGCCAGAGTAGACAGGCGCTGCCGTGCCGGACCGCCCGTCTGCGACCGCTCACCGGACCGGCTGCGACATCTCGGCGCGCCGGGCGCGCGGCGCCGGCGCCGGTTCCTAGCGCACGGGTTCGTCGGGGCGCAGCAGGTCGAGCTCCACCTGGGTCAGGTCGCCGCGGGTCCTGTAGCCGGACTTGCGGGCGGCGGGCAGGGCGTCGGACACGGCCCGGCCCAGGTATTCCAGCATGATACGGCCGACGGTCAGACCGGCATCGGACTCGGGCACCGCACGAGTTCTGAAGCCTTGCCAGCAGCGTTTCCGTTGCGGGGAAACGCGCTGGATATAGGTGAAATCCGCGGAAGAGGCCCCGCGGCGCACGGCGAATACCGCAAGGCCCGCGCCCTGGCGCGTGACGAAGCCGCGGCTTTCATGCGCCCCCCCTGCATATCCGATCCCGAGATGGGCCATCACCGAACGCGGAATGTAGCCGCGCATGAAGGTCACGCCGCCCCGGCGGTACACGTAAGCGATCCCGACGAGGAATTTTCCCTCCGCCAGGCTGCTGGGGAAGACGTAGCGGAAGAACCCGTTCGGCAACAGGTCCTCGGGAACGGTCGCCATCCCGGTCGACAGGAAACTGTCCAGTTCTGGATGCGACAGGAAGCCGGTCGCCGGCTGCATGATCAGCTCCACCGGTTCCAGCAGGATCCGGGCGTCGACCTCGAAATAGGTGCAGATACGCGCCAGGATGTCGGGCCGTGGGAAGCTCTCGCCCGAAAGATAGCGGTTGAACTGGGTGCGATTGATGCCGAGTTGCCGGCACAATCCCGAAACGGAAATGCCCGTCTCCGCGATTAGATCCCTGAGGTTCCTGCCAAAAACGGCCCGCTGTCGGGCAGGCGTATTACGGCCCGGACGGTCCAGCTCGATTTTTTTCATTCTTACCTACTCACCCCTCACAAGGGAAAGGGTAGTTAACGCGTTACCCTTGAGCCACGCGGGTTTTGTGTCAGGCAGCCCCGGAATGACGCCAATGAGCATCAGCCGGCCTGAGCTTTTCGCGGAAAAAAACGCGTGGTGACACAACCAGTTGCGCCAGCTGTTCTTGAAAACGCAACCCTTTTGACGGTTAGCTCAGGGTAACCCCAAAGCTACCACGTAGCGAGTAAAAAGGGTGCAAAATGAGTAGCGAATGCACAAAGCCGCCATCCTTAAGGATTATTGAAAACGCAACAATTGGACGATTAGCTCAGGGTAGCCCGTGTATACCACGTAGCGAGTAAAAAGGGTGCGTAATGAGTATCGAAAGAATTTACGGTATTGTGCTTTGGCGGGATGCCGCCGACGGCTCCGCGGTGATCTGGTGCGACGATCACGCCGAACTTGCCTTTCTCGACGGCGCCAGTGAAGGCGGCAGCTGCAAGCGGACCGGGGTGGCGCTGGCCTCGGGAGACCTCATTCTCTTTGCGCTCCACGAGGAGGGTGACGTCCGCCGGGCGTGCGCGGCGGAACTGGTCAACCGCGACGGCATGCCCCGGCTGGCCGAGATGCTGAAGCTCGAGGCCGCGGCCCTGACCCACGGCGTCGAGCCCGCGGGCGGCCTGGCGCAGCCGGGCGCGGCCGGGCGGCCGCGCCTGGTCTGACCGGGGTTCAGGCGGCGGTGCCGCGCGACATCGCCGCCACGCCTGTCCGCGCGATTTCCACCAGCCCGAGCGGGCGCATCAGCTCGGCGAAGGCGTCGATCTTGTCGGTGGTGCCGGTCATCTCGAAAACGAAGCTCTCGAGCGTGGAATCGACCACGTTGGCGCGGAAGATATCGGCCAGCCGCAGCGCCTCGACGCGCTTCTCGCCGGTATTGGCCACCTTGATCAGTGCCAGTTCGCGCTCGACCGCGGGGCCTTCGACGGTCAGGTCGTGGACGTCGTAGACCGGGATCATCCGGCCCAGCTGTGCCTTGATCTGCTCGATCACCGCCGGGGTGCCGGTGGTCACCACCGTGATCCGCGAGCGATGGCCCTCGTGGTCGACTTCGGCCACGGTGAGGCTCTCGATGTTGTAGCCCCGGCCGGAGAACAGCCCGATCACGCGGGCCAGGACGCCGGCCTCGTTATCGACGATCACCGCCAGGGTGTGGGTCTCCATCACCTCGGCATTCGGGTCGCGCAGGTCGTAGGCGGAATGCTTCGACGTGCCTTTCTTGATCTTCAGCGCTGACATGGGCCTTCATCTTCTCTTCGGAAACCGGGTCGGGGCAGGGGGCGCCCGGCGCCCCCCGGGTTAGACTCAGACCAGCACCGCGCCGCCTTGCTGAATGGCGTCCTTGGTGCTGGCATCGCCAAGCAGCATCTTGTTGTGCGGCTCGCCGCTGGGGATCATCGGGAAGCAGTTCTCGTGCTTTTCGACCAGGCAGTCGAAGATCACCGGGCCGTCGTAATCCAGCATTTCCTGGATCGCATCGTCGAGATCGGCCGGGTCCTTGACCATGATGCCCTTGCAGCCGAAGGCCTCCGCCAGCTTGACGAAATCGGGCAGCGCCTCGGACCAGCTGTGGGAATAGCGCTCGCCGTGCAGCAGTTCCTGCCACTGGCGCACCATGCCGAGGCGCTCGTTGTTCAGGATGAACTGCTTGACCGGCAGGCGGTACTGCACCGCGGTGCCCATCTCCTGCATGTTCATGAGCCAGGACGCCTCGCCGGCGACGTTGATGACCAGCGCGTCGGGATGCGCCACCTGCACGCCGACGGAGGCCGGCAGGCCGTAGCCCATCGTTCCCAGCCCGCCCGACGTCATCCAGCGGTTCGGATCCTCGAAGCCCATGAACTGCGCGGCCCACATCTGGTGCTGGCCGACCTCGGTGGTGACGTAGCGGTCATGGCCGCGGGTCAGGGCTTCCAGCCGTTCGAGCGCGTATTGCGGCTTGATGGCCTGCTTGGAGGGCTTGTAGTAGAGGCAGTTGACCGATTTCCACTCGGCGATCTGCTTCCACCACTTCTCAAGCCCGGCCTGCGCGGTCTTGCGCCCGCGCGATTTCCAGACCCGCAGCAAATCCTCGAGCACGTGGCCCACGTCGCCGATGATCGGCAGGTCGACATGGATCGACTTGTTGATCGAGGAGGGGTCGATGTCGATATGCGCCTTGCGCGACTTCGGGCTGAAATCCGCGATGCGCCCGGTGATCCGGTCGTCGAAGCGCGCGCCGATATTGATCATCAGGTCGCAGCCATGCATGGCGAGGTTGGCCTCGTAGGTGCCGTGCATCCCCAGCATGCCGAGCCAGGACTTGCCGCTGGCCGGGTAGGCGCCGAGTCCCATCAGCGTCGAGGTGATCGGGAAGCCCGTCGCGTCGACCAGTTCGCGCAGGAGCTGGCTGGCCGCGGTCCCGGAATTGATGACGCCGCCGCCGGAATAGATGATCGGGCGCTCGGCGCTCTCGATCATCTCGACGAGCTGGGTGATGGCGTCGATATCGCCCTTCACCTGCGGGTTGTAGTGCCCGAGATTGGCCTGTTGCGGCGGCGTGTAGGTGCCCTGGGCGAACTGCACGTCCTTGGGCAGGTCCACCACCACCGGGCCGGGGCGGCCGTTCGTCGCCACCTGGAAGGCCTGGTGGATCGTCTCGGACACCTTCGCCGGGTCCTTTACCAGCCAGTTGTGCTTGGTGCAGGGGCGGGTGATGCCGACGGTGTCGGCCTCCTGGAAGGCGTCGTTGCCGATCATGAAGGTGGGCACCTGGCCGGTCAGGACGACCAGCGGGATGGAGTCCATCAGCGCGTCGGTGATGCCGGTGACGGCGTTGGTCGCCCCCGGACCCGAGGTGACGAGGACGACGCCCGGCTTGCCGGTCGAGCGGGCATAGCCCTCGGCGGCGTGGACCGCGCCCTGCTCGTGGCGGACGAGGATGTGGCGAATGTCGTTCTGCTGGAAGATCTCGTCATAGATCGGAAGTACCGCACCGCCCGGATAGCCGAATACGACGTCCACACCCTGATCCCTCAGGGCCTGAACCACCATCTGTGCGCCGGTCATCTGACGAGTCATCTTCCTGGTCTCCGTGTTGTCGAACCCGCAAAAAAAAGCCCCCGAAACCGGACGGGGGCGCATGGGGAATGACCGGTGGATCTACCGATCCGGTCCCATGCGCCACGCGTCTACGATTACGACGGTCTTGGTCATCGCGGTCTCCTTGCGTGCGGCGGAACCTATGGCGCGGCGCGGGGGGCGTCAACCGCATTTTTTACCGGAAATGTCGGCATGGAGCCGCCTTGCGAAAGAAAATTACAAATAACGCTCAGAGATCGACACTGGTGCCCTGCAGCACGCCGTGTTCGAGCGCATAGCGCGTCAGCCCGGCGGTCGAGGAGATGCCCAGCTTGCGCTTGATGTTCTTTCGGTGGGTCTCGACCGTGCGCACGGAAATCTCCAGCGCCAGGGCGACCGCCTTGTTGGACTTGCCCTGTGCCAGTTCCAGCAGGATCGTCTGCTCGCGGCTGGTGAGCGGCTCGCGCCCGTCGGCGGTGCCGGGGGTCAGCCGCGATTCCGCGCCCGTGCAGAGATACTGCGCGCCGCCGTGTACGGTCAGGATCGCGGTCCGGATCTCCTCGGTGGGCACGTCCTTCAGCACGTAGCCGCGCGCGCCGTGGCGCAGGGCGGTCGAAATGTATTCGGGGCTGTCATGCATCGACAGGATCAGCACCCGGGTTTCCGGCCGGCGCTCGAGGATGATTTCCGTCGCCGACAGCCCGCCGACATTCGGCATGTTGAGATCCAGCAGGATCACGTCCGGCGCGAGCGTCTCGAAGCGGTCGATCACCTCCTGGCCCGAGGACAGGGCGCCCACCACCTGGATGTCGTCGAAGGTCTCCAGCACGGCGCGGATGCCGTCGACCACCATCGGGTGATCGTCTGCGATGAGCACGCGGATCGGGGTCATTCGGCGGGCACTTTCCTGGTCTGTTCGGGCGGCAGCATGTGGGTCAGCGGAACCTGCGCCTCGATGGTCGTCCCCGAGGCGGTGCTGAGGATACGCAGCGTGCCGCCCAGGCGCTCCATGCGCTCCTGCATGTTGCGGATGCCGAGCCCGGTTCCCGCGGCGCGCGCCTCGGGGGCAATGCCGCGGCCGTCGTCGCTGATCCGCAGCGTCGCCCCGGACGAATGCCCGAACACCTCCAACGACACCTGGCTGGCCTCCGAGTGGCGCTCGACATTGGTCAGCGCTTCCTGCGCGATCCGGTAAAGCGCGATCTTGGCATCCTTGTCGAGGCGATTGCGGAAAACCACGGTCTTGAAATGCGTCCTGACCCCGGTGCGGCGCTCGAACTCGTCGGTCAGCGTCTGCAGCGCCGGCCCGAGGCCCAGGTCGTCGAGCACGCCCGGGCGCAGGTCACGGCTGATGCGGCGGACTTCCTGGATGGCGCCGTTGAGACCCTCGATCGACTTGCCGATGTTTTCCGAGGCGCGGGCATCGCCGGCCATGACCCGGCGCGCCGCCAGTTCCAGCGCGTAGCGCACCGCCACGAGGATCTGGCTGATACTGTCGTGAAGTTCCCGCGCGACGCGGCCGCGTTCCTCCTCCTGGGTGTCGAAGATCCGCTGCGTGAGTTCCTTGAGCTTGGCGTCGGCCAGCCGGCGCTCGCGGATATTGAGGAAGATCCCGGTCAGAAAGACCAGCAGCAGCGCCCCGAAGGCGATCGCCCCGATCCAGAGGAAGGTGCGCTGCACCCGCGCCTCGGTCGTGGCGCGCGCCGCGGCGACGCCGTCGAGCACGTCGTCTATGAACACACCGGTGCCGATCGCCCAGCGCCAGTCCTGCAGCCCGGTCACATAGGTGATCATGCGCGCCGTCTCGCCGGTCGAGGGCTTTTCCCAGAGATAGCTGTGATAACCGCCGCCCATCCGGGCCAGCTCGATCAGGCGGTCGGTGACCGGCGTGCCTTCGACGTCGCGCAGCCCGGCCCAGTTGCGGTTGATCAACCCGGTCTGGCGCGGCGCGACGAGATTCGTCCCGTCATAGTCGAAGACGAAGAAATAGCCGTCATTGCCGTAGGTCATCGACGACAGGGTCTGGGTGGCCTTCAGCTTGGCCGCCGCATCGTCGGGCAGGGCGGGACCGTAGACGTCGTAGAAGGACTTCTTGGCGATGGTGAGGTAGTTTCTCAGTTCGGCCTTCTTCGCGTCGATCAGCTGGCTCTCGAGCGCGGCGATCTCGCGTTCGGACAACGCGCGCGACTGGTGGGCGACCAGAAGCGCGATGGCCGCGACGGCGACGACCAGCGGCACGGTGGCCAGCACGAAGATTTTCTGGCCATAGCTCAGCCGGTACGCGCGGCGCATAGAACGTATCCTCGGGCTCAACCCCCATCCCCAGTGACGCCCCGCAGGACGCCAGCGCAGCATGCGAAATCGGTCCGGCCGCGTCAATCGCGGCCCGGCCGGGCGGGTTCCGCGACGTGAAGGGCGGTCCTGTCGCAGCTTCTACGGGTTACTAGGTATTCCCATAGGCGCGGGGCCACGCTAGGTTCCGCCGCACTGTCCGATCCGCCCGGGCGTACGCCGGGCTTCAAATGGGAGGAATGAAATGGATCGTCGCTCTTTTCTTAGAACGTCCGCGCTCGGCGGTACGGCGGCCGCGGCCTCGTCGCTGGCCGCTCCGGCCTATGCCCAGGGCAAGCGGACCCTGACCATGGTGACCACCTGGCCCCGCGGTCTCGCCGGCGTGTGGGACTCGGTAGAGCGTGTGGTCAACAACGTCAATGACATCACCGATGGTCAGCTGACCATCGACGCCAAGGGCGCGGGCGAACTTGTCGGCGCGCTGGAAGTGTTCGACGCCGTGACGGCCGGCCAGGCGGACATGTATCACGGGGCCGACTACTACTTCGTCGGCCAGCACCCGGCCTTTGCCTATTTCACCGCGGTGCCCTTCGGCATGACCGCGCCCGAGATCATGACCTGGTATTACGGCGGCGAGGGCAAGGACCTTCACCACGAACTGGGCGAGATCTTCGGCCTGCGCAGCTTCATCGCCGGCCAGACCGGCGCCCAGGGTGGCGGCTGGTTCCGCAGCCCGGTGCAGTCGGCCGACGACTTCAAGGGCCTCAAGTTCCGCATGCCGGGCCTCGGCGGCCAGGCGCTGTCCAAGCTGGGCGCCAGCGTCCAGGTGATTCCGGGCGGCGAGATCTACCAGGCCCTGTCGACCGGCGCGCTCGACGCGACCGAATGGATCGGCCCCTGGTCGGACGAGAAGCTGGGCCTGCAGGAGGTCTGCGACCACTACTATCCCGCCGGCTTCCACGAGCCGGGCGCGGCGCTGTCGGTGGCCTGCAACCTCGAGGTCTTCAACAGCCTCACCCCGGCGCAGCAGCGCGCGATCGAGGTGGCCTCGGCCGATGCGCACCAGCACAACTACTCGGTCTTCATCGCCAATAACGGTCCGGCGCTGCAGCGCCTGATCTCGGGCGGCGCCCAGATCCAGGAGTTCTCGGCGGACATCTGGAACGCCTTCGGCAACGCCTCGATGGAAGTGCTGAACGGCTTCATGGACGACGAGATCTTCGCCAAGATCCACAACTCGGCCCAGGCCTCGCTGCGCGAATCCTCGCAGTGGCTGGCCCAGTCGGACAGCGCCTACAGCCAGCAGCGCAACCGCGTGCTGTCGGAGATGTAAGGCCAGGGCCTACAGCCTTGAAAATCAATGGGATTGCGCGCGGTACCCGTGCGCAATCCCGTGCTGCGAGGAGTGACCGACCATGCTGGACGCGCTTTGGTGGCTGGCTCAGAACATCGCGCTCGGCTTCTGGAACATCGGCTATGCGCTGACCCATCCGGCGAGCTGGCTCAACTGGTCCGACGGCGAGGCGCTGATGCGCTTCATCTATTACGGCGGGTCGGTCGAGTTTTTCTTCGCGGTACTCGACCTGGTCCTCGTGGTCACCGTGGCGGGGGTCTTCTACCGCCGGTTTCTCTGGGGCGTCGTGGTCGGGCTTGAGGGCGTGGCAAACGGCGTCGGGCGGCTGTTCGCCTGGGCCGGGCTTCTGATGGTGCTCCAGCAGATCATCGTGGTGTTCCTGCAGTCGGTGTTCCGCCTGGGCGAGATCACCATCAATCCGCTTGGGCTGGGGTTCACGCAGTCGGTCGGGTGGTTCTCGGAAGAACTCAAGCTTTACAACGCGATGGTGGTGGCGTTGTGCGTCTCCTACACCTTCGTGCAAAAGGGCCATGTGCGCGTCGACCTCGTCTATTCGGCGATCAGCCACCGCGCCAAGCGCGTGGTGGACATGTTCGGCGCGCTCTTCTTCATGATGCCCGTGGCGGTGCTGATCTGGATGTATGCCTGGTTCTTCATGTGGCGCCACCTGATCACGCCCAAGGTATCGGCCAGCGACCAGCTGGAACTGATGCTGCGGAAGTCGCGGATCGTGAAATGGAACGTCGAGACGATCGGCTTCTCGCCGAACGGGTTCGACGGCTACTTCCTGTTCAAGGTTCTGATGGTCGCCTTCACCGGGCTCGTCTTCCTGCAGGCCCTCGCGTTCTTCTACCGCTCCTTCCTCGAATTCGTCGAAGGCGAGGAGAGCGCCGACAAATATCTGGACAAGGACGGCGTCGAAGAGGGCGAAGACGCCTACGCCGGCAACGAGATCTAAGGGCGGGATACCATGCTTTTCGGACTGGACGGCGTCGAAGTCGGTCTCCTTATCGTTTTCCTGCTCCTCTTCGGGGGCATCCTGACCGGCTTCCCGGTCGCCTTCGCGATCGCCGGGTCGGGCGCGATTTCCTTCGCCATCATCGCGGCGCTGGATTCGGCGGGCATCCTGAGCCACGAGGCCATCGACACCGCGTCGCAGGCCTATAGCGACCTGGTGGCGACGGGCGTGCCGCCGATAGACATCTCGCATTTCCGATACCCGGACCTGCCCACGGTGCAGCAACCGCTCTTCCCGGGCGGCTGGGAGCAGGCCCTGAACCGGAACCTCTCCTTCATCGTGAACCGCATGAACGAGCGCGTCTTCGCGGGCGCCTCGATCGAGACGCTGCTCGCGGTGCTGATGTTCGTGATGATGGGCATCGTGCTGGAGCGGTCCAAGATCGCCGAGGATCTGCTGACGACCATGGCCCGCGTCTTCGGCCCGCTGCCGGGCGGCCTGGCGGTGTCGGTCGTGGTCGTGGGTGCGTTCCTCGCGGCCTCCACCGGGATCGTGGGCGCCACCGTCGTGACGATGGGGCTGCTGTCGCTGCCGACGATGCTGCGCAACAACTACAGCCCCGAACTGGCGACCGGCGTCATCTCGGCCAGCGGCACGCTGGGGCAGATCATCCCGCCCTCGATCGTGATCGTCCTGCTGGGCACGCTTGCCGGCGACATCTATGCCACCGCGCAGGAACAGCGCGCGCAGTCGCTCGGCTGCACCGACGCGCTGACCTACCTGGGCGAGGCCGCGGTCGTTTCGGTCGGCACGCTCTTCCAGGCGGCGATCCTGCCCGGCGTTCTGCTGGCGGCACTCTATGCGGCGTATGCCTTCGGCTTCGCGGTCTTCAACCCGTCCAAGGCGCCGCCGGTCCAACTGGACGCCGATACCGGCGAGGTCATCACCCGCCAGGAGGGGCTGACCTGGTTCCTCGCCATCCCGGTGCTGATCGTGGGCGGGGCCTTCATCATGGGCATGGTCGGACTGGCGGGCAGCCAGGACCTGACCGTGCGCAGCTATTCCGAGGTCGCCGACACGCCCGATCTGCGCACCAACGTCTCACCGCGCTGCCAGGAAGCGATGATCGAGCTTCACGGCCAGGAGGCCTGGGACGCCTCGGTGCAGCGCGCCGACGAAATCGCCGCCGCCGGCGGCGTCGAGGAATCGCACCAGCTGAGCGAAGAGGAACTGGTCGAGGCCCGCGCCGCCAAGCTGGAAAGCATCAACCCGATCGGCAACGGCCTGTTGACCTTCTTCGTGCTGGCCGGGCTGCTGCTGGCGATCGCGCGCGGCGTCGCGCCCACCGACGATACCCGCCCCCTGATCATCGGGGCCGGGGGCATCCTGCTGGGGCTCGTGGTTGACGCGCTATTCATCTCGCCGCTCACGACACCGGGCGTGACCTTCCTGATCCTGATCCCGGCGCTGGCGATGATCTTCTACGGCGGCCGCCACGCGGCCGAACGCCTGGCGCGCAACGACCTGATCCGGGTGGTTTTCCCGCCGCTGGTGCTGATCGTCGCGGTGCTGGGCTCGATCCTGGGCGGCATCACCAACCCGACCCCGGCGGCGGCGCTCGGCGCGGGCGGTGCGATCATGCTTGCCGCCTATCGCAAGCTCCAGGACGAGGGCCGGTCCGGCACCATCATCATGCGCGCGGCCATGGCCATCGCGGTGATGCTGGTGATCGGCGCGAATTTCGACCTCCGGATCGCGCGAGAGGATGTCGGGCTCGAGGACTGGATCGCCTATCTGGTCGGCTTCGGCGCCTTCTACTTCGCGATGTACGGCATCCTCTATAGCTGCTGGGTGCTGTTCCGGGGCGGGGTGCTGACACCGGTGGTGCGCGAGACCGCCAAGGTGACCAGCATGGTCTTCACCATCCTGATCGGCTCGCAGCTGCTGAACCTGGT